>JAJYXR010000029.1 GCA_021801795.1 Actinomycetes bacterium
GCATGACCACGTTCGAGCACTACCGCCTACGCGTTCTGCTCCACGCTGGTGGTGTCACCTGGCCCAGCACCCCGTTTCCCCCGCCACTCCGGCGATCCGTCAATCCCCACTGAAACCGGAAGAGCCCATAAACTTCGCTCCCGGCGAACAGGTGGCGAACGAGGTAGCGGCCCCACTCTCGGGCACTGGTGGCATCCAGGTCTACAACGGCTCGAACCAGCCAGCCAACGCCATCATCGACGTGGAAGGCTATTACTCCTCCTCGTCGACCGAAGGCTTCGTGCCTGTGGCACCGACGCGGGTCCTGGACACGCGCCAGGCATCGGGTCTGCCTGGCATGGCAGACCCGCTCTCGCTAAACATTCCCATAGCTATCCAGGTGGCTAATGCACAGGCAGACCTAGTACCAACTTCGGCGTCTGCTGTGGTAGCAAACTTCACGATCACCAATCCGACTGGTCCAGGGATCTTCGTGGCCTGGAACCCAGGACCGCGCCCGGATACCTCGACAGAGAACTTCACGACTAACGAGACCCAGGCCAACATGGCCGTGGTAGGTATGGCCTCAGGACAGGTCTACGCACTCGCATCGGCCCCGAACGCGGACCTGGTGGTGGACGTTTATGGTTACTACGCCGCCAGCACGCAGACGCCGCTCCTGGCCGAGTCCGTGCCGACCATCACCATCGGTGGTTACCATTACGCCCAGATCGGAGTGGTCACCCAGACCGATCCGCTTACAGCGACGGCGGGGACCTTCAGCGCCACGCCGACCTCCATCGCCTTCCAGTGGTACTTCTGTACGCCGAACTGCGCGCCAATAGCGGGGGCCACCTCGGACACTTACACGATCTTGTCCGAGGTGCCCGAGAGGGCCTCGGTGGAGGTCCAGGTAACTGTCACGGACCAGTCGAACTCCATAACGATCATGAGCGATCCGATCATGGTCGAACCCACCTGGGCCTCGTTCGACCAGCGTATCTATATCACCACCGTCACCGCGGCGAATTCCATAGATCCACCGGTCGTCGAGCATAATCCGGTTACGAACCTGCCCATGGCCCAAACGAACTTCGACCCGGAGTGCATGTCCTCAAACGAAGAGTCGTTCCTAGAATCCCCGTCCTGTATCGCAACCATGCTCGCCACCTGGAATGCAGACCGCGCCATACAGGGCGATCCTCCTGTGGCACTGCCGTCGAACTGGTTCGCCCTGGACCAGGCCGACCAGTTCTGGGTGGCGACGAACTTGGAGCGCTCCGAGAGGGACGTGACTCCCTTCGCGGTGGCGGGGAACGCTCTGCCCTGCCTCGAGATAAGTGCAGCGACCGATGTCCCCGATAGCGGTGCGGGCGGGTGCGCCGGAGACTGGACTAGCGGTATCGGGTCGCTGGAGGATTTTGTAGGTTATGTCTACGACGACGGCTGTGCTCCCTTTGTGGTGTACATGGGCGAGAATGCAGCCTGCCCCGGCGTTGGTTGGGAACACCGCGACCAACTGCTGGAGAGCAGCACTCTTGCCATAGCAGGCGACCCCTACGGCCTGCCAGCCCAAGAACACGAGCTCTGGGTGCTGAGCACAAACGCAATGATTACCTATTTCTTCGCCGCCTTCGACCCATCTACCACCACCGGCTGGCCCGACCAGGAGTGGACTACGTTTTCCTTCGAGGCTGCTTCGTTCGATGTCGACCAAGTAGTTACCCATGGCCAGAACCCAGCGAATCCATGTTCTTGGGGAGGTTCGGTGGCCGGACCAACCCCACCGAACCTCCCGGCCGGATGGCAATACGCGCCACAGTGTCCAGGGGGGGCACACCTCGTCCTGCCGAACCCGCTCGTAAGCATGACCTGGGCCGAGGAACTGCCCTACCTTCCTGTCTGTGAGCGCTGGGGAGACACCTGCACTTCCGCAGAGGTGAACGCCTGGAACTCCCGCATACTGTTCTACGGCCAACTCTCCGGTTCCTGGCCAGGCCACAGGCCGTGATGCCCACGACCGCCCCGGACTGGACAGCGCGCGACTGGCTCCGTTACGGCCTCGCGCGCCTAGTGCGCCTGGTCTCTGGCACGCGCATCGCCGCCACGACCGTACTGCTCGGCCTGGACGGACTAGGTGCCTACGAGACGTCCGCCCACCTGGACTTCCTCCACCACGAGGCGGACGCCGCCATACCGCGGGCCGTACAGAACCAGGTGGTGGACGGCCACCACGTCGAGCGCACCGTGTCCAACAGCGCTGTTCGTTTCTTCGTGGTGGTTCACCACCACGAACACCTGCTCGTAACCTATCCACGCGGTCTCGGCCTGGCGCACATCTCGCTCGCTGCCACCATCGGAGACTATGCCGTCCGCTTCGTCTGGCCGTGGCTGTTCGTGGTCCTCGGAGCGATATTCCTCGCTGCCATTGCCATCGATATCGCGAAGAAGCGCCTGCGCCCGCCCCCATCGAGCGTTACCGTTCGCGCCATCGACCGCTCCGAGATGGACCTGCGTTGCCGACCGCTCCGACCGTCCAAAGCCAGGGCCTTCAAGGTTCTCTCCGTCGATCCGTACTGTGCAGGCTGGCCGCTCGTGGACTTCACGCGCCACAGAGGCGGCGAGAACTACGGAGCGGAGGCCAGTGCGAACGTGATGCGCCTGAACCGGTTCCGTCGCCAACGCCCGCGAGGTGCCATTACTTCCGAGACGACGAGGCTCCGTCCCGGCTGGGAGCTCCTGGCCGGAACATAATGATGCCTAGTGACCATGGAGTTCCCGAGGTCCGCAGCCGGAAACAGTGACGCGGCATCACCTCGCGCCCCCACCTTGGCCGCCTCCGCCTGGGGCCGCTGCTTGTCGCCCGGTCGGGAAGCGATTCGGCAGACCGCCCGGTTGACAATGTGACACCTGCTGGAACTCCCCGCCCGCGGGTCGGTCGTGGCGAGGGGAGACCGGGATCGTACGGGGATCACAGAGCGACGCGAGCTCGAGACCGGGGAGGGCCGGGACGTGAACGGTAGGTCCTACCGCCTAGGGCCGAGGACGCCCCACCCCGGCACACTCTGACACGCAAGCGCAGCTCGCTGGCGCCTCCCAGCCGCGAATGTGGTCTCTATGTGGTCTGCCCCAGGTTGCTGCGTCCCTCGGCAGGGAAGGCTTCAACTCGACAATGCCCTGAGCTGGTGATGCATACCGAGCGAGCGACGGGAATCGAACCCGCGTTCTCAGCTTGGGAAGCTGATGTTCTGCCTCTGAACTACGCTCGCGAGCGAATATCACACTATCGTGCTGGCGATGGTTCTATCAGATCGCAGCATCCGCGAGGAGATGGATGCCGGACGCATAGTCATCGACCCGCTCGGTGACGCCTGCATACAGCCCTCCTCGGTCGATCTACACGTCGACAGGTACTTCCGGCTGTTCCGGAACCACACGATGCGGGTGATCGACGTGAGGGAGGTCCACGAGGACCTGACGGAGCTGGTCGAGATAGGCGAGGACGACGCCCTCATCCTCCACCCTGGGGAGTTCGTGCTCGGATCCACCCTCGAGCGCGTCCGGCTTCCCGACGACCTAGTCGCCCGTCTGGAGGGCAAGTCTTCCCTCGGTCGCCTCGGTCTGCTGATCCACTCGACCGCGGGCTTCGTCGATGCAGGATGGGACGGGCACCTCACCCTGGAGCTGTCGAACGTGGCTAACCTGCCGATCACCGTCTACCCGGGCATGAAGATCGGCCAGATCAGCTTCCTCAGGATGTCGACACCAGCCGAGAGACCCTACGGTGCCGAAGGACTCGGCTCGAAGTACCAGGGCCAGTGGGGACCCACGCCCAGCCGCTACTCGGAGAACTTCCGGGTCTAAGGCGAGGCGAGCAGCTTCCCGCAGAATCCAGTGACCAAGACCCAGCAGTGGGGTGCCGTGTGCCTAGCCCCAGACGACCCTCAGGAGGATAAGTGCCAGTAAGGATTGCCATAGGTGGTGCGGTCACCATCGTCGCGTTCGCCATCGCCGGGCGGCGGCTGTGGTACCTGTTCAGGCTGATCCGATCCGGACGGCCCGACCCGGGACGATTCCGAGACCTGCCGAAGAGGATATCCGCAGAGCTCACCGAGGTGATCGGCCAGCGAAAGCTCTTCAAGCGAACCGTGCCGGGCGTGGCGCACGCCTTCACCTTCTGGGGCTTCACCCTGCTCATGTTCACCATCCTCGAGGCCTACGGCGACCTCTTCGACAAGCACTTCGCCGTCCCCTTCATCGGCCACACTGCCGTGCTCGGGTTCCTGGAGGACTTCTTCGCTGTCGCGGTCCTATTAGCCCTGGCGGTCTTCAGCGTCATCCGGCTCGTGAACTCCCCGTCGCGCCGCGAGCGCCAGTCGCGCTTCTATGGATCCCATACGGGTGCCGCCTGGTTCACCCTCGCGATGATCGCCCTGGTGATGATCACGCTGCTCGGATATCGGGCAGCTCAGACGAACACCGGCGACTTCCCATACGGCTGGTGGGCTTTCGCCTCCCACGGCATCGGCAGGGCGCTTCACCCTCTCGGCGTCGGGGTGAACGCGGACCTGGAGACGGTCCTTCTCCTGGCGAACGTGGCGGTGATCATGGGCTTCCTCGTATTCGTCGTCCACTCGAAGCACCTCCACATCATCGCGGCCCCGATAAACGTCGCCACCAGCCGCAGACCCCGTGCTCTCGGCGCGCTCTACTCGACGCCTGACATGGACATGGAGAACGTCACCGAGGACACCGTCTTCGGTGCCGGGCACATCGAGGACCTGAGCTGGAAGCAGCTGCTGGACCTCGCCACCTGCACCGAGTGCGGACGTTGCCAGGACGCCTGTCCTGCGTGGAACACCGGTAAGCCGCTGTCGCCGAAGCTGCTCATAATGTCCCTGCGGGACCAGCTCTTCGCGTCCGGACCGCGCCTCCTGGGCAGCCCGACGGCGTCCGGGGGCCATGCCGGTGAGGAGGACGGGGATGGATCCAACGGCTCGGCCGATGCCGGTGCCGAGGCACCCACTCTGGTCCCCTCGACCATCGAGGAAGACGTGCTCTGGTCGTGTCTGACCTGCGGCGCGTGCGTGGAGCAATGCCCTGTGGACATCGAGCACATAGACACCATCGTCGAGATGCGCCGCTACGAGGTGCTGATGGAGTCCAGGTTCCCGACCGAGGCCGGGCTCATGCTTCGTAACATCGAGAACCAGGGAGACCCCTGGGGACTCGGGGGCGCGAAGCGGACCGAGTGGACCGAGGCCCTTGATTTCGACATACCTGTGGTCACCGACGTCATCCCCGACGACATCGAGTGGCTCTACTGGGTCGGCTGCGCCGGCGCTCTCGACGAGCGAGCCCGGAAGGCCACCCAGGCCACGGCGAGGCTGCTCCATCAGGCGGGGGTATCCTTCGCGATCCTCGGTCCACGCGAATCGTGCACCGGAGACCCCGCTAGGCGCATCGGTAACGAGTACCTCTACCAGGAGCAGGCAAAGGCGAACATAGAGACCCTGAACGAGGCGAAGGTACGCAAGGTGGTGGCATCCTGCCCCCACTGCTTTAACTCGCTAGCCCGTGAGTACCCCGCGCTCGGGGGGAACTTCGAGGTGGTCCACCACTCCCAGCTCCTGTCGCGCCTCGTGTCAGACGGCCGGATCACCCCGGGTGGTGGCTTCGCATCGAGCGTCACCTATCACGACCCCTGCTACCTCGGTCGCCATAACCGCGTCTTCGACGAGCCGAGATCGGTACTGGCGGCCGTGCCTGGTGTAACCCAGCTGGAGATGCACCGCCATCGCGAGAAGAGCTTCTGCTGTGGTGCCGGTGGGGCGCGCATGTGGATGGAGGAGTCCCTCGGCAAGCGGGTGAACCTCGAAAGGACCGACGAGGCGCTCACCACCGGGGCTGGGGTGGTGGGGACTGCCTGCCCCTACTGCCTCATCATGCTCGACGATGCCGTGCGCAGCCGCGGTCGCGAGGAGGAGGTGAGGGTCATGGACCTCTCCCAGATAGTCGAGGAGTCGCTAGGGGCTTCCGCCGCCGCCGGCTCGTCTGGCTCTGCCGATCTGGACCCGCCCGCTTAGACGACCCACAGCCACCCAGGTGCGCTCCGGGCTAGCCAGCCGCCTCCCCGGGGGCGGGCTGGCTCTGGCGGTCGGTCAGTTGAACGCCTTGGCGTCTGCCTGGCGGAGCCTGCCGGACATGGCCACGAGCAGCTTGTGAGACAGAGCCGGCATGGCGTCGAGCAGGCCGTTGAAGCGCCTCTGCTCCAGCACGAGCAGCTTCATGGGAGTCTCGGATACCACCGTCGCCGACCGTGGGCGCCTGTCGAGCAGGGCAAGCTCTCCGAAGTAACCACCCGGCCCGAGGGTGGCCACCTTACGGCCGGAGCGGCGGACGCTGGCCGTCCCCTCGACGATGAAGAAGAACTCCCGGCCCACAGACCCCTCCTCGCACAGGACGCGACCTGCAGGGGCGTTCACCTCCTCCACCGCCTTGCGAATTGTCCGCAACTGGCTGGCCGAGCAGGCGGAGAACAGCCAGATGGTTCCCAGGTCGAGCTCACGAGACTGTGCCATGCATGCGAGGCTAGCCGTTCCAGTAGAACCAGGCGCGGATAAGACCTGCCTGGTGGGTTGACCCGGGGGTGGGCTGGCTGGTGCATTTCCGATGCATCGCCGGACGCCGCCATGCGTCTCTCCGGCGCGAGTGGCCGACCGGACAGCAGGCCTACCTCCCGCTACGCTCGTCTAGCAGCCAGGTGGCCTACCGGCATCCATGCAGTGCGCTGGCGTCTCACCACAGATAGCCGAGCCTGCGCCCAGCGGATCAGCCGGGGGCCCGCGAGAATGACACCGTCACCAACCATAAGGAGCCCAGATGATCGGCGAGAAGGTCCAGCACTTCCAGAACAAGAACACCGATCTAGGCAGCCTGGCTGCCAAGATCTCTCAGGCACTCACCTCCGACGGCTTCAGCGTCCAGAGCTCCGCGCCGTCTAAGCACGGCACCGTCATCCAGGCGAAGAAGGGCGGGTTCCTTGCCGGTGTCGTAGACGCGGACCGGGCTCTCACCATCCTCGTCCAGGGAGAGCCGGACGACTTCACCGTCCGGATCTCCATCGGCAAGTGGCTGGAGCACCTGGGGATAATGGCAGTGGAGACCCTGCTGCTGTCCAGCCTCTTCCTCGTCGTCGACGTGGCCGAGTCGGCCTGGAACCTCGAGATCGAGGACCGGCTCGCGAAGCAGATCGAGGCCGCGGTCGGCTGACAGCAAGCGCATCTCAGCGGGAGCCTTGGCGCCGGCATGCACCTACACGCCTACGATCTGGCGGACCTCGCCGCCATCGCCTACTTCGCCGGCTTCGGCTTGGCGCTCCTGGCCAAACCGTCGCTCGTCAACCGGTTCGGTCTGGAGTGGACCGATCGCGCCGGCCAGGTGGAGGTGCGCTGCTACTACGGGGCGGTGTCGATTGGCACCGCTGCCTTCCTCGCCTACCTGCTGAGCAGGCACGCGGGTCTCGACGCGCTCACCTGCGTCTTCATCCTCGCCACGGCGGTGTTCAGCACGCGGCTCGTGGCCACCGCCATTGACGGAGCCTGGTCGCATGCCTATACACGCATGGCGCTGCCGGTCGAATGTGGCTTCGTGATCTTCCTCGGAGTAGCCCGCTTCGCCTTCAGCCGCTGAACGCAGGCCCTACCAGCCCAGACAGGCTTGGCCATCCAGATGGACGGATCTCCGAGAGTGAAGCCAGGCGGCTGCGCTCACCTATGGTGCCCACCCAGGTATAACCAGTACTAGTTACCACTCTCCGTGGTCATCATTTGACTTAGCGTCCAGGCATCCGCGAGGATGGCCGGGACATGACGAAGACGAACCCCGGTCCCATAGCCTCGCTCCACCAGATCCGCGCCGGTGACGAGGTGGCGATGCCCGAGGCGGTGCCCGCTGGCACGTGGGCGATTGACCCATCGGCCTCCTCCCTCCAGTTCGTCGCCCGCCACATGATGGTGTCGAAGGTTCGCGGAAGGTTCCTCCAGTTCCAGGGTCGGATCCTGACCGGCACGGACCCCTCGGACGCCTCAGTCGAGGCATGGGCAGATGCTGCCTCGCTCTCCACGGGAGACGAGGCCCGCGACGAGCACCTGCGCTCCGCTGACTTCTTCGACGTGGAGCGCTGGCCACGTCTCACCCTGGTCGGCGCGCTGAAGCCGTCCTCCACCCGACGCAGGCTGCTGGCCGCCCAGCTCACCATCCGCGATGTAACCTGCCCCGTCGACTTCCAGGTGACCCTGACCGGGCTCCACGGCGGCGATCCCGGCGACGGCTCCACCGACGAGTCCTCTCCGACCCCCGCTGCAGGCACGGTCATGCACGTCCTGGCCACCTCGAAGGTGAACAGGAAGGACTTCGACCTGCGCTGGAACGCGACAATCGAGACCGGTGGAGTGGTGGTGGGAGACATGGTGGAACTGGTGCTCGACGTCACCGCCCACCTCGAGGCTTAGTACACCTCAGCACAGTCGGCGGTTGGCGGCCCCTGCTGGCTGGCCCCCACGCCGAGCGGGCTCAGGGTGCCGAGCGGGTGGCCAGGGGCCGCCATACCGTTACTGGGTCACTTCTTGGCCGGCTCGTAGAATGGGTTGCTGCCGCTCGCGTGATCGGTCACGTCGACCACCGAGGTGATCTCGGGTACCGCGTCGCGTATCGCCACCTCGATACCCTGCGACAGGGTCACCTTCGCCAGGCCGCATCCCTGGCAACCACCACCCAGCCTCAGGTATGCCACCCCTTCCTCCACTGCCACCAGGTCCGCCCGGCCCCCGTGTGCAGCTATCGAGGGATTCACCTGCTCTTCCAGTACGGCCAGCACCTGGCGAGCGACCTCGCTGGAGAGGTCTCCCTGGCGAGGTGGTTCACGCGTCTGCGAGGCGGGGGGGACGTTCGGGTTCACCATGACGAGACCGCCCTCACCCTCGTCGGAGAAGTCGAGGCGCGCGCCCCTGAGACGGGCGACGCTCGCCAGCGGGATGATCACCGGCAGCTCGTCGTCGTGTTGGATCACGTCGGTGTCACCCGCATCGGAGACCGCCTGGAAGTAGATGTCGTAGGTGTAGGCACCCTCCCGCGCCCCGGTCACCTCCACCCAGAGCGCCAGCCGGTCCGGGTCGGGTTCGTCGGCACGTGCGCCCAGCACCACCTCACGAGCTGCAGGCGTGAGCACCAGCACAGGCTCGTAACCGTCGCTGGCCTCGGCACCTTCCGTATCGCTCTTCATCGGGCCTACCTCCTTTCCGACATCATAGAGCGGACCAACTGCCGTAGCGTTCCAGGTCCGAGGTCCCTTGCGCCACCAGCCAGCCTGGATCGGCCATGATGTGCCGTGGCTCGTGTGATGCTCGTCATGCCTACCGGCACCTACAGGGCCGGGGCCTTCGTAGACGCCGCCCGCGCTCTCGGTGTCGAGGTGGTGATCGCTACGGACGAGCCCTACGGCGCGCCCGAACTGATCGGCAGCAGGCACCTGGAGCTTCCACTCGATGACCCTGCTCGCGCAGCAGACCTCGCGGTAGCCCATGACCTCACCACCCCAATAGATGCAGTGGTAGGGGTGGACGACCAGGGAGTAGTCGCTGCAGCGGCCATCGCCGAACGCCTTGGCCTCATCCACGGCAGCGTCGATGCCGTGAGGGTCACCCGCGACAAGCTCAGGATGCGCCGGATGCTCGCCTCCCAGGAGGTGCCTCAGCCGGCATTCGCCGAGCTCCCCAGCCGAGCCACGAGAGCGCAGACCCTCGCGCTGGGAGAAGCCATCGGTTATCCATGCGTGGTGAAACCCACCGGCCTCTCGGCTAGCCGCGGGGTGATACGAGTGGACTCCGGGGATTCCCTGGTCGAGGTCGTCGAGCGCGTCAGGAGCATCGCAGCCGACGCCGGTGCACCAGATGGACCGCTCCTGCTCGAGTCCTTCATCCCAGGCGAGGAGGTGGTGGTGGAGGGAATCCTCGACCACGGCAGCCTGAAGACCTTGGCGATCCTCGACAAACCCGATCCGCTCGACGGGCCCTACTTCGAGGAGACCATCTTCGTCACCCCGAGCCGGCTAGAGCGCGCTGACCTCGATGCAGCCATCCGCGCTACGGGCGATGCCTGCAGGGCAATCGGCCTCGACCAGGGTCCAGTGCATGCCGAGATCCGCATCACCCGATCATCTGCGAGTCCGGCGGCCCGACACGATGCCACCGGCAGCTCCACCTCTCCCGGTCCGGCCACCTTCCCCGCTCCGGCCGCGCCACCCGCTCCGGCCGCGCCACCCGCTCCGGCCGCGCCACCCGCTCCGGCCGCGCCACCCGCTCCGAGAAGCAGGGTCGCCGTGATAGAGGTGGCCGCGCGCACCATCGGGGGGCTCTGCTCGAGGACTATCTCCCTCGCGACCGGTTCGAGCTTGGAGGAGCTGGTCATCTCCTCCGCTCTTGGCGCCAGCTTCACGCCCGCTCCAGGCGGATCTGCTGCCGGGGTGCTCATGCTGCCCGCACCGGGATCCGGAACGCTCTGCTCGGTCGACGGACTGGACGAAGCCAGGGCAATCGAGTGGATCGACGGCATCGAGATCACCGCCACCCCAGGCAGCCTGGTGATGGCTGCTCCGGACACCAACCGCTACATCGGTTTCGTCTTCGCCCGTGGACCGAGCCCGTCGGTCGTGGAGGCGGCCCTCCGTGCGGCAGGGAATACCATCACCGTCAGCCTCTCAGCCTGACCCGACCATCCGGCCTGCCAGACGTCTCACAGCCGCCGGAGCCCTGGAGCGTGGTAAGGCCAACGGGTGAACTCGGGTAGCCTGAGCGCCGTGCGCGTGCTGCTCATCTCCACCTACGAGCTCGGTCACCAGCCTCTCTACCCCGCCTCGGCAGCTGGGGTGCTGGAGCACGCTGGTCATGAGGTTCGGATCGCGGACCTATCCCTAGAGGGCCTCGACGAGGATCTCCTGGCGTGGTCAGAGGCCGTCGCGATCTCCGTCCCCATGCACACCGCCCTACGGTTAGCCCTCGAAGCCATGCCTTCCATCAAGGCCCTGGCGCCTGACCTCCCGGTGTGCATATTCGGTCTCTACGCAGGAGTGGGGATGGCACTGGAGGAGCTCGACCCGTACCTGGCTGCGAACGCGTCCGGGACCCACCTGGCAGAGCCATCCCGCTCCCCGGGAGAGACCGGGACTCAGGCTCAAGCTCAGGCTCAGGCTCAGCCTCAGGCTGGGGCCACCCATCGCCTGGCTGGAGGTAGCTGGAGGCGGTCAGCCACCGGCTTCGACGCAGCCATCGCAGGCGAGACAGGCCCCGAGCTGCTCGCGTGGTTGTCCGAGATCTCCGATGCCACGGGGAACCTGGAGCCAGCCTGCGAAACCCTGCCTGGGTCGGCCGGAGGCTACTCGGACGACCTCCCCTTTCCCTCCGTTCGGGTTTCGCTGGGACGTGCTCCGGCCCCGGGACTACCAGCACGGCACCTGCTGCCACCACTTGCCAGCTATGCGAAGCTGGCCCTAGGGGACCAGGAGATCCTCGCCGGATACGTGGAGGCCAGCCATGGCTGTGCACACAGGTGCAGGCACTGCCCGGTTCCGGTCGTCTACGACGGCAGGACCCGCCTCGTAGCACTGGACCAGCTGATGGCCGACATCGATCAGCTCGTCGGCCTCGGAGCACGCCACATCTCCTTCGGCGACCCAGACTTCCTGAACGGCCCCCGTCACGCCATGCGGGTGATCGACGCGTTCCACTCCACCTTCCCGGAGCTGACCTTCGATGCAACGGTAAAGGTCGAGCACATCATCCGCCATGCGGGAGACCTATGGGGAGGCATGCCTACCTGGCAGCGCTTCTCCCAGGCCGGATGCCTCTTCGTGACCTCGGCCTTCGAGTCGACTAACGACGTGGTGCTGGATCACCTCGCGAAGGGGCACACGCGCGCCGACGAGCAGGAAGCCGTAGGGATACTGCGCCAGGCTGGCATCGAGCCCCGCCCCTCCTTCGTCCCCTTCACCCCGTGGACTCTGCGCGAGGACATCCTGGACATCCTCGACCTAGTGGCCGAGATGGACCTGGTGGGAAACCTAGACCCGGTGCAGCTCTCGATCCGCCTGCTCGTACCGCCTGGATCTCTCCTCATACGCTCCGGCCACCTCGAGGGCATGCTCGGACCCTACGACCCCGACCATCTCGGTTACCCCTGGCGCTCGCCAGACCCGGTCCTCGACGAGCTGCAGCTCGAGCTGTCTCAGATCGCGGAGCGGGCTGCCGAGGCTGGGTGGTCTCCCGACGATGCCTATCAGGCGCTCCGGGAGGCCGTCTGCGAGCGGCTCTCCCTGCCTGGCTCTGCCCGGCTGAAGCCCAGCCCACTCCCCGGATACCGATCCCCTCTGCCCCCTGCCAGCCGGCCGCGCCTTACCGAGGCATGGTTCTGCTGCGCAGAGCCGACGCGCTCCCAGCGGCTGCTGGTGGGCACCGCAGGATGCTCCTGCCCATGAAGAGCCTGAACGCTAAGGCGAGCCGGAGCCTGGACGCTAACGGCACCCGAGCGGCAATCGGCATGCCCACCAGGCGTGCACGGCCAGGTGCTGGCCCAGCTAGGCCCGGCGAGTCACCACGCCAGTGGCTCGCCATCCCGGACCCCGACGAGGACCGTATCTGGATGTTCGACGTCACCTTCCTCACCAGCTCCTGGACCTGCATCTATGGAGCCGGTTGCCAGGGGGTGCTGACAGGTCCGACTCCAGAGCTGGCACAGGGTTGCTGCTCATATGGCGCGCATCTGACCGGCATAGACGACGCGCGCCGGGTGGAGGCGGCCGCGCTGGAGCTCACACCAGACCAGTGGCAATTCCATAAGCAGGGACAGCCTCGGCCCGGGCGTTCCGGCGTCCTCCAGAGGCTCCCATCAGGCGAGCTCAGCACGCGCCTGGTGAAGGAGGCATGCATATTCTTGAACCGTCCCGGCTTCCCAGGAGGACCAGGCTGTGCCCTGCACCGGGCAGCCCTGGAGACCCGGCGCCTGCCCCTCGAGCTGAAGCCCGACGTCTGCTGGCAGTTGCCGCTCAGATGCGAGGACCACCAGTCCGAGGACGGCAGGGTCATCTCGATGGTGGGCGAGTGGGAAAGGCGCCACTGGGGCAGTGGCGGCGAGGACTTCCACTGGTGGTGCACCGAGGCTCCCGAGGCATTCACGGGTACCGCGCCCCTGTTCGAGACGCTCAGGGACGAGCTGACGGCCATCGTGGGACCAAAGGTGTACAAGCTCCTGAAGAAGGAGCTGAGGAAGCTCCTGGCCGGCTCGAACAGCTGATCCAACGCGCCGCAGGCCGTTGCCGGGCCATGGCGGTTAGGTCAGCATCCCGGCCACCGGGCCAGCTGGCCTCACTCGGCCAGCGGATCGTCCTCGTCGCTGATCCTCGGTCGCGCTGGACCGCCTCCGAGGAGCTCCTCCAGCTCGTCAGCCTCCGCCAGGCACCAGGACGCATGGGAGTCGTCCGGCTCTGCACCGCACTCCACGCAGCGACGGTTATCAGTGGCGACCGCGCGCTTCAAGCTACGCGCCTCTTCGAACCTGCGGTGCCGTCCCTTTTTCACCAGCGACTCCTCCGTCCCCGAGATCGAGCTGGACCCGGCTGGCATCCACCCCTGATGAACCTGCCAGGCCACCCTCTGGGCCGGTCATCTCGGTCACTCACCGGGAAATTACCCAGGTCCGGCCCTGCAGACCAGTCTATCCCACCGCAGGGCCCCTCCGGCCAGCCCGGCCCCGGCCAGGACCGGCAGCGGTTGGCGCTGCCGCTGCTAGACCGTTCATCCAGCCAGGCTCTAAGGTCGCCACATGAGCGAGGATTTCGACCCAGCGGCCATGGTGGCCAGGTTCAAGGAGCGAGCCCAGGCAGTCCAGAAACGCTCCCTACCACCCGTCGAGGGGGCCGAACGCAGGCGCTTCATCGAGCAGGCCCAGCTCGACTACATGGACTTCGCCATCATCGGCGACGCAGATGCCACCCTCGATGACGGCATCCTCACCCTCCGTATAGACCTGCGACCCAAGGACGCGGGAGGCACCTGAGAGCGCGGCCGTGCGGATACGGCTTCTCACCGGCGCTAGCCACAGGTTCGACCTGGTGGTCACCGTGGACCCCGGGCACTACGGAGCCTAACCCCCGTAGTGCATCCTGGTGTCCTCCATCCGGAGCACGCCGCCTTCAGCCACCAGAGGCTCACCGGCGGCCCCGGTCTCCACCAGGGCCGCAGGACCGCTTTCTGGACGCGACCCATCGCCTTCGTGGACCTCGCCTTCCTGGGGCTCGCCACAGCCCAGGGCGGTGACCTCCCCGACGAAGAGCGTGTGGCTGCCGAGGCCGAGACTGTTGGTCACGGTGCAGTCGAGCCAGGCCAGGCCAGACTCGACGACCGGAACGCCCGAGGGGGCCAACCGCGCCCTCACGCCGGCGATCTCCAGACCACCACCGGTGGCGTCGCCAGACACCTGGTCTGGCGGCACCGGCTTGGCAAAGCGCCTGACCAGTGCCCGGTCAGTGCGTGAGAGCAGGGTGATCCCGAACGCGCCCCCCTCGCTCACCAGGCTGTGGGTAAGGGAGTCGACCTCCAGGGAGACTCCGACGAGCTTCGGCTGGAGCGCAAGCTGGGATACCCAGTTGGCGGTCATCAGGTTCATCCGGGACCCCGAGCGCGAGCCGATCAGGTAGAGACCGCTCGGCATCATCCACAGAACGCGCCTGCGGAGCCGGTCGAAGGCCTCCGGGCCAGCAGCCTCGTCCAGCCACTCCACCTAGGAACCTCCGGATCCGCTAACGGCTCCACCATGCTCGAGCGTGTCGACCTCTGCCTGGGCCTGGATGGAGGACCTGAAGAAGGCTTCTCTCTCTGCAGAGAAACGCGCCATGTCACCCGGCGCGCCGCCCGCGCCTGCGTAGCAGTCCTCGGCGGCGTTTGATGCTTCACCATAGGCCCGCACCAGTGTCTCCGTGAGGCCCTGGTCGGGAGTGGGCAGGTTCTGGTGGGCCTCCGCGGTGTCCGAGCTGAGCACCGCGCAGTCCGCCCTTATCGCACCGGGGCTGCCATGGGCTGCCACCCTCGCCACCCGGTCGATGTCGGCCGATATGGTCCCTATCTCCCCGGTGAAGCCGGTAGACGATGCCCAGGCGCTCACCCGCTGGGCCATGGTCCCCGTCTCGTCGGGTCCCGCACACGCGCCGAGCACCAGCGCTAGAAGCGCGATGGAGGAAACGGTGACCGCCACGCGACCCCGGGCCGGCAGCATCACCTCGGCTCCCCCACTCCGGGACCGGACCCCTCCTCCGAGTGGGAGGGGGTCGAGACGGCGCCGTGGCTGGCCGGCCCGTGCTCCTCGGGTGACATCCGGTGTACCACCACGACCCCGCGGCTTTCCTCCGGGTGCCCTTGGCCGGTGGGCCAGGAGACTCGCGATGCCCGGTGCCGGGGACCAGGAGCGTCTGGCGGCGCCAGGAACAGCCCCCCTGCAGCTGCGAAGAGCATCACCGCCAGCACCACCAGCGATACCACGACGAAGAGCATCAGCTATCGCCTACGAAACGCAGGAGGTGGTAATCGCGCTTGCCACGTCTAAGCAGGGCATAGCGTCCACAGAGTAGGTCCTCTGGCCCCACCACTGCCTCCTGGTCGTGGACCCGGCGGTTGTTCAGGTAGACGCCACCCTGCGACAGGGCGCTACGGGCCTTCGTGGCAGAGGTGACCAGGCCGGTCGCCACCAGGAGGCCTGCTACCGAGGCCCGGCTGGTTCCCAGGTCCGCCCGCGGCAGTTCCGTAGCAGGGGCTTCCGAGCTGGCCTCTACCAGCGTCCTCTCGTCCAGCTCGAACACCGCCTCGGAATAAAGCGCGTTCGAGGCACGCTCTGCACGGTCGGCCTCTCTGGGACCGTGGACGAGCGTGCACACATGGCGGGCAAGCACCCGCTGGGCCTCCCGGAGATCGGGCCGCTGCTCGGTCGCGGCGTCCAGATCCAGGATCTCCTCGTGGTCGAGGAAGGTGAGCCAGCGCAGCAGGCTGGCGACCATGGAGTCCTCGGTCCGAACGAAGAACTGGTAGAGGAGATACGGGCTCGTCTTCTCGGCATCCAGCCATATGGTCCCAGAGGCAGTCTTTCCGAACTTCGTCCCGTCAGGCTTCACGATGAGCGGAGTGGTGAGCCCAGATGCCTGCTCTCCACGGACCTTGCGGATGAGCTCCATGCCCATGGTGATGTTCCCCCACTGGTCAGAGGCCCCCATCTGCAGACGGCAGCCGTAGTGATCGTAGAGGTACAGGAAGTCATAGGCCTGTAGGAGCATGTAGCTGAACTCGGTGAAGGACATGCCCTGGTCTGGCCGATCCAGACGGGAGCGCACCGACTCCTTCGCGATCATCTCCCCCACCCCGAAGTGCTTGCCCACCTCGCGCAGGAACTCCAGGAGTCCGATGGAACCGAGCCACTCGGAGTTATCGAGGAGGAGCGCGCCGGAGCCATCCGCGGATCCAGACACCGGGGTGGCTAGCAGCCTTTCGAGCTGTATCTGGATGCGACCCAGATTCGACCGCAGACGGTCTTCGTCGAGCAGCACCCTCTCCTCGGAGCGCCCCGAGGGGTCCCCTACGAGCCCTGTGCCTCCACCTGCCAGCGCAATGGGTCTGTGGCCTGCCTCTGCCAGCCGCCTGAGCAGCAGCACCTGGAGCAGGTGCCCTACGTGAAGGCTGTCGGCAGTCGGATCGAAGCCGATGTAGGCGCATATTCTCGACCGATCCAGACGACCCAGCAGTTCCTGGTCGGTGACTTGGTGGACCAACCCGCGAAAAGCCAGGTCCTCGGACAGCAAAGGCATATCCCTAGTCTGCCACCAGCACCGTGGCACCCAGTGAAACCCGCGGCCGAAGCCCTACATCCCGGTCCAGCCGGTCCGGAGATACCCGCCAGCTCACCTGCAGAGGTCGGCCGAGGCCTTCTCGATCATGTCGAGCAGGTCTGCTCGATCATGTCGAGCAGGTCTGCTCGATCGGGACCCATGGGCGGCGCCGCAGGTCGGCTGGATCGTCCTTCCCAGCTCGTCAGGACGGCCTCGCCCAGCCGGGGGTCCCCGAAGAGGGCCTCGGGTGTGTCGAGGAGGTTCAGGACCCTGAGGAATGCCCTGTTCACCAGCGGATCAGTCCGCGCCGCAGGCAGGATGCCGTCCCTCAGCAGCTCAGCGAACTGAACCAACGGGACGTCCTCGGGTGGGATCTCCTCGCCACGGTAGGAGGCGAGCGCGGCCCTCGACTGGGAGTCCTGCCAGATGGCATTCCTGAACCAGGGATCGCTCTCGCGCTCCAGCAGATCCTCGTAGGCCAGAGCGAGAGCCAGCCCGTCGGCCCCGTGGTCGCGGTAGAGATCAGCTAGACCTATGGCCCCCACTAGAGCGAGGGTGCAGCCTCGGCCGTAGAGGGGGTTCGTATGGGTGGCCGCGTCCCCTACTGGCAGCACCCCGAGAGCGGGAGGCATGCCGCCGACCACCATCCTGCGGCGAACGTTCGTGAGCTTTCCCATCACCGCGACCTTCGACACCGGTGTCGCTACATCGGCTTCGACCCAGGGTGCCGTGGCCGGCATCGCTGAAGCCGCTGTGTCGAAGGCCTCCGCTCGGAGCAACGCGCGCAGCTCCCGGTCGTCCGAAGGGATGGCGAAGGTGACCGATATCGCGTCGTTGTCCCCCTGGAAGACACCGTACTTGCAGTAGACCAGATCGTCCCCTATGGGACCTCCCGCTGGCGGAGGCTCTACGCCGGGGCGCAGACGGTAGAACCGGGACAGGTACAGAAGGCCCGAGTCGTGCACCTCCTCTTCCGGGCGCGTCGATCCGACTGCCTCCAGCCAGCTGGCTAGCCGGGACCAGCGCCCCGAGGCGTCCACCACGAGATCGGCAGTCACCTGCCCGGCCGGTTGGCCGGTACTGTGATGAGACTGGCCGGCTGGCCGTGGATTCGTCGAGTCATCCCCGCGCGGATCATCCCCGTGGCACCCGGTCAGCTCCGCCCCGCGCACCACCGGCGGAGAGCTCCCCCCGACCGGTTCCGCTACCAGACCGGCTACCTCCCCCTGGACGATCTCGATCCCCGGCTGGCGACGTGCCACCTGGTGAAGCACCCACTCGAAGGTGCTCCGCCGGCAGGCGAGGGCGACCAGATCCTCGTCTCCCTCGCGACGGCTCCGATCCGACAGGGTATCGGGAAGATGATCGGCGAAGACGATCTCGCGAGTACCTACATCGAGGAGTGCAGAGAGCACGTCTGGCATACGTGAAGCCAGCAGGTTCCGTGCCCGTGCGAGAAACGCGTGCGAGTGGGCCCTCTGGGGAACATGGGAACCCGGTCCGGTCATCGACTCGAACGCGGCATCCAGGCTGGTCTCGGCCTGCAGCTCGCGCTCTACCAGCGTTACCTGATGGGAGTCACGCGCGAATGCGAGCGCCGTTGCCAAGCCTGCGACGCTGCCACCTATCACCAGAACCTTCGCCATCGGGTCGATCCTAAGACTCCCGGTGGAGCGCCGGGGACTGGCGAGGAAAGGCCCCCAGGGGCGCTCCATCGGCCTCCTCCAGGGCCTCGGAAACCGCAGTGGCTATCGCGTCGTTCAGCATCTGGTGGACTTCCACGTTCCTCGAACGCTCCGGCAGGCCCACGCGGATGACCGAGATTCCACCGGCACCCGACAGCCTGGCGATCTCCCCTCGCAGCCTGCCAGCAAGGCCGGAGCCGGGAGCCAGGCCGGAGCCGGAGGCGGGGGCTGGGCCGGAGCCGGGGTCGAGCGCTGTCGTGGAGTCGGCCTGGAGGTCGAGCGCCTCGACTCCCATCCCAGCAGCCACTGCCACCACGTCGGGAAGCTGGGGGGTTCCGAAGAGGAGCTCGAACTCCGCGTGCTCGAGAAGGGAGCCCTGTGGCAGGAAGGAGAAGATGCCCCCTCCGGAGTTATCCGCGACCACCACGACGACCGTCGGATCTGGCTCACCATCCCTTCCGATGCTTCGCACGAGGGCGGTCGCGTCGTGGAGGAAGGCCAGGTCCCCGAGCAGGGCCACCACCGGACGACCGCATGCCGTGGCTGCCCCGAGCGCGCTGGAGAGCACCCCGTCGATACCGTTCAACCCCCTGTTGGCCAGGATCCTCACTCCTTCTGCCAGGATCCCCGAATAGCACTCGATATCCCGGATCGGCATCGATGACGACACGTAGCAGACCGTGCCTGCCTGAAGCGAGGAGGCCACCGCCCTGGCCAGGCCCGGCTCGCTCAGGACCTCCTCGGCAGCGCACCAGCGGGCTATCACTTCATCCGACACTCCCTGGAGCGCCATCCACAGCTCCAGCCAACGACGCCTGTCTGGATCCTCTGGGGAGGCCTGGATCCGGTCGGCGAGCTCCGAGAGGGCACCAGAGAGCCAGCGGGAGTCGCCAGGCAGGACCAGATGGGCGCGGTGGCCCGGGTCGCTCCAGGGCCCGCCACAGAGCACGATCTGCACTGCTGGGGAGCCAGATGCGGCATCGAGCCAGTCGCAGACCACCTTCGATGCAGGCAGCCTACCGAGACGCAGGATCACCTCCGGCGCCAGCCGTCCGGTGCCATGCGCCCGCAGGATCCCGTCTGCAGCGCTCACCACGTTCGGGTGGCTCACCCGGCATCCAGAGAGCGGATCGGCTATCAGGGGCGCGTGGAGCTTCTCCGCCAGGGCCAGCACCGAGGCAGGCTCCCCGGAGCCTTCGCCCGCCACCAGAAGGGTCCGCCTTGCATGTAGAAGGCTGCAGATGTGCTCGAGCGTTCCAGGGTCCAGGCATGGGACCCCAGGCCGAGCATGCCAGGCGCCACCCGACGGCCGTCCATCGGCCAGGGGACCCGGTTCGCCCACCAGAGGGTCCCGGAAGGCGAGGTTCAGGTGGACCGGGCCCGGACCCAGGGGATTACATGTGGCTTCGATCACCGCCCGTGCGGCCAGGGAGCGCCACCAAGTGCCCCCATCGGGCACCGCCACCCCCGGCTCGGCGAAGAACCGGAGGATCCCCCCGAACATACGGGACTGGTCTGCCGTCTGAGGAGCGCCGACCTCCTGGAGCTCCGGGGGGCGGTCGGCCGTGACCACGATCAGGGGCACCGCCGCGTGATGGGCCTCGGCCACCCCGGCGTGCAGCTCGAAGGCTGCCGTGCCGCTGGTGGTGCAGATGACAGCCGGGACACCTGTGGCCTTCCCGATGCCCAGGGCGAAGAAACAGGCGGACCGCTCATCGAGGCGCACATGTACTCGCAGCCTGGCCTCGCGCGCCAGGGCAAGAGCCATCGGCGTCGAACGCGAGCCTGGGCATACTACGGCGTGCCTGACCCCGCAGCGGACCCACTCATCGACCACTGTCGCGGCGAAGGTGGCCTGTGGGTCCCCACCTGCTGGTTCCCTGCCCTCCTCCGCGTCAGCGCGAGGCAGGTGGTCCTCCGCCTCCCCACCCTGCTGGCGGTCCCCGCCGCCAGCTCCAGGCTCCTGGCTTAGGATCACAGCGGATGGCTCCCGACGATGCAGATGGCTACCTCGCAGCCAGGACCTGGGGCGAGGGCCCCGACCTGGTTCTCGTCCACGGCTTCACCCAGAGCGCTGCATGCTGGGGCAGCTTCGGCTCCTACCTCGGTGCCGGGCACCGGATAACGGCGGTAGACCTTCCCGGACACGGTGGTTCGTCTCGCATAGTCGCAGATCTCCACAAATCGGCACGCCTGGTGGCCAAGGCGCGAGGGGGCCCGGCGAGCTACCTCGGCTACTCGCTGGGCGGACGGGTGCTTCTCCACCTTGCCCTCCAGTTCCCCGAGGCAGTCGAGCGTCTGGTGCTCATAGGTGCCACTCCAGGCATAGAGGACCCCTCGGCCCGTGCTGCCCGGCGCGCTCTGGACGGGGCGCTCGCAGACGAGCTGGACCCTGGGTCCCCTGAGCCCACTGTCTCGCTGGACGCGTTCGTCCAGAGGTGGCTCGGTAACCCGATGTTCGCGACCCTCCCAGCCGCAGCGGCATCCACCAGCAACCGCCTCGCGAACGATCCCGCTGGTCTCGCATCCTCGCTGCGGCTCTGCTCCACGGGATCTCAGGATCCCCTCTGGGGCTGTCTGGAGGAGCTCGAGATGCCGGTGCTCGTGATGGCCGGGTGCATCGACTCCCGCTTTAGCCACCTGGCCACCAGGATGGCCCGGGCCATAGGGAAGAACGCCACGGTAGCGCTCGTAGCCGGTGCAGGGCATGCCTGCCATCTGGAGCGCCCGGAGCTGGCTGCAGCCATGGTGTCGGGCTTCCTCGGTGGCCGCCAAGCAGCGCCGGGCCATAGCCAGCCAGCGCCGGGCCATAGCCAGCCAGGGCTGGCCCGAACGGCCACTCGCTGACCGGCGCCTGGCAGGCCGTCTCGTGGCGAGATCCAGCCGGTTCACAGCAGAACGCCTAGGGCCAGGAGCAGGCCGGCTATGAGCTGCAGCCTCCCGGTGCCGGCCAGCATCGGGAGCAGATCGGTGCCCTCTGCCCCGGACCGGGCGCGCGAGACCAGGCTGGGCGCCAGCGGTACCGCCAGCAGGCACACAAGCGCCCCTGGCGTGCTCACCAGGGCGAGCGCGACCGCTCCGAGGAGGGCGGCCAGCAGGGTCGCCAGGTAGAGGAGGCCCGCTCGCCGCCGCCCGAGACGCACCGCGAGGGTCAGCTTCGATGCCTCACGGTCGGAGTCGATGTCGCGCAGGTTATTGGCCTCGAGAAGAGCTACTGCGAGCATGCCCACAGGGACGGCAGCCAGCAGGGACTGCCAGACGAACCGGTCGGCTACCACGTAGGTGGTACCTGCGGTGGCTACGAGGCCGAAGAAGCCGAAGACGAACAGCTCGCCGAAGCCGAGATAGCCGTAGGGCTTCGGCCCACCGGTGTAGAGCCATCCTGCAGCCAGACAGGCTGCTCCGATCGGAAGTAGCCACCAGGAGGTCTCGGCTGCGAGCACTATCCCGGCTAGGCAGGCCACGGCGAAGGAGGCCAGGGCTGCCGCACGTACTCTCCGGGGACTGGCGAGGCCGGAGGCCACCAGGCGGGGCGGGCCTACCCGATCGGCGTCGGTGCCCCGGATGCCGTCGGAGTAGTCGTTCGCGTAGTTGGTGCCGACCTGTATCGCCAGGGACACCACCAGGGCCCCGGCGGCTCTCGCCCACTGGGAGGAGTGGAGCCCACTGGCCAGCCCCGCGTAGGAGCCCGGTCTAGCCGCCATGGCGATCCCCACCGCTACCGGTACCACCGCAGCCGGAAGGGTCCTGGGCCGTGCTCCGAGCACCCAGCGGCCTAGACCGGTCATTCCCGGTGCCTCACGGACGGCGAGGGAAGCGGCTGAAGTCGGGGCTACGCCGCTGGACATAGGCATCGCGCCCTTCCTGGCCCTCCTGGGTCATGTAGAACAGCATCGTCGCGTCACCAGCCAGCTGCTGGATGCCCGCCAGGCCGTCGTCCGCTGCATTGAAGCCCGCCTTCAGCATCCGCAGGGCGATCGGCGACAGCTGGAGCATGCGCCGGCACCAGGCCACCGTCTCGATCTCCAGCTCGTCGAGTGGCACCACTGCGTTCACCAGACCCCATTCGAGTGCCTCGGAGGCCCCGTACTGCCTGCAGAGGAACCAGATCTCCTTCGCCCGCTTCAGCCCTATGGTCCGCGCGAGCAGTCCCGATCCGTAACCGCCATCGAAGCTTCCCACCTTCGGACCGGTCTGGCCGAAGCGGGCGTTATAGGCCGCGATCGTGAGGTCGCAGACCAGGTGGAGCACATGGCCCCCGCCGATGGCGTAGCCGGCCACCATCGCCACCACCGGCTTCGGGAGGCGCCTGATCTGGACCTGGAGGTCCAGCACGTTCAGGCGCCCGATCCCCCTCCTCGCGACGTCGTCGTCTCCTATGTAGCCGTCGTCGCCCCGAATACGCTGGTCACCTCCCGAGCAGAATGCGTCGGGGCCTTCCCCGGTGAGGATGATGGCACCCACCTCCGGGTCGTCACGGGCGAGCTCGAAGGCTTCCGAGAGCTCGAAGAGGGTCTGGGGGCGAAATGCGTTACGCACCTCCGGACGGCAGATGGTGATCTTCGCGATACCCTCGGCCAGCTCCAGCCTTATGTCGCCATAGCTCCCCCTGGACTGCCAGCTGGGCAGCCCGAGGGCCCGAAGCTCCTCGAGCGGGTCAGTATGCGCTCTCTGGCGGACCGGGTCAGCGTCTCTGAGGCCGGGGTCTGCGCTCGGCCCAGCGGGCTCAGCGTCTGGCCCGCCGGGGTGGTCGGATGGCACTTGGGGCGTCATGGCCACCTACGCTAACCGCCAGTGGGAAACCTCATAGCCATAGACATGGATCTATCGCCAGCATTCCTCGATGCCGTCCAGAGGGTGTGGGAGCGTGGCGATGCGGTCACCCCGCTCGACAGGCGCCTGCCTGCCCCGGCAATGGCCGGGCTGCTGAGGGCACTGGGACCCGCCAGGGTCCTCGACGCCGACGGGGAGCATCCCTCTGGCGTCAGGTCCCTGCCGGTAGAGGAGGGTGACGCGCTGGTGATGGCGACGAGCGGCTCCACAGGAGCACCCAAGGGAGTGGTGCTGACCCACGAGGCTCTGCAGGCCTCCGCGGTCGCGACGTCTAGGCGGCTGGGGGTGGACCCCCACTCGGATACCTGGCTGGCCTGCCTGCCTGTAGCGCATATCGGGGGATTCTCCGTGCTGGTGAGGTCTATGGTCACCGGGACTGGCCTGGTGATGCACGAGCGCTTCGAGGCGGCTCGGGTCGAGGCCGCTGGTGCCGATGGCGCCACCCTCGTGGCGCTCGTGGGGACCGCTCTAGGACGCGTGGATGCCTCGGTGTTCCGAAAGGTGCTGCTCGGGGGCGCGGCCCCACCAGAGGAGTTGCCGGAGAACGTGGTCAGCACCTATGGGATGACCGAAACCGGGAGCGGGGTGGTCTACGACGGCCAACCCCTCGATGGAGTCGAGGTCGCCATCGGGGACGGATCGCTCGGTGCGGCCGGTGAGATACTCCTGCGCGGGCCGATGCTCATGCGCGCGTATCGGGATGGGACAGATCCCAGGCTGGAAGGAGGCTGGTTCCCTACCGGCGACGCGGGCAGCATCGAGGGAAGTCTAGGCCGAGGTGGTCTGCTGCAGGTGAGGGGCCGCATGGCCGAGGTGATCGTGACCGGAGGGGAGAAGGTATGGCCCGGAGGCGTGGAGTCGCTGCTGGTCAGGCATCCCTCGATAGCCGAGGCAGCGGTGGCCGGCAGGGCGGACCCCGAGTGGGGCGAGCGGGTGGTCGCATTCGTGGTACCAGCCGCTGGCCACCAGCCCCCTACTCTCGATGAGGTCCGCGATCTGGTGAAGTCTGAGCTGTCACCCTGGGCTGCCCCGCGTGAGCTGGTCATCATGGAAAGCCTGCCGCGGACCGCTGGCGGGAAGCTGCTGCGAAGAGCCCTGGAAACCTGAGCGCCACCGCGGGCTGCCGTGGCGAACATCCGGATGGGCCTGGTTCAGACGCCACCGCTCGGCATGACCATCGCGCCGCCGTCTACGACCAGGACGTGGCCGGTGATCCAGGATGCCGCGTCCGAGACGAGGAAGAGTGCCGCGCGGGCAATGTCGTCGGGCTCGCCGATCCGCCGTAGCGGAAGCCTCGACGCCACCAGCTCCCCCGCGGGCTCCCAGAGCGCTCTGGCGAAGTCGGTCTTCACCAGACCCGGGGCGAGAGCGTTCACGCGCACCAGCGGTCCTAGCTCGTAGGCCAGCTGCTTCGTGATGTGGACCACGGCAGCCTTCGTTACGTTGTACCAGCCGATGCCCGGCTCGACCGCCAGACCGCCGACCGAGGATATGTTCAGCACGGCGCCACCCGCCTGGGACATGGCGGCTCTCCAGGCGAACTGGGTCCAGGCCAGTATCGCCTGCTGGTTCACCGAGACGGTCTTCGCGACCATGCTCTGGTCGATGTCGATCATCCGGCCGAAGTGGGGGTTCGTGGCGGCATTGTTCACCAGGATGTCCAACCCACCGAAGCGCTCGACGGTCGCCGCCACGCAGGCCTCCGCTGCCAGTGGATCGCCCGCGTTCGCAGCGTGCCATGCGACAGGAGCCCCGGAGGCCGACATCTCGGCGGCCACCTTGGCCAGAGCATCGGCCTTCCTAGAGGAGATCATCACGCTGGCTCCAGCCGAGCTGAACCGCTCGGCGATCGCCCTGCCGATCCCCTTCGAGCCACCGGTTACCAGTGCCACCTTGCCATCGAGCCGAATGTCCACCGGCCCACTATATGTTTGCATCGGGCAGCCCGAGAGGCTCCGGCTACACGGGAACGCCGCTGGCTGCCGTAGCATCTGGGGCGTGAACCGCCTTAGCAGGGAGGCCAGCCCCTACCTACGCCAGCACGCGCAGAACCCCGTCGACTGGTACCCCTGGGGAGACGAGGCACTCGCTGCAGCCAGGAGCCTCGACCGGCCCATACTGCTCTCGGTGGGCTACGCGGCCTGCCACTGGTGTCACGTCATGGCACACGAGTCATTCGACGACCCCGAGGTGGCCTCCTACATGAACGAGCACTTCGTCTGCGTGAAGGTCGACCGGGAGGAACGGCCGGACATCGACTCGATTTACATGGATGTCCTCCAGGCAATGAACGGAAGCGGGGGCTGGCCGATGACCATGTTCCTCACCCCCGACGCCCGGCCATTCTTCGGGGGGACCTACTTCCCCCCGTCGGACCGTCATGGCATGCCGAGCTTCACCCGCGTGCTCCATAGCGTCGCCGGCGCCTGGTCCACCAGGAGGAATGAGGTCTACGACCAGGCAGCGCAGCTCATCAGCATGTTGGAGACCTCCCTTGTCAGCCAGGCGGGCTCTAGCGAGCCAGTGGCGGCTCGGTGCGCGGCATCCCTGGGCCAGGCCATCGAGGAGCTGGGCCGCAGGTTCGATCCCGCGAACGGCGGCTTCGGGTCCGCGCCGAAGTTCCCCCACCCGGCCCTGGTCGAGCTCTGCCTCGTGCACCACCGGCTGTCGGGGGAGGCCGGCTCCATGGCGATGGCCGAGGAGACCCTCGGCGCCATGGCACGGGGCGGGATCTACGACCACCTGGGGGGCGGGTTTGCCCGCTACTCCACCGACGCCACCTGGACGGTGCCCCATTTCGAGAAGATGCTCTACGACCAGGCCGGCCTGGCAGCCGCCTACCTCCACGCCTGGCAGGCGACCGCGAGGCGCGACTGGCTGGAGGTGGCACTAGACATAGCCAGGTACGTCCAGCGGGACCTGACGGTGGGGGGTGCTGCCATGTGCTCCTCCGAGGATGCCGACAGTGACGGTGCCGAGGGTGCCTTCTACGTCTGGGAGCGCTCGGAGGTCGTCTCGCTGCTCGGTGCCGATCTGGCCGCGCGGGTGGCTGCCTACTACCAGCTGGACGGCGCGCCGCAGTTCGATGGCCGCTACGTACTGCGCCGCCCCCCGGGGGCTTCTCTGGAGCGACCCCGGGAGATAGACGAGGCCCGGCGTGTCCTGCTCGCGGCCCGCTCGAAGAGGACCCGACCCTCCCGGGACGAGAAGGTGATAACCGAGTGGAATGCCATGTGGTGTCGCACCCTGGCCGAGATCGCATCTGCCACGGCCGACGCCTCGACCCTGGAGTCAGCCACGGCCCTCGGGGATTTCCTCCTTGCGAACCTGCGGCGTCCCGACGGCCGCTGGCTCAGGTCCTGGTACGAAGGATCTGCCCGGCACCTCGCCTACGCCACGGACTACGCCTGGCTGGCGGCTGCATTCTCAGCTCTCGCCGAGGCCACCGGCGAGAGGAGATGGGTGGACGAGGCCATCCAGGTCGCCTCCGGGCTCGTCGAGCTGTTCGTGTCGCCCACCGGCAGGGAGGTCTTCCTCACCGGGTCCGACGCGGAGGCACTGGTGGTGAGGCCTTCTGATCTGACGGACGGCTCCACCCCGTCCGCGAACGCCACAGCAGTCGCCGCGCTGGCACGCGTCGCCTCGCTGAGCGGTGACCAGTCGTTCTCCGACGCTGCGCTCGAGCTGGTGGAGGGGGCATCGGCAGCTCTATCGGCGAACCCCCTAGCCGTCGCGGGCACCCTGATCGGAGGGCTTTACGCCACGGCGCCCATGGAGGTGGGCCTGAGCGGCGCACGGCCGGACATGCTGGCGGTCGTCCGGACCCGTTACGAGCCCTTCGCCACCCTCCTGTCAGGAGGGCTCCGCAGACCCGACTCGGTCGGGAACCAGAGCGAAGGACTCGCATACGTCTGCAGGGGTCACACCTGTGGGCTTCCCGCCTCCACACCCGCGGAGCTGGCCGAACGCCTCGATGCCGAAGCCGCCGCCGACAGGGATGCCTACGCGCGCCTTGCCGAGGCTGATCCCGTGGCCAGCTCAGGGATCGCGCCGTGAGGTCGCCCAGATCCTCTACCGGCCGGCTTCCGAGGATCCACGGCAAGCCACCCAGGGGGACATCTCGCTACCTCGTCCTGGCTGCCGGGGAAGACGACCTGTCCTGCGTGGACCTCTCCACCGGAGCCCTGGTCCGGCTGCGGCACCGGCAGGCGGCACTGCGCGCCTCTAGCGCGGCCACCGCGGGGGGAAGCACGGACCGGCTCTCTGGCCTGGGGGGCGAGCACGCCGGGAGCCCGCTCGACTCTCCAGGCAGTGACGGGTATGGCGACGAAGTCGGGGGCCTTCACGAAGATCCAGGAAGCCATCTGGTTCGCCCGGTCGAGCCGCTCTGCGTGGTCGAGGCCCGCCTCTGCGACGACCCAGAACAGGACGACCTCGCCCAGCCGGAGGCATTCAGCATCGACGCCCCGCCGAGGACGGTCGGCCGGATGGGGCGGCGGCGGACCCGGCAGATACTGCACCGGGTGGCCGCGCCACGCACGTCACACCTGCTCGGCTTCCCCGGTGTCTCTGCTCCGTACTGGGAGTTCCGCGGTATGCATCCCTCGGTGGCCGTGGTGTCGCCGCCACTTGGACCGATGCTCTTCAGACGCCCCGGCGACGGTGCCGTCTGGGCCCGCTTCGGCTGGCCCCGCAGCGACAACTGGCTGCCCGTAGAGGACCAGCGCGCCATCGCCGTCTTCAGCGGCCCGCGCACCAGGATGTCAGCCAAGGAGCTCTCGGAGGCTCTCGGGTTCCGACCTCACTACCTGGTCATCACCCTGAGCTCCCCCAGGGACGGCTACTGCTACAAGACGCTGGCCGCCATACTCGGCCGACCCTGAGGCCAGCAGCCTGGACCTAGCAGCCTGGACCTAGCAGCCTGGAACAGTGACCTGCATCAGCAGGCGCTGGATGACTGCGACGGATGGCTGACCGCGTGCCTGCTCAGCGCTTGGCGCGACCGGCTGCCAGCGCTCCGGAGGCCAGGTCCTCGGCCATCGCCCACCCGAATACCACCAGCCGATCGCCCTTGGAGAGGTTCACGCCCTCGAAGAGCCCGACTAGGGACTGGTCCGGTACGGTGACCTTGGGCCCATCCAGGTCGACGGCCCCAGCGGGACCTTCGTCGCCGGCGAGGACGAAGGTCCTGTCGTCTATGCGCCCCTCGGCTCCGAAGCGCTTGGCCAGTCGCCTGCCCCAGGCACGCTCCTCCCCCGTGGCCTTATGGCCGGGACGGGGCACCACGTCAGCCAGACCACCCAGGGCCCTGAAGCCCTGGGGTGCCATCAGGCGGGTGCCGACCAGCACGTCCTCGTCCGGGAAGGCCAGAAGCGCCCTGCGGTACTGGTCGCCCATCATCGCACGCATGGCCTGCTCGGCTTTCACTGTCCTGTCCACCGAGGCGACGCCTATAAGCAGAGAGGGTGTGCCCCCGATGCGCTCGAGGGTGCCGAAGAGGTAGCCACGCAGCTTCGCCCCTTCCCGCACCTCGGTCACGAGCACCCACTCCTCGCGCTGCTTGGAGAGGAACCCGATGTCGAAGCCGGGCTCCCTCTCCGCGCACAGGTCCGCGAGCTCGGAGAGCTCACCGTCGCTCAGCCCTGTGCAGTCCTTAGTGTCGACCTCAAACGGCATGGCCTGCTCCGTAGTCGTGGTGATCAGTATCGTCGCCCCCTCTGCCCCCGCTCGCCCTGCCGGCATCCCGGCAGGTACGGTTGCGAGGGCAGCCACGGGCTAACTACCAGGATACGGGATTTCGGAGAGAAAAGCCTATTCGGCTGGCATCAGGCACTGATCGCGTTCGGGCCGAGAAGGACCTTCAGCTCCCCCACGAGGCCGCGACGGCTGTCCACGTTGAACCGGTCCGGCAGCCGGAGGGTCTTATCGCCTATGTGAATCAGCACCTGCTCTTCTCCGGGGTGCTCCTCGAAGAGCTCCTTCAGGCGTTCGAGAACCGAGTCCGTGAGGCGCCCTGGCTGGAGCCTGACGCGCAGCTCGGAGGAACCCGACTGGGCCAGCTCTGGGCGCTTCAGCTCCATGCAGACGAGCTTCACCTGCTCGTCGCGTGTGTCGATACGGGCCCGGAGCACCACCACTGCGTCCTCCTCCAGCAGAGCTCCAACCTCCTGCATCACCTTCGGGAAGGCGAAGACCTCGACTGAGGACTCGAGGTCTTCGAGCACGAAGGTAGCCATCAGCTCACCGCGCTTGGTGTAGCGGCGATTCAGGCTGGTGACCACCCCCCCCACCGTGACCACCTGCGCGTCGCGCAGCCCAGCGGGTCCCGCTTCGTCGCCGGCTGCCACGTCCTTCACGTCGGCTATCCGGGTCTCCACCAGGCGGCTGAGGGCTGACTCCACACCTCTTAGGGGATGGTCGCTCACGTAGAGGCCGAGCATCTCCTTCTCGAACGCGAGCTTCTGGTCCTTCGTGAACTCGGTGTCGGGAATCGGCACCCGCGATGAATCGAAGCCCCCGCCGGGGGACTCCGGCTCGTCCATGAGCGAGAAGAGGCTGACTATCCCTGCCGCCTCTTCGCGACGGCGCTCCAGGGTTCGATCCACGATGTCCTCGTAGACCATGCAGAGCCCCTTGCGGGTGTGGCCCATCGAATCGAAGGCACCTGCCTTCACGAGCGACTCGACGGTCCGCTTGTTCAGGACCACCGGGTCCACCCGGTTACAGAAGTCGTAGAAGTCCGCGAAGGGACCGTTCGCGCTGCGTTCGGTGACGATACGCTCCACCAGCCCCTCTCCTACGTTCCTCACGGCAGCGAGCCCGAAGATGATGCCACGCGTCGCCTCGGAGCCAGGGGCACTCTCGTCTACCAGGGGGGTGAACTCCCCGAAGGAGCGGTTGATGTCTGGAACCAGGACGTCGATGTGCATGCTCCGGCACTCCGCGAGGTATACCGCGGTCTTGTCCTTGTCGTCCTTTACCGAGGTGAGCAGCGCTGAGAGGTACTCGACGGGGTAGTGGGCCTTCAGCCACGCGGTCTGGTAGGCGACGAGGCCGTAACCGTAGGAGTGGGACTTGTTGAAGGCATAGTCCGCGAAAGGCTCGATGATGTCGAAGAGCTTGGTGCCCAGGATCTCGCCGTAGCCCTGGCTCACGCAACCGCGGACGAACTTGTCGCGCTCGGCAGCCAGCAGCTCGCGTATCTTCTTTCCGCAGGCCTTCCGGAGGTTGTCGGCCTCCTCCAGGCTGTAGCCCGCGAACTTCTGGGCAACCCGCATCACGGATTCCTGGTAGATCATGAGGCCGTAGGTGTCGGCCAGGATCGGCTCCAGGTCGGGGTGCAGGTAGCTGACAGGCTGGCGACCGTTCTTCCGGTCCGCGTAGTCCCGGTGCATGTTCGCGGCCATGGGGCCGGGCCTGTAGAGGGCAACGAGCGCGGCCACGTCGTCGAAGCTGGTGGGCGCCAGGGAGCGCATTAGCGAGCGCATGGGCCCACCTTCCAGCTGGAAGACCCCCACCGAGTCCCCCCGGCGCAGCATCTCGAAGGTGGCTGCGTCGTCGAGCGGTATCGAGTCGATGTCCTCCCTGGTGCCTGTGGCAGCCTCGATCAGGTCGAGGGCCCTCTCGATAACGGACAGGTTCCTGAGACCGAGGAAGTCCATCTTCAGCAGACCGAGTGCCTCCACACCGTGCATCTCGTACTGGGTGACCAGGGGTGCCTCGGAGGGATCCTGCCCGGCCTCGGGCTTCCTCTGGACCGGCAGGTACTCGGTGAGCGGATCCTTGGTTATCACCACTGCAGCAGCATGGATGCCGTCCTGGCGGCGAAGCCCCTCCAGGCCCTTCGCGACGTCTATGGCCTTACGGCAGTCGGGGTCAGTCTCGTACATCTCCCGCAGTGACTGCGCTGCCTTATAGCCGTCCTCGAAGCCCGGGGTGAGCTCCAGGCAGGCACGCAGGGGCGTGTCGCGACCCATCACCAGGGGGGGCATTGCCTTGGCCACCCGGTCGCCGAGCGCGTACGGCATCCCGAGCACCCTGGCCGCGTCGCGCACTGCAGCTCGTGCCTTTATCGTCGAGAAGGTCACGATCTGGGCCACCCGATCCGATCCGTAGCGCCTGGAGGCATAAGAGATCATCTCCGAGCGGTAACGCTCGTCGAAGTCCATGTCGATGTCGGGCATCTGCTTGCGACCAGGGTTCAGGAACCGCTCGAAGAGCAGGTCGTAGCGAATCGGATCGAGGTCGACGATCCCCAGGCAGTAAGCCACGCAGCAGCCTGCTGCACTGCCGCGCCCAGGGCCGACCCTGATGCGAGACTCGCGGGCGTGGCGTATCAGGTCCCAGACCACCAGGAAGTAGGAGGCGAACCCCATCTCGAAGATGACCTTCAGCTCGTAGTCGATCCTGCTCGACACCTCCTCGCGAAGCTCTGAGCCGTACCGTCTCTGCGCTCCCTGGTAGGTGAGGATCCTCAGGTACTCCCTCGCCCTCTCGTCGTAGGGACGAGAGGGGAGGATCTCCTCTGGGATCGGGAACTCCGGGAGCGCGTCGAGGCCGAAGTCGATCGTCACATTCGCACGCTGCGCGATCGCCAGCGTGTTGTCACAAGCCTCCGGATACTCCGAGAAGAGCTGCCTCATCTCCTCGGCGCCCTTCAGGTAGTGCTCGTCGGAATCGAACTTGAAGCGCTTCGGGTCGTCGATGGTGGCCCCGGTCTGAACGCAGAGCAGGGCATCGTGGGCGATCGAGTCCGACCGGTGGGTGTAGTGCGAGTCGTTCGTAGCCAGCAGCGGTGCTCCGAGACGGTGGGCTATCCGGACCAGTGCAGGGTTAGTGCGGGCCTGGGCAGCCAGTCCATGGTCCTGTATCTCCACGAATAGGTTCCCTGCCCCGAAGATCTCCTGGAGACGTCCTGCCAGCGAGCAGGCCCGTTCCTCGTCTCCAGCGAGCAACGCCTGGAGCACCACCCCGCCCAGGCAGCCCGTCGTGGCGATGATGCCCTCGTGGTGGCGGTCGAGCATCTCCCAGTCGATGCGGGGCTTGTAGTAGTAGCCCTCCTCGTAGGCCTTCGAGGACAGCTTTATGAGGTTCTTATACCCCTCCGTGGTCTCCGCCAGCAGGGTGAGGTGGTAGTAGAGCTTCTCCCCTGCTCCGGTGTCGCCGCCCGTGTCGTCCACGCGTCCGCGCCTGATCGGGCGCTCGGCTACCGAGTCGCCGGCCATGTAGGCCTCGGTACCGATGACCGGGTTCAGACCTGCCTCGGTACAGGCCTCGTAGAAGTCGAGGACCCCGTACATGTTCCCGTGGTCGGTGATCCCCAGTGCTGGCTGGCCATCCGCGACGGCAGCGTCGACCAGATCTCTGATCCTGGCAGCCCCGTCGAGCATTGAGTACTCGGTGTGGGTGTGCAGGTGGGCGAAGCTTCTCTTTGGCACTCCCCTGATTCGCTCCTCGAGAGACTTACAACGGTGTGTTTCGACACTAGCGCGCTCGCGCTCCCGGCGGGATGTTCCACGTAATGCCTGCTCAGAGCAGTGTTGGGCGCCAGCTCATCCGAGGAATCTGCTCGATCAGCCTCCGGGACCGACGGGTGGTGCCGACCAAGACGCGCCCTTGGTGTCGAAGCCATCGCGATGGAGAAGGTCGCTCCCCACCTGGAGCGACAGGCTTGTCATCCGAGGTCCGCGTTGATACCATACGGTAACTTGTACCATTCCCGAGAGGCCCCTTCACGGGAGGTGCACGTTCACAAGTCACGAGAGGCAGGTCATCGCGACCCGAAAGGAGACCCCGCATGGCGGGGAAGTTGGTCATGGGGCTGGTAGGGCTCGCAGCAGCATCCAGTCTCGCTGCCTGTGGAGGAGGCTCCACCACGATAAGGACCGGATCCGGCACCATTACCGTCCACCCTGGTGGTAATGCCACCTACCAGTTGAAATCTTCCGGACCCCCGGGAACGATAACGGAGTCTGTCGGCTCCAACGGTGTCTCGCTTCCGACCGGATTCCCGAGCAGCCTGCCGCTACCGCCCAATGGCAAGCTGATACTGGCCAACACGGCGAACGCCCCCGCCGGCAGCTCCAGCGGTACCACACGCGCGAGCTCCACTGCCTCTGGCTCTGCCAGATCTGCTGGTGTCAGCTACGACCTCATCTACAAGTATCCGACGGCGTCTGCTGCCAGCTCGGCCCTGAGCGCGTACGACCACACGCTCAGCTCTGAGGGGTACTCAGAACAGTCCTCGGCCTCCTCATCAGGAACCGTGATCCAGTCATGGACCTCGAGCGCCTGGAACATATCGATCACCGTCGGGCCCACCGGAAGCAGCCCCGCAAGCGAGTTCGACGTCACATTCACCGTTGCACTTTGAGTAGGCATGAGTTGCACGACGCCTCTCATGCGACCTCTTGGTGCAGAGGAGGCGTGACCGAAGCCACGCCACCCTCGGTCCTTCGAGCACGATGCTCGCAGGTTGGCGCTTCA
>JAJYXR010000022.1 GCA_021801795.1 Actinomycetes bacterium
ACTTGCTTATTCCGACTTGCTCTGCCCACTCCGACAGATTCACCATGCTGAGGATAGAACATACTAGCGACTAACACAAGCAACTATGTGAGCAGCAGTTGACAACCCTACACGGCCTCGCAGCTAGCCCACGACAGAGGGTCGCGTCTCATCACTCTTACCACAGGCTGAGCACGAGCCAGCTCAGTTCTAGGATGCGGGCGGACTAGGCACCGAGGGGGCACACAGGCTACTGCTCCGCGAGGATGGCCGCGAGCTCGCCAAGCGGGTCTCGGACCACCGGGCCGGTTACTCCCACCTCTGCCCTCAGGATCCTGCCGTTGAACTCGAAGGGTGCCTCGTAGCCTTCTCCGATGGCCGGACCCCACTCGTATCCACAGGTGAGACCGGCCCCTACACCGTTGAAACCAGATGGCGTGAAGCGGGTGAGCAGGCTCTCGGCCACCACGCTCCCGTCGACCAGCAGCCGGACCCGCCCGGCCATGCCGTCAGGTCTGCCGGCCGCCTCCGGTGCCGCCTTGTCGAAGTCCATCTCGACTACGTGCCTGCCCCCGGCCACCGCTGAATCGGCAGCCAGCACGTAGCGGTCCTTGCCATAGAGGTTGTGGACGTAGCGAGGGCGACCGTCAATGAAGTGGAGGGACCAGCCCCCGAGCGCCGAACCCAGAGCGACGAGCACTCCCTCCGGCAGCGCCTCCTCCGGCACATCCACCTCCACGGTGATGTGATGGGAGCGGTTCCGCACGTTCACGGCCACGGCTTCGGGGACCTGGGCACCCATGGGGAAGTACCGGAAGCGGTCACGCTCGCCGCGGGTATGGGGCTTCGGGTGAGTCAGGGTCCAGAGCACCCTGTTGTCCAGAGGCAGCACCTGGTTACGCTCTGCCTCCCGCCACCATATGTCCACCAGTTCCCTGACCCGTTCCGGGTGCAGCGAGGCCAGGTCCGTGGTCTCCGATAGGTCCGAGCCCAGATCGTAGAGCTCCCACACGTCGTCCTCGAAGGGGGCGTTCGGGTCCAGCCCGTCGCCGTATATGGGTCCGACTGGATGGTAGGTGACTGCCTTCCACCCTTCGTGGTAGATGGCGCGGGAGCCGAACATCTCGAAGTACTGGGTCACGTGGCGCTCCGGTGCCCCTGCCGAGCCCGGCCCGAGCAGGTACGCGAAGCTGATCCCGTCGATATGGGACTGGGGGACGTGCTCGATCACCTCGGGTGGATCTATTCCGATCAGTTCCAGGATGGTCGGCATGACGTCGATGGCGTGCGCGAACTGGTGCCTGATCCCGCCCGCGCTGGAGTCCCCATCCGTGTCGTCACCCGTAGCAGACGAGCCCAGGGTGCCTGCAGCAGCACCTCGCGATGGCCGGGTTCCGTATCGGGCGGGCCAGCTCAGGATGCAGGGGTCTGCCACCCCTCCGTGGTGGACCTCCCGCTTCCATCGCCTGAAGGGAGCATTGCCCGCCATGGTCCAGCCCCATGGGTAGTTGTTATGGCTGGTCGGACCTCCGATCTCGTCGATCCGGTCGTACAGCTCCCCTGGAGAGGCGGGATCGAGGTTCGACATCCTCACGTCGTTTATGGACCCCTCCGCGCCGCCCTCGGCGCTCGCACCGTTGTCCGAGACGATCACCACGATCGTGTTGTCCAGATCCCCCGCATCCCCGATGAAGTCGAGGACGCGACCCAGCTGCTCGTCGGTGTAGGAGAGGAAGGCAGCGAAACACTCCATGAACCGTGCCGCCACCTCGCGTTCGTGCGCCGAGAGGGAGCTCCAGGCAGGCACCCACGGGGGGCGTTCGGAAAGCCTGGTGCCCGGGGGAAGGATCCCCATTTCGAGCTGGCGGTGGTACACACGCTCGCGCCAGGCATCCCAGCCCGAGTCGAAGTGCCCTCGGTAGCCTTCTATCCAGCTCCTAGGCGCCTGGTGTGGCGAATGGCAGGCGCCGGTGGCCAGGTAGAGGAAGAAAGGTCTGGCCGGATCGGCCGCCTTCAGGTCGCCGATGTACTCGACTGCCTTCTCAGCCAGGTCCGCGCTCAGGTGGTAGCCCTCGGCCGGCGACGAGGGGGGCCGTATGGAATGGTTGTCCTCGTAGAGGGCGGGCACGAACTGGTTCGTCTCCCCTCCATGGAATCCGTACCAGCGGTCGAAGCCGCGACCGAGGGGCCAGGTCCACCGTGGAGCGGCCATATGGGTCTCGTCCTCCGGGCTCAGGTGCCACTTGCCGACCGCGTAGGTCGCGTAGCCCGAGGCGCGCAGGATCTCGGAGAGGAAACCGTTCTCTCTGGGGGGCTTTCCCCAGTAGCCCGGAAAGCCTATCGCCAGGTCCGCGACCCTCCCCATGGCGTTGCGGTGGTGGTTCCGGCCGGTGAGAAGGCATGCCCGCGTCGGCGAGCACAGGGCGGTAGTACGGAAGTTCGCCAACCGGATGCCCCTGGAAGCCACGGCATCGATCACGGGGGTGGCTATGTCGGACCCATAGCAGCCCAGCTGTGCGAAGCCCACGTCATCGAGGACGACCATGACCACGTCAGGCGCTCCCTCCGGCGCTACCGGCTCTTCTGGCCACCACGGGACCGAGTCACGCCAGTCTCTGCCGATGCGCCCGGTGGCGACCACGGGGGAGCCAGCACCAAAGCGAGCTACGGACGCGCTGTCCGCGCCTGCCGGGGGGTACGGATCGCCAGCGCTCACCTAGCCAGCTCCCTACCTGTCCCAGCTCGCCATCTCGTCAGCTATCCACCTGGTCATGCCCCACCTCGTCAGCACCCCATCTCCGACCCTGCGATCTGGCCGGCGACGGACGCAGCACGGCCAGCGCGATCAAGCATGCCAGAGCCGCTGCGAGCGCTCCCGCACGGAAGGCCCCGTCGTAGCCGTTCACGCTGGCCACGATGCGGGCATGGTCGAGAGCCAGCCCTCGGAGGTGGGCCGAGGAGATCACCCCGTGGTTCCCCAGGGTCTTCTCCAGGCCGACCAGCCTGGACCGGGTCAGGGTGGCAGCGATCGTCACCAGCGCTGCGAGCCCGAGGGAGCCCCCGACCTGCTGGCTGGTGTTGAGCAGGCCTGAGGCCAGTCCGGTTTCGTGACCCCGGACTGCGGAGACCGCGTTCAGGGTGAGCGGGACGAAGGACAGGCCCATGCCGAGGCCGACGACCACCAGGGGACCGAACATCGACAGGTAGCTGCTCTCCTGACCGACTCCAGATAGCCAGAGCAACCCGAGCGCGACGAACAGGGGACCGACGCTCAGGAACAACCTGGTGCCGAAGCGCCCGACGAGGCGAGACACGACCAGCCCCACCGATCCGACGACGATGGGAATCGGCAGGTAGGCCAGCCCCGTCACCAGGGGGCTGTAGTGGAGCACGTCCTGCATGAACTGGGTGAGGAAGTAGAGAAGCGAGAGCATTGCCGCCCCGAGCAGCAGCATGATGGCGTATCCCCCCGATCGCCTCAGGTCGTGGAGGAACCCGAGCGGCAGCAGGGGTTCTCCGCTGCGCCCTTCCAGGTAGACGAACGACGCCAGCAGCGCCGCGGCGAGCGCGAAGGAGGCCATGGTGAGCGGATCCGACCATCCCACACTCGGTGCGCGTTCGAGCCCGTAGACCAGGAGCGCCATCCCTGCCGAGACCGTTATCGCGCCCGGTAGATCGAGACGCCGGCGGCGCCCGCTTACCCGAGGTATGACGAACGGTGTCGCGGCCACCAGGGCCACCCCGATGGGCACGTTCACGAACAGCACCCACCGCCAGGTGGTGACATCGACTATCAGCCCGCCGAGAAGGAGGCCGAGCGCAGCGCCTGCCCCCGACATGCCCGCGTAGACCGCCATCGCCCTGTGGCGAGGGGGACCTTCCTCGAAGGTGGTGGCGATGAGCGACAGGGCGGTCGGAGAGGCGATCGCGGCCCCCACTCCCTGGGTGGCGCGCGCGACTATGAGCCAGACCTGGTCCGTGGCGAGACCTCCTGCCAGCGAGGCCGCGCTGAACAGGAGGATCCCCACCACCAGCATCCTGCGGCGTCCGAACAGATCACCTATGCGGCCACCGAGGAGCAGGAGGCCACCGAACGCGAGCACGTAGGCGTTGATGACCCAGGAGAGGTTAGTGGTGGAGAATCCGAGCTCACGCTGCATCGAGGGCAGCGCGATGTTCACTATCGTGAGGTCGAGCATCACCATTAGCTGTGCTGTCGCGATCACCACCAGCCCGAGGCGCGGGTGGCTGGTGCCGGCCCCGGATTCCCGAGACAGGCCAGATGCCCCAGGGACTCCATCCCCAGGGACTCCAGCTCCGGCTGATCCGTGGACTCCATTCCCAGGGGCCAGCGGGGCCAGCGGGGCAGCAGCCTCACCGAAGTCCTCTCGTAGGACCCCCGATCCGGCCGCCGTGCCCGTAGCTATACTCCTGCCATCGGGGTCCATCTGGCCGTGCTCCACCTAGTCAGCGTAGTGATTCATTCCGGTGACCATGCCGGGGCCACCTGGTCGGAGCCGAGCATGCAGGTAAGCCAGTGACGACGCGGGCGAGCCATGCGGGCCAGGCGGTCAGGGTGGTCATGCGTGCGATCGAGAGTCCCATGGGGATTCTTCGGCTCGTCGGGAGCGACGGGGTGGTTACCCGTCTCCTCCTCGAAGATCAGATCCGTGGCTTCCACGATTCGGAGTGGGTGGAGGATGACAGCGCGTTCCCAGAGGCCTCCTCCCAGCTGCTGGGTTACTTCGACGGCAGGCTGAAGGTGTTCGATGCCCCGCGACGGCTCGACGGCACGGCATTCCAGCGGCGCGTCTGGGCCGCTATCGAGGCGATTCCCTACGGGGCTACGCGGACCTACGGCGAGCTGGCCGGGATCGTCGGGGCCAAAGGTGCCGCCAGGGCAGTGGGTCAGGCAGCAGCACGGAACCCGGTTCCCGTCATCGTTCCCTGCCACCGTGTCCTGGCTTCAAGGGGTGCTCTCGGTGGCTACGCAGGCGGGCTGGGGATGAAGCAGGCCCTGCTCGCCCTGGAACGTACCTGAGGTGGGAGCGGCCGCCGGCTGTTGCCTGCTGCCACGATGCCTGCCGGTGTCAGCGCTATTGCATTCGTAGTTGTGAAAGCGTATAGTGACAGGGCAGGTATTACTTGTGAAGAGTAGTGACAATCTAGTGTGGCCAATGAGTGGGGCGGCGGCTGCACGGGGGGAGGTCCCTATGGCTGAGACAGTCTTCGAGCAGGTGAAGCAGCGGGTGACTTCCGTCGGTGGCCCAGGCCGCAGTCGCGTGCTGGGACGGGTGAGCCGGTGGAGATTGGCCAGGATGCTCCTGGCGGCGGCCCTGGTGTCGGCGGGGGCGGCGGTAGCAGTACCACTGGCTCTACCAGGGGTAGCTGCAGCCACAGCCTGCACTACCGCAGGCGTGAGTTCTGCCTCGCCCGATGCCTGCACCATAGGCACCAGCGTCACGATAGATGCAGGCACATTCACCGTAGTAAGCTCACCCACGCTGTACTGGCAGTTCGTGCTCTCTGGCTATGACCAGTGGGCGAGCGCTTCCAGTACCACTCTTGGCAGCTGCAGCGTGTCGTCAGGAGCTACGGCGTGCTCGGGCGGCACCCAACCGGTCCTTCTCGCAGTCGACGCTACTGGTGCGGGGAAAGGTTGGAACATCAGCGAGTATATTTCCAGCTCAGACCTTCCCAGCGGCAGCGCTCTCTACTTCAATGGAGCGGGGAGCACGACGTATGGGGACTCGACGGTTGCCCCCGTGTCCACCACCGACGGCGGGTTTACTGCGACCACGCCATCCACGGTGTGTGACTACGCGAGCACCTGCACGAACGCGACTCCGACTTCGGGTTCCGTTTGTGGAAATTATCCCGGGGGTACTGCCGGTTCAACCTCGTGTCCCGCTGACCCGGTGAACATGCTTGCCAGCACGTCCAGTACTGCACAGGAAGATCTTTACTCTGCCGAATCCACTACGGGTGTAGGCGCGATCTGCTTCGCGACTGGTACGGCGACGGCTAGAGGCTGTGCCTCGACTACGAACACAGCGTTCTATAACCTCGGCATTCCCTCTAGCGCGCTGGCAGGGACTTACGCCAGCACGGTGGTGAATATCCAGATCAACGCTGGTCCCTGACTCATCTCTCCGGGTCATGCTGCAGCGGGCACCGGATAGGTATGACAGGAGGAAGGCGAGGATGGTGGCGTTTCGGTTCCTTGCCCGTCTGGTCATCACGGTAAGCCTCTTGACACCAGTGTCCATGATCCCTAGCCACGACGCCGGAGCCGTTGCTCCTGGTGGTGGGGTCGGTAGCTCCCAGGGCTATGGCTGCGAGTCAGTCCATGCAGGACCAGTCGTGCCACCGGGTGAACGACCATCCAGCTACTTCGAGCTGAATGCAGCTCAGGGCACGGTTAACCATGAGGAGCTGCTGCTCGCGAACCCCAATGCGTTCGCATGTGAGGTGACAGTCCTGCCTGCGTTCGGAGCTACTGCCAGGAACTCGGGTGATACGTTCCCCAGCGCGATCCAGCCTGGGGCGTCCTGTGAGGCCGAGAGCTGCTGGCTCTCAGGTCTTCCCGTGACGGTCACAGTCCCTTCATACGGCCGGATCGACGTTCCATTCGGTATAACCGTCCCACAGGGCACTCCGTCGGGTGAGTATCTGGCCGGGGTGGTGGCCGAACCAGGTTTCGTCCCTAGCTCACCCAGTCTGGCCAAGGGCGGCGCGGGCCGTGGCGTGGTGGGAGCCGTGGTGGTGTCCCGGGTCGCCATCGGGGTTGCCGTGACAGTTCCCGGTCCGCTGCATCCGCTCCTCGTCATCCCAGGGGTGGATCTCGCTCCTGGAACCTCAGTGGTGCCCCGCCTGCATGTCACCGAAAGCGATAGGGGCAACACGTGGCTCCATCCGGCGGGTGACGTGGTGGTGAGCATCGGAGGCCGCCGCCGCAGCTTCCCCATGGCATCCAACACGGTCCTACCAGGAGACTCGGCAGTGCTCGCCGTCGCTACGCCAGGCGTAGCCGCCGGAGTGCATCCGGTAGAGGCAGAGCTCTGGTACTGGCACCACACGCTCCTGGCGGTCTGGCGCGGCGCGATCGATTTCCCGGTGCCGCCGCGGGTGATAAACCGCCATGGCGTACGGACAGTGGTCCTGCCTGCCCCATCTGGCACTCCCGGCTGGGCGGAGGCATTGGGTGGTGCGCTTGGTGGCCTGCTGGTCGGTCTGCTCGTCTTCTGGTTCCTGGCCTTCTGGAAACGCCGCCGCAGGAAGGACGAGGAAGATCCGGAACCGGCACCCATCACACCCGAGCCTGCCTCGGCTCCCCAGGCCGGTATCCGGTCACCAGTCGGCGAAGGGAGGCCGCGGTGAAGACAGGAGTCGTGCTTGGGACCAGCACTAATGAGATCACCGGTACCTCCATTGCTGCTGGGAGGAAGCCAGCGCTGGTTGCCGTCGCTCTGTCTGGCCTGCGGTTGCTGGCCATAGCCCTGGTGGGAGTGGCTTGCCTCGCTGCCGCCTCGCCTGGTGTCGCGGATGCCGCTTCATGCTCTTCTTCCACGCCGCCCCTATCGTCCTCATACGGTTCGCCTGCCTCGTGCTCCGCAATCGCCACCATAACGGTCGACTCTGGTAACTACGCCATCGTGGATGCCGACGCAGGCAGCGTGCCCAGCTTCGGCACCATCACCCTGAACGGCTACGACCAGTACGCGAAGCAGGCGGACGCCATTACGGCAGTCGATGCCAGCGGATCAGGTGCGGGCTGGAACATGACGGTGGCAGCCACTGGCTTCGAGGACACGAGCGGGTCACCGAGCAACTGCACCAGTTCGGCCCCCTGCGTCCTGTCGGGTGCGACAGTCGAGTACAACGCCTCGTCCGCAAGCCCTCCAGGGGACGTCCCACCGAGTCCCTCCTGCGCAACGGGTAGCACATGTGCAGACGACTCGGGCTCGAGCTCTTTCTGCACGACCGGTGCGTCCATCGCCTACCCGGTGGTCTCCACCTCCAGTGCAGCTACGTTCTGTGCAGTCAGCGCCGGGGAGGGCATGGGGGCAGTGGCACTGCCCAACTACTGGTGGTTGAAGATCCCCGGCAATGCCACACTAGGTGGGGCCACGAGCGGGAGCACTTTCGTCGACACCTTGACCGTTACTCTCTCGGCAGGCCCCTGAAATGCCTGGTGACCACATATTAAAAAGGACCCCGACTCTCTTCGCGTGCCGGGTGGAGGAATCGGGCACGCTACGGTGCGGGAGACTGCCTGCTACTCAAGGCTGGGAGCTATTAAGATAGGACGGGCGCGAGCCGATATAGATATACAGACATACCCGTATACAGTGGAGGAGATCCGGCTGAAAGGAAAGCGTCAGCCAGTAACCGTGTGATAGGCATTCCAGGGTCGGATACCGCCAGAGGGGGGACAATGATGGAAGTGAAGAAGAGAATCACTCGAACGTCATCCAGGAGGGCCGGCTCTACATTCCTGCGAGCGCGGGAAGTGCATCGCGCTGCCTTCGGCCATGGGGCTCGCATGGCAGTAGTTGCCACGATCCTGCTGGCCTCAGGGGCGCTCTTCATAGGAGTCACGGCCCTGCCCGCGGGAGCTACTGCGTGCTCGTCCACGACCCCCCCGAGCTCCTATGCCTCACCTGATTCGTGCACGATAAACGCCACCGTTACCATCGACTCCGGTAACTACGCGATTGCCGAGTCGGACAACGGCAGCGTGAGCCTCGGGACGGTGACCCTGACCGGCTACAACGCCTACACCGAGAGCAATAACGACATCATAACCGCAGTCGACGCCACCGGATCTGGCGGTGGCTGGAATCTGACGGCTTCTGCCACAGGTTTCACCACGACATCCGGACCGAGTGGCAACTGCAGCTCGACCACTCCCTGCACGCTCGAGAACGTCGAGCTATCGTACAATGGCGACTCCGCGCCCACCACTGGGGCGGATCCCTCGACAAGCTGTGATTCGGGGAGCACCTGTACGGACAATTCAGCGTACTGCACCTCGGGGGCCAGCCTCAGTTATCCGATCGCCCTCTCGTCTACAGCGGCAGACATCTGCGCATACAGCAGCTCGAACGGGATGGGGGCGGTCAACCTGTCGAGCATGTGGTGGCTTTCCATCCCGGGGAACACCTACTCGAGCCCGTACGCCGGGTCGGGTGCGACCTTCTCCTCCACCATCACGCTCACCCTTAGCTCAGGACCCTAAGAGCTCAATGGACCGCGTTTCAGTGACTACTGGCAGCGCAGGCAGTCGTGCTCTCATCGGGGGGGATCGGGGCCGATGGCTCAGGCTGGCGGCCCTCGCAGTCGCTGCTTCGGCCATGCTGGCCATCGTCCCACCTGGAGCCGGAGCGTGGGCGACGCCTTCGGTGGGAGACTTCACCGTCTCCCCGCTGTCGGCGAACTCCAAGACCACCACCGCGTACTACCTGGTGATGGGGGCCCCAGGCTCCAGCTATCAGGAGGCCTTCAGGGTTACCAATAATACGAGCCACACCCTGACCCTTCAGGTATTCGCCGCCAACGGCTACACGGCCGTGGGCTCAGGGGATGCGTACGCGCCCGTGCAGGCAACTGGTGTACCGTGCGCGACCACTGGGTGTTGGATATCTGGTCTGCCGTCCTCCGTTACGCTGCCTGCTCTAACAGCGCAGGTGGTCAGGTTCAGCGTGAGCCTCCCATCCACCTTGCGAAACGGCGAGTACCTGGCGGGCGTGGTGGTGAGCGAAGCCCCCGGGGCTGCATCCCAGAGCCTGGTGGGATCGCACCAGGTATCGCTGGGCGTCTCGGTGCGGCGCCAGGTAGCCGTGGGCGTAGGCGTGGTGGTCGGGAACACGGCCTCCCTCGTGTCCGATCTCGCCATCACAGCGGTGACCGGGGGAGCCAGGGGGCCGACGGGTGTGCAGCAGGTCGTGCGCCTCACGGAGGCGGACCTGGGACAGACATGGGTACACCCCTACGGAGCCGTGGTCATCGCAGAGCACGGTCATACGGTCAGCGTCCCGCTGAAGTCAGGAACGGTGCTGCCCGGAGACCACACGGTGATGACCCTGGATGTGAAGAGACTGCCGGGTGGGAGCTACCCGACCGTAGCGACACTCCACTACGATCACGGTACGAAGATTGCCGTCTGGCACGGCACGGTGTCGTTCTCGGCGCCGACTTCTTTCGTGGTAAAGCACGGACCTGCTGGTCGTTCCATCGTGATCCTCCAGCCTGCCGGCCTGCCTGTCTGGGTAGTAGGCCTGCTGATCGCCCTGGGTGTGCTCGTCATCGCCTTGGCAGTCTTCCTGGTGTGGATCTGGCGCCCTCGCCGGCGCGAGAGGAGCAGCCCGGCAGGTAGTTCTCCAGAGCAGCGCTCTGGTGGCCATGCAGGTATCGAGGGGGCGAGTCCTGCCGGTGTAGGAAGGCCTCCAGGGGAGCGATCAGGCAGGCGGGACTGAGCATGCGAGCGTCGCGCTGGCAGCGGATCGTCACATCGCTCGGCTTGCTGAGCGGGGGCCTCACCTTGGTGGCAGTGCTCGCAGCACCCCAGAACGCCTCGGCGACCTCGCTATCGGCGAGCCCCGCGAGCCTCACCTTCTCCGGCGACTACGGCACCACACGGGGCCAGGGCGTCACCATCACCAACACGGGGACCTCCAGCTTGGGCGTCGACTCGGTGACGGTGGGAGCCTCCGGAGCGGTGCCGGACGTGGCGTCGGGTTTCGGGATCGACCAGGACGCCTGCAGCGGGGCCACCCTCGCCCCCTCGGGCAGTACGGGGGACACTTGCACCTTCGACGTCACCTACACACCGGTCACCGGAGCGAACCAGTCGACCGACGTGCTCGTCTCCACCAGTGGGGGTGTGCTCGAGGTGCCGGTGAACGGTCGGGTCCACCTGCCGCTCTACTCGGACGTGAATGCCGGGATGAACTGCGCGAACGGGGGCGGGTTCTGGCGCCTGGATGAGGCACCAGACGGCGGGGACGGGCAGAACGCGAACGACTACTCGGGATGCGGCAACGCTGGGGATTACGGCAACTCCACGGTCTACTCTGCTTCGAACCCCGGCCCTCCTGGCACCTACGGTGACTACGGCTCCTACTTCGACAACGCGCCGAGCTTCGTCACCACCTCGACGGAGGTCTCTAACCCAGAGACCTTCACAGAGGGCGCGTGGGTGTACACCACCAACTCCTCCTATGGCCAGACGGTGATCGGCTTCGGGAACGACCAGACCGACCCGCCTGGAGCCGGCAGCTACGACCGCCTCCTCTACATAGGCACGAACGGAGAGCTCTACTTCGTCGTCTACGACGGCTCGAAGGTCACGGTGAACACTACTGCCACGCTCTCGAACGACACCTGGTACTTCGTGGCAGCCACCCTCTCCAACGGCTGCGCGTCGGGCCAGGCCATGGACGTCTACCTCTTCTCGAGCTCCGGCTCACTCCTGGGGAGCGCAGGAAGCACTGCCAGCGACGTCTGTGCCCAGAACTACTCGGGCTGGTGGTCGATCGGCGCCTCTGACACCGGGAGCTGGCCTAACATCGGTAGTGGCGCCATGTACGGCGACATCATGGACGCCTTCGTGAGCGGCAACGCGCTAAGCGAGTCCAGTCTTGCCAACATGGCGAGCGACGGCGGGGGGGCGGACCTCGCTGTGCCGAGCGTGTCGGGAGGCGGGGTCGGCGGCATAGCCTTCCACGCGAGTTCCTCGGGTGTGACCGGCCGGATGACCTTCCCTGCCACCGCGGTCGGCTCCACGAGCAACCCTGGGGGGGTGACGATCACCGAAGGCGGTGGCGCTTCGCTGTCCACTGGCTCGGTGATGATCAGGGGCCCGGATGCGGCCGACTTCACCGTAACTGGTGACACCTGCGCGAACACGACCGTGTCCGTAGGCGGGTCCTGCAGCATCCAGGTGGCCTTCAGCCCGCTCGGACCCGGGAACTTCTCCGCCGAGCTGACTGTCGCCGACAACACGGCGGTCAGCGCCACGACGGTGCTCCTCCAGGGGAGCACGCCGAATCCCTACAGATCCCAGGTCCTCTCTGACATATCGTCGATGGGACTTCCGGCCGGGGACGGTGCCTACCTCTCCCTCGACCGCCACCAGGGAAACGTCGCCTTCGACGCAAGTGGCGGGGGGAACGATGGCTTCATACAAGACGACGTAGGCCTGGCGCAGCCGATAGCCGGGAGCGGTGCGCCTGCCTGCCTGAGCGGCGACGTGGCGCCCGTGTTCGACGGGGGGGCGAGCTCAGGCCAGAGCTACGTCCAGATCGACGAGGGTAACCTCGGTACGCAGCCAATCGGTTCCACGTCTAACGGCTCATCCTCGCTGTCGGTGGCCGCCTGGTTCGATGCCGCCATGTGGAACGGCGGGAACTACCGGATCGTCGCCAACGACCACCCCTCCTCCACCTCCGACGGCTTCGACGTGTACGTGAACAACGGGGGAGGGAGCGTGGGCTTCGGGATGGGCTTCTACGGCACCTTCGGCGGGACCCACACCACGATCACCGCCACCCCCTCTAGTGCCCTCAGCCTCGGGTCCTGGTACTACGTGGTGGCCACCTACTCCGGCTCCTCGAGCGGGTCGTCGATGGCCCTGTACCTCTACAACTCCTCCGGCGCGGAGATCGCCAGCGCGACTGGTTCGCAGAGCTCGGGGTCGATGTACGCAGGGGAGTACCTCCCCCTGATCGGACGTGACCCTCAGTACAGCGGGGACTACATGGACGGGTCGATAGCCGGGGTGGGCATCTGGTACGCGCCTTCGACCGGCACAGCGGAGCTCACTAGCTCCGAGGCCCAGAGCCTGGCGACGACCGCCACATCCTGTGCGACCGGCGTCCCCGATCCGTCCCACGTCACCTTCACCAACCAGCCGGTGGGCTCCACGTCGTCGTCGTCCTCTGCCGGGGGTGGTCCGCAGGTGGTCCTGCTCGCGAACACCGGTACGACCTCGCTCACCGTGTCGTCGGTCAGCCTCGCTGGTGCCGACCCGCAGGACTTCGCCGTAGTGGTAGACCACTGCTCGGGGCTCAGCGTAGGCCCCGGTGGAAGCTGCTTCATGGAGGTGGCCTTCGACCCGGTCTCCTCGGGGGGGCTCAGCGCCGAGCTCGTCTTGCGAGATACCGGCTTCCTAGGCGGGGCGGTGGTGAGGCTCTTCGGCACCACCTCCAACCCCTACTCTTCCGCCACCTCGGGGGAGCCTCCTCCATCTGCCCAGCCATACAACGAGCAGGGTTCCTGGAACCTCGACCAGACCTCTGGCACCACGGTTCCCGACCGCTCCGGCAGCGGCAACACGGGCACATACGAGAACTCCCCGACGCTCGGCACCGCCGGCTCGGGCTCGCCGGTCTGCACCTCGAACTTCACCGGGGCCACCTTCAACACGGGTTCCACCACGGACCAGTACGTGGATGTCCCCGGCCTTAACGACAAGGTGAACTACTCTGCGCTCAGCGTCGAGACCTGGTTCGAGCTGCCCTCCTCGGGCTACACCGGCGGCTGGACCCGCCTAGTCTCGAACGGCTTCCCGCAGGGTGGTACCTCCTACGGCGGCTTCGAGCTCGGGATAGACCCCGAGCCCGGCACGAACGGCGTCGGGGGAACCGCGAACGGGACTTCGACCGGCGTGTTCTTCAACGTGCGCACCTCGAACGGGTTCCAGGGCCCGAACAACTCCGGACTCAGCCTGAGCCCGGGCACCTGGTACGACCTGGTGGGCGTCTACAACGGCTCGGAGGTGCTCGTCTACCTGAACGGCACCCTCGAGGCATCTGCTCCCCTGACTGGAAGCGTGATGGCCTCCCCGTACGACGTGCTCCTCGCGGCAGGCGCGGACGAGGGCGGGAGCGGCCCCGGCGCGCCAGGCAGCTTCTTTCCGGGCACCATATCCCAGGTAAGTATCTGGTCCTCCGCCCTCACCCCCGCACAGGTGAGCCAGCACTACGGATACTTCGCGGACGCGGTGGCCACGTGTGCCTACTGGCGCCTCGACGAGCCGCCCACCTCCCGCACAGCCTACGACACCTCGCCGAACGCCACGCCGACCAGCTTCGCCGGTGGAGCACCGCATACTCCCCTCGCGGACAACGGCTCGCTGCACGGCCTCGTGGCACCCGGACAGCCAATTACTGGCACCGGCGCACCCATATGCCTTCCTGGCGACACCGCGGACGCCTTCGACGGCGGCTACATCTCCACCAGCCGCACCTTCGACAACCCCCAGATGTTCTCGGTCGCCGCCTGGTTCAAGACCTCGACGGCAGGAGGGGGCATAGTGAGCTTCGGGAACATCGAGGGCGGACAGCACGACCGCGCCCTCTACGTGGGCTCGAACGGCTACCTGTACTTCGGGATCTGGTCCACGTCGGCCAATGCCGCAGTGTTCCTCAGCTCGGCTCCCACGTCGAGCTACAGCGGCCAGTTGGTCGACAACGGCGAGTGGTACTACGCGGTGGGCGTGGTCTCCTCCAACGGGAACATGTGGCTCTACCTGGACGGCGCGCTCATCGCATCGAATACCACCAACACCTACACCGCACAGAACTACGCAGGCCAGTGGTGGATCGGCTTCTTCGGCCCGGGCTCGGGCTGGCCGTACGAGGGAGCGCTCAGCTTCGTGGGCGACATAGCCGACGTGTCGGTCTACGACATCCTCTTGAGCAGGAGCGGGATCTCCCCCTCGGTCTCGCAGCTCTACTCCGACGCGACCTCCTGCGGGGTCGCGAGCCCGAGCACGAGCCAGCTCTTCTTCCCGAACCAGGCGGTCGCCTCCACCTCGGCTTCGCAGAGCGTGACCGTGACCAACACTGGCACCGCGACCCTCACCTTCCCTTCCTCGCCTGCCACCATCGGGGGGAGCGACCCAGGGGACTTCGAGCTGACCGGCGACACCTGTGCCGGGGCGAGCCTCTCGCCGGGGTCAACCTGCAGCGTGTCGGTCGCCTTCGACCCCACCACCACGGGCGGTCGCGCGGCGACCCTGAGCCTCGCCTCGAACAGCGCGGGCGGCAGTATCGAGGTGAGGCTGTTCGGAGCGGTCCAGGTGCCCTACACCGCGGCTGTGATGTCGGGCGAGGGGGCGGGTTCGCCAGCCGCCTACTGGCGCCTCGACGAGCCCACTGGTTACACGAGCGCGTTCGACTCCTCGGGGAACTCTAACACCGCCACTTACCAGGGCGACTACACCCTCGGCCAGTCACCTTCGTTCATGGCCTGCGACCCGAACGACACTGCAGTCGCGCTGGACGGCGCGTCGGGCAGGGTCACCACGCCGCTCGTCAACTACTCGCCGGGGGGCGCTCTCACCGTCGAGGCGTGGTTCCGCTTCGTCGGCTACACGGGCAATCCCCGAGTCGTCGCGAACGATCATACCGACGCCAACGACCACGGCTTCGAACTCGAGGTGAACAACGGTGGTGGCTCGGGGTTCTTCGTGGTGGGCAACGGCTCCTCACAGGGCAGCGCTACGTGGACCCAGAGCCTTTCGTTGAACACCTGGTACTTCTACGTCGGCACCTATAACGGCTCCACAGTAGCGGCCTACATCGACGGCAGCCTGGTAGCCTCTACTTCATACAGCGGGGGTAACGTCGCGCCGCCTGCGACCTCCGGCCTACCTGTAGCCATCGGATACGACCCAGCCTATAACGGCGACTTCGTGGACGGCTCGGTCGCCCAGGTCGCGGTATACAACAGCGGGCTCAGCTCCTCGGAGGTCGCGGCTCAGTGGTCTGCGGCCACCTCCTGCGCGGAGCCGAGCGTGACGCCATCGAGCCTGGACTTCCCGAACCAGCCGCTCTTCACCACCTCGGCCTCACAGACCGTGACCGTCGCGAACACAGCGACGTCCGGCTCGCCCTCGCTCTCTGTCTCCTCGGTCTCCATAGAAGGCACTGCCGCCAACGGTGCGCCTGACTTCGCGATAACGGCGGACTCATGTGCAGGGGCGAGCGTAGCGCCAGGAGCGAGCTGCACCATATCGGTGGACTTCGACCCGCAGTTCGTCGGGCGGACATCGGCCGCGCGCCAGGGCACCCTGGTGGTTACCGACACCACTGAGTCGGGCGCGCCCGCGACCGCACAGGAGGTGACACTGGACGGCACCGTCACGGACCCTCTGGGCATAGGCGTCTGCTCCGGAGGCGGCACTGGAGCTGCCGGGTCGACCTCGTGCCTGCCCACCGAGACCACGGGAGGCGTCGGCGCGCCGCTCGCCTACTGGCGGATGGACGAGACCTCCGGCTCCATCGCGCACGACTCCTCCGGCAACGGCCACGACGGCTATCTCCATGGGGGCGTGACGCTCGGGAATCCCGGGTCGGTGGTCTCGGACACCTCGGAGACCTCGATGGGCTTCAACGGAGCTACCAGCTACATAAGCGTACCCAGCCTGAACGATAACGTGACCCCCGCCGCGCTCAGCGTGGAGGGGTGGTTCGAGCCGACCGGTTGGACCGGGAATCCACGCGTAGTCGCGAACTCCTGGACCGACGGAGGATGCACCGTACCAGCCGGCGCCTGCACCACCGGCTTCCAGCTCGTGGTGAACTCTCCGGGCCAGAGCGGGCAGTTCGCGGTGGGGACCCAGGGAGGGAACCTGGAGCAGGTCACCTGGTCCCTTTCCACGCCGCTGGCGCTGAACACCTGGTACTTCTACGTCGGCACCTACTCGTCCAGCGCCATATCCGTCTATCTCTACCAGGAGGGTTCCTCGTCGCCCCTGGTTTCGGCGTCTGCTACCCCTTCGTGCAGTAGCTGCGCGGTGGCGGCCACGCCCTACGACGTGGAGATCGGTCGTGATCCGGTTTACCAGGGTGACTACTTCCAGGGGAACATAGACCAGGTGGCCATCTACGACTCCCAGCTCTCCTCGGCCGAGGTGGCGACTCAGTTCTACGCGGGCGAGAGCGTCTTCTCGGTCACCATGCCGAGCTCTCTTGCCTGGTCGACGACCCTGAACGGCTTCAACCAGTCGGTGGTGAACGGGTCCTCCCTCACCGTGGACGACCAGACGCAGGCGGGCTACGGATGGGATGTGGAAGCGACCTCTACCCAGTTCTCCTCGTCTGCACACAGCTTGGCCACCAACAGCCTGAGCGTGAACGGCTCATCGAGCTCGCCTGGTGCCACCACCGTTCCGGGAGTCTCGTGCTCGGCAGGCACCTGTGGGAGCACGCCCAGCGATACGGTCGGATATCCGGTAACGGTTCCCGCAGGGACTGGAGGAAGCTTCCCCACCCCGGTAAGCCTGTTCGCAGCCCAGTACGGCACAGGCCAGGGTAGCTGGAGCGTGGGGACGGACTGGTGGCTGTCATTGCCTGGCAACACCTATGCCGGAACCTACACCTCGACCATAGTGGTGCTCCTGGCCAGCGGGCCGTGACGAGCTGGCGCGCCGTCATGCGCGGACGTGCTCGCATAGTGGTGCTCGCGACGAGGTGCTTGGTCGTCGCCGTCCCCTTCTTCCTCTTAGCCGCACCGGCTGCCTGGGCCTCCGCAGGCTCTGGAGGTGTGCCAGCTACCGCCAAACTGCCCAAGGGGGCCGCATCCCCCGGTTTTTCCGTATCGGTGCTGGGCGGGGCTCCTGGTGCTACGTACGCGTCCCTGGACCTCCTACCGGGAGAATCCATGCTGTCGGGGATCGTGGTCACCAACCTCTCCAGCCAAGTGGAAGTTCTGAAGGTCCTTGCCGCGACAGGACGTACGGCTTCCGATTCAGGAGACGCCTATAGGCCCGATGCCGGTCCCTGCGTAGGAGCTGCCTGCTGGCTCATAGGTCTGCCTCCCGTCATATCGATACCAGCCGGTAAGAGCAGGTCGGTGCTGTTCAAGGTGTCGGTTCCTCCCCGCGCGCCCGACGGTGACTACCTGGCGGGCGTGGTCCTCCTACCAGCGTCGTATGGAAGCCCTCACGTGATGACCATGACCAAGGGCGTGCGGGCGAACACCACCGTGGTCCACGGCTTGGCAGTTGGAGTGGCGATCACGGTAGGCAACGCCGCGTCTCTGGTCTCGTCTCTTAGGGTGGAGGGAGTTTCCGTCGTCCATCCGCCGCTGAGGGCAGGCTCCAACGACGGCCCCGTTATGGTGGAGGTCACCGAGCACGATGACGGGGAAACCTGGCTTCATCCCCGCGGCGTGCTGTCCATCCGTCTCTCCAGGCGGGTGGTGTCGCGTGTGGTGGTGTCATCGACTGTCCTTCCCGGTGGTACCGCGACCCTGGAGGTGGCCGTAGAGGGCGTGCCCGCAGGAGTCTGGCCAGCAGGCGTGCTGCTCTGTTTCGATTCTTCCAGAAGTTGTACGGAGTGGTCCGGGAAGCTCGCCTTCCCAGCGGTGGCAGCCTCCAGCAGCCACGGATCACGACGCGGCTTCGTGGTGGACGTACTAGGCAGCCATCTGCCCGCGTGGGAGGGATCTCTGCTGACTGGTCTGGCAGTCCTGGTCCTACTCGCTGGTCTGGTTGCCGGGTTAGTCGCCTGGAGAAGGGCACGCTTGCCGACCGGGGACTGAGTATCTACGCGTCACACCGTGAGGAGCACCGGTGGGCCGCCCGGGGCTCGAACCCGGCACCTTGGGATTAAAAGTCCCCTGCTCTACCCGATGAGCTAGCGGCCCTCTGCCAAGCGTAGGCGCGCGGAGGGAACTAGCCGCCGGATCACCCTCCCTGCGGCCCTACTCCCTGCCCGGCAGCAGCACTCCAGGGTTCATGATGCCCAGCGGATCGAATGCTCCCTTCAGGGCGCGGAAGAGAGCGAGCTCGCCCTCGGGTCGGACCAGGTGCATCCACCGCGTCTTCGCCCGGCCTATGCCGTGCTCTGCCCCGATGCTTCCCCCGAGCGACACCGCGAGCTCCAGGATGGACGTGTCCAGATCCTCCTCCGTCTCCTCGGGGATCCCCAGGAAGTTCAGGTGCAGGTTCCCGTCCAGCAGGTGGCCGAAGACATGGACGGAGACATGGACGGAGGCATGGACGGAGGCAAGGAGGGAGGCATGGACGGAGGCAAGGAGGGAGGCATGGACGGAGGCATCCCGCTCCCGGCCTGCCTGCCGGAGCAACACTGGTGCCCGGGCGACGAACTCACCGAGGGCAGGCAGTGGGAGGCTGACGTCGAGCTTGTGGGGCGAACCGAGAGCCGCCAGCGCCTCGGTGATCTGCTCCCGGTAGCGCCAGAGCCGGCTGGTTCCGGCGGGTTCGGAGGCGACGGCAGATCCGGTCAGCCGCCGACTCTCGTGGTCGAGCACGCGGACCAGTGGGGCCAGCACCTCCTCGTCCGATGCGCACTCGACCAGCAGGTACCAGGCATGGTTCCCGGTGAGGGGTAGTGGGCACGCCCGAGCCTGCGCAGTGACCTCCAGCGTAGAACCCGCTATCAGCTCCGCTGCGCTCAGCTGGCCGGTCAGCTCGCGGATGGCAGTCCCGACGGCGAGCGCATCGTCGATGCTCCGAAGGCCGAGGAGAGCCACGGCACGGTTAGCCTCTGTCCTCACTATCCTGAGTCGCAGGGCAGTCAGCACCCCGAGCGTGCCCTCACTGCCCACCAGGAGGCCAGCCAGCTCGTAGCCGCTCGTGTCCTTGGCCAGGCCCCGCATCTGGGCGACCACCTGACCGCCCGGAAGGGCGACCTCCACGCCGGTCACCTGGGCACGCATCGTCCCGTGCCGCAGCACGTGAAGCCCGCCGGCGTTAGTGGCCGCCATGCCACCCAGCGTCGCGCTCTCACGGGACGCCAGATCGACGCCCAGCTCCATGCCCGCCCCGCGCAGCTCCGCCTGGAGGGCGGCCAGCGTCGTGCCGGCGCCGACGCTCAGCTGTCTCGCCGCCATGTCCGGCTCGCCAACCCAGCTAAGCCGCCTCGTGCTGAGGACAAGGCTAGGTGCCGTCATGCCCCCCCGTGAGCCGCCCGACCCGCCCGCGCCAGGCATACCACCCGCGCCAGGCAGGCCAGGCACTCCTCCGCCCACCAGCCCCGTGTTGCCCCCTTGCACCACCAGGGCGATCCCCTCGGAGCTGCAGAGCCGGAGCACCTCGGCCACCTCTGCCGCAGTGCCAGGTCGGACCACCCCGGCAGAGACTCCCCTGAACCGCCCGGTCCAGTCCACCTCGTAGGAAGCCCTGAGCTCGGGGTCGGTGAGCAGGTGGGCACCGCCGACGACATCGGCGAGAGCCGCCCTCGTCCTCCCGCTCAGCCCGGTGGAAGGAGCCATCATCCAGGCATTCAGGGTGCCAGGATGATGGCCGCGGGTCTCCCGCCGACCGCGAGAACTGGCCCCACGCGACCACTCGCGAGGTCCACCTTCGCCACCTGGCCCTCCTGGCCTGCTACCCAGGCCGTCCTACCTGAGGGTGTCACCGCCAGCGCCTCGGCCAGGACGCCGACCGATATGGGGGCGCCAGCAGTGAGGCTGCTCATGGAGAGGGGGACGAGCATGTCACCGCCGGAGACCCAGGCAGTCTGCCCGCCTCCCTGGAGTCCCGATGAGCCCGGGTGCCCGCCTCCGCTGCCGCTCGGAGTACCGGCGCCAGCGACAGATATACCAGTCGGGTCCGTGTCGACGAACACCTGTGGCAGGGGGCGTAGGGAGGATATGTCTATGGGGCTCACGGTGTCAGAACCGAGGTTGGCTACGAGGGCTGTGCTGTTCGCGGGGCCGCCTACTGCCACGGCATCGGGCTCGATGCCCACCGGTATAGGTGGCAGCGCCTGCATCGTGGCCAGATCTACCGGAGTCACCTCGCCAGCACCGAAGTCGGCTACCAGTGCAATGCCATCGCCCTGCCCGCCTATTGCCACAGCATCAGGTTCCCGGCCGACCCCTATCGGGCGGAGCGCCCGCATGGTCGACAGGTTCACCGGGGTGAGAGTGTTCGAGTTATAGTTCGCCACGACCGCGTATTTGCCGTTCGGTGAGATCGCCACGGCGTCTGGCTCGACGCCCGTGGGCACCCTGTCGAGGACCCTACCGCTCGGCAGCGACAGGACGCTCAGCAGGTCCGACCCCTCGTCCGTCACGAACAGTCTCGCCGAGTGCTCCCCGAGGGCCATGGCAGAAGGAAGGCGTCCTGCCTGGACGGGAGCTTCCACCTTGCCGTCCAGGGTGTCCACCGCCGCAATGGTGGTACCGGGCTGGTCCACGTAGGAGAAGTTGCAGACGTAGGCCACCGCACTCGGGCCGGACGCGCTCGGGCCGGACGCGCTCGGGGTTCCCAGGGCGCCGCTCGCCCCCGATGAGCCGGAGGCGCTCGAGGGGCTCGAGTGGCTGGCGTGGGCAGTGCCCGCCCCGCAACTGGCCGCAAGGCAGGCAACGGAGACCAGCATGGTGCCGAGCAGGGTAGTAGCTGGACGACTCATCCACATGACCTGCCCGAAGGCTATCCCCGGGCGCACGACGAACCAACGTCGCGCTCGGCTGGTGACCAGCCCACGCTATCGGTGTCCGGCCAGAAGTCGCCTGTCGACATGTCCTGCACGTAGGGCACCGGGGTGCCCCGGCCCGAGAGCGAGTCGGCGGCGATGGCGGCGACGGCAGCGAGGAGTGCGTCTACCTCCTCGTCGCTGGTGGCGAGGCTGCAGCTGGCCCTCACCGCTCCGGGCATGTAGCGATGGTCACCACGGCTCACCTGATCACGGTAGGCGGCTACTTCTTCGGGACCCATCCCAAGTAGCCGTACGAGGTAAGGGTGGGCGCAGAAGCAGCCATGGCGTACCCCGATGCCCCACTCTGCGCTGAGACGGGATGCGACCAGAGCGTGGTGGGTGCCCGCGACGTTGAAGGTGGCCATCGGCAGGAGGGCTGGTGGGTCTGCCTGGTCTGGTCGCGAGCGAGGCCCCAGGACCTCGACGCCGTCTATCGCGGCCAGACCCTCCCGCAGCTTTCGAGCCAGGCGGGTCCCGTGTGCCTCGATCGCATCCCATCCGAGCCGGGTCAGCTCGGAGATGGCACTGTGGAGCGCGACGGCGCCAACCACGTTCGGTGAGCCCGCCTCCTCGCGCTCTGGAGGCTCTGTCCATACGACGTCCTCGAGGTCCACCAGGTCCACGGCTCCCCCGCCGGCCAGGAAGGGATCGCCGTCCGCGAAGGTGTCCCGCGGGGCCACCAGGACCCCAGTGCCGAATGGGGCGTAGAGCTTGTGCCCGCTGAAGGCCACGAAGTCGGCCGATGCCGGTATCGGGCGGTGAGGTGCCAGCTGCGCTGCATCCAGCATCACCGGCACCCCGTGGAGGTGCGCGAGCTCGATCATCTCGGCTATGGGTGGTAGCCAGCCGCTTACGTTGGAGGCCCCGGTGATGGCCAGCAGGGAAGGCCTGGGATGGGCCTTCAGGCCCTCCTCCAGGGCCTCAATCCCGAAGGTACCGTCCCGCTCGCACTCCACGTAGCGGCGCGTGGCGACCCTTCCCCAGGGCAGGAGGTTCGCGTGGTGCTCGATCACCGTGGTGAGGACGACGTCGTCGGGTGAGAACCTCAGGCGGTAGGCGAGATGGTTTATCGCCTCGGTGGTGTTTCGGCAGAGGACTGCCACGTGGTTCGGCCGGGGCATGCCGCAGAACTCGAGGGCGGACCCGCGGGCGCTCTCGTACGCGGCCGTCGCCGTCCTCGACTTCCAGCCCGCCCCCCGGTGGATGCTCGAGTAGAGGGGAAGGAACTCCGCCACCGACTCAGCTACAGCCGTCAGTGCCGGCGTGGATGCTGCTGCGTCCAGATCCACGTAGGGGCGCGAAGCTCCGTCGATGCACGGGACAGGGGTGCCCTGGCCCACCAGCGTCAGCCTCGTTCCGGCAGCATCCTCGGGCACCCTTCGGCCCTCCTCCCGGCTAGCGGTTACCATCGTAAAAGTGGACCATCACACCGCCGCGCCTGCCGACCAGCTCTCTGCCCAGGGTCACACCGATCCGCCGGGCGCCTACGAGGCAGACCCCCCCGGCGTCGACCAGGCAGACCCACCCGGCGCTGTTCAGGACGAGCTCGACCGCATAGAGACGCAGCTAGACGACGTGGCCTCTGCACTCGACCGTATCGAAGCCCGATCGTATGGATGCTGCGAGGTCTGTGGCGCAGCCATCGACGACGACCTCCTCGCGGCCGATCCGGTCAGGCGCCTCTGCCCAATCCACACCGGTGCCCATGCCAGCCCAGATGCTGGCGTCACCTTCGGCACCAGCCAGGTGTTGCCTTAGGGGCGAACTCGCGGTCGGCTATGCCTTCTTCGTCTCCCAGAAGATGTCGCCGATCTGCTTTATCGAGTCCAGAAGCTTGTCTGCTATGGCTATGTCGGCGGTCCGCTTGGCCTGAGAGGTAGTCTTCTTGGCCGTCCAGAAAAGCTCGTGGAGCTGGGGGTACTTCTCCAGGTGGGCTGGGGTGAAGTACTGGTACCACAGCACGTCCAGGTGGCGGTTGCACTCGCCGGCGACCTGCTCCTTGATCACGGTTGCCCGCTCGCGGAAGTAGGGGTCGTCGGAGGCGTTGTACTTCTCCATGATCGCCTTCACCGACTCGGCCTCCACACGCGCCTGTGCGGGGTCGTAGACACCGCAGGGCAGGTCGCAGTGTGCGTGGACACTGGTCGGGGAGACGATGCGGTCAGCTAGTGAGAGTAGACGGTTCGCTAGGGCCATCGGTAGCACTCCTTTTCGGTTGTAGCGTGTATGGCGTTGCCAACCACCTTAGAGGCTCCGCGGACCGCCGTGTGGCGTGGGATGCCCACAGCGCTCCCGGCACGGGTCGCCCTCGGGCTGGCTGGCGCTGTCAGCCTGCTCCTAGCGCTCGGAGTCTTGCTGGTGCGGCCGAGGCGCCTAGCGGTCGAGGGATACAGCATGGCGCCCACCCTCTTGCCAGGTGATCGGCTCCTGGCAGTTCGAGCTTCGCGTATCGGCATCGGAGATCTAGTGGTCGTGCGCGATCCGCGTGACCAGGCGCGCCTCCTGGTCAAACGCGTAGCCTCCTTCGAGCCGGGGGGCAGGATGAGCCTGATCGGTGACAACCCCGAGGCGAGCACGGACAGCCGGACCTTCGGAACGGTTGGCAGGGCCGAGGTGGTCGGCAAGGTGGCCCGCCGCTACTGGCCACCTCACAGGGCGAGCATCGAGCCCGGCTGACAGGGCGGCATCGAGCTCTCCTGGCTAGTAAGATTCTCCAAGTGAGCTGGCTGGACGTCGAGATCGAGCGCTTGACTGAGCCAGGTTACCTGGCGGGCATCGAGTCGATTGCCATCGATGCTCTTCGCTCGATGAGGTCTGAGTGCCAGCAGGCGGAGGTTACGGTCTCCTACCTGCGCCGCGTGGCCCAGGGGCGTCTCGACATCGTAGGTGCCTACATGAACGGCATCGACTCGGCCTCTGGACTCGACAGCCTGATAGAGGAGTTGCCCAGGATCATCGCCGGGCCGGTTCGTCCCCCCGGACCCGGGCGCCTACCGGCCCAGTTCGCGCCAGATGCAGCCGGCATGGAGCTCACTGGCGAGATCGACGTGATCTTCGGACCTGACGAGGTGGGCAAGCTGCCGTCGATGGGTCAGGAGGAGCTGGCAGAGATCGCCTCGAACCTGGCAAAGGTGGAGACCAAGCTGTCTGCACAGCGTCACGAGCTCCATAAGCAGATTGACGGGATCCAGGCGGAGATAGTCCATCGCTACAAGACGGGTGAGGCCTCGGTCGACAGCCTGGTGCCCTGATCCGACTGTGGCGGAGGTGGCCGGATGTGCTTTGCTGGGGAACCAGCACCAGTCTGGTAACGCAGATCTCGGCAGTGTCCTGCATTCGGAGTGGGACTTGTATCATGAGTGAGAGGAGTCTTCGTGCCTGGGGTAGACGAGGTGGTCAAGGAGCTCCCCGAGCGTTGGCGTGAGCTCGGCACCTTCATTCGCGAGCAGCGAAGCTCGGCTCGGCTCTCGCTCAGGCGGCTGTCTGAGCTCGCGGGCATCTCGAACCCGTACCTGAGCCAGATCGAGCGGGGATTACGCCGGCCCTCTGCCGAGATCCTCCAGCAGATCGCCAAGGCGCTTCGGATATCTGCAGAGACCCTCTACGTCCAGGCCGGGATCCTCGAGCCGGATTCGGGCAGCCAGGATGCTGCACGGGCCATCCTCGCAGACGTGCACCTGAGCGAGGAGCAGAAGCAGACGCTGGTTCGCATCTATCTTTCCTTCCGCCACGAGAACGAGGGCAGCGCTTCGGCTGGCGACGTCATCCAGGCAGCGCCAGAGGCTCAGCCGGGCGGACCGGCAGAGGGGCCCACACGCGCTGATAACGGGGCCGAGGCAGAGCACGCCGCTCCAGAGCACAGTCTGGCCGGTCGGCCCGGTGGTCGTCGGGCCGGTCATCCCGGCGGTAGCTCCCGCTAGGCTCTTTCCCGGTGCGCAGGCTGGCTGTTCTATCCCTCCACACCTCACCGCTCGCCCAGCCCGGTACTGGCGACGGGGGTGGCATGAACGTCTACGTTCGCGAGCTATCGACGGCACTGGCCCGTGCGGGCGCCGAGTGCGACGTGTTCACCCGTGCCTACGACGAGCGTCTGCCTACGGTGATGCATGTGGAACCTGGCTTCAGGGTGCACCACGTGAAGGCCGGGCCTGTTGGTCCGGTGGAGAAGGCGAAGCTGCCGGAGCTGGTCGACGAGTTCACCGCTGGGGTGCTCGCCGTGATGGAAGCTGCCTGTACCGGCGATCCTGACCTCGGCCTAGATAGGGGAGCCGGCTACGAGGCGGTGCCCTTCGACGCGGTACATGCGAACTACTGGCTGTCGGGTCTGGCGGGGCACCGCATCAAGCACCATCTGGATCTCCCGCTGATCTCTACCTTCCATACCCTCGATCGGGTGAAGGCCGAGGTGGCTCCCGAGGAAGATGCCTGGTCGGGAGGGCTCCGTCGCGCGGAGGCGGAGGCTGCGATCATTCAGTGCTCGGACGCCGTTCTAGCCTCCTGCAGCGTCGAGGCAGAGCAGCTGGTGGAGCTTTACGATGCAGAGCCGGAGCGGATATCCATGGTGCCGCCCGGGGTGGATCATGCATTCTTCGCGCCTGGCCACAAGCCCCAGGCGCGAAGGGCGATTGGCCTGCCTTCAGCGGCCCCCCTCCTGCTTTTCGTCGGTCGCATCCAGCCGCTGAAGGGTGCCGAGGTGGCCATCAGGTCGCTCGCAGAGCTGACCGAGTTCCCTTCGGCGACCCTGGTGGTGGTCGGAGGGCCAAGCGGCCCTGAGGGTGAAGAGCACCTCCATGCCCTGGGGCGTCTTGCCCGGAATCTAGGTGTGCCGGGCCGAATACGGTTCGTCCCGCCGCAGCCTCACGAGCTCCTGTCGAGCTACTACAGGGCTGCCGACGTGTGCCTGGTCCCGAGCCGATCGGAGTCCTTCGGCCTCGTGGCACTCGAAGCGGCCGCCTGTGGCACTCCCGTGGTCGCATCGGCGATCGGTGGCCTCACCACCCTGGTAGACGACGGCCGAACTGGCTACCTGGTCGACGTCGACCCCGGGAAGGCGCCCCAGGCCTTCGCTGAGGCAGCCGCCCTGGTTCTTCGAGACTCGCTTGAAGCCGATCGCATGTCCACCGCTTCGGTTATTAGAGCGAGGCGCTACACCTGGGCACACGCAGCCGAGGTTCTGCTCGCCGAGTACGAGTCCCTGGTCGCGAGCCGCCTGGTCGAGTGCGGCTGATGGGACTCCGGCTGGTGGTAGTGGGCGGGGGCCGCATGGGGGGTGCGATCATCCGGGGGGTCGTCTCAGGAGGATGGGCGCAGGCCGATCAGATAGTCGTGGTCGAGCCATCGGAGCCCCGGCGTGCCGAGCTGAGCGCTGAGATGCCTGGGCTGGTGCTCCTGGCGGACGGAGCGCACCTCGATCAGGTAGAGGGATTCCACGCAGCTACTGGTCCCGCTGCCCGGGTAGAGGGGGTCGGGGCGCTCGTGGCGGTGAAGCCACTTGACGCAGAAGCGGCCTTTCGTGCGCTAGGCAGGCGCGGGCTGAAGCGCGTCGTGTCGATCGTGGCCGGCGTGCGGATCGAGTCCCTCGAGTCCTGGCTCCCGGCAGGCACCGCAGTCATTCGGGCCATGCCGAACACACCTGCGCTGGTAGGTGCTGGTGCGACCGCCATCGCGCACGGAGCGAGCTGCGGGGAGGAGGACGCCGCCTGGGCAAGGGAGCTTCTCGGGACCGTCGGCTACGTCGTGTCAGTGCCCGAGCGGTCTCTTGATGCGGTAACCGGACTGTCCGGATCTGGGCCTGCCTACCTCCTCCTCGTCGTCGAGGCGATGATCGAGGCTGGTGTGTCAGCCGGGCTCCCGCGCGAGGTCAGCCGGGCGCTTACGACCCATACCCTTCTCGGAACCGGCAGGCTGCTAGTGGAGACCGGTGAGGATCCAGAGTACCTGCGGGCCCAGGTCACCTCTCCAGGTGGCACCACTGCCGCCGGGCTGAGGGCACTGGAAGCCCGGGCTGTGCGGTCTGCCTTCATAGAGGCCGTGAGCGCCGCCACGGAGCGAGCGCGCGAGCTGGGAGCCTGATCCACCGCTGTGACCTCGAGCTTCTCGGTGGGTGCCGGCGGGTCCCACTCGGACTCGGCCCACGCTGGCGAGGCTGGCTCACCGGCGGCGCAGTCCGGCGGGTCAGTCTTCCTTCTCAGTGACTACGGCTATTCAGACGAGTTCGCGGGCGTAATGCGAGCAGTCATCCAGCGTGACGCTCCTGGCGCACCCGTGGTCGACATCACACACGGCATCCCGCCATTCGACGTGCGTGCCGGTGCCCGATGCCTGGAGCGGGCGGTGGATCATCTGGGTCGCGGCGTAGTGGTTGCCGTGGTGGATCCTGGGGTGGGGAGTGCCCGTCGGGGAATTGCCCTACTCGCATCCTCCTCCGGGCAGCCATCTCCTCACTCTGGTGTGGGACCTGCCTATTTCGTCGGACCGGACAACGGGCTCCTCATGCCGGCACTGAAGAGGATGGGTGGAGTGCGAACGGCGGTCGCCCTTGCACCTGGCGTCGCGCGCCCGGGCGGGTCATCGACGTTCGACGGCCGCGACCTCTTCGCACCGGTGGCGGCGCTGCTGTGGTCGGGGGCCTCCATCGAAGAGCTAGGCGATCCCGTCGATCCCGCGACACTGGTGGATATCGCGGAACCTTTCCTAGAGGTGTCTGCCGGATCGCTAACCGCCGAGGTGACCTGGATCGACGGGTTCGGGAATGTGCAGCTGGCCGCGCGTCTGGACGACGCCGAGAGCTGCGGCATTCGCTCCGATCCGGGCAGGCCTCCGGTGAGGGTGTCGGTTATCAGGTTGCCTGGCAGGCAGGACGAGCCCGGTGACCCCGCCCGCGGCGACGGTGAGGGCGAGGGCCAGGGCGAGGGCGAGGGCGAGGGCGAGGGCGAGGGCGAGGGCGAGGGCGAGGGCGAGGGCCTACCGGTGGCCGAGCTGCAGGTGCGGCTCGTAGGCTCCTTCGCAGCGATCGCTCCGGCTGATGCTGGGCTGGTGATAGACGCGAACTTGCACCTGGCGATCTCATGTCGCGAGCAGAGCGCAGCTGACCTCTACGGGATACGCGTGGGCGATCGGGTGGTCCTGTCTGCTGGCGGGGGTGCACAGGGATGAACCTCGCGTCGCTCTGCGACCAGCATCCCCCGGAGGCCAAGGCTTTCCACGACACCGAGCGGTGGTGGACATGGGGTGAGGTAAGGGCGCGCGCTGGTGCGGCGGCCATGCTTCTGTCCCGAGGGGGCATTGGCGTGGGCGACAGGGTGGCTCTGTCGTGGTCCACCTCTCCTGGTTTCGCAGTTGCTTACCTGGGGATCCTCTCGTTGGGAGCGGTGGTCATACCCGTGGACGTGTCGAGCCCGCCTCCGGAGCGAGAACGGCAGCTCGCCATGATCGACCCAGCGCTGGTGATTGACGAGGCGACTCTGGAGCGTGCACCGAGCGTCAGATCTGGGCCGCCCGAGGACAGCTCAGGGAGGCTGGAAGTCGACGATAGGGCCAGGAGCGGTTCCACTATCGAGCTGGATGCCATAGCGGAGATCCTCTCCGGTGGAGGTAATCGCCGGTTACGCGAAGGCCTACCACCCGCAGAGGACGCTGGCTGGCGGGTGGGTTCCGCTGCCAGCCGGTCGGCGGGCGATGTGGCCGTGATGCTCTTCACCTCGGGTACCGGGGGGATGCCCAAGCTAGCGATGCTCACCCATGGAAGCCTCCTGGCGAACATCCGCCAGATGCTCGGCGTGCCTGGTGGGATGATCCATGCTGGTGACGTCGGCCTGCTCTCTGTCCCCATGTCCCATGTATTCGGCCTGAACGTCGCTCTCGGGCTATCGCTTGCCACAGGGGCTCCGCTCGTCTGCCAGAGGCGTTTCGATGTAGACGAGGCCTTCGACCTGGTCGATCGTCTGGAAGTGACCCTTCTGACGGGCCCGCCTGCGATGTACCGGGCACTTGCCGGCGCGTCAGACGCCAGTGGCAGAGAACTGGTCCGTCTGCGGCGGGCTTTGTCCGGCTCGGCACCACTTCCGGTAGACCTTATAGAGGAGTTCGAGGGGCGGTTCGGTGTGCGCCTGGACCAGGGCTATGGGCTCACGGAGGCCTCTCCCGCCGTGGCCACGACGATAACCGACGGGCCTGACGACCAGGCCACTGTCAGGGCACGCCTTCATGGCTCCGTTGGACGTCCCCTCCCGGGCGTGCAGCTACGCGTGACCGAAGAGGGTTGCGGTGACTTGTCGCAGTCTGTCCTGCCGGGAGATGCCGGCGAGATATGGCTGCGGGGCGCCAACGTTTTCGCTGGCTACTGGCGCGATGAGGCTGCTACCAGTGAGGTGCTGGCTCCTGGTGGGTGGCTGCGCACGGGCGACGTGGGAGTCTGGGACGACCAAGGAAACCTCTATGTAGTAGACCGCGTCAAGGACCTGGTCATCGTGTCAGGCTTCAACGTCTATCCCGAGGAGGTCGAGCGGGTAGCGGTGATGCACCCTGGCGTTCTAGAGGCAGTAGCTTTCGGCCGTCCGGATGTCACGGCCGGCGAGGTGCTGGCGCTGGCCGTCGTCGTGGAAGCCGGATCTGGTGTTACCGAAAGAGCGGTCGTGGACCACTGCAGGGCTCATCTAGCCCGTTACAAGTGCCCAGTGGCAGTGCAGTTCGTCTCCGAACTGCCCAAGGGCGCCACCGGGAAGGCCCTACGCAGGTTATTTCGCTGAAGCAGAACGACTCGGGGCAGATTCGAGGCTCCTTGGCAACGGTTGGCTCCTTCGCGACGGTGCCCCCAGCTCGCCTGGTGCGCGCAATGGTGATCTCGGTACGCTCGCCAGTGTGACCATGTCGCCACGCAGGATCCCAGAGGCAACCGTGGCGCGCCTGCCTGTCTACCAGCGGATCCTCATGGAGCTTCTACGTGCTGGCAGCGTGACCACCTCGTCCGACCATCTGGCGGGCCTTGCTCGCGTGAACGCGGCCAAGGTTAGGAGAGACCTCTCTCTTCTCGGGTCCTTCGGTACGAGAGGATCGGGCTACGACACCCGGTATCTGCTGGAACAGATCGAAAGGGCTCTCGGCCTCGATGCCGACCGCCCGGTCGTGATCGTCGGTATAGGTAACCTCGGAAGGGCTCTCGCGAACTCACCTGGCTTCAGCTCCCGAGGTTTTAGACTGGCTGGCCTTTTCGACGTAGACCCTGCTGTCGTCGCGACCCAGGTGGCCGGCATCGTCGTTCGCAGCATCGACGAGCTGGCGAACCTTGCAGAGGCAGATGTGCCGGCTATAGGCGTGGTCGCCACACCGGCAAGCGCTGCCCAGGACGTCACCGATCGCCTCGTAGAGGCTGGGGTCGCCTGCATCCTGAACTTTGCGCCCCAGGTTCTAGTAGTTCCCCCTGGAGTGATCCTGCGATACGTCGACCTCTCGATCGAGTTGCAGGTTATGAGCTTCTACCTGTCCCGGCGTGAGGACATGGATGCGCTCCTGGACGGAGCGGCTGCAGTTCAGGGCAACGGAGGAGACCGTGTGCCAGGCGCCCGTGACGGAGGCGCTGGTGAGGGGGATGGACCTGAGGGGGATGGACCTGAGGGGGATGGCCGTGAGGCCAGCCCACCCATGGCGGTGCCGCGTTCCGTCGGCCTTACGAGCGCAGAGCCTGCTTGAGAAGGTGGGCGGGGCGCTCTGGCGTTCCTGTGATTTAGCAGGCATCCTGGTAGGGGAGGGCATAATCGCAAAGCCACCGACTCTGGTGACTGTCGGCCCTGCATCTAATCACCGACAGAGGGAGTTCCTGGGGCGTTGTCAGTTGTCGTAGTGGGACTCGAACAGCAGCAGGCTCCACTCGAGCTGATCGAGCGCGTCGCCATTTCTGACGAGGCGCTTGGAAAGACCCTTGCCGAGCTGGGCGAGCGCGCGAATCTAGCCGAGGTAGTGGTCCTCTCAACCTGCCTGCGTACGGAGATATACGCGGTCGTCGAGCGCTTTCACGAAGGGGTGGAGGAGCTCAGGGGCTATCTCGAAGAGCTGGCTGGCAGCTCGCCTGGGGATATGGACGAGCTGGTTACGGTCAGGTTCGACGACGACGTCGTCACCCACGTGTTCGAGGTGGCATCAGGTCTTCGCTCCTCTCTGCTCGGCGAGACCGAGGTGTTGGGGCAGGTAAGGCGTGCGCTGGAGCGAGCCGTGGAGGAGAGGGTCTGTGGTCCGGTACTCGGGACTCTCTTCAAGCGGGCGATACAGGTGGGGCGTCTCGTGCGGTCTTCGACGGGTATCGCACGCGGTACTACCTCCCTGGCGCATGCAGCAGTCGAGCTCGCAGATGGGCGCCTGGAGGGAAGCTGGTCAGGCCGGCGGGTACTGGTGGTCGGTGCCGGGACCATGGCTCGCGGGGTAGTCGAGGCCTTGGGTGGCCTTGATGGCGTTCCCGAGCTAGTGGTCGCGAACAGGACGCGCGCGCGCGCCGAGGCTCTCGCGCGCAGGTTGGACGGACGGGCGGTCGGCCTGGCCGAGCTGGCTGGCGAGCTGGACCAGGCCGATGTGGCATTCGTGGCCACCGGTGCACCTGCGCCCGTGCTTGGTCCGAGCCTGCTGGCAGCAACGAGCGCCAGTCATCCTCGCGGCGAGGTCGGTGGCCTCTCACCTCGACAGGGTGGCGCGTCACAGAAGGTGGTGGTGGATCTGGGTGTGCCGCGCTCCGTGGAGCCGAGCCTTGGAAGAGGTGACGGAGTAGAGCTGCTCGACATGGATGCCCTGGTAGCTTTCACCGAAGCAGCGCAGGCAGCGAGGCACCAGGAGCTGGGCCGTGCCCAGGCGATCGTAGGCAGGGAGGTAGAGCGCTACCACGCCGATACGCGGGCACGCGGGGCAGCTCCGCTGGTGTCCGCGCTCCGGAGCAGGGTCGACGATGCCAGGCGCATGGAGATCGAACGCCAGCGCCGGAAGGCATCGTTGGCTGGGCTGGGAGACGAGCATTGGGAGCAGATAGACGCGATCACGAGGACGGTGCTCTCGAAGGTATTGCATGAACCCTCGGTGGTCCTCAAGGAAACTGCGGGTACTCCCCGGGGGGAGCGCCTTTCCGAGGCGCTGCGCGCGCTCTTCGGTCTCTAGACGGTATCCCGGTACAGGCAAAGGCGATACCTGCACATGACCAAGGTGTTGAAGATAGCGACGAGAGGCTCGCCGCTGGCTAGGTGGCAGGCCGAGCATGTAGCCCAGCTTCTGTCGGCGCTCCCCGGAGGACCCCGGTGCGAGATCCAGGTTGTCCGGACCTCAGGTGACGATAGGCCCGACCTCCCGCTCTCGAGCATTGGAGCCCAAGGCGTGTTCGTAAGGGAGGTGCAGCATGCAGTCCTCGACGGACGCGCCAACATAGCGGTTCATTCGGCGAAGGACCTCCCTTCATCGACCCCAGCCGATCTCACCATCGCGGCGGTGCCAGGACGTGAGGATCGTAGGGACGCGTTGGTTGGCTGCAGACTCGACTCCCTGCGTCCGGGCGCTGTCGTGGCCACTGGGTCTGCGCGCCGACGTGCTCAGCTCGCCTGGCTCAGGCCAGACCTCACCTTCGTCGACCTACGTGGCAGCATGGAGACGCGCCTGGACCGGTGCATGTCTGTCGGGGCGGGCCTAGTCGCCATGGCAGCTCTGCGCCGGCTCGGCCTCGAAGATCGCGTGGCGGAGGTCCTCGATACGCGAGTCATGCTCCCGCAGGTCGGCCAAGGTGCCCTGGCGGTCGAGTGCAGGGCAGACGACCCTGTAGTGCTCAGCCTGGTAGCGCAGATCGATGACGACGCCTCCCATACCGCTCTCCTCGCAGAGCGCGCCTTCCTAAAAGGCGTCGGCGGTGGATGCAGCCTGCCTGTGGCTGGTTCAGCCGAGGTAGGACAAGATGGTCTCGTGAACATCGAGGCGATGCTGGCCAGCCGGGATGGTCACGTGCTCCTGCGTACTGGTCAGTCGGGAAAGGATCCAGAAGCGCTTGGGGCCTCCATAGCCCGGGAGCTGCTGGACGATCGTGGTGGTCGGTCCCTATGGGACTGGCAAGCTGACGGAGATCGCCCGACGTGACCGGGCCAGCCACGCCAGAGGGGCCAGCCACGCCAGAGGGGCCAGCCACGCCAGAGGGGCCAGCCACGCCAGAGGGGCCAGCCACGCCAGAGGGGCCAGCCACGCCAGAGGGGCCAGCCACGCCAGAGGGGCCAGCCACGCCACCCCACGCCGTCAGCAGTGGGAGGCACGTGAATGTCTACCTGGTGGGCGCTGGTCCCGGTGATCCAGGGCTTCTGACCTGCAGAGCTGCGAAGCTCCTGTCCATGGCGGACGTGGTTCTCTACGACAGGTTGGTAGACCCGCGAGTCCTCGCTATGGCACATGGTGGCGCGACCCTCATCGACGTCGGCAAGCAGCCCGGCAAGGCCCAGAGGCAGCAGGACATAAACGCCATGCTGGTGGAGCAGGGGTCGACAGGGAAGTGCGTGATTCGCCTGAAGGGGGGCGACCCGTTCCTGTTCGGTCGCGGAGGCGAGGAGGCCGAGGCTCTTCAGCGGGCGGGAGTGTTGTTCGAGGTCGTACCCGGGGTATCGTCTTCGTTGGCGGCCCCCGCCTATGCCGGCATACCGGTTACCCATAGAGGAATGGCGAGCTCGGTGACGGTCGTCACTGGTCATGTCGAGGACCAGGGGGGGTCGGCTGAAGGCGCGAGGGTGGACTGGGAATCGCTGGGCCGTGCGGGGGGCACCCTGGTTATCCTCATGGGCATTGCCAGGCGGGCAGAGATTGCGTGCCAGCTAGTGGACTCCGGGCGTGACCCGTCTACGCCGGTGGCAGTCGTTCAATGGGGGACCACCCGCCGGCAGCGAACGATACGAACCACGCTGGCGGACCTGGGCGAAGTGGAAGCCGAGCCGCCGTCTGTGATCGTGGTCGGATCGGTGGCGGCACTCAGTTACCAATGGTTCGAGCTCCAGCCGCTACACGGGTTGAGCGTCGTGGTGACGAGGTCCACTGCCCAGGCGGGAGAACTATCGAGCCTTCTGGATCAGGCTGGCGCTGATGTGGTGGAGCTACCGGTTATCGAGATAACGGATCCTTCGGATGCCGGGGAAGAGCTGAGTAAGGCTGCGCTCAGGGTTGGCTCATTTGCCTGGGTGGTATTTACGTCGGCCAATGCCGTCCAGCGTTTTCTCGAAGTGCTGGGCGACGTGCGCGCACTGGCAGGCACCAGGCTCGCAGCAGTCGGTCCTGCCACCGCCGGCGCACTGGCTTCGAGAGGTCTGGTAGCCGATATCGTCGCCCCTGTGAGCACAGCCGAGGGCCTGGTGGCAGCCATGCCCGCCTATGATGGCGGTGCTGGTGCAAGCGACCGGAGGGGCACAGTTCTCTTCCCACGGGCGGAGGAGGCACGAGATGTCCTGGCGCCTGGCCTGCGGGCAAAGGGATGGGAGGTGGAGGAGGTGGTGGCTTACCGCACCGTGTGCGCTGGGTGCCTCGATCCTCGGATGATCGCCGCCGCAGGCCGGGCGGACCTGGTTACCTTCGCATCCCCGTCGGCCGTCCGCTGCTACGTGGGTGTGAGTGCTCTGAGCGGGCCAGGCCGGGTGGGCATCTCTGCTGGTTGTGCTGGTTCTGCCGCGATCGAGCCAGGCGGTGCGATCAGCGCCAGGACGCAGGCCGCTGCATGCACGGGCCCTGTGACTGCGGATGCAGCCCGAGAGGCCGGCTTCGACGTGGTGGCAGTTGCCGAGACACCAGTTGCGGCCTCACTCGTCGACGCCATAGTCGCATGGCATGGAGCGTCTGCGTTCTCGGGAGAAGCAGGCTCGTGAGAATCACCCCTGAAGCTGCATTCCCTGTGCGGAGGATGCGGCGACTTCGCCGCACGGCAGCTATGCGTCGCATGGTGGCCGAGACATCTCTCGGCGTCGATGACCTCGTGGCGCCTCTGTTCGTCCGCGAGGGCATAGACAGTCCCGTGCCGATTAGCTCGCTTCCCGGGCATTTCCAGCACACAGTCACGTCGTTGTGCCGGGAGGCGGAGCACCTAGCGGACCTCGGTGTGCCCGGGGTGATGGTCTTCGGGGTTCCTACGACGAAGGACGCCTACGGGTCTGGCGCCTCCGATCCGGACGGGATCGTCCAGGTGGCGCTGTCTGAGTTGCGCAGCTCGCTGGGCGAGAGACTGGTCATCATGTCGGATCTCTGCCTCGACGAGTACACCGACCACGGACACTGCGGCCTACTTGGCCCCGGTGGCTACGTTAACAATGACGCGACGTTGCTTCGCTACCAGGAGGTGGCCGTAGCCCAGGCCGATGCCGGGTCCGACGTGGTCGCTCCCAGCGGGATGATGGACGGTCAGGTGGCCGCCATCCGGTCGGCGTTGGACGGGGCTGGCTACCCTGATGTCGCCATACTTGCCTACGCCGCGAAGTACGCCTCCGCGCTCTACGGACCCTTTCGCGAGGCGGTGGACGTCACCATCTCGGGAGGGGGAGACCGAAAGGGCTACCAGCAGGATCCCCGTAACCGGCGAGAGGCCCTGGCCGAGGTGGCACTGGACATCTCGGAAGGTGCCGACATGGTTATGGTGAAGCCTGCCCTGGCATACCTGGACGTAATCGCCGACGTGGCCAGGCGCTTCCAGGTGCCCGTAGCCGCATACCATGTGAGCGGGGAGTACGCGATGGTGAAGGCGGCTGCCGAGAGAGGCTGGATCGACGGAGCCGCGGTGGCTGCCGAGCAGATTCTCGCGGTCAAGCGCGCGGGTGCGTCAGTCATCCTGACCTACTTCGCCGCCGAGCTAGCAGCTGCACTCGGCGGGCAGGAATCGATCGATCGGTCTCTCGAACCTGGGCATGGCTGAGATGGACACTGCGCGCGGAGCCGAAGGAGATGAGGTTCTTCACCCTGGTAGTTCCTCTGGCGGGAACCAGGCGTGGTTCGATCGTGCCTGCAGGGTGATACCAGGCGGTGTCGACTCCCCGGTACGGTCCTTCACCTCGGTTGGCGGTACCCCCTACACGGTGGCCCGCGGCGAGGGGGCCTTCGTGTGGGATGTGGAGGGCAACAGATACATCGACCTGGTTCAGTCCTATGGTGCGGTCATTCTCGGACACGCCCATCCGGCAGTAAGGGCCGCCATAGACCTTGCGTCTGCATGCGGGACGACCTTCGGAGCTCCGACTGTGGGAGAGGTTCTCCTGGCTGAAGCCATCTGCGCGAGGGTTCCCGGCTGCGATCAGGTGCGCCTGGTGTCCTCTGGCACTGAAGCAACCATGAGCGCGATACGGGTGGCCAGGGGCTTCACCGGTCGTGACCAGGTGGTGAAGTTCGACGGCTGCTACCACGGCCACGCGGATGCCCTTCTGGCTGGCGGTGGGAGCGGCGTGGCCACTCTCGGGTTACCCGGGTCTGCCGGAGTGCCGGCGTCAGCCGTGGCTGACACGCTGGTCGTGCCCTACAACTCCGTGCCAGAGCTCGACGAGAAGGTTGCCTGCGTCATCGTCGAGCCCGTAGCCGCGAACATGGGGCTGGTACCCCCGTCTCCTGGCTTTCTTCAGGCCCTGCGTGACGCCTGTGATGCTGTGGGGGCACTGCTGATCTTCGACGAGGTGATCACCGGTTTCCGCGTCGGCTACGGCGGTGCCTCGGCTCGCCTAGACGTGCGGCCAGATCTCTGGTGCTTCGGCAAGGTGATAGGGGGAGGGCTGCCTGTCGGCGCGTTCGGGGGACGCAGGGAAGTACTCGGGGTGCTGGCTCCGCAGGGAAACGTCTACCAGGCTGGAACCTTGTCGGGTAATCCGCTTGCGACTGCAGCGGGCCTGGCTGTACTGGGCGTCATGGACGCTGGCCTCTACGGAGAGCTCGAAGCGCGCGCAGCATGGTTCGCGGCATCGCTCCAGGCCGCGATGGACGAGGCCGGCCTTGTCGCCTCTGTACCGTCGATGGGGCCTCTCGTGGGTCTTTTTTTCGGCGATGACCCACGAGAGGACTTCCCGGTCCGACACTTCGCAGCCGCGCGCCGGTCAGCTTCGACCGGTGTCTACGCCAAGTTCTTCAAGGAGATGCTTGGCCGCGGTGTAGCGCTTCCTCCGGGGCCATATGAGGTGATGTTCCCTGGCATCGCGCACGACGAAGCTCTCCTCGGCCAGGTGGTGGATCGCGCTGGCGAAGCAGCCACCGCGGTGAGCGCACGGGTGTCGTGAACAGGAGTTCACGGGCCGCGGTCTACCGCTTCCAGTGCCTCAGGCTTGGCGAACTGCCATCGTCCCGGACCTCCTGATAAGCGCCATCCCTTATGCGTCTTCATGAAGTGGTGGAAGTGGCATAGACGTGCGAGGTTCTCCAGGGTGGTCGGGCCGCCGTCGATGAAGTCGACCTGCCAGTGGTCTATCTCCAGACCGTGTGCCGTGGAGCATCCCGGCACCACGCACACAGGATCCCTAGCCTCGAGAGCGCTGCGCAGGTGCGCCGGTATGGTCCGGCCCATGTGCGTCACATGCTGGACATCGACCCCGTCCGAGACGACCAGCTTTAGCCAAGCATCACCGATCAAGCTCTTCGCAGTCGCGAGTGGTACTGGACCGATGCCTGGAATCTCGCAGACTTCTCCGTCACGAAGCTCTCCCCGGCGCAGGGCCGCTAGGTCTACCCGTAGCTCGACTGTGCCCCGATAGCTGGTGCCGGAGCCGCTGGATCGGCTTCTCTTAGATGCCTGGCCTCTGTCAGCCCCAGCGTGGTTAGACCCGAAGTCGCCACGTGCTAGTGCGACGAGGGCATCTGCCTCGTGGGCGGCCATCGGCTCGAAGCGGCCCTGCTCGCGTGCAGATTCGAAGAGCCTGTCGCGAATCCTGCCCAGTGCAGATGCCACCACGGCGCCCTCCTCGGGCACCAGGCGCGCCTCGAGACAGAAGGCGCCCTCGTGGTCGATCCAGGAGCGGCAGTACCTGCGGTCACGCAGAGATCTATAGCGGCTCAGCATGTCCTCTTCGGCACTGGCAGCTGCCTCCAGCCGCCTGCATCGCTGGCGAAGCTCCTTAAGGGATTCCTCGGATGCGGCCTCCACCAGCTCGCTTTCGGTGGATGGGTGTGCGGATGCCACTCTGGCGATCTCACGGACCTGGTCGATCGAGAGCTCGCCGGCGCCAAGTGCCTTCGAAACCAACGGAAGTACTGTTACCTGGGCCGAAGCCTCGATCTCGCCTAATGACGAGCCGACTGCATGGCCGCTCTGCGCGGCTAGCCACTCCGCGGCACTCCGGTGCCCCTCTGACATCCACGCGCGTGAATGTGTCACCCGCGCGAGCAGGAGGACGCGGGCGGCCACTACCAGACGCTCGAGAGCGCACAGCTCCTTCACTGCTGCCGCGGCCTCATCACCTGTGATGTTCTCGTTCGACACACGGGCGACCAGCTTCTTCATGGCGTAGGTAACGGATGAGAACGTCGCCAGGTCGTCCGAGTGGGTCGCTGCCGAGCCTTCGGAGGCCCTATCCCCGGGTGGACCGCCCGCGTCCTCGGCACACAGGCCACCATCTGACCCAAACTGATACAACATACGTTCGATAATAGTCGGGTAAGATACAAAACACAATAGCACTACAAAAAATATTTGCTAATATCATGTAGCTCACCGAACGTGATCGGCTATTCGGTGAGTGCGAGGCGCGACCTGGCCGGTTGGATCTCCGGGCAGGTCGGTTCCGGTCTGGCTATCCTGGGATCCGCGGTAGGGACTCTGTGCGTGCGCGGCTGTTGTCGCGATGTAGCTCTCAGCAGACGTCTCTGGTGCTCAGATTCAGAGTCCGGGAGTGCGGACCAGCCGAGAGGGGGGAGTATGTGCGAGATGGATGAGGTGCCTCAGCTTTGGCTGGGACCGGCTGTGGGTACTAGATGACTACCTACGACTACGGATCCGATGGAGCCGTCCGTCTCGAAGGCGTGAGCCTAGTGGTGGAGGATCCGGCTGGTGTTCGCCTGGTAGGTGGACTCGCACTGGCCATAGACGCTTTAGGTGTGACCGTGGATGGCGGCCAAGGGTCCAGCGCGCGTACCGTTACCTGGTCCGAGGTGCTTAGCCTCTCGACGGGCAGATCCTGGCCACTGGACGCTGGACGATCTGGAGTCCAGCTAGACCTCGTGACCACTTCTCGGCGGATCAGCTTTGTCATTCCCGTCGACCGCTTGGCTCCAGGTGCTCTTGACTCCGTTTTGGCGATGGCCCGCACTCGCTCCCAGCCCCCCGCACCGCCCCAGCCTGGTCCGTGGGGCCAGCCCCAGCCCTCGCCGTTCCAGCCCCCCGCACCGCCCCAGCCTGGTCCGTGGGGCCAGCCCCAGCCCTCGCCGTTCCAGCCCCCCGCACCGCCCCAGCCTGGTCCGTGGGGCCAGCCCCCCGCACCGCCCCAGCCTGGTCCGTGGGGCCAGCCCCAGCCCTCGCCGTTCCAGCCCCCCGCACCGCCCCAGCCTGGTCCGTGGGGCCAGCCCCCCGCACCGCCCCAGCCTGGTCCGTGGGGAGCCTATGAGACGACGTTCGTCGGCGGATCTGCTGCATCTCGCAGGCGCTCTGGGGGCCGGACACGGCGGGTGGTGTTGGTGGCGGCCGTGGTGGTAGTACTTGCTGGCGTTGGCGCGGCAGTCGTGGCGGTCACTAGGGGGAAGCCCGGAACGTCCACTCCTCATGTGACGAATGCCTCAGGGCCGCCGCACCAGGAGCTGGTAGCCGTTGCCCAGGGTGTCAATCTGGCTATCACGGATATGCCTACGGGTTGGATGGTGGCGAGTTCGTCGGGTGGGCAGGGTGCGTCATCGTCGCCTAGTTCTGCTCAGGTCCATACCTTGCTGGGGAACTTCGCTTCGTGTCTCGGTACGAGTGAGGCTTTGGTGAGCCATGCATTCGCTGGCGTGCCCTACGCGGGCGAGGTAGATGAAGGGTCACCGACCTTTACGGACAGCACCCAGGGAACTACGCAGGTGAGCTCGACCTCTTCGATCGTTCCGACGAGTGGCGATGCGTCGCAAGCCGTAGCGCTCCTGTTCAAGCCGCAGTTCGGTTCGTGCATGGGTACGTACAGCGCAGCTGCCGTCCAGCTCGGGATAACAGCATCGTCAGGTGCTTCCTCAGGCGTGACGGCAACAGTCGCTGGGAAGGTCGAGACGACACCACTTTCTTCGGTTGCTGCCGTGAGAGGGGTCTCTTTTGTGGTTCCGGTCATGGTGGCCAGCGCTACGAAGTCCGTGGTGGAGTACCTTTCGGGATCGCTGTTGGCCTCTGGTCGAGTTGAAGGTGCAGTATCTGCCGTCTCAACCGGATCACCATTCCCCCCTCTTCTCTTCGCGAGCCTGACTCACACTGTGGCCCAGCGCGTAGCTTCTGCCTCGAAGGAGCTCTCGACATCCCTGACGCCGGCCTGACGCCAAGGAGCTCTCGACATCCCTGACGGTGGCGTAAGGATGAAGCGCCCCCGGATCCTCCGAGCCTTAGTTTTCGCCAGGGGGCCAGCCCGAAACAGCCAGCGGGCCAGCCCGAAACAGCCAGCGGGCCAGCCCACAACAGCCAGCGGGCCAGCCCGAAACAGCCAGGGGGCCAGCCCGAAACAGCCAGCGGCAGGCTAGTTCGAGCCGCCGAATCACCTAGTCCGGGGGCTGCGGTCGATGGTCAGGCGTCGGGCAGTGTGCGGGCCAGGGCCACCAGGGATCTGTATGCGATCTCGGCGGGACCTCTCTCGTCGGGTCTCACCAGGTTCGCCATGATCCGGAGCAACCACCCCATGGCACTCTCGGAGCGCATGCCAGTGGAGACACAGGCCCTCATCAGGCGGGGCTCGTTGATGATCTTCACGAACACGCGCGCAACCTTGTAGTAGAGGCCATAGGCGTCCTGGAGGCGTGTTTCGTAATCTGCCAGGGCGCTGCCACCTTCGCCAGCAAGGGCACGACCGACGCAGGAAGCAGCCAGACGACCGGTCTCGTACCCGTAGGCAATGCCTTCGCCGTTGAAGGGGTTGATGGACCCCGACGCGTCTCCTACGAGCAGGGTGGTCGGTCCCGTCCGCGGACCGACCGCGAGTCCCATGGGAAGACGGCCACCCGTCGGCGCTCCGCAAGATGACTTGTCACTCAGTCCCCACGAGCGTGGGGCGAAGTCGACGAAGGCATCCATCAGTCGGCTCGTGTTGGTCCCCTTCCAGCGCTCAGCGCTGCTAAGGACGCCCACTCCTACATTCACCCGGCCGTCGCCGAGGGGGAATATCCATCCGTAACCAGGTACGACGGCCCCGGACTTGTCGCGGATGTCCAGGTGGGACTCGATGAAACGCTCCTCGTGGCGATCTGAACGGAAATAGCCCCGGAGCGCCATGCCCATCGGATAGCTGGTATTCCGAGCCGTTCCTAGAGATCGACCGAAGCGCGAGTTGGCTCCATCGGCTACTACCACGATTCGGGCACGTATGTCACGTACCTGCCCGCTTTCCTTGTCCCGCACGGTCGCGCCGGTACACGGCGGCAGCCTGCCCCCGTCGCGAAAAACGTTCCCAGCGGCCCCAGCCCCGCCAGCCCCGCCAGCCCCGCCAGCGGCCCCAGCCCTGGCCGGCTCTGCGTCGGAGGCCTTGTCGGCAAACAGTGGCGACACTGCCTCTACGCCTTGGTAGAGGGTCGCTCCAGCCTTGACGGCGTGCTCGGCAACCATCTGGTCCAGATCGTGCCTGGTAATGACGTAACCGTAGGCCGGGAAGGAAGGGTGGGACGGCCACGGAAGCTCGAGCACACTACCGAAGGCACACGCGCGAAGCCCGTCATAGCGATGCGCGTTGTCGAGCCCGGCGCCGAGCCCCATGTCTTCTAGCTGGCGGACCGCACGCGGCGTGAGGCCGTCCCCGCAGGTCTTCTCTCGCGGGAAGTGCTTCCTCTCGACGACGGCTACGTCCCAACCTGCCTCTGCCAGCCAGTACGCGCAGGCTGCGCCGGAAGGACCTGCACCTATAACGAGAACGTCGTGGTGCTCTGGAATGCTGGCCATGTCCCCATGCTAGGTGTCTCCGAATGTGCCTCGCACGAGGGCACCGTGATAGAACCGAAGCGACATGGACTCGTATCTGCCGATCTTCGTGTTGCTGGTGCTCGGGGTGCTCTTTGCCGGGCTGTCGTTCGTGGCGTCGGGGATGCTGGCACCACGGAAGCACCCGACCGCGGCGAAGCTGGCTCCTTACGAGTGTGGGATCGTCCCCGATGTCGACCCTCCCCAGCGATTTCCGGTGAGGTTCTACCTGGTGGCGATGATCTTCATCATCTTCGACATCGAGATCGTGTTCCTGTACCCGTGGGCTGTGATATTTCGTCAGCTGAGGACGTTCGGCCTGGTGGAGGTCTTGGTGTTCGCCGGTGCGGTGTTCATATCCTTCCTGTACCTGGTGAGTAACGGAGCGCTCGACTGGGGTCCGGTTCGTCGGCTCATGCCTGCGGTGAGGACACGCACTACCGCCTCTACCGTGAGGCGGGTCGCGGCTAGGGCAGCAGGCAGCGAGCTACCCGGTCCCGATGCCCCTGGTACGGGCAGGGCTGCATAGGAGGCTGAGAGAAGGAATGGGACTCGAGGAGCTGAACCATAACTTCTTCACCGGTCAGCTGGAAGACCTGGTGAGGTGGGCACGGCGTTCGAGCGTCTGGCCCGTCACTTTCGGTCTCGCGTGCTGTGCGATCGAGATGATGTCCGTGGGGGCTGCTGACTTCGACATCAGCCGCTTCGGGATGGAGGTCTTCAGAGCGTCTCCCAGGCAGGCCGATCTCATGATCGTGGCCGGTCGGGTCTCGCAGAAGATGGCCCCTGTGCTGCGGCAGGTCTACGACCAGATGATGGAGCCTAAGTGGGTGATATCGATGGGTGTCTGTGCATCGTCAGGCGGGATGTTCAACAACTATGCCATCGTCCAGGGCGTAGACCAGGTGGTGCCTGTGGACGTGTATGCCCCTGGGTGCCCGCCTTCTCCCGAGACGTTGCTCCATGCCATTCTCACCCTTCACGAGAAGATCCGCACCGGTGGGATCACGCGCCGAGCCGTGGTGGCTGAGTCCGGCGATCCCGAACTGGCAGGCTGGGTGCCCGAGAGGCCTGACGCGATCAGGCTGGGTACACCGAGGTGAGCACCGCTTCCGAGACCGACTCGCCGCCGATACCCGGCCTTCCCGCCGGAGTGGCCTGGTCAGTCGGCGCTCCCACCCAGGCTGGCGCTCCCACCCAGGCTGGCGCTCCCACCCAGGCTGGCGCTCCCACCCAGGCTGGCGCTCCCACCCAGGCTGGCGCTCCCACCCAGGCTGGCGCTCCCACCGAACCCGGCAGTGGCCCGAGGGTGCAGACCGGGCAGGTTCTGGTTTTCCCAGAGCTGTCGAGGTACCACGAGGTCGCGGAATCGCTCCAGAGAGGTGGATTCGAGATGCTCTCTGATCTGTGCGCCGTCGACTACCTAACGCATCCGGGCAGAAGCCTTCCTGGTGGTATCAGGCCGGAGCGCTTCGAGGTGGTGGCGAACCTGCTGTCGATGGAGCACGGGAGGCGTGTCCGGCTTCGCGTGCAGGTCCCGGCAGAGGAGCCGGTGGTCGACTCGCTCTGGGACATCTACCCCGGTGCGGAGGCCATGGAACGCGAGGCCTACGACCTGTTCGGCATCGTGTTCAGGGGCCATCCTGACCTTACGCGCATACTGATGCCAGAGGAGTGGGAAGGCCATCCTCTGCGGAAGGACTACGCGGTCGGCAGGGTTCCGGTTCAGTTCAAGGAAGCTCCGGGGCCGAGGTGACGGTCGATGGCTGACACTGAGTCCGTAGGGACCGCCGAGGCAGAGGCCTCCCAGGAGGGCAGGGTCCACACGCGGGAGGCAGAGGCCTCCCAGGAGTCTTCGAAGGAGTTCGTGGCCGAGACGTCCGAGGGTTCCCAGGAGCTGGCACCCAGGCGGTCTACCCCTCTGGGAGAGCTCCACCGTGAGGTGGGGTCGGTCCTGAGGCTCCCGGAGGGAAATGTTCTGGATGCTTCGGACATCGTCACGGAGGCTCCAGATTCGGAGACGATGATCATAAACATGGGTCCCCAGCACCCCTCTACCCACGGGGTGCTGCGCCTGATGATGGAGCTGGACGGCGAGACGGTGCTTCGCACGAAGCCGGTTGTCGGATATCTCCATACCGGTATGGAAAAGACTGGCGAGGAGCTCACCTACATCCAGGGGGGCACGAACGTCACCCGGATGGACTACCTGTCGCCTCTGAACAACGAGCTCGTCTTCGCCCTCGCGGTGGAGGCGTTGCTGGGCCTGGAGCTTCCCCCTAGGGCTGTGTGGATCAGGATGCTCCTCTCGGAGCTCCAGAGGGTGTCGTCGCATCTGATGTGGCTGGCGACGAACGGCATGGACGTGGGATCGACGACGATGATGATCTTCGGCTTTCGCGAGCGGGAGATGCTGCTGGCCTTCTTCGAGAAGACCACCGGCGTACGGATGAACCATAACTTCATCCGTACCGGAGGCACGGCGGCGGACCTTCCAGACGGCTGGGAGGACGACGTGGAGCTCATATGCGACACGGTGGTGGCGAGGCTGGACGACTACGACGAGCTCCTGACCGGCCAGCCCATCTTCCGGGAGCGGATGGAGGGTGTAGGTGTCCTGAGCGCCGAGGAGGCGATAGCCCTCAGTGCCACGGGACCCATCCTGCGTTCCACCGGGATTCCCTGGGATCTGAGGCGCTCGATGCCGTACCTGGCATATGAGGAGGTGGACTTCGACGTAATCGTGGGCACCTACGGAGACAACTTCGATCGTTACGCGGTCAGGATGAACGAGATCAGGGAGTCGGTGGGTATCATCCGCCAGGTGGTGGAGAGGATGCCTCGAGGTGACTACAGGTCCGACGACCGGAAGGTGACCCCACCGCCCCGGTCCCTGATCGACGAGTCGATGGAATCTCTTATCCACCACTTCAAGATCTTCACCGACGGCTTCAAGGTTCCCGAGGGTGAGGTTTACGTGGCCATAGAGTCGCCACGGGGAGAGATCGGCTGCTACCTGGTTTCCGACGGGTCCGGGAAGCCCTACCGGATGCACATACGCGCACCATCGTTCGTGAACCTCCAGAGCCTTCCGGTGATGCTGCGGGGTGGTCTGGTAGCCGATGCCGTGGCCACCATCTCCTCGGTCGACCCCGTCATGGGTGAGGTGGACCGGTGACCCGCCACCTGTCGGCCGAGCTCCTGGCTGCCGCCAAGGAGCTGATCGCGCTCTACCCGAACCCACGCTCTGCGCTGGTGCCCCTGTGCCACCTGGCCCAGGAGCAGGATGGCTGGCTCACCCCGGACGCCATCGAGGACATAGCGGAACTCCTGGACATCACTCCCGCGGAGGTCCTGGGCACTGCTTCGTTCTACGACATGCTCCACACCGAGGAGGTCGGCAGGTACGTCATCGCCATCTGCACGAACATCGCCTGCATGCTGCGAGGCGCAGACGACCTCCTGGCGCACGCGGAGGATCATCTCGGCATACGAGCGGGCGCGACCACTCCCGACGGCATGTTCACGATCGAGGAGGCCGAGTGCCTGGCCGACTGCGGCCGTGCCCCGTGCGTGCAGGTGAACCACCGTTTCTTCGGGAATCTCACGCCGGAGGGCTTCGATCAGCTAGCCGCCGATCTCCGCTCTGGGGCCCTGGAATCCGAGGTGCCACCGCATGGCACTCTGTGCAGGGTACGGCGGTCGGTGGGTCTCGAGGCTGGAGGACATTGATGGCCGTCACGGAGGCACCCCGTATAGTGACCTCGAGGCTCGGCTACGAGGACTCCCACACCCTGGAGCGCTATCTGGCAACCGGTGGCTACGAGGGCCTGCGGAAGGCTCTGTCGATGTCGCCGGAGGCGGTGGCCGCCGAGGTGGATGCTGCCAGCCTGCTCGGTCGCGGCGGTGCCGGGTTTCCCGCGGGACGCAAGTGGGCGATGCTGCGAAAGGCTCCGACTACCTACCTGGTGGTCAACGGGGACGAGAGCGAGCCCGCGACCTTCAAGGATCACATGCTCCTGGAGCGGGATCCGCATCAGCTGGTAGAAGGCGTGGTCATCGCGGCATACGCGCTCGGGGTGTCCCGTGCCTTCATCTACGTACGAGGCGAGTTCGCTCTCGGGATGGAGCGGGTCCAGCAGGCTCTGAACGATGCCTACGCCCATGGTGCGGTCGGTCAGGACATATTCGGCTCAGGCTTCAGCGTGGACGTAGTGGTCCATCCCGGTGCCGGGGCCTACATATGCGGAGAGGAGACGGCCCTCATAGAGAGCCTGGAGGGCAAGCGTGGGTTCCCGAGGATAAAGCCCCCCTACTTTCCTGCAGCGATCGGTCTCTATGGAGAACCGACAGTGGTGAACAACGTCGAGACGCTCTCGAACCTCCCCTGGATAATCCTGAACACCGGTGCAGCATTCAGCGCGCTCGGCGAGGGTCGCTCGACGGGCACCAGGCTCTTCGCTCTGGCCGGCCACGTCCGTAACCCGGGGGTCCACGAGATAGAGATGGTGAAGACCACCTTCCGGGATCTCATATACGCGCCGGTGCTCGGCGGTGGGATCCTGGGTGGCAGGGAGCTGAAGGCCTTCATACCCGGAGGGGTGTCGGCACCCTGGTTCGGACCCGAGCAGCTCGATCTCCCGCTGGGTCAGGACGAGGTGGGTGCCGCTGGATCCATGCTCGGATCAGGCTCGGTGGTGGTGATGGACGAATCCACCTGCGTGGTCCGCGCTGCCTGGCGCATTACCAAGTTCTTCTGGCGGGAATCCTGCGGGCAGTGCACTCCGTGCCGTGAGGGAAGCGGATGGCTGGAGAAGATTCTCCGGCGCATCGAAGGCGGGGAGGGTCGCGAGGATGACATAGAGCTGCTGATGGACGTCTGCGACAACATATCTCCGGGCGTCTCCTGGCCGCCCCAGCAGACGACCATATGCGTGTTGGGACCCTCGATCCCGTCCTCGATAGCCTCAGCGATACGGATGTTCCGCGACGATTTCCTGGTCCACGTGAAGGAGGGTGGGTGTCCCCATGGCTGATCCCGTGCTCACCTCCCATCACGCGATCGCGCCTCAGCCTGATAGGACATCAGGCGACGGGGCCAACAGGGTGCGCCTCACCATCGACGGGGTCGAGGTGGAGGCATCCGCGGGAGAGTTCCTGATAGCAGCCGCGGAACATGCCGGGGTGTTCGTCCCCCGGTTCTGCTACCACCCCAGGATGAAGCCGGTCGGTATGTGCAGGATGTGCCTGGTGGAGGTGAACGGACCGAGGGGGGCGACGCTGCAGCCGGCGTGTTACCTGCCTGTGGCCGATGGGATGGAGGTGGTCACCACCTCCGAGAAGGTACGCAAGGCACAAGACGGGGTGCTGGAGTTCCTGCTGGTGAACCACCCCCTCGACTGCCCGGTCTGCGACAAGGGCGGTGAGTGCCCCCTTCAGGACCAGACCCTCGCCTACGGTCCCGGCGAGAGCAGGTTCATCGAGGAGAAGCGTCATTTCGCGAAGCCGAAGGCGATCTCGGAGCTGGTCCTGCTGGACAGGGAACGGTGCATCCAGTGCGGCCGATGTGTCCGGTTCGCCGCGGAGGTGGCCGGCGAGGCCGAGATCGACTTTCGCGGACGGGGCGACCAGGTGGAGGTGGCCATCTTCGAGCGCCAGCCATTCAGCTCTTATTTCAGCGGGAACACCGTCCAGATCTGTCCGGTCGGAGCGCTGACGGCTGTTCCCTACAGGTTCACCGCCCGCCCATGGGATCTCGACCAGGTGGAGTCCACCTGCGTCACCTGCGCGGTGGGCTGCAAGGTGGCGGTGCAGTCCTCGCAGAACCGGTGGACCCGCATGCTCGGGATCGACTCCGATCCGGTGAACCAGGGGTGGCTCTGCGACAAGGGACGCTTCGCCTCCGAGGCCGTGAACTCCGATGACCGCCTGGGAGAGCCCTTGGTTCGCCGCGGTGGGCGTGATGGCGAGCTCGAGCCGGCCAGCTGGGCCGAGGCCCTGGAGATCGTGGCCGCTCGCCTGATGGGGGCCGTTCGGGACAAGGGTCCGGGCTCGATAGGCATCCTCGGGGGAGCGCACCTGACGAACGAGGACGCCTACGCATGGGCGAAGCTGGCGAAGTCGGTGCTCGGCACAGACAACGTCGACGCCCAGATGGGTGACGGCCTGCCTGGCGATCTCGTGCTCGGGCTGCCGAGGGCGACCATAGATCAGGCCTGCTCCGCCTCCTGCGTCATAACGCTCACCGGCGACCTGCGCGAGGAGCTACCGGTTCTCTACCTTCGCCTCCGTTCGGCCGTGGTGGACGACGGAGTTCCCCTGGTGGAGCTGGCCTCTGGCCCGACAGCAGCTGGCCACTGGGCTACTTCGTCTCTCCCTTACGCTCCTGGCATGTCTCCGGGTCTCGTAGAGGCCCTCATCACAGGGGCCGCTGACCCCCAGGGGGCCGGCACCCCCGAGGGGGTGGACCCGGCGTCCTGGGAGCGGGCATTGGCGGCTGTGTCCGGCGCGGGCGACGGTGGGGAGGGGATCGTGGTCCTTCTCGGACGTCCCTCCCTCGCGGAGAACGAAGCGCTGGTGGCCGAGGCCGCCTCGCTGATGGCAAACGCCTGGCCGGCTGCGAGGTTCCTTCCCGTGCTGCGGCGGGCGAACGTGATGGGGGCTCTGGACATGGGTCTATCCCCAGGCCTCCTTCCCGGTCGGGTGACTCTGGAGGGCGCCCGTGGGTGGTACGAGGAGCGATGGGGATCGGTTCCCGTCGCACCTGGTCTGGACGCGCCGGGCATCCTCGGGGCGGCTGGGAGAGGCGACATGGAGGTGCTGGTCCTCCTCGGTGCTGACCCGTTGGGCGACTGCCCGGACAGGAACCTGGCCGATTCGGGCCTCCAGGGAGCGGGCTTCATCGTGGCCGTGGACACCTTCCTCTCTGCCTCCTCGGCCCTCGCCGACGTGGTCCTCCCGGCAGCCGCCCACCACGAGCGTGCGGGTACGACCACGAACGTCGAGGGACGGGTCACGCGGGTAGGCCAGAAGCTGGTAGCTCCCGGCCAGTGCTGGCCCGACTGGATGATCGCATCGGAGATAGCCCGGAGGCTGGGCGCCGATCTGGGCGCCTCGAGCGCCGGTGAGCTCTGGGACGAGGTGGAGGCGGTGGCCCCCTCCCACCGCGGCCTGACCCGAGCTGTCCTCGACATGCCTGCTGCACGCGACGGTGTGCTGCTTCCCATCCCCGAGACCCCGGTGACCATATCCCCAAGGTCCAGGGGCCCCGAGCCTATTGACCCCATAGCGCTGCCCGGGGTGGAGTCGGTGGAACGTCAGGGGGCACCTGCCAGGGCGGGAACCTCGGAGCCAGTCGGCGGCACGGAGAACCTCCGGCCAGGAGGCGCTGTAGCGCCGTCGCGTGATGAGCGCCCGGCACTCGTGAGCTGGCCGGTGCCGCTGAGGACACCACCTCGGGTTCCCTCCCCGGACAGCTACTCGCTCAGGCTGGTGTCGCGCCGGAGGCTCTACGATGCCGGCGTGCAGCTAGCCGTCTGCCCCGAGCTGGCCGACCTGGTTCCCGAAGCGGTCCTCCGCGCCCATCCTCACGAGCTCGATCGGCTCGGCGTCTCCACCGGCGACAGGGTGCGGGTTCGTTCTTCCAGGGGATCCATACTGGTCGCCGCGGTCGCCGACGCGAAGGTCGCGCGCTCGGTGGCGGAGATGGACGCGAACCTCCTTACCGGAGGGTCCGAGGGTGCCTCCTGGCTCGTCGACTCCGGCGAGCCGGTGACCGACGTGAGGCTGGAGACGATCTGAGCATGGGCGATCCACTGTTCATGAACGGCGTTGGACTGGCGGTCCTGGTGATAGTCATCGTGAAGGTCCTGGTGGCCTTCGCGGCGCTCATGGTGGCCGTCATGTTCATGATCTGGTTCGAGCGCAAGGTCATCTCCGACATGCAGGCACGTATCGGGCCGAACCGTGCCGGTCCCTTCGGGCTGCTCCAGACGCTCGCAGACGGCATCAAGCTCTTCTTCAAGGAGGATCTGCTGCCCGAGCGCGCCGACCTGCCCGTCTTCAAGCTCGCGCCCTACCTTTCGATAGTGCCCGCCTTCCTGGCCTTCGCCATAGTTCCCGTCGGTGGCGTGGTGACCGTCGCGGGCCATACCTTCGACCTGCAGGTAGCCGATCCACCCATCGGGATCCTCTTCCTGCTCGCGATGTCCTCCATCTCGGTCTACGGGGTGATGCTCGCGGGCTGGTCGTCTGGGTCGAAGTACCCGCTGCTCGGCTCCGTGCGCGCCTCGGCTCAGATGATCTCCTACGAGGCGGCTCTCGGCATGACCGTCACTGCGGTCGTACTCATCACCGGATCCCTTTCCACCAGGGCAATGGTCATCTCCCAGGCCTCCCATGTGTGGGACTGGAATATCATCCGCCTGGGTGTGGTGCCCTTCGTGCTCTTCATGGTCGCCATCACGGCCGAGCTGAACAGGCCCCCCTTCGACCTGGTCGAGGCCGAGCAGGAACTGGTCGGCGGCTTCAACACCGAGTACTCCTCGATCCGCTTCGCCCTCTTCTACCTCGCGGAGTTCATGAACACCATCACCATGTCGGCCGTGGTGGTGACGCTTTTCCTGGGCGGCCCCGACGGTCCGGGGTTCCACTTCCTCAGGTGGCTGTGGCCGATCCTGTGGTTCATAGGCAAGACCCTGGCCTTCCTCTTCGTCTACGTCTGGCTTCGCGCAGCGCTTCCTCGCCTTCGCTACGACCAGCTCATGGACCTCGGTTGGAAGAGGCTGATACCGCTCTCGCTAGGCTGGCTGCTCGTCGTGGCTGCCGTGCTGGTGGATCGCTGGTGGGGTCTGGTGGTGGCGGCAGGTCTCGTGCTGGGGGCTGTCGTGCTGTCCCGGTCGGCACTGGTCGGCAGGGTCCGTACCGACGAACTGGAACCGGAGGCCACCAGCTGATGGGCATATTCGAAGAGATGCGCGAGGAGCTGAACTTCTTCGGTGGCTTCCGGGTCACCCTCGAGCAGATGGCCCGGCCTCGTGTGACATCTCAGTATCCAGACGAGAAGAAGCCGAAGCCCCCGCGGACCCACGGGCGCCATGTCCTGAACCGTTACGAGGACGGCATGGAGAAGTGCATAGGCTGCGAGCTCTGCGCCGGGGTGTGCCCGGCAGACTGCATCTACGTACGGGGTGCCAGTAACCCACCTGACGATCCTGTATCACCTGGTGAGCGCTACGGCTTCGTCTACGAGATCAACTTTCTTCGCTGCATCCACTGCGACATGTGCGTCGAGGCCTGCCCCACTCAGGCCATCACCGAGAGCAAGCTCTTCGAGTTCTCCTTCACCAACCGTGCCGACGCCATATATACCAAGGCAGAGCTCCTCGTAGGCGACGACGGCCATCCCCAGCACATGCCCTGGGAGGACTGGCGTGACGGCGACGACCAGAACACATCTGCCTGGATGCGGGCGACCTCACCTGGGGGGAGGGCATCCTACGAGGGGCGCGTGAGCTGGTCCGGCGAGCTCGGATATGGAGTACGGGCCCCCGAGCGTGGACAGGCTCTGGATCCCCCCGGTCCCCTGGCCGAGGTGTTCGCGTTGAGAGAATCCCTCGCCAGCCACCTGCTGGCAGCCGACAGGCCGGAGGCAGAGCGCGGCATGAAGGGCGTGGCCTACCGGATGCGGGGTCGCCTGGAAAAGGCCCGAGCGCGGGGCAGGGCGCGGGGCAGGGCGCGGGCCGGCAGAGCCCAGGCAGGAGGCGAGGCGTGAGCGCCCACATCCTGGCTGCCGTCTCCACGGTGGACGCCCTGACATTCGCGGTGTCTGCCCTCATAGTGCTGGCAGGGGCCGTAGGGGTGGTGGTGTCCAGGCATCCCGTGCATGCTGCCCTCATGCTCGTCATGACCCTCTTCGGAGTGGCGGTGCTCTTCGTGGAGCAGCGAGCGGAGTTCCTGGCCGCCGTACAGGTAATCGTCTACGCCGGTGCGATCGTGGTGCTGTTCCTATTCGTGATCATGTTCCTCGGTGTGGACAGGCGTGAGAGCGTGGCCGCGGAGCCCTTGAGGGGCCAGCGGCCCCTCGCTCTCGTCCTGGTCGTCCTCGGCTTCGCCGGCCTGGTCGTCCTCGGCGCCGAGGCCCACTGGTCGGTGGGTGCCCACTCGGTGGCAGGCGTGGCCCGGGGTCAAGCAGGAGGGAATGTGGCGGCCCTCGGCAGGGCGGTCTTCACCACCTACCTGTTTCCCTTCGAGGTGACCGCCGCGCTGCTCGTGATCGCCGTGGTCGGCGCCGTGGTCCTCGCGAGGCGTCCTCCCCGGATAGCTCCCCCCACCGAAGAGGTGCCCTTCGAGGGTGCCGACGTAGCCAGGCCGGCCAGCGGGGAGCCCGGTGGCAGCGAGCGACGGGCCGACGGGGAGCCCGGTGGCGGGCGGGCCGACGGGGAGCCCGCGGAGCCTGTGCGGGTAGGCAGTCCGAGCGATCCCCGCCCCGGTGGCGAGACTTCCGTGGAGGTATCCCGGTGACGGTGCCCGGTGCCTGGTACCTGGGGCTCTCGGTGGTCCTCTTCGCCATCGGCGCGCTGGGTGTGCTGGTGCGCCGGAACGTCCTGGTGATGTTCATGTGCGTGGAGCTGATGCTGAATGCCGCGAACCTGGCCTTCGTGACCTTCTCGAGGATGCTCGACGACATAGGCGGGCAGGCACTGGTGTTCTTCGTCCTGGTGGTGGCAGCGGCCGAGGTGGTGGTCGGCTTGGGAATAGTCGTAGCCATCTTCCGGAGGCGCCAGGACGCGACCGCAGACGACTTCCACGTACTCAAGGGCTGACGGAACCAAGGACTGACTCAGAACGATGATCCATGCCGCCTATCTGATGGTGCTGTTGCCGCTGGCCGGCTTCGCCGTGCTGGTCGTTCTCGGTCGCCGTCTGGGTGATCCCTGGGCGGGCTGGCTGGCCACGCTGGCCGTCGCCGGTTCCTTCGTGGCGACCTGCGTCACCTACGCGGGACTGCTGTCGAGGCCCTCGGGGGCGTCTCGTGAGGTCACCCAGAACTTCTTCACCTGGATATCCGCCGGGCCGCTGCACGTGCACGCGGGCATCCTGGTCGATCCCCTGTCGATGACCATGGCGCTGTTCGTGAGTGGGGTCAGCACCCTGATCCACCTTTACTCGATCGGGTACATGAAGCGTGACCGGGACTTCCCGAAGTTCTTCCTCTACCTGAACCTTTTCGTCGCCTCCATGATGCTCCTGGTCCTGGGTTCCAGCCTGCTGGTCACCTTCGTGGGCTGGGAAGGGGTGGGTCTGTGCTCCTACTTCCTGATCGCCTACTGGTTCGAGAGGCCTTCTGCTGCCAGCGCGGGGAAGAAGGCCTTCATCTACAACCGGATCGGGGACGCGGGGTTCCTCCTGGCGATGTTCCTGCTCTTCGAGAAGACAGGCACCCTCTCCTACCGGGGAATATTCGCCCACGCGTCTGACCTGTCGACGGGGGTGGCCACGGCGGCATGCCTGCTGCTCTTCCTAGCCGCCGCAGGAAAGTCGGCCCAGATCCCGCTGTTCCCCTGGCTTCCCGACGCCATGGAGGGCCCCACGCCGGTCTCGGCCCTCATCCATGCCGCGACCATGGTGACCGCGGGCGTGTACCTGTTGTGTCGGATGAGCCCCGTGCTGGCAACGGCACACGACGCCCAGCTGGTGATTGCCTCGGTAGGGGCAGCGACCGCCTTCGTGGGCGCGACCATCGCGTGCGCGCAGGACGACATAAAGAAGGTGGTGGCATTCTCCACGGTGTCCCAGCTCGGATACATGTTCCTGGCGGTGGGCACCGGAGCGTACGAGGCTGCCATATTCCTCATGGTCGCCCACGCCTTCTACAAGGGGCTGCTGTTCCTCGGGTCCGGTTCGGTCATCCATGGTCTGCACGACGAGCAGGACCTGAAACGCATGGGGGGCCTGGCTCGTTACCTGCCGCTCACGGCTGTCACCTTTGCCTCGGGGTGGTTCGCGCTGGCTGGCGTACCGCCGTTGTCGGGGTTCTGGGCCAAGGGTGACGTGCTCGACAACGCCTTTGCCCGCTACCCGACCTTATGGGTCATCGGGATCATCACAGCAGCTCTCACCGCGTACTATTCGAGCAGGCTCTTCATCCTCGCCTTCACCGGCGAGGCACGGTGGCGCCATTCAGAGGCCACCGGCGGGCCGGCACCAGCTTCGACGTCCCCGGCAGCCGCCGCCCAGGCAGCCCAGGCAGCCTCCGTGGCGGCTCACCTGGGACCCCACGAGGAGCCTCATGAAGCGCCGGTCACCATGGCCGTTCCTCTGGTGGTGCTGGCGGTGGCAGCCTTCGCAGCGGGAATGCTCAGCCTGCCATGGCACACCGGGATCACACGACCGCTCGCCTGGCTCGACCCAGTATTCGGGTCGAGCCTCTACGCTGCCCACCAGTCCACGGCTACCAAGTGGGTGCTCGGCGTGGTCGACTCGCTGGTTGCCTTCGGCGGCATAGGGGCGGCTTGGCTCCTGTGGCGGCGCACCTGGCGGCGCCCGGCTCTCGAACCGGACTTCCTGAGGAGAGTGTGGTACGTGAACGAGCTCTACGATCTCCTTATAGGTAGGCCAGGAGCCAGGCTGGCATCCTTCGCCTCCGGCGTGATCGACAGGCGGGCCATCGACGGAGTGGTGGAGGGGGTGGGAACCGCCACCAGGGGAGCCGGTTCTGCCCTCAGGCGTCTCCAGACGGGCTTCCTCAGGCAGTACGCCCTCGGGATTGTCCTCGGAATCGTGCTGCTGCTCGCGTTCATGCTTACGAGGGTCTGGCCATGATCCATCACGAACCCGAGTTCCCCTTCCTCACCACCCTGGTCCTCCTTCCTGCCGTCGGTGCGGTGCTCGCAGCTCTCGTTCCGCGGAGCATCTCCAAGGAGGCCGAGAGAAGGCTGGTCCAGGCCATTGGCCTTGTCACCACCCTGCTCACCCTGGCCCTGGCCATCTGGGTGACGGTCCGCTTCCGGGTAGGTGACGGCGGCTACCAGATGACCAGCCGCCATAGCTGGGCCGCCACCCTCGGCATCTCCTGGCACCTCGGGGTAGACGGCATATCGTTGTTCCTGGTCCTGCTCACGGCAGTGCTATTCCCGGTGGCCCTCACCGGTGGTGCCGTAAAGCAGAACCCGCGGTCCTTCGTGGCCTGGATGCTCCTGCTCGAGGCCGGCTGCCTGGGGAGCTTCCTCTCGCTGGACGTGATCCTCTTCTTCATCTTCTTCGATCTGACCCTGGTGCCGGTCTACTTCGTGATCGCGGGATGGGGATTCGGTAACCGGTCCCATGCTGCCACGAAGTTCTTCCTATACACCTTCCTCGGTTCCGCTCTGATGCTGGTGGCGATGGTGGCACTCGCGGTGATCCACGACTCCCAGACGGGCGTGTTCACCTTTGATCTGGTGTCCCTGGCCCATACGCACCTCAGCCTTTCCGACCAGGTGCTGCTCTTCCTCGGATTCACGGCAGCCTTCGCGGTGAAGGCACCTGTGTTCCCGTTCCATACCTGGTCTCCGGACGCCTACGCCGCAGCTCCTACCGGTGGAGCGGTGGCGCTTGCTGCGATCATGGCCAAGCTCGGCACCTACGGCATCATCCGGTTCGACCTGACTCTGTTCCCGAGGGCCACCGTCGACCTCGCCCCGCTGCTTCTCACCCTCGGCGTAGCCGGGATCGTCTACGGAGCTGTCGTAGCCTGCGTGCAGCGGGACCTGAAGCGGCTGGTGGCCTACTCCTCACTCGGGCATCTCGGGTTCATCGTGATCGGTATATTCGCGCTCAGCACCGACGGCCTCGCGGGCGGGGTGCTGGCAATGGTGAACCACGGGATCATCATCGCGGCCATCTTCCTCCTGATCGGCTGGATCTACGAACGGCGCGGCACCTGGAACGTGAAGGAGCTGAAGGGTCTCCAGCGCCCGGCACCCATCCTGGCGGCCTCCTTCACCGTCGTCATGCTGGCCGCCATCGGCCTGCCGGGCCTGAACGGCTTCGTGGGCGAGTTCCTCATCCTCCTAGGGACCTTCGTCGCACACCGCTGGTGGGCTGTGGTGGCCACCGCGGGAGTGGTCCTGTCGGCCCTATACCTGCTCTGGGCCTACCAGCAGGCATTCCACGGCGTAGCAGACGAGGTCAATGCCCAGACCCGTGATCTGAGCTGGCGTGAGGGGTTGCTGATCGCACCCCTCATCGTGCTCATCGTGCTCATCGGTGTCTATCCGAAGCCAGTCCTCGACAGGATCACCCCCTCGGTGAACGACCTGGTGGCTCATGTCGACCGGGCTACCGGCGCGCCGGCAGCCCCGAAGATCGGTTACCGGGCGGCAGCGCCGGGCCGCACCAGGAGGCTGCCATGAGCCCTGCCCACCTGCTGACAGCGGCGCTGTCGGTCTCGGCTGTGAGGGGCGGCACGCTCAGCCTCCCCCACATCGACTACCTGACGATCCTGCCCGAGCTCATCTTCCTTGGTGGCGCGCTGGTCATGCTCCTGCACTCCGCGCTCATCAGGCGCACCATGGACGCTGCCACCTCGACATCCTGGGCACTTAGCGCGGCTACAGCGGCGCTGGTGGCCTCCCTGGTCCAGTGGTACGAGGTGAGCGCACACGGCCCGAAGGTGGCAGTGGCAGGGGCCGTGGCATTCGACGGTTTCAGCGTCTTCGTGACGATACTGGTGTCCTCGGCGACCCTGGTAGCGATACTCATTAGCCACTCCTGGCTGGAGCGCGAGGGCGTGCGGGGTCCGGAGATGCAGGCTCTCATGCTCGTCTCCGCGATGGGGGCCATGCTGATGGGCGCAGCCAACGACCTCATCATGGTCTTCCTGGGACTGGAGATCCTCTCGATCGCCCTCTACGTCCTCGCGGCCTTCGACCACCGACGCCCCGCTTCGGGCGAGGCAGCGCTCAAGTACTTCATCCTCGGTGCCTTCTCCTCAGCCGTCTTCGTCTACGGGATAGCGCTGGTATACGGAGCAACCGGTACGACGAACCTGCCGCAGATCGCCGACTTCCTCTCCCGTAACCTGCTGCTGCACAACGGTCTGCTGCTCGGAGGTCTGGCGCTGCTCCTCGCAGGCTTCTGCTTCAAGATCGCAGCGGTGCCCTTCCACATGTGGACACCGGACGTCTACCAGGGGGCGCCGACGCCAGTCACCGGCTTCATGTCGGCCATAGCCAAGGTAGGCGGTTTCGCGGCCCTGCTCAGGGTATTCGTCTCATCCTTCGGTCTGCTGAGAGCCGACTGGCAGCCTGCCATCTGGGTTATAGCAGCCTTGACGCTCCTGCTCGGTGCCTCCGTAGCCCTAGTCCAGCGGGACGTGAAGCGGATGCTGGCCTACTCGTCCATAAACCACGCCGGCTTCGTGCTCCTGGGGCTCCAGGCTGCCACCAGCCGCGGGGTATCGGACTCCCTCTACTACCTCTTCGCCTACGCCTTCATGGCTCTCGGCAGCTTCGCCGTAGTGAGCATCGTAGGTGCCAAGGGCGATGGGAACCACCGCCTGGATGCCTACCGCTCCCTCGGCAGACGCCATCCCTGGCTGGCGGCGGCCTTCACGGTGTTCCTGCTCGGACAGGCCGGCATCCCCTTCACCACCGGCTTCCTCGCCAAGCTCGCCGTGGTGGAGGCTGCCGTCGAGGCGCACTCGGTATGGCTCGCCGGCATCGCGATGGTGTCCGCCGTGGTGGCAGCCTTCTTCTACCTTGGTCTGGTCCGCCTCATGTGGGCGGCTCCGGCCGCCGACGCCCCAGTGGCAGGCGCCCCAGCAGGGGCAATGGCGAGCGTGGGTGCAGCCACAGCATCTATGCAGCCGGCTGAGCGAGTCTCAGCCGGCGCTCTGGCGTCCCCTGTGGGGACCGCGGCAGGGCAGGTGTCGGGTTCTGCGGCTGGGTCTCCCGCGGGGGCTGGCAGCACCTCAGGAGAGGAGGCCGGCAGCACCTCCGAAGAGACGGAGGAGCCAGCCCTGTCGACTCCACTGGGAGTTGGTATCGCCATCGCGCTGTGTGCCGGCGTGACGGTGGTGTTTGGGGTCATACCAGCTCCCCTGCTGGACTTCGCCCATCAGGCGACCTTGCTCATCCGCTGAGAACCGGGTCCTGGCTGGGTGCTTCACCTCCGGGCGCCTCACCGCCGGTCGCCGTTCGGTCTGCCTCGGCGGGCGCCAGGTCGCCGGCTCTCTTGGAGCGGGAGGGGGCCAAGAGCCTTCCCACCACCGGGACGTCGGAGAGCGACTCTGCGCGCAGTATGGCCAGCGTCACCGCTACCAGGTGCTCCGGCGCGTCGTAGACGACGTAGCGGGAGAGCCAGTCAGGGTCGTACTTCGCGTTGAAGCGCCACAGGGATTCGATCTGGAGGAACCCTGACATCTTCCTGAGCGCCCATCGTTCGGCGCGCTGGGCTATGCCGTCGCCGCGCTCGCCGTCCAGGACGGAGCGCATCGCGGCGAAGTTCAGGCTGAGGCCCCTCGCTCCCTGCCCGGCCAGGTGCTCGATGGTGGATACGAGCGCGAAGTCGATCAGCCCGTTCGGGTGGTCCCCGGTGTCGCGGCGCATGAGGTCGAGGGAGTAGCCACCAATCCCTGGTGCTGGCACGAACTGGCACATGGCGACCGGGGTGCCTTCTGGGTCGCGTACCACCGCCAGGAGTAGGCCATGGTCCCGCGGGTCGAAGATGCGCCCGAGCATCATGGAGAACCCCCGCTCCTCGTCGCCGCGCCGGCTCTTGGCCATCAGCGTGGCCAACTCCGCCGCGGTAGGAGCGTCGAGGACTGCCGGATCGTGGAAGGAGACGCTATATCCGTAGCGGGCGATGCGGTTATGGGCTTGGCGGAGGCCCTTCATGTGCTTGCCGGCCAGGGAGAAGCTCTGTATGTCGACCACGGCCTCGTCGCCGATGTAGATGTCGTGCATGCCGGTCATCCGGTAGAGAGGAAGCCATTCCTCGCCGGCTCCCATGAGAGCGACTATCCAGCTCTGGGACTCCGCGAAGCGCCGGAAGGCATTCCAGGCCTGTGCTCGCTCGCTGGCGGGACCGATGGGGTCGGGAGAGACCAGGCAGACCCCGCCGTAGATGGCGTAGGCGACCAGGGTGTCGCGGTGGAAGAACCAGCGCTTGTCTGCACGCAGGGCGAAGTAGTCGAGCGTCCCCGCACCGTGGCGGTTCACGATGTCGCGGGCGCGGATCTCGGCGGCCTTCCCCGAGGAGCGGCGCCTGTCCACTACTGGCCTGGTAGCCAGGATGACTGCGATGAAGGCAAGCGCTATGCCTACCGCCAGCAGGCTGGGCGAGAGGAAGTCCTCCAGCCGGTCGGGCAGCCCGATCTCCTGAATGCCGACCATGCGGCTCAGCACCGCCTCGATCGCCTGGAACAGGCCCAGGGAGGTCGGCTGGTGCCGCCGGGGCAGGTGGACGCCGAGCTCGATGATGGTGGTGGCGATAACGGTGGTGCCGACTGCGCCCAGCAGGAGCGTGAGGAGGGCAGAGCGCAGTGAGGTCCTGTCGGATGCGGCTGCGAACTGGGAGCGTTCCGCCAGCAGCACCAGCAGGACGCCGAGCGTCACCAGCGTTCCCAGGGTGTCTCCTCCATGGGCCAGGTGGAGGACCAGGGTGAGCGCGAGCAGCCCCACAGCGATGGCCCATGCCCGCTTCTGCCCCCGGCGCACCCCGCGGGCCAATGCCAGGAGACCTATTGCCCCGAGCGCTACCAGGGCACCTGCCGCCTGGGTGGCACCGAGGGGCAGCACCTGCTCTACCAGGTGCAGGTGGCTCCGCAGCGGGGGCTGGAGCGCACTCGCGAGGTCAGCCAGCCCGGCCAGCCCTATCGCGGCGGATGCGACCCGGCGGACCCGGCGCGAGCGTCTCTTCAGCGCTCCCAGGTCAGGTGGAGGTGGCCAGGACGCGCCGCTCGGGTGCGCGGCCACCATGGTCGGGAAGCTGTCGTGGGCTGCCTCCCCCCTGGCTGCTACTCGCTCCAGCAAGCTGGTCGACGGCTCGTCCGAGCGTGCCAGGAAGAGGCGGATATGGAGGTCTGCTCCGGTCTCCAGCTCCACCCACGATGTCTGCCTGCTCTCCAGGAACACCGGCGGGAGACCCAGGCGCCCCGGCCGTTCCTCGACCAGGTAGCCGGCCACCCCCGGAGACGCGAAGAACCCGTTCACACCTGGTCCCTCGCCATGGCGGGTGGTTCCTAGGTGGGTGAGCTCCGCCTGGAGGCTGTATCCGCTTATCAGCCCCGTGTATCCCTGCCCGAGCAGCTCCCTGGCGAAGTCCCTGCCAGCGTCGTTGGCGCTGTTGTACCCAGGGATCTGCTGGTCGAGGAGGCCGGGCAGCCTTCCGCCACCTAGAGCAGACCATGCCTTCCGGCTGATCACAGCGAGCACGCCCAGCAGCACCAGAAGCTCTGCCAGCGCGATGAGGCCGGCTGCTGCGAGCCGGTCGGCCCAGCCGGCCTGTCCTGCCTGTGCGATGAGCCGGTGGGGGGTCGGGTGGCTGGCGAAGAGCCGGTCGAGCAGTCCGACCAGGAAGGGGAACCGCAGCACCACCGCTGCCGCGAAGGGGAGCAGGAGCCACCAGGCATAGCGGGCCATCCGCCGGTACAGCAGGCGTGAGGTGAGGAACCGGTGCAGGCTGGCTGGATCGGCCAGGTGGTCCATGCCCTCGGACCAGGGCCGAGACGAGCGGTCGATCTCCTCGGCGGTCAGCCCGCCGCCCACCGGCAGGTGCACGAGCAGATCACGACGGCCGGGCTCCGGATGCTCCGGTATCGAGAGCCTGCGCCCCCCCTCTATCCTCACCAGGCGCTCCCCGGTGGCAGTGGTGAGCGCGAGGTCGACAGAGGGCTCGATTCGCACCCCCATCGACTCGAGCTGGTGGCCTACGGCTTCCACGGAGGCCACCTCGGCATCGTGCTCGCCTGGTATCCAGATCACCCGGCGGTCGCATCCACCTGCGAACTCCTCCATGGATGCAGCCAGCTCGTGATGGGCTGCGAGCGCTGCACGCACGAAACCGGCAGGGCCCCCGGATCCGGAGTCGCCGGCAGGGCCCCCGGATTCCCCATCGGCAGCATGGTGCTGGTCCTCGCCTGGGTGATCCGGCAGCTGGCGGGCTGGCCAGGCCGCGCGGGCGTCGAAGAGATTACCGGCAAGGACCAGGACGCCAGCCCCCTGCCAGGAGCCCAGTGCCGTCGCGAGGGCCCGGGTGGCCGACGTGGAGGCGGGAGTCGCGCTCGGGGTGAGAAGCAGGTTCGCCACGACGCCGACCTTTCGCCCTACGTCGAGGGGAACCCGTGTGGGCGACTCGTTGGGTGGGACCGCCATGGCCCCTCTATTCTGGCAGGCCCGGCACCCCATGGTGCGCCGCTGGCTACAGGCCCATCCAGGACCGCTGCTCGTCGTCAGGCAATGGAATGCGGCAGCATTTAGGCTGGGCGCGGTCCAGGGCCCCATGCGGTGCCCGCAGCCGGACCGCGGGGCGCACCGAGCGGCCTACATAGACCTACCGAGACCCACAGATAGACGAAAGAGGGGGAACCCAGGCCATGACCGACGAAGTCGCCAGCACCGAGGGCAGGGCAGCGATCGAGGACTTCTACACAGAGGATCGCCGCTTCCCGCCGCCGGAGGAGTTCAGGGCCAACGCGCTGGTCACCGACCGCTCGCTCTACGACCAGGCAGATGCCGACTGGCAGTCCTTCTGGGAAGACCAGGCCAGGTCGCTCGACTGGTTCGAGCCATGGCACACGGTGCTCGAGTGGGATCTGCCCTTCGCCCGGTGGTTCGTCGGCGGGAAGCTGAACGTCTCCTACAACTGCCTCGATCGTCACGTCGCTGCCGGCCGGGGGGATCGGGTGGCCTACTACTTCGAGGGGGAGCCCGGCGACCGCAGGACCATCACCTACGCCGAGCTGCTGGCAGAGGTGGAGCGCTTCGCGAACGTGCTCAGGTCACTGGGGGTCGAGCGCTCCGACCGGGTCGCCATCTACATGCCCATGATCCCCGAGCTGCCGGTCGCGATGCTGGCCTGCACGCGTATCGGTGCAGCACACTCGGTGGTCTTCGGAGGCTTCTCGCCCGACGCGCTGAGGGACCGGATCGAGGATGCACAGGCGAAGGTGCTCATCACCGCTGACGGAGGCTGGAGGCGAGGTTCCCCGGTGCGCCTGAAGGAGAATGCAGACGCGGCGCTTGAGGGCACCTCCTCGGTCCAGCATGTGGTGGTGGCCCGCCGTGTCACCGAGATCGATGGGAAGCCCGTTCCCATGACCCCAGGCCGGGACCAGTTCTGGGACGATCTGATGGCCGCCGCGGACCCCTCCTGCGTGGCTGTTCCGCTGGACTCCGAGGAGTTGCTCTACCTTCTCTACACCTCCGGCACCACCGCCAGACCTAAGGGCATCATGCACACCACCGGTGGCTATCTCACCCAGGCTGCCTTCACCCACCGCTACGTCTTCGACCTACATCCCGAGACCGATGTCTACTGGTGCGCTGCCGACATCGGCTGGGTTACCGGTCACACCTATATCGTCTACGGCCCGCTGGCGAACGGTGCGACCAGCGTGATCTACGAGGGCACCCCCGACTACCCCGCGAAGGACCGGTGGTGGGAGATAGTCGAGCGCTACGGGGTCACCATCCTCTACTGCGCCCCCACCGCGATCCGGACCTTCATGAAGTGGGGAGACTCCTATCCCGGCTCCCATGACCTGAGCAGCCTCAGGCTTCTGGGATCGGTCGGGGAGCCGATAAACCCCGAGGCATGGATGTGGTACCAGTCACGTATCGGCACCGGCCGGTGCCCGGTGGTGGACACCTGGTGGCAGACGGAGACCGGAGGGATCATGATCTCGCCGCTGCCTGGGGTGACCACCACGAAGCCGGGATCAGCCACCTTCCCGCTGCCTGGGATCGGCGCAGAGGTGGTCGATGACGACGGCAAGCCGGTGGAGCGGGGTGGCGGCTACCTCACCCTCACCCGGCCATGGCCGGGGATGCTGCGGGGCATCTACGGAGATCCCGAGCGCTACCGCGCTACCTACTGGAGCCGCTTCGAGGGCCGCTACTTCGCAGGCGACGGCGCGAAGGTCGACGAGGATGGCTACCTATGGCTGCTGGGGCGGGTGGACGATGTCATGAACGTCTCCGGTCACAGGGTCTCCACTACCGAGGTGGAGTCGGCTCTGGTGGACCACAGCGCTGTAGCCGAGGCTGCCGTGGTGGGGGCGAAGGACGACACCACCGGCCAGGCCGTCATCGCGTTCGTCACCCTGAAGTCGGGTGAGGCGCCGAGCGAGGAACGCGGCGAGGAGCTGCGCCGTCACGTGGCGACGAAGATAGGCGCCATAGCTCGACCGAAGACGGTGGTCTTCACCGAGGAGCTCCCCAAGACCCGTTCGGGCAAGATCATGAGGCGCCTCCTGAAGGACGTGGCCGAGGGACGCGACCTGGGCGACACCACCACCCTGGCCGATGCGGGGGTGGTGGAGGAGATAAGACGGCTCTCGGCGGCGAACCCGACGGAGGAGTGAGGGTTTCCCACATCCCCGACCCGACTACGGGTTCCCCTCTGGTGCAAGTGCCATCGAACTGGCACTGGCACGGGGAGCCCCTCGCTGGGCGCGAGGCGGTCGTCTTCGACATAGACGGCGTTCTCTCCGATGCCGCGGGCCGCCAGCACTTCCTGGCCAGCGACAGACGCGACTGGGAGGCCTTCTTCCAGGCGTGCGGCGATGACCCGGTGGTCGACGAGCTGGCTATCCTCCTTGGGCTCCTCGACGGGGAGCTGGCTGTGGTCCTCCTGACCGGTCGTCCCCTGAGGGTCCGCCCCCAGACCCTGGCCTGGCTCGAGCGCTACTCCATCCGCTACGACCTGCTGGTGATGCGTGAGCACGGGGACTCCGTGAGGGTGTCGCAGTACAAGAGGTCGTCGGTACGTGCGCTCAGGGCCTACGGGTTCGAGCTGCTACTCGCGTTCGAGGACGACCCGAAGAACAGGGACATGTTCCATGCCGAGGGTGTGCCCTGCGTATACATCCACTCCGGCTACTACGGCTGAGCGCCGCGGCGCATGGCCCTGGCCTTCCTCCAGCGCTCGCGTGCTGCCTCCGCACCCGGGCGGTCTTCCACGGTGGTGACCGCCAGGATCCATCCCACTATCACGCACAGCCCAGCCAGTATCAGCACCGGTAGGTCGCCCAGGCGCTCGTAGATGGTCTTCCCGTCGCGCATGGCGACGGTGGCCACCAGCACCTGGCGCTTTCCGAGCGAGGTCCGTTGGAGCACCCGGCCGTCGTTGTCGATGATGGCCGAGAAGCCGGTGGGAGCAGCCTGGACGAGGTCCCTTCCCTCCTCGACCGCCTGGAGGCGCGACGCGGCTACCTCCTGGGTGGGAACCTGGCTGGTCGCGTATGAGGAGGTGTTGGTAGGTCCCAGCAATAGCTGGGCGCCAGCTCGTGTCGGCGGGCGTCCACGGTTCGCGAAGAACAGCTCGTAGGAGATCATCACCCCCAGCTTCCCCGCGGGTGTCCTGATGAGCCCATCGCCGTGTCCTGGGATCGCGTCGAGGGGGACCGCAGAGAGGTTCGCGAGGTGGGAGAAGAAGGACCGGTATGGCACGTACTCCCCGAAGGGAACCCGGTGGACCTTCTCGTAGTGGGCCACCACCTTGCCGTCGGGCGCGAACGCCACCACCTCGTTGCGGAAGTGGGTGGAGGAGACGGTCTCGGTCACCCCTACCACCAGCGTCGCATGGAGGTGGCGAGCCAGCGCTCCGAGCGATCCTTGCTCCGGCGAATCTGCCAGGAGGCCGTAGAGCGACACCACATCCTCCGGCCAGAGGACGAGGGCAGGGGGTTTGCCGGCATCCACCCGGGGGATCTCCGCGGTGGCAGCGTATTGCGCCGCGAGGACCGTGGCTGGGTTCACCTGGGACTTCCGTAGTCCCCGGACCCCTCCGCCCTGGACCGCAGCCACCCTGATGTGCCGCAGGGCAGCTCCGCCGTTCGAGGCGAACGAGCCCCAGAGACCCACTGCGACGACCAGGACGGCCGCCACCGATCCCGTGGTGACGAAAGCACGTGCCCTGCCCTTCAGCAGTGGACGGCTGGACGGCGGGGGTACTGGCGAGTACCCGTAAGGCGGGCCCCCGGTGGGTGCCTCCTGGGACTGCTCCACCATCTGCTGGTGCTCTTCGAGCTTGGCGAGCTGGCCAGACAGCCTGCGGGCCGACGCGGTGGTGCCACGCCAGTGCGCCAACCCGAGGGCGATGGCGCCCAGGGCCCCGGCCCCCAGCCAGACCAGCCCCACCAACAGGAGCGGACCACCGAGCCGCGCTGCATAGAGCAGAGGCCCGCCTGCCTGTCCCAGAGCCGGGCTTCCTATCGGCAGTCCTCCGAACGGCCAGGTGTCTCTCAGGGCCTCCAGCAGCACCATGGCGCCCACGAGTGCCGGCGTACGGCCGCGCCCAGGCGGCGTGAGCAGGCAGGCTGAGGCCAGAGCAAGGGCCTCGACAGCGATGAGGACGATCCCGCCATATGTGTTGAACGACGTCGACCACCACAATCCAGGTATGAAGAGCCCCAGCCCAGCCATCCAGCCAGCCAGGAATCGGGTCCGCGGCGCCAGGCCACCCAGGCGCCACCAGAGTAGTGCTCCCGCGGGAAAGGCGACGATCCAGAATCCCCAGGGAGGGAGGGAGAAGGCTATCCCGAGGCCCGCCAGGAACGAGATCCCCGTCACGCTTCCGCGGATGTGCGCCGGTCCGCCTCGTCTCGGATCGCCGGTCATGTCCCGGCGACCTTCTCGCTCAGCATCACCAGCAGCTCGCGTGCGGCCTCTCGGCCCGAGCCTATGCACGCGGGTATGCCGACGCCCCCGTATGCAGCACCTGCCAGTGTCACGTAGGGGAGCGAACGGGCGCGGGCTCTTATCTCCTTCACCAGGTCGAGATGGCCGACCCGGTAGTGGGGGAATGCCCTCGGCCAGCGCTTCACCATCTGGGCCCTTGGCTCCGTGGATATCCCTGTCAGCCGATCCAGGTCGCCAAGCAGTCGCTCGACGAGGTCGTCGTCATCGAGCTCCGCCTGTCGCCTGTCCTCATGGCGTCCTGCCGATATTCGCACCAGTCGGGTGGAGGGCCTCCGCAGGTGTGCCCACTTCGCGTCCAGCCAGGTGCAGGCTGTCATCAGGGTGCCGCTGTTGGCTGGGACCAGGAACCCGGTCCCACGGAGCGGATATCCCCGCCTCGCGTCGGCCTTCTCGAACGCTGCCTCGTCCAGCTCGAGCGTGACCAGAGCTACGTCGCTCCAGCGGATCTGCCCGAGCAGGGCGGCCATGCTCTGGCAGGTGCCCACTGGGTCGCCTGACGCCCGTGCGTGAGACCACGGTGAAGCAGTCTGTGGACCCCCCGGGATCTGCCCGCTGCCCTCACCGGCTCCATCTGCAGAGAGGACCCTGGCTGCCTGCCATGGCGGCACCGCCAGTACCACTGCGTCCACCCTCAGGGTCTCCTCCGAGGTCGGCACTCCGCACGAGAGGCGCAGGGTCCAGCAGCCGTCGCTTCGCTCGACAGCGGTGACCTCGCTGGAGGTGCGCACCGCGACTCCCATGGAAGCCACCGTCTCGTGGAGCTGATCTACCAGGTAGCCCAGGCCGGACCTCATGGTGGCGAACACTGCGGGGGGAGGCTCCGGCGACTCTGGGCTGGCTGGCGGGCCAGAGCTCGGTGGGTCAAGAGCGGGTCTGGGGCGCAGGGCACGCATGAGGCTGCCACCTCCTCCATAGGCATCCAGCAGCGCCGGGAACACAGCCGCAGAGCTCATTTCCTTCACCGAGGCCGCATGTATCCCGCCAATGAGAGGATCCGCTAGTAGGTCCACCACCTGACTGCCCATTCGCCTGGAGATCATCTCGCCGATTGACCGGTCCGCGCCGGCTGACCGGTCCGCGCCGATTGACAGGTTCGCGGGAGCTGGGCCTGGTCCTCCGGCCGAGACCTGCAGCGCGCCCGGTTTCGCCGTGCGCTGCTTAGTCCTGGTAGGAGCCACCCTGAGGAGGTCGACCGACGCGCGGGCAAGCCCGCGGGCACCGAGTATCCGGCTCCTGGCCAGGGGAGCGAGCTTCGTAGGGACACCGAGAGCCAGCCCGTCGGGCAACTCCCTCAGCTTGCCGCGAGCGTAGACCGATGCACCCGTAGTGGCAGGGTGGGTCAGCTCCTCCTCGATGCCCAGCTCGCGGCAGAGCCTGATCGCCTCGGGACGGCGGGCGATGAAGGCATCGGGCCCCATGTCCACCTGGCGTCGGGCGAACTGCGTGGTCTGGATCTTTCCTCCCAGGGACCTGCCGGCTTCGACCAGCACGATGTCGAGCAGCAGCCCGCCCTTATCCCGTGCACCAGCCAGCTCGAACGCGGCGGCCAGCCCGCTGATGCCGCCGCCGATGACGGCTACCCGGCAGGGTTCGCTCAACGCCATTCCCCGAAGCCTGCCCGTCTAGCCACCAGCCGACCCAGGACGTCGATGAAGTCCGGGTCGGCGTTCAGCGATGCGGTTCGCCGTAAGGCGACTCCCGCTCGACTCGCGACCTCGGCAGCGTCTACGTCGATGTCGTAGAGCACCTCCAGATGGTCCGACACGAAACCGATGGGGCACACCACGACGGCCTTGGAGCGGCTGCCTGCCAGCGAGGAGACCACCTCGCGCAGGTCGGGTCCGAGCCAGGGCTCGCCGGTCATCCCTGCACTCTGCCAGGCCACCTGGTAGCTGTCATCGGCCAAGCCGAGCAGCGCTGCGACAGCGGATGCCGAGTCTGCCACCTGCTCTGGGTAAGGATCGCCGTCGTCGACGAAGCGCTGGGGGATGCTGTGGGCGGTGAAGACGACGAAGGGAGTGGCCTCGCCGGTTTCGTGGGCGACCTCCGCGACGGCCGCCTCGACCCTCCTGGTCACCGCCTCTATGAAGCCAGCTTCGAGATGCCAGGAGTCGATCACATCTACCGGCAGACCGGGAGGAGCAGCGCTCTGGGCGCGCCTCGCGTACTCGGCAACGCTCAGGGTCGCGTAGTGAGGTGCCATCACCAGGCCCAGGATGCCATCGACCCCATCGGAGGCTAGTGCCGCTACGGCCTCCTCGATCGAGGGGGAGAGGTGCTTGGCTCCGCAGGCGACCCGGAATCGTCCCGGGAAGCGCCTGTCGAGCTCGGCAGCGAGCGAAGCCACCTGGGCCGAGGTGATCTCCGCCAGTGGCGACAGCCCCCCGATCACCCGGTAGCGGCGCTCTAGCTCCGCCATCTGGTCAGGGGGCAACGGCCTACCGTGCCGGATCGACATCACGAACCGTTCCAGGTCCTCGGGCGACCCGGGGGTGCCATGCGCCATCACGAGGACCCCTATCACACGATTCACACGATCGCCTCAGATGAGCAGAGCTCGGCAGGATCGGCTGCGTGGACGAGGTCCACGATCCTCTTCAGGATCTCCGGATCGGTTTGCGGCAGCACTCCGTGGCCGAGGTTGAAGACGTGGCCGACCCCACCGCCCCTGGCCAGCACTTCCATCACCTCTCCGGCCACCACCTGCCAGGGTGCAAGGCAGAGCGCGGGGTCCAGGTTCCCCTGGAGGGCATGTCCTGGACCGACTCGCCGGCGCGCCTCGTCGAGTGGCACCCGCCAGTCGACACCGACCACCTCTGCGCCTGCAGCAGCCATGAGACCGAGCAGCTCACCGGTGCCCACGCCGAAGTGGATGCGTGGTACCTCGAGGTCCGAGATGCCCTCGAACACCCGGCGGGTTGCCGGCAACACCCTCTCGGCGTAGTCGCCTGGTGAGAGGGCACCTGCCCATGAGTCGAAGAGCTGCACGGCAGACGCTCCAGCCATCACCTGGGACCTGAGCGAGGTGATGGCGAGATCCGCCAGGCGGTCGAGCAGCTCACGCCAGAGGCCGGGGTCGGAGCGCATGAGGGTCTTCGTGGCCGCGTAGCTACGCGAGGGACCGCCTTCCACCAGGTAGCTGGCGACGGTGAAGGGAGCGCCCGCGAAGCCGATCAGGGGGACGCCGGTGCCCTGCAGCTCCCGGACCGCCAGGCCCACGGTCTCGGCCACGTAGGGCGCGTCCGCTGAGGGGTCGAGGGGCCTCAACCGCTGGAGGTCTGCGGCAGAGCGGAACGGTCTGGCCACCACCGGTCCACGCCCAGCCTCGACGTCCACCCCGAAGCCGACCGCGGCCACCGGGACGATGATGTCGGAGAAGAGGATGGCCGCGTCCACCCCGTAGCGGCGGACAGGCTGCATGGTCAGCTCCGCAGCCAGCTCCGGGGACTTCAGGGCATCCAGGATGCTCCCGGTTCCCCTGGCGGCTCGGTACTCCGGCAGCGACCTGCCAGCCTGGCGCATGAACCATACCGGGACGTGGTCGACATCCTGGCCACGGCAGGCATCTAGGAACGCCGATCGGCCGTCTTGCACGGCGAAGACGCTACCCGAAGAGCGAGTCATCCGAGCAGCGCCTATAATTTCATGCTCGACCATCAGCCAGCCAGCTGCCTGATGACCCGGTGGATGGTTCTTGCATAGTCCCTGTACCGCTAGGAGGCAACGGCGCCACGGGTGCCGTGCCAGGAGAGGTCGCCTGTGGTAGTTGCAGAGAATCAGGACCTTGGGGCGGAGCAGGCCCATGTAGACCGGGCATACGAGAGGCTTGACGAGCTGCGCGCCGAGGCTGAGTCGATGATGCAGAGCGTCCTCGGTGAGGGTCGGGGCGGGACGCACCAGTTCCGCGAGGAGCGCGACGTGATCGTCCGGACCAGCCTCGCGCGCCTCGAGCAGCTCGACATCGGCGAGCAGCCGCTCTGCTTCGGCCGCATAGATCGCCGTGGAGACCAGGGCATCGAGAGCTTCCATCTAGGACGCCTCGGCGTATCGGACGCCAGCCTGGAGCCACTGGTGGTGGACTGGCGGGCTCCTGTCGCAGAGCCCTTCTACCGGGCCACAGGGCGCGATCCCATGGGCCTGGTGCTCCGGCGCCACCTGGCAGCCGAGGGAAGGAAGGTCGTCGGCATCGAGGACGAGCGCTTCGTGGATCCCGACCATTCCGGGTCGGGGATGCCGGACGGGTCGGGGATGCCGGACGGGTCGGGGATGCCGGACGGGTCGGGGGTCGATCCGCTGGACCTCGGCGGTGCGGGGGCCCTGCTGGCCAGCCTCGAGGGCGCTCGCAGCGGCACCATGCGCGACATCGTCGCAACCATCCAGCGCGAGCAGGACGAGATCATCCGCGCCCCACTGGCCGGCGTGCTGGTAGTCCAGGGTGGACCCGGCACCGGCAAGACTGCTGTCGCTCTCCATCGGGCTGCGTACCTCCTCTACACCCACAGGTTTCCCCTGGAGCGCCAGGGAGTCCTGGTGGTCGGACCGAACCCGCTCTTCCTTCGCTACATAGGCCAGGTTCTGCCCTCCCTGGGTGAGACCGGGGTGACCCTATCCACGGTCGGAGGGCTCGTCCGTGGGGTACCGGTCAGGGGGGAGGAATCACCGGAGGTCGCCCGTCTGAAAGGTGACGCCCGGATGGCAGCCGTGGTCGCTGGCGCTCTGCGTACCCGAGAGCGCCCGCTGCGCGAGGAGCGCGTAATCCCCTTCGGAACCACGCTGCTGCGACTGGCGCCTGAGGACACCGCCTCGATCGTTGCCCGCGCGAGGAGACGCCCTGGCAGCCATAACCAGCGGAGGCGCCTCGTAGCGGAGCTGGTCGTCAGGCGCCTCGTCGAGCTCTACCGCGAAGCTGTGCCCGCCTCCGGATCGGGTCGCCTGGTCGAGGACCAGATGGGTGCCGGTCAGTCTTCCGGGGATCTCGCCGCGGATAGCGCGGTCGATACTGCCGATGATCCTGCGGACGAGGTTCGTGCAGGCGAGCTGGACACCGCAGATCTGTCGCGCAGGCTGAGGAGGACGCCGGAGGTGATCGCAGTGCTGGACCGGATCTGGCCGAGCCTGTCCGCGGAGGAGCTGCTGCACGACCTGTTCGGCAGCATGGCGTTGCTGCGGGCTGCGTCGAAGGGGGTTCTGGCAGAAGAGGAGATGGGCCTGCTGGAGCGTTCGCGCAGCGTCTCGTTCGAGCAGGTGTGCTGGAGCGAGGCTGACCTGGCGCTCGTCGACGAGGCACGCGCCCTGCTGGGTCCCAGGCGCCCCAGGCGTGGGGGCACCTCGGGCGTTGCTGGGGACGGGCAGAGACTCGAGCAGGAACCGGAATCATCGGACGCTGCGCCGAGGGCCTATGGCCACATCGTGGTCGACGAGGCCCAGGATCTGTCGCCGATGCAGCTCCGCATGCTGGCACGGCGGTCGATATCTGGATCGATCACCCTCGTGGGGGATCTCGCCCAGGCCATCGGCCCGTGGACTGCGAGCGGCTGGGAGGAAGTGACCAGGCATCTCTCAGGCCATAAGAGGGCGTCGATGGTGGAGCTCAGCGTCAGCTACCGCACTCCCGAGGAGGTTCTGGAGCTCTCGAATCGCCTGCTGCCCGAGATAGGAGCCAGTAGCCGTCCACCGGTAGCGGTAAGGCGGGCGGGTGCGCCACCGCGCATCAGGAGGTCCTCGCCGGAGCGCCTTGGAGCGGTAGCGGTGGCGGAGGTAGCAGAGCTCGCGACGAAGGTGGGCCGGGGAACCCTGGCGGTGATCGTCGCGCCGGAGTCGGCTGACGAGATGTCTGGTGCGCTTGGCGATGGCGGCCTGGAGTTCGCCGATCTGCGCCGGGATCCTCTCGGATCCCAGGTGTCCCTGCTGCCAGCCCATATGGCGAACGGTCTGGAGTTCGACGCGGTGGTGGTGATGGAGCCGGCGGAGATATCAGGTAGGTCGGTGCAGGGCCTGCGGATGCTCTACGTCGCTCTCACCAGGCCAACGCGCTACCTGTCGATAATCCACGCGCGTGAGTTGCCGGACGCGCTCAGTGGCATGTCTGGCCAGGTAGAAGTGCCTGGCGGGCGAGCCGGAAATAGCCTTTGAGGGCCACTCTGACAGGGGTGTTGGCGCTGGGCACCTTCTATCGGCTAGGAAATACGCCGTGACTCAGGCCCTATCGGTCGAGCGCCCCGCGCCAGGAACTCGCCACGTCCCCGACCGACCGCCGCTGCTCGCGGTGGGCATCCTCATATGGCTCGGCTCGGACCTCATGTTCTTCAGTGGCCTCTTCGCGGCCTTCTTCACCATCCGTGCCCACGCTGCAGTATGGCCGCCACCAGGGACGAAGCTAGACACCATCCAGGCCGCGATCTTCTCGGTCGTGCTGCTCGCGTCGAGCCCGACGTTCCAGAAGGCCGTATGGGACGAGGAGAAGGGAGATCGCCGGGGAGCGCGGATCTGGATCGTGATCAGCTTCATCCTCGGTGCCGCTTTCCTCGGCAACCAGGGCTACGAGTGGCTGACGCTTACCACCCGCGCCTCCACGAATGCCTACGGCTCCCTGTTCTTCATAATGACCGGCATCCACGGCCTCCACGTGTTGCTCGGGCTGGTCGCCATGATCTTCCTGTTGGGGAGGATGAAGGGCAAGGCTGGTGACCCAGGCGAGCTGAACGTGCTGCAGGGCGTGAGCTACTACTGGCACTTCGTCGACTTCATGTGGATAGGCATCTTCAGCTGCCTCTTCCTTCTAAAGTCAGGATGACACGCTCCCGTATGCGACCCTTCGGACACGATGCCTCTCGCCATCTGGAGCAGCCCGGTGGATCCACTGCGGGCGCTCGGGGTGCCTCCCGGCTACTGATGGTGCTTCCCGCCCTCGTGGTGGTAGCCGTAGGCATGTCAGCCTTCCTCACCAGCGGCCCTGCCAGCGGTGCCTCGCCGACATCGGGATCGGCATCCACCGGTCTGATCGCGCACAAGGTGGCGAAGTCTTCTAAGCCCACCAAGTCCTCGAAGTCCTCGCCGATCCACACCCTTGCCCTGCCCAGCTCCTACATAGCTCCTGGCCGGCAGCTCTTCGAGGAGAACTGCTCGGCCTGCCACGGCCCGGCCGCACTCGGCACGTCACGTGCGCCGAACCTGACCGGTCTGGGTGCCGCCACGGTGGACTTCTGGGTGGGCACTGGTCGCATGCCCCTGGCAGACGCGTCCCTCCAGGCAGTCCCGAAGCCGTCCCACTTCACCACTAAGCAGGTGGAGGAGATCGCAGCCTTCGTCACATCGCTCAGCCCGGTGAACGGTCCGGGGATACCTGTGGTGAACACGAAGACGGCGAACCTTACGGAAGGTAACTCGCTGTTCGTGCTGAACTGTGCTGCCTGTCACACGATCACCGGTTCCGGTGACGCTCTTGCCGACGGCTACTTCGCAACCTCCCTCCACGCGGCTACGCCTACCCAGGTCGCGGAGGCGATCCGTACAGGTCCAGGCAACATGCCTCGTTTCGGTCCCGGAGAGCTCTCGAACAAGGAGGTGGCTGACATAGTGGCCTACGTGACCGGCCCCATAAAGCACCCGGACAACCGTGGCGGTATCGGCCTGGGCGGCGTAGGCCCCGTCGCCGAAGGATTCGTGGCCCTGCTGGTGGGAGTAGGTGGCCTGATGCTGGTGGCCTTCTGGCTCGGAGACAGGGCATGAGCGACTCTGCGGGCTTGGAGGATCAGGAGGCGAGCCGCCAGGCGGTCGCCTCGAGAGGAGCCGGTGCTGAAGCCACTGCACAGGTGGTGGAGGTACCAGGAGCTCATGAGCCAGCTGGCGTGCAGGGCTCCCTCCCGGTGGCTTCGCTGGACGATCCCCACCTCCAGCCCTACGCGAAGGATCCCCGGAGGGCAGAGCGTTTGATAGCAGTGATGCTGGTGATCGGCATCCTGGGGGTGGCCGGCTACGGTGCGGTCTACTGGCAGGGAGGACAGAACCAGCTCGAGGGCATATTCCTGGGCGTCGGGCTCTTCTGCATCGGGTTCGGTCTGTCCGCCTGGGGGAAGTACCTGATGCCCCAGGGGCCCTTCGTGGAGGAACGTCATCCCCTCGCGTCACCGGAGCCCGACCGCCAGGCGATGGCCAGTGCCGTGGTCGACCGGGGGAAGATGGTCTTCAGGCGGCGGGGCTTCCTCGGCACGCTCCTCGGCGGCGGTATGGGAGTGTTCGGCATCGTCGCGCTCTTTCCACTCGTCCGATCGCTCGGCCCCAAGCCTGGTGACCAGCTCGATACCACTAACTGGCGCAAGGGATCGAGGCTGGTGACCATCCACGGCAGGCCGGTCAGCGTCCACGATCTCGAGGTCGGCGGCTCTCTCACCGTCTTTCCCGAGGGCTACACGGACAACGAGCCGGACGTCGCCACCGACCAGACCATCCTGGTGAGGGCAGCCGCTACCGACATCGTCACCGAGCCTGGCCGGGAGACCTGGGGCCCCTCGGGGTACCTGGCCTACTCGAAGGTCTGCACCCACGCGGGCTGCCCCGTGGGACTCTACATGGAGCAGACCCAGCAGCTCCTCTGCCCGTGCCACCAGTCGCTCTTCGACGTGCTCGACGGAGCGGTTCCGGTGTTCGGACCCGCCCCTAGGCCACTGCCGCAGCTACCGCTCTACGTCGACGCACACGGGTGGCTGCGTGCCCAGGCTGGCTACGACCAGCCGATAGGTCCTGGTTTCTGGGAGAGGTCATGATCGACGACGCGCTGAACTGGCTGGACGACCGCCTGGGGGTATCGAAGGGCGGACGGTCCTTCCTCGACAAGATCTTCCCCGATCACTGGTCGTTCCTCCTCGGCGAGATAGCCCTCTACTCCTTCGTGGTCCTGATCGCCACGGGCGTCTTCCTGAGCCTCTACTTCGTCCCCTCGGCTCAGCAGGTCATCTACCACGGTTCCTACCTGCCGCTGCGTGGCCAGAAGGTATCCGAGGCATACGCCTCCACGCTGCACATCTCCTTCGGCGTCAGGAGTGGACTGGTCATACGCCAGATGCACCACTGGGCTGCCGACGTGTTCCTGGGGGCCATCGCGGTCCACATGTGCCGCATCTTCTTCACCGGCGCATTCCGTAAGCCTCGTGAGCTGAACTGGATCATCGGGGTCACCCTGCTCACCCTCGGGATCGTGAACGGCTTCCTCGGTTACTCCCTCCCCGACGACCTCATCTCGGGGACCGGGTTGCGCATCGCAGACTCCATCATCCTGTCCATCCCGCTGGTCGGAAGCTACCTGTCCTTCTTCATATTCGGGGGCAAGTTCCCCGGGAACGGCTCCATCATCCCCAGGATGTTCATCCTCCACGTGCTGGTCCTGCCCGCCATCATCGCCGGCCTCATAGGAGCCCACCTCTTCCTGCTGGTGCGCCAGAAGCACACCCAGTTCCCCGGGAAGGACCGTACCGAGCACAACGTGGTCGGTTCCCCCATGTACCCCACCTTCATGGCGAAGACCACGGGGTTCTTCTTCATGGTCACAGGTGTGCTCTGGGCACTTGGTGGCCTGGTCCAGATCAACCCGATATGGCTCTTTGGCCCCTACGAGCCGTACAAGATCAGTTACGCAGTCCAGCCGGACTGGTACATGGGATGGCTGGATGGCGCGCTTCGAATCATGCCCAGCTGGGAGTTCGTGGGCTTCGGCCATACCATCCCGCTGGAGATACTCCTTCCTGCGGTCATATTCCCCGGCCTCACCTTCGGCCTCTTCTATGCCTGGCCCTTCATAGAGGCGAAGGTCACCCACGACCATGCCGAGCACAACATCCTGGATCGGCCGCGGGATCGTCCGAAGCGGACGGCTATAGGCGCTGCGGCCTTCGCTTTCTACTTCATGCTCTTCGCAGCCAGCTCGACTGATGTGCTCGCGAACTTCTTCCAGATCTCGCTGAACACCGTCCTATGGTCGTTCAGGTTCATGGTCATCATCGTGCCGATCATCGTAGGGCTGGCCACCTACCGCATCTGCCTAGACATGGCGGGTGTGAGCGGGATAGGAAAGCGTAAGAGGGCGCTGGTGGTGACACGCTCTGCAGACGGTGAGTACGCGACCGACGAGACCGCACCACGGCCTGGTGACGAGCAGCACGAGATGGAGCCGGTGGCGGTCCCCGTCCGCATCGCCGGCATCGACGAGGACGGCTTCGAGGACGAAGCAGACCCGGTAGGGGCCGCCAGCGGCGTCAGGAGGGTGCGGCGCTAGAGGAGCTGCCGCTCGGCCAGCTCTGAGAAGGTGCCGCCTGCGGCCATCAGCTCGCTGAAGGTGCCCGTCTCGTCCACCCGCCCGTTCACCAGGACGACTATGCGGTCTGCCATCTGGACCGTCGAGAGGCGGTGGGCTATCACCACCCGGGTGCAAAGCATCGACCCGATCCGCTCCATGACCCGCGCCTGGGTGACGTTGTCGAGGGCACTGGTGGCCTCGTCGAAGAACACGATCCGGGGCCTGCCCGCGACAGCGCGGGCGATCATGAGTAGCTGGCGCTGGCCCCCCGAGAAAGTGCCCCCTCCCTCCGACACGAAGGTCTGCATGCCCATGGGGAGGCTACGGATGTAGTCGGCGATACAGGCGATCTCGGCTGCCTCCCATGCGTCATCCACGGTAAGCCCCCGGGAACCCAGGATGTTGTGCAGGATGTCGTCAGGGAGCAGCCTGGCACCCTGGGTGACCACCCCGAGCTGGCGGCGCAGTGCCCGTGCGTCGAGCGCAGCGAGATCCTGGCCGTCGTAGGTGACCATACCCAGCTCCGGGGTCTCGAAGCCGAGAAGCAGCCTCAGCAGGGATGACTTTCCCGAACCAGACGGTCCCACCAGGGCGATCATCTCGCCCGGGGAAGCGCTGAATGATACGTCGTCCAGCACCAGCGGGTCGTCCTCGCTGTAGCGGAAGCTCACATGGCTGGCCTCGAGCGCACCGCGTATTGGGCCTGGGTCGGCGTGGTGCGACGCCCGCTCCGGGAGAGCCTCGACTATCGGACGCACCCTGTCGTAGAGGGGCACCGCGGCGCCAGCCACGGCCCCCACCGATGCCAGCGCCATGATTGCCACCAGGACCTCGGTGAAGGATGTGTTGAACGACAGGAAGGTCCCCGGGGAGAGTGAACCTACCGGGAGCAGCGTGGCACCCGCCAGCACCAGACCGGTGGCGAAGGGCCCGAAGGCCGCAGCGACGGTAGCCAGGCGTACCCCGCCGGTCTGGGTACTGACCCCCGCCTTCTTCAGCTCCCCGAAGCGCGCTGCCCAGTTAGCGAAGGCCCGGTCCTCTGCCTGGGCAACGCGCAGCTTTGCCAGGCCGCCGACCAGCCCGATGGCGGACTGGAGAAGTCTCCCGGTGGCACCATGAAGTTCCCGTGCCGAGGCCACCTGGCGTCTGAACAGCCAGGTCGCGAAGCCCACCGCGATGCCCACCGCGACCAGCGCGAAGAAGGCCAGGAGTGGCTGCACAGCGAAGAGGACCGCCAGGTTGAAGGTGGCGAGGAATCCCGAGACGACGGCCACCAGGAGGAGTTGGCTCATGGTTCCGGTGAGCCTCTCCATGCTCATGGCCCTGAGGGCCAGGTCGCCGGTGCCGAACCTCCTGTAGAAGGCGGCGGGCAGGTCGAGCAGGCGGGCGAACACCGCTGTCTGGAGGCTCGTTGCCACCCGAGTCTCGGTACGGGAGGCCGAGAGGAACTGAACGAAGGAGAAGGTCGCGCGTGCGAGCGCGGCGGCTACCAGGATGGCGACCAGGCCCACCAGGCGGGAGCGGTCACCGAGCGGCACCACCGTGTCGAATAGGGACTTCGCCACCAGGGTGGGGAGCAGGGAGAGGAGGCCTACCAGGCTACCGAGCCCCGCGACCCTCCAGAGGTCTCGCCGGCTCCCGGCCAGCGCGAACGACACCAGGGTGGCTGCCGTGACCCTTTCTCTCGGCAGCACGCGGGTGAATGCGTATGCGTCTGGCGCGACCAGGTCGGCCAGGCTGGAGTCCACCGGTATCGATCCCTCGTCCTCGGGGTCAACCAGCCTGTACCTGCCCGGCTTGGGGGGGAGGAGTGCCACCGGCCGGTGGTCCTCCACCAGCCATCCCAGCAGTGGGCCCCCGTCTTCCTGCCACCAGCCATCGGAAAGTCTCACCCGGCGGACCCGGAAATCCCCGGCTGCCGCCAGTGCCTCTACTATCTCCGGGCCGGTCTCGGCCCTGGCGACGCTGTGGGGGACGCCAGCCAGGTCGATGCCGCTTGCCTGGGCCACCAGCCTGCAGGCAGCCACCGTTGGTTCTCCGGCCACCACGTCCAGCCTGCTGGTGGCTCCCCGCCGCCGTACCACCGCCGAGAGGTCCGTGTAGGCGGCCTTCCGCAGGTCCACATGGTGCTGGTCGAGACGCCTCAGCCGCTCGTGGGCCATCGCGTGGCTGGCGTCCAGGTGCTCACCGGCAGCAGCGAGCACCTCCCGGGCCTGGCCGTCTATGGCTTCCCACGATCTGGAGGCCCCGGGGTGTTCCAGGATGCCATCGGGATCCCCTCCGGGCCCCCTGCCGGCCACCGGTGCTCCCACGCCGTCACCGTGGTGGATGCCGTGATGATGCGCGGGAGCGGGGAAGCTCACCGACGCCAGCGAGTCCGACCAACGCTCCAGCGCTGCAGCCAGCCACCCGGGTATCCCGGCCTGCTCGCCAGGAACCGCCTCGCCAGGAACCGCCTCGCCAGGAACCGCCTCGCCAGGAACCGCCTCGCCAGGAACCGTGCCTATAGAGGACTCCAGAGCGTGCCGGTCCAGCGGGAGAAGCATCGCGTCCTCGCCGAGGCCTGCCGCGAGGAGCGACATCTCGGTGGCAGCGCCGGTGGTGGGATCGGGAACGACGGAGGCACTCGCCGTACCCAGGAGAAGGTCACCGGGCGATGCAGTGAACAGAGGCAGGTGCAGGCCTGGCTCGCCATTTACCAGCTCCACCGCGAAGAGCTGCACTGGTCCGCCGCGCACCAGATACGCGGTCGCCGGATCGTCGAGGAGCAGTGGGTGGTTAGCGGCCAAGGGGTGCGGTGCCCCAGAAGCCAGCGACTCGACGTCGACGACCTCGCCGGGCTGCGGCATGGTTAGGCCCCCACCAGGCTGTAGTAATGGCCGTGCAGCGCTATCAGCTCGTCGTGCGTTCCGCGTTCCACCACCCGGCCTCCGTCGAGGACGACTATCTCGTCCGCGTCACGCACCGTGGACAGCCGGTGGGCGACGATCAGGCAGGCACAGCCTCTCGAGCGCAGGTGCCTGTCTATCTGCCTCTCTACCAGCGGGTCCAGAGAGCTGGTGGCCTCGTCGAGCACCACCAGGGAGGGATTCCCGGCAAGCGCCCTTGCGATGTCCAGGCGCTGGCGCTGGCCACCGCTCCAGTCACGCCCACCCTCGGCCACCAGGCGGTCGTAGCCACCCGGGCGGCGGGTCACGTCGTCGTGGATGCAGGCGTCCCGCGCCGCCGAAGCCAGGACCGGACGGTCCAGGGTGGGATCCCAGAGGGTCAGGTTATCGTGGACGCTTGCCTCGAACAGCACCACGTCCTGGTCTACGAACGCCACGGAAGCGGCCAGTTTCTGGCGGGAGATGAGGCGGCGGTCTACCCCGTCGAAGAGGATCCTGCCCGACCAGGGCTGGTAGAGGCCCGCTGCCAGCCTGGCTACCGTCGACTTGCCCGATCCCGATGCCCCGACCACCGCCACCCGCCTTCCTGGGCGGATCCGCAGCGAGACCTCCTCGAGCAGCGGCGGGCCCAGCGCGTCGTAGCCGAAGGTCACCCGATCGAACTCGATCGCGCCAGACAGCCGTACCCTACGAGGTCTGGCAGGGCTCCTGTCCGGGTCTCGGGCTCTATCGCCGCCGGGGGAGGGGTCGTTCCCGGGGGAGGGGTCGTTCCCGGGGGAGGGGTCGTTCCCGGGGGAGGGGTCGTTCCCGGGGGAGGTCGGAGCACCTGGTGGCTGCGGTGGGTCGTCGGTGCCGTCTCCGTAGTGTCCGCGCCGCATGGCCTCGGGATCCAGAGGGTGCCGCATGACGTCCTCCACGCTCTCCAGCTCGTGGCCGACCTCTTCGACGAGTCGGGGGATCGTGGTGAGCCTGATGAGAGGCATGGTGAAGCTCGCTGCCAGGGCCTCGAAGGCTACGAGGGAGCCGATGCTCACCTCCCCCCTGATGACGAGCAGGCCCCCCAATCCGAGGATGGTCACGGTGGTGAGGCCTGAGAGGAGCCCGGGGAAGGACTGGAGAAGAGCGTTGCGCCTGGCTGAGCCCTGCTGGCGGTTCAACACCTTCGCCTGCTGTCCCGCGAAGCGCTGGAAGAAGCCGGCCTCCTCGCCGCTTGCCTTCAGGGTCTCTATGCCCTGCATGCCGCCAAGGGTGATGGAGAGCAGCTTCCCCTGCTCCAGCGCTACCCGGTGCATCGACTCGCGCCGGTCGCCGGACGCGAGCCTTATCACCATCACGTCTATCACGGCGAGAGACAGCGTCACCAGGGCGAGAAGCCAGGAGTAGGCGAAGAGGAGGGCGCCGAAGAAGACCGCGGTGAGCACGTTCAGCATGGCGTTCGCGAGCTGTGTGGAGAGCAGCTCGGCGATCCGGTCGTTCGCGTTCAGGCGGGTGAGCACGAGGCCGGAGTAGCGCTGCTGGAAGAAGGTGAGGGGTAGCCTGAGCGCGTGCTCGAAGAACCGCGTCGACATCGACAGCGATAGGCGGGCGGACAGGCGCACCAGGGTCATCTGCTGGAGCCAGGTGAGGGCTCCCGATACGAGCGAGGCTGCCAGGAGGCCGCCGACCAGCGCAAAGACCAGTCCCCTGCTGCCGGTGGCCGCCAGGTACCGGTCGGTGAACACTCTCAGCAGCCCGGGTACTATGAGGCCTGGCAGGACGAGGCCGAGACCTGCCAGGATGCACAGGGCGATGGCGGGCCGGACACCCCTGGCACGCTCTGCCAGCTCACGCCTGACCGAGGGGGGCGATCCCTCCTGGACGAAGTCCTGGCCTGGCCTGAGCGCTATCACCACGCCGGTGAGAGAGGAGTCGACCTCCTCCCAGCTCGCCCGCCGGTGTCCTGTCTCGGGGTCGTTCAGGTAGACGCCGCGATGGCTAACTCCCTCTATGACCACGAAATGGTTGAAGTTCCAGTGGGCTATTGCCGGCATCGGCATCCTGAAGAGGTCCTCTGGTTCGACCCTTACCCCCTTGGCTTCCAGGCCGTAGCTCTGCGCGGCACGTATCAGCGTCGACGCCCGCGATCCGTCGCGGTTCACACCGCAGGCCTGCCTCAGCTCCTCCAGGGCCACGTAGCGCCCGTAGGTGCCGAGCACGATGGCCAGCGAGACCGCTCCGCACTCGGAGGCCTCCATCTGCAGGACGCCGGGCGTCGGCACTCTGGCACCTGGCTCCTGGTCGGAGAAGCGGTGACCGGTGGGGGGCTGGCTCGAGGCGGTCGTCTCGCTGGTCATGTGGGGCATTCCCGAGATATCAGAACAGGTAGTCGACCGGATGGCGGGTGCCGACGACGACGGAGACCTCTACCGGCAGTCCCCCGGAGAGCTGGTAGGACGGACCGCGCCCCAGCGACCACCTGTAGCCGGTAGGCGTATGCGGGTCAGGCTGGAGGGCTACGTCGACCTCGGTGACCGGGCCGAGCTTCTCGACCTGCGAGACCAGCGAGGGATTCTGCAGGACGTCGATGAGACGCTGGCTGGTGGCAGGGAAGGGAGCTACGGAGGATACCGAACCGAGCAGGTAGCCGTACTTGGAGGTCGTCTGCGCTCCGAGGCCGACCTGGACCTGCTGGCCGACGCTCACCGAGTGGGCGCTCGTGGCGGTCACGTAGGCATGAACTATGAGCGCCTGGCCCGCTGGGCGTATGACCGCGAGAGAGGTTCCTGACGAGACGTACTCCTGGTCCGAGACGGATACCTGCTCCACGGTACCGGTGACAGGGGAGCGCAGGGTCACCGAGCTCGGTCCACTCCCTATCAACGCCAGGGCCTCGCCGGCTACCACCGGGTCGCCCACCCTGATGACCAGCACCGTCACTATCCCCGATACCGGCGTGTCGATGCTCGACCATCCCTGGGCGGGGGTGACGAAGCCTATGCCGTTCACGTCGTCCTGCAGCGTAGACACCGTGCCCCAGACCACCACCGCCAGCACGATAGCGAGCAGCCCAGCCAGCGCGACCCAGGTACGAGGTAGGACTACCTTTACGCGCTCGTCCAGCTCGTCGGCAGTCGAGATGCTGGCCAGCGCCTGGCGCCGGAAGATCCCTTCGCGTGTGGTCGTCTCGGGCATCGTCCTATCCGTCCTCAGGCCCTGCATGCCATGCGGCCGTCGACCTGCCTACCAGGAGACTCACCCGCCCAATGAGGTATGAGTCTCCTCGGCCAGGCTGAGCGGCGACACGAAGGCCGATGCCATGGGCATCCCACCGGTGACCAGCTCCAGCTCCTCTTCCACGAGCTCCCGACCCACCCACCAGGATGCCGACTCGACGGCACCATCGGACCCGTCAGGTCCGGTGGCGGCAGTGTGGCCGGTGGCGGCAGTGTGGCCGGTGGCGGCAGCTTCACGTGAGGCGACCGATGGCTGCCCTGTGGCAGATCGGCTGTGGAGCCTGCGGAATCTCCTGGAGAAGACGGCCACTTCCTTTGCCTCCTAGCCACCATGGACCGGCGCTCGTTACCTCTTCGCAGCACTTCCATCCTAGTCGGTCACAGCCGAAAGCTCGGAGGTGACCAGGCGGAAGCCTCCTACCCCGTTCATCTGGACTATCCAGATCGGTTGCTCTACGTCGTGGGAGGGGGTGAAGTTAAAAGGTCCGAGAGGGGTCTCCATCCTCACGCTGCCGAGGGTGTCGAACACCGCACGGCGGTCCGCCGGGAGGCTACGGAAGCGTAGGGGCGCTGCCCGGATGGCCGCTGCGAGCAGCTCCACCCCGGTGTATGCCTGGGCGCTGAACTCGTCGGGGTTACGGTGGTACCGGTCCTGGTAGGCGCTCACGAAGGCCGCGTTGGCGGGGAAGGGGTTGCCGAGATACCAGGCGGCTGCGCTCTGGGCTCCCTGTCCCGCCGCTCCCGCCAGGCGCGCCGTGCTGGTGCTGTTGAAGGTGTTCCCGCCCAGGAACTGCCCCAGGTAGCCCTGCTTCCTGGCGTCCACCATCACCCGGGCCAGGAAGGGGCTGGAGGATCCGGTGACGACAAGAGCCGACGGCGAGCCGGCTATGGCCTGGGAGACGCATCCCGACACCGGACCGGTCGAGGAGGGACATTCCACCACTGCACTCAGGCGTATCCCGTTAGGTGCGAGGGCTTGCTCGGCGATCTGGGCCTCGCTGAGGCCGAAGCTGTCGCCTGCAGGGTAGATGACCGCAGCGCTCGTCGGGTGCCCCGACCTGGCATAGGCCCGGATGTTCGCCGGAATGGCCGTCTGCTCGCCCAGGGAGTCACGGAAGATCCACTGGCATGGGTAGGAGCAGTCTCCGACGATCCCCGGTCCGGTGTTCGATACCGCCAGCATGACCGTGTGGAGCTCGTCGGCCACAGGATGCGCCCCGGTGGCGGCATCGGAGAGGCTGGGGCCCAGGAGCGCCAGGGCATGGTACTGGGTGATCAGCTCCCGGGTCACCTCTGCAGAGGTGGCAGGGTTAGAGTCGTCGTTCTCGTAGACGATCCTGAGGTCGGCTCCGCGGATGCCGCCTGCCGCGTTTATCTGGTCTACGGCCAGGTTCGCGCCGAGGCGCTGGGATACGCCATATGCGGCTCCCGCTCCGGTAGTGGAGAAGACTGCGCCTAGGACTATCGTGTGGCCAGCCCAGGGTGCCCGCCGCGGCGAGCGCTCGGCGGTAGCCGAGGTTGCACAGGCCGAGGTGGCCAATCCGGCACATAACAGCGTGAGGAGCGCTCGCGCCAGTCCCTGCCCGCGATGGCACCTCACCTTCTGCCTGGCCTGCCTGGCGGCCAGGTCGGCAGTGCACTGGGCTCGCGTGGCGCTCATCGACCAATCAGGTTAGATGCACAGCAGCAGGAGGTGATGCCATCTCGCCGTCAGGAGAGGTAGAGTCTCGCTCCGTGCGACGGCTCTCTGGGTGCTCGGCTCTGATCGACCTGGCGCCGGTCGCCTCCACAGATGCAGGTTTTGCGGTGCGTCATGGCGCTGCCACCGGGCGCACCACAGCACTCTGGTGGTGCTTCAGATGATGGGGCTCAGACGCTCGCTCCTCGTCGTTCCCGCAGTCATAGTCCTCGCCACACCCCTCTATGCACGCTCCACGCCGCGCATGGCAGGCGTGCCGTTCTTCGTCTGGTTCCAGTTCGTCATGGTGGTCATCGGCATGGCGTTCACCCTCCTCGTATTCCGGCTCGACTCCAGGGCCGAGCGGAGCGATGGTGAGGGGCGATCGACGCCAGGGGACCCAGGGGCGTGATCGCCGGGATGTTCACAGGCATCGACCCTCTCGTCGCGCTGGTCCAGCCTGTCGAGATAGCCGTCTTCGTGGCTCTTTTCGTCATTATCGGCACCATCGGCATGTACGCGTCTCGGTGGCGCAGGGGCGACCTCGAGGACCTCGGGGAGTGGGGTCTGGCAGGACGGAGGTTCGGGCCGGTGGTCACCTGGTTCCTCCAGGGTGGCAGCATCTACACGACCTACTCCTTCATCGCCGTCCCCGCGCTGGTCTTCGGGGCAGGCGCTATCGGCTTCTACGCGATGCCCTACCTGGTGCTGGCCTACCTGGTGCTCTACCTCTTCGTACCCCGCCTCTGGAGGCTGGCGAGCGACCGGGGCTACGTGACCGGCGCCGACTACGTCCGCGACCGGTTCTCCAGTCGTAGCCTGTCCATAGCCGTTGCCCTTACGGGGATCCTCTCGATGATCCCCTACGTGGCCCTCCAGGTTTACGGAATCGAGCTCTGCCTGGCCGAGATCGGGATGCCAGTAGAGGCCTCCCTCCTGGTGGCCACGGCAGTGCTGGCCACCGTCACCTATGTGAGCGGTCTCAGGGCAGCCGCGCTGATAGCCATGGCGAAGGACGTGCTGATCTGGACGACCGTGCTGGTGGCCGTGACCTATATCCCCCTCCGCCTCGGCGGCTACGTCCACGTCTTCCACCTTGTGCCCCACCCGAAGCTGGTGCTGCCTGTGTCGCAGTACGCAGCCTTCTCCACCCTCGCCGTGGGCTCGGGCTTCGCCCTCTACCTGTATCCCCACAGCCTCACCGGCTCCATGAGCGCGACCTCCGGCAAGGTGGTCCGCTCTAATGCCTCCACGCTCCCCGTCTACACCATCATGCTCGGGATGCTCGCCCTACTGGGCTACATGGCCATCGCCGCGGGCCTGCATGGAAGCCACACATATGGTGACAACATCGCGGTCCCAGCGCTGTTCCAGAAGATGTTCCCGGCTCCCTTCGCGGGATTTGCCCTGGCGGCCATCGCCATCGGGGGGCTCGTCCCCGCCTCCGTCATGTCCATTGCCGCGGGCAGCCTCTTCGGTCGCAACGTCTTCACCGAGGTACGGAACGCCCTGGCCGAACGCAGCGGACGCAGCGGCGGGGTGCCTGCCTCAGAGGAGACCACCTTCGAGATGGCCGCGGGGGCAGAGGGTGAGCCTGTGTCCATGGCTCTGGAGGTTCCTCCCGAGAAGCAGCCCCAGTCCCGCTCAGCCCACCTCGAGTCGGTGGCCTCGAAGCTCGCCTCGCTCAGTGTGAAGTTCCTCGCCGTAGGGTTCATCTTGGCAGTGCCCACCACCTTCGTCATAAACTTCCAGCTCGCCGGTGGGGTGTGGATCCTCCAGACGCTCGCCGCAGTGCTCCTGGCGCCCTTCCTGCCGTGGTTGAGGCGCTGGCCGGTGTTCGCCGGGTGGGCCGTCGGGATGGCCTGGGGGACATATCTGCTGGTCCAGGTCCACTTCGCGGCCTCCACCTATCCCTTCTCCTTCTTCGGGCACCACATATCGATGTACATAGCGGTGCCTGCTGGGATACTGAACCTGGTGATAGCCCTCGGGCTCAGCGCCCTAGCTGGGCTCTGGACGAGACTACGAGGCAGCCAGAGCTCCCTGGCCCACTAGCCGGGAGCTGGCACCCTAGACGGTGCCGCCGCGGCGGCTCTCGGCGGTGACACCCACGAGGGCCGAGATGACTATCACCGCTCCGGGGGCGAGCAGCCATACGCCGAATACGAAGGAGAGGATGGAGAGGAAGAGGCCCATGGCCAGCACGAAGGGCCAGATGCTAGATCCCGGGAAGGACCCGATGGTGCCTGCTCCGTCGGCCACGTCGGCGTCAGGGAGGTCTTCGGGCCGCGGCTTCATGCGCCGGGACCACCAGTAGTAGTAGCTGCCAGGAACCAGCCCGAGAAGCACGGTGCCGAACAGCATCGCGGTCCCCGCTGGCTCGTAGCTCCAGAACCAGTACCCGACTCCCACTATGGCGAAGAAGATGGCGATGCCCAGCAGGAAGTGCGATTCGATCTTCACCTCTCGCCTCCCGGTGGCGTCCCGGGCTCACCTGATGGTTCACCTGAGGGCTCACCGCTGCCGGCAGCACTCGGGATGCCTGCATCGGTGCCTTTCGCATAGCTCATCGGTGGCCGTTTCCCGTTGACGGTGCCGTGCCCGTTCCCGTTCCCGTTCCCGTTCGCGTGGGCGACCACCAGCGCATCGGGGTGGAAGTAGTCCCAGGTCGGCCGCTCCGATCTCACCGGTGGGAGCTTCACGAAGTTATGGTGCGGGGGTGGCGAGGTGGTGAACCACTCCAGGGTATGGGCATCCCAGGGGTTGGACCCTGCCGGAACCGGCCGGCGCCAGGATACCCAGAGGTTCACCAGGAAGAACACGAAGGATCCGGCGATCAGATACGCGCCCACCGAGGCCATCTCGTTCAGCGAGTGCCAGCCGAGCCCGCTCGGGTAGGTGGCGACTCGCCTCGGCATGCCCTTCAGGCCGAGCACGTACATGGGCAGGTAGGTGAGCCAGAACCCGACGAACATGATCCAGAAGTGGATCTTTCCGAGTCGCTCGTTCAGCATCCTGCCGAACATCTTCGGGTACCAGTAGTAGAACCCCGCGAACCCAGCGAAGACGGCGGTGGCGAACAGCACCTGATGGAAGTGGGCCACGACGAAGTAGGTGTCGTGGGTCAGGAAGTCGATCGGGGGGGACGCGAGCATCACGCCTGTGAGGCCTCCCATCAGGAAGCCGAGCAGGAAGCCCACGCAGAACAGCATCGGCGTGTCGAACTTTATCTGGCCGCGCCACATGGTGCCTATCCAGTTGAAGAACTTTATCCCCGTAGGCACGGCTATCAGGTAGGACATCAGCGAGAAGAAGGGCAGGAGGACCACGCCGGTGGTGAACATGTGGTGCGCCCACACCCCTGTCGAGAGAGCGGCGATGGACATGGTCGCGAACACCATGCCCTTGTAGCCGAAGAGGGGCTTACGGGAGAACACCGGGATGACATCGGTGACGATGCCGAAATAGGGTAAGGCGAGGATATAGACCTCCGGATGGCCGAAGAACCAGAAGAGGTGCTGGTACAAGACCGGAACGCCTCCTCCGGTCACGGAGAAGATGTGGGTTCCGAAGTGCCTGTCAGCGAACAGCAACACCATGGCGGCGGTGAGGACCGGGAAGGCGATCAGGATGAGTATGGCCGTCACCAGCATGTTCCAGGTGAAGATCGGCATCCGGAACATGGTCATCCCAGGCGAGCGCAGGTAGAAGATCGTGGTGATCAGGTTCACCCCTGTGAAGACCGCCGAGAACCCCGTGAGCAGCAGGGAGAGGATCCAGAGGTCGGATCCGGCACCAGGGGAGTGGATCGCGTCAGAGAGCGGGGCGTAGGCGACCCAGGAGAACGCGGCTGCTCCGCTCGCGGTCAGGAACCCCATCAGCATGGTGATGGAGCCGGTCAGGTACAGCCAGTATGAAAGGGCGTTCAGGCGTGGGAACGCCATGTCGGGAGCCCCCACCTGCAGCGGGACTATGTAGTTCGCCAGCCCGCCGAAGGCGAAGGGGCCGGCGAAGAGGTACATCATCAGGCTGCCGTGCATGGTGAACAGCTCGTTGTACTGCTGGAGGCTGAGCAGGGTGCTGTGGGGATTCGACAGCTGGATCCTGATGAGGATCGCCATGGAGCCCGCGATGAAGAACAGGACCAGGGAGGTGATCATGTAGCTGAGACCGATCACCTTGTGGTCGGTGCTGGTGAGCCACTTCAGGATCCCCGTCGGACCCTCGTGGTGCTCGGCGTGCTCGTGGGTGAGAGCAGGGGGCTCGACGGTGATGGTGGTCATGATGCAGCCTTTCCGCTGGCCGAGGCCAGAGCCCGCTTGGCAGCCGCGATGCTAGGCGCGGGGTGCGAGGCTGCCTGTTCGCTTCGGACCCAGGCCCGGAACTGGGCAGGTGGGAGAGCTACGACGTGGAAGAACATGAGCGCGTGGTACAGACCGCAGAACTGGGTGCACTGGGCCCTGTATATACCTGGGTGCTTCACCGTGAAGTCGAACACGTTGGTCACGCCGGGCAGCGCGTAGCGGCTGAAGTTAAAGGCGGGAACGTAGAAACCATGCACCACGTCGGCGGACACCAGCACGATGCGGCTGGTCTGCCCGGCAGGAAGGACGAGACCGGGCCCCAGGCAGTCGACGGCAGGCGCACAGGGCGACCCGTTCAGCCCGACCGGGTCGGGGTCCTCTGTGGTCTCGCCTATCACCTCCACATGCTGGCTCGTGTAGTCGAAGCGCCAGCCCCACTGGAAGGCTGTCACCTTCACCGCTACCGCGGGGTTCGGGGCAACCGCGTCTACGGCGTTCTCGGTCACCACCGTGAAGCCGAAGAGCACCAGGACGATGATGATGGGGATCACCGTGTAGGTGATCTCCAGCGGGATGTGGTACTGGAACTGCTTCGGCATGTCCTCCGAGCGGCGCCGGTAGCGGAAGACGGACCAGAGGATGAGGAGGGTGACGATGACGCCGACGACGATCGCGGTGATCACGGTCCCGGCGAACAGAACGTGGGAATCGTGGGCCTGGGTGGTCGCTCCACGATATCCGAAGAACGTCGGCAGCCTGCAGGCGCCGAGCACGAAGGGCATCGCCAGCGTCGCCAGGATGGCCAGCCATCGCCCGTGCCGACGACCGGCAGGCATACGCGGGGAAGGGAGATCACCCAGAGGCGGAACTTTCACGGCTCAGACACTAGCGAATGGGAGCAGGAGAGTGGAAGTTCGCAGCGAGGCTGGCGATCGGGATCCCCCGCTCAAGCCTCGGGAGCTGCTCGACTGCTGGTCCAGGTATATATACCCCTGGCCATGGTGGAGCTGGCAGCCTCCGCTCTCAGCGCGTAGACCCTCTGCTCGGCCTCGGCTGCCCTCGGGTCAGCAGGATCGGCCTGGTGGGCCAGATGCGCGAGGTGGCCTGCCAGGCGAAGCTCCTCGGAGTCCCCCGAGGCACCCTCGGCCAGCTCCAGAGCACGGTCTGCCAGCCTGCCAGCGCCGCCCGCCAGGCCGGCGATCTCGCCAGCCAGCTTCGCATCGCTGGCAGGGTGGAGGTGGGCGGGGTTCCCATCCCACCAGCCGCCGTACTGGCGCCAGATGTTACGCACCACGAACTCCGGTTCGTCGTAGACAGGTCGCAGGTACGGACGGTCCAGCAGTTCCCCTGGGGGGCTGACGGTGTGGATTATCTCGTCGAGGGTCGCCCCGGCGTTCATGAGCTCCAGTGTCTGTACCAGCAGTGACTCCAGCAGCTCCGCGGTGTCCGAAAGGGCCTGGCGGACCCGATCGGCCCCCACCACCGGGAAGCCGTGGCCCGGGAGCAGCACCTCAGCGTCCAGGATGGCCATCTCGCGTAGCGCCGCGGCCCACTCGCCGGCATACCTCTGCACCTTCTGCGGGTTCCCAGCATTCGGTGACGCCCAGATGAACAGGTCGCCGGTGCACAGGACGCGCCTGTCAGGCACCCAGGTCCAGGTGTGGTCGTCGGTCTCACCCCTGGCGTGGTGCAGCTCGAAGCGGGTGCCTCCCACCTCCAGGTCCAGACGATCCTCGTAGGTCTGGTCCGGGTAGCGGTAGTCCGTGGGCCAGCGCAGGCCCGGTATGCCGAACTGCCGCTGGTTCACGATCGCGTTATAGCCGGCGGTGAGTATGTAGCGATCGAAGCGTGCCGGAAGGGCGCTGTGGGCGATCACCCGCGGGCGGCGCCAGCCGCGCTCCTCGGCCTCCTCCTCGAACACCGGCACGCCGAATACGTGGTCTATATGGCCGTGGGAGTAGACAGCGGTGTCCAGTGGCAGATCCGACCAGGCGCGTATGGACTCGTGGACAGCGCGGGCCAGCGGGGCCGAACCGGTGTCGACGAGGAACAGCCCACTGTCGGTGGCGAATGCGGAGACGTTGGCGAAGGACGGCACGAATCGCACGCCCTCTGCCACCTCCGCAGGCTCGCCCAGGGTCGTAAGCGGGTGATGGGCAGCAGTATCCGTCTCGCCGCGCCAGAGCCGGTCTGCCAGCTCGATGACGTTCACTGGGCTCTCCTTTCCTCGTAGGACTCTCCCGGTTCTTCGATCTGCGCTGGGTCCTTGGGACCAGCTGGTTCCTCGGGACCAGCTGGTTCCTCGGGACGCGCTGGGGTCTTTCCCCGCGCCCGGCTGCTCGCGAGGAGCCTCCCACCCTGCCGGGCTCCCTCCAGGAGCATCCGGTTCCCATGGCTGGCCAGAGCCTCTGACGCGACGACCGAATGCCTGCCCAGCCGGCGTGCCATGGCATCCCAGGGTCCAGCAGGACCAGGATCTGGCCCCGCCTTCCCGCCATCGCCCCCGGTGCCACTGCCGGGCGACCCACTGACGCTCGCACCGGTCTCGGCCAGCTCCATTTCGGCCAGCCCGGCACCAGTCTCACCACTGTCGGGCGACCCTGCGGTGGCGCGGTAGCGGGTAAGGGTGGAGATCCTCAGCCAGGCGAGGGCAACGAGCTCGACGGCGATGGTCCCCACGAGGTCGGGTCGCAGCCAGGGTACTGCCGGGCATATCACCAGGGCTACTGGCAGCAGGATGTCGAGCGTCGAGTGGACCCGGGCCGGTACTACCCTTATCAGGCCGAGGGGCCCCTTCGCGCTGAGCGCCATCAGGACCAGTAGCCCGGCCGCAGCGTATAGGAGACCCGGTCGCCGGGTGTGTATGGACAGGTCGACTATCGCGAGCGCCAGCAGGTACTCGGCGACCTGGTGGACACCGAAGGCTAGCGGCCGCCTGCGGTCTGGCCTCGCCCTGGGAATCGGTGTTCCTAGGAGGCTGAGCTGTCGCCCGAGTCCGGGCTGGCGGCCGGGCCCGACCCACCCTTTGGTGCGGCGTCGGTGGCCTGCGAGTCGCCGGCACCTTCCTTCGCACCTTCCTCCATGCCCTTACGGAACTCGTGGCTGGCGGATCCGAGAGACCTGGCGAGCTTCGGGAGCTGGCTGCCACCGAAGAGGACCACTACTGCGATCAGGGCCACGACCAGAAGGTCTGGTCCGAAGATATCGGCGAGGATGCCTGGGTTCACTACTTCCTCCCTTGCTCGGGCTCACCGTCGTGGTGGGAGCCCACATACCAGACTAGACGCGTTCGAGCGAACTTGCGTGCTCAGCCAGCCAGCAGCACCCCGAGCACCAGGGCCGCTACTGATGAAAGCCCTGCCAGGGCTCCCCACAGAGCGACCGCCCGGCGGCTCGTCGTGTGACTGTGAAGCCAGGTGGCGAGGCCCGCCAGTGCCACCACGCCTATCTTCACCCCGAGAACAGCTACCCATGCTGCCGGCTGGCGCCCCGGGTGATCGGCCTCGATGTTCCAGACGCCTGTGACCACCAGTAGGGCGTATGCCGGCCAGAGCAGGCGTGCCAGTGAGCGGGCTACGGCCTTAGGAGCACCCTCCCCTAGTGAGCGCACCGTCGGAAGCAGCCCCAGCACCGTTATCTGCCCGCCTACCCATACCGTCGCGCCGAGGACGTGCAACGACAGGCGGACCGCTGTGAGGGCAGGGGCGAGGCTGGCAAGCACCGGCACACCATACCGGCACAGCCAGCGGAGGTTGCTCAGTCGGCGGAGGTTGCTCAGTCGGCGGAGGTTGCTCAGTCGGCGGAGGTTGCTCAGTCGGCGGAGGTTGCCAGGTAGGCGCCGAGCGCGGCGTCGGCCACGTCCTCGGGCGAGCCGATCCGAGCTATTCGGCCCTGGACGAGGATCGCTGCGCGCGTCGCCACGTCCATGGCGGTGCGGACGAACTGCTCGGCCAGGATGACGGCTACTCCCTGGCTCGCCAGCTCGCCTACCAGACTGTATAGATCAGCTACGACGAGGGGCGCGAGGCCCATGGAGATCTCGTCGAGCAGCAGGACCTTCGGGTCACCGGCGAGCGCCCGGGCGAACGCGAGCATCTGCTGCTCACCACCCGACAGGGTTCCCGCGAGCTGGTGTCGTCGCTCGGCCAGGCGCGAGAAGCGACCGTAGGCGGCCTCTTCGATGTCGCGCCGGCTGACCCCCGGCTGGTATGTCCACATGAGCAGGTTCTCCTCGACGGTGAGGTTCGGGAACACCCCACGACCCTCTGGGATGGAGCAGACCCCGAGACCGACGGCGCTAGGTCCCTTTCCGGACAAGGGACGTCCCATCACGCTGGCCGACCCCGAGGTCGGCGGGAGACGACCACCTGCCACCTTCAGCAGGGTGGATTTGCCCGCCCCGTTCGGGCCGAGAAGGGCCAACACCTCTCCGGCACCTACGCAGAGGTCGATCCCGTGGAGCACCTCTATCCGTCCATATCCTGCCCTCACTCCCTGGAGGGTCATCACCGGGGCACCAGGCTGGCTGCTTCCCGGCGCGTCTGCCCGCTCTGCCCGCTCTGGCCGAGATCGTGAGCGCCTCCCCAGGACGACCCGCCTCATCTGGCCGGCACCTCCACCCCCGGTGCCCCGAGGTAGGCAGCCTGCACTGCCGGGTCGCTGCGGACGTCGCTCGGCTTGCCGCTAGCTATGACGGTGCCGAAGTCGAGGACGGTGACCCGATGGCAGGTCCGCATCACCAGACCCATGTCGTGCTCGACGAGCACCACGGCCATTCCATCGGAGGCCAGCTCCCTCAGCAGGCTCCCGAGTGTGGACGCGTCGGCGTCGTCTAGACCCGACCCAGGCTCGTCGGCCAACAGCACCACCGGATCTGTGGCAAGCGCCCGTGCCAGCTCGACCAGACGGGCAGTTCCCGTCGGAAGACCGTCCACTCGTTCGGTGGCCAATCCGGTGAGGCCGGTCCTGTCGAGTATCCGTGCCACTGTCGACGCGGTGGTCTGGCTCCGTGGATGTCTCCGCAAGCCCCCATCGGAGGGTCCATTCCATGGAGAGGCGTTACCCCTGAGCAAGCCCGCGCCTACACCTCTGAGCCTCCGGTGCAGGTGGGCCTCAGCAGCCACCCGGATGTTCTCCTCGACCGTTAGGGACCAGAACAGCTCCAGACGTTGAAACGTCCGGGCTACCCCCAGGCGGCAGCGCCGGTGGGCTCCCATGCGGGTCACCTCGCGTCCCAGTAGACGTACCCTTCCCCTCTCGGGACGCTGGAGGCCGGTAGCGACGTTGAACAACGTCGTCTTGCCGGCGCCATTCGGTCCGATCAGCCCCGACACCTCTCCCCTCGCTGCGCTGAAGGAGACCTCCTGGAGCGCCTGGAGCCCTCCGAAGCGCACCCAGATACCCTCCAGCTCGATGGCAGGTTCGCCGGAAGTCCCCGACCCAGTGGCCCCAGCAGAGATCCCGGTTACACCGGTTGGCTCTGCAGGTCGCTCAGGCATTCGCATGGTCCTGGATCACGTCGGCGGTTATGGGATCGCTGGTATAGACCCGAGCCAGCCGCCTGGCTTCTATTCTCCGGTGGACCGGAGAGCTTCCGAACAGCCCGTTCGGGAGGCGCCCGACGAGCACGACGCCGACACCGGTGACGAGGCCGACGAGGTCACTCACCCAGGATACGTGGCTCTGCAGGACCGGCAGCGCAGCGAACCCGATCCCCGCGACCAGGGCGCCGCTGACAGTTCGCACCCCGCAGATGACCAGCAGTAGCAGCAGGGTCATGCTGGAGAAGAGACCGAAGTCGTTTGCCCCCACCTGGCCCTGGAGTCCTCCATATAGCGCGCCTGCCAGGCCGGCCAGGCCGGCGGACATGGCGAACGCGAGCAGCTTCGTGGTCCTCACCCCGAGACCGATGGTCGCAGATGCCGCGGGCGAGTCGTTCGTGGCCACCAGCCGCCTTCCGAGTGCGCTGCGCCGGATGGCCAGGACCGCGATGCCTGCAATGCCGAACATGGATGCCAGCACGGTCATCTCCGTATGGGCGCTGGAAACCGAGATGCCCGCGATGGCCGGTCTACCTACCGCGATGGAGCCTCCGGAGCCGAACACGTGGTCGTTGTCGAAGAAGACATAGGTGGCTCCCTGGGCGAACGCGAGGGTGGAGAGCGCCAGGTAAAGGCCCTTCAGCCTCAGCGCCGGCAGTGCTACCAGGGCTCCGAGAACCGCGCAGCACACCACGGCTGCCAGCACTCCGAACCAGGAGCCACCACCGTCGACCTTTCCCATCACGAAGGCACCCACGCCGACGATGGTGAGCTGGGCCAGGGAGACCTGACCGGCGTAACCGGTCAGGAGCACCAGCGACAGGGCGATGATCCCGTAGACGAGCCCCTGGCTTATCGTGGCAATCGCCGTCCCCGACAGCAGGCCACCGGCGACCGCGGCGAGCACCACCAGAGCCAGAGCCCCGGCAACCGACTCGCGCAGGCCGGCCACCCTGGGAACGCCGTTCGTGACCACCCTCCCGATGGCCCGTAGACGGTCCTGGGGCAGGATGAGCAGTACCGCGAAGAGGAAGATCATAGGCAAAGCCGTGCGGATGCCCGGCAGCCAGCTCTGCCAGCTCTGTGGCATGTAGCCGACCGCCCAGCTCTGGATCAGCCCGAGGGCCGCACCGCCGGCGAAGGTGAGGGGAAGGTTCTTCAGCCTTCCCACGACGGCTGCGGCGTAGCCGTTCACCACCAGCAGGGTGAGGGTCGTGATGTCGAGGGTGACCAGAGGGGCGAGCAGGATCCCGGCCAGGGCCGCGAGCATGGAACCGAGTATCCAGCCTGCCCGGGCGACCCGTATGGGGGAAGCACCTGCCATGGCCAGCAGCTCGGGGTCGTCTACCACCGCGCGCATGGCCACACCCAGGCGGGAGTGCTTCAGCAGCCCCCAGAGGGCCACTGCCACCGCAATCGCCAGAGCCACCACCAGCATCTGCTGGCCCGAGACGTTCACCCCGAGGATGCGAGCCGAATCCATGGAGAAGAACCCCGGGAGGATCCGTTCGGTCTCGGGGTTCCAGACGGTGCTCGCGATCCCTACCAGTACGAGCATCAGCCCCAGCGTCACCATTAGCGCCCGCTCCGTCGAGGCGCTGTGGAGCTGGCGTGCCAGCAGGCGCTCCACCACCAGGCCGAGGACGGGGGCTTCCACCAGCAGCACCACCGCAAGTGAGGCCAGCACCGGCATACCCAGGTTCACGGAGAGCTCCCAGTAGCTGAAGGCAGCCACCATGCCCACCGCGCCATGTGCGAAGTTGAACACCCCGGAGGTCGCGTACGTGACGACTAGCCCCGACGCAGTGATGGCGTAGACGGCCCCGTATACGATCCCGACCACGCTTAGCGCCAGGAACTCGTTCATGGACGCGCCCGACCTCGAGCCCCCAGACCCCCCCGGTCTGTTCCAGCCAGCCTCATCATTCGATCCCCCGGATCAGGACTTCCCCTGGGAGCCAAGCGTAATCTCTCGGCTCCCTACCCCGCTGGTGTGCTCCTCAGGAGCCCCCGGGCTGCTGCCTCAGGTAACCGGTGCCGCAGCGGAAACCAGTGGTCGGCATGTGGTACCTCACGAACTGGCCGTTCACGATCCTCGCCAGGAGCCAGCACGTCGGCGGCTGCTTCTGGGCAGGATCGCTCGGGGCCATCAGCCCGCCTGCGTCGAAGCTGTCTATCGAACGCAACGCCTTCATCAGCGACGCCTGGGTGACGTCAGGGCCCGCCTTAGCGAGGGCGGTCACCAGCAGTTCTGCCGACGCCCAGCCGTAGACCGTGTAGAGATCAGGGGAGAACCCCGGCGAGACCGTGTGGACCCAGTGGAGGAAGGTGGCTACGGCCGGGACCACCTTCGCGTCCGTACCGAGGTACAGCGCCTCGGGCTGCTCGAGGTAGATGCCGTCAGCGGCTGGTGGACCGCCGGCCTCCGCGACGAAGTTCTCCGAGTAGATCGGTCCCGCGGAGAACACCAGCGGGGGATGGAAGCCCTGCTGGAACATGGCTGCCACTATCCGTGCGGCAGTAGCCCCGTTCATGTCCGAGAGGTCCACGGCCTGCACCCCCGCCTGCTCCATGGCGATCACCTCGCTTGTGAAGTTCGTGTCCAGCGGGCCGAAGGTGGTCTCGTAGGAGATGTGGTATCCCTCCTGCTTCATAGCGCTCTCCTGGCCGTTCCACTGGGATATGGACGAGGCCGCGTCTGCTACCAGCGTGCCGACGTGCTTTACCGCCTCGGGATAGTGCTTCTGGAACCACAGGAGTGGTCCGGCCTGCCATCCGGGGACCAGCGGGTTCGCACTGAAGTTGTTCGCCAGGGCGTTCGTGCTGTTCGAGAGGGTCACCGATACGTCCGGCACCTCGGGGTTGGCCTTCAGGACCTGCCCACCGCAGTTATCGAAGAGGGAGAACGAACCCGCGAAGGCGATCACCTGGTGGACCAGCGCAGCGACGTCGCTCCGGTTCTGGGCGCAGCTGAACGAGTCGTTCTCCGAGAGCAGCCTGAACTTCTTTCCGTCGACGCCCCCCGTAGAGTTCACGTAGGTCAGGTAGGCGTTCGTCCCGACCAGGGCACCCTCGAAGAGCCCCGGAATAGGCCCCCCGAGCGTGGAGACGTTACCCACCACGAAGCACGAGGAGGCACTCGGGCAGGAGGTATCCGTGGCCGTCACCACGGCCTTCCCCCCGCCGCTGGAACCACCCGGTCCCCCCGAGCCTCTCGGAGAGCTGCTGCATGCGGCTGCGACCAGGGACACGGTCGCCAGGATGGCCAGCGTTACCCCGGCCCGCCTGCCGGCGCTCGCTCGTCGTCCGATGCCGACCGGCCTACTCATATCGACCGGCCTACTCATATCGGCCGACCTGCTGGCACCGGCTGACCTGCTGACACCAGCCAGCTGCCCGATGCCGTGTGGTCTGCCGTGCTCGATCCCCTGATTCCCCATCCGACGCATTGGGGAATCATACCTGACGCACCGTCAAGTTTCTAGCGCGCCGTCGCCGGGCCCCTTGAGGAAGCGGCAGATGGCAGCGACCACGTCTCCAGTGCGCAGCGAGGCGAGTATGTCGAACGCGTGCTGGGCCAATGGTAGTTCGCAGTAGACCACGGCTGAGTTGGAGACCTCGCGCAGCCCCGCTACGAACCTGCGCGCCTCGCCAACTGGCACCAGCGTGTCGTTGGCGCCATGCAGGACGAAGAAGGGCGGCGCGCCGGAATGCACCCGCATCACCGGTGAGGCAGCCTCGAACCTGTCCATCTCGTCGGTGAGGCGGCACTTGAACACACGCTTCTCCAGCAGCGACAACAGACCGTCCCCGTAGCGGCGCGAGTCGCTCCCACCCGTCATGTCGTAGACACCGTAGAGAGGTATGCATGCCTGCACCGAGGTGTCCGCGTCCTCGAAGCCGGGCTGGTAGGAGCTGTCCCCGGCGCTCAACGCGGCCAGCGCTGCCAGATGGCCTCCCGCCGATCCCCCGCTGATCGCCACGAAGCCAGGATCGCCCCCGTACTCGGCGATGTGAGAGCGCACCCAGGCGATCGCCTGCTTCACGTCGACGATGTGGTCTGGCCAGGTGGCTCTGGGGCTCAGCCTGTAGTTCGCACTCACGCACACGAACCCCTCCAGCGCCAGCTCGTAGAGCATGGGGAGGCCCTGCTCGCGCTTGTCCCCGATCACCCATGCACCGCCGTGGATGTACAGCAGCACTGGTGCGCCACTGGGCGGGGCGACCTTCGACCGTATGACGTCGAGCGACTGGGAGTGGCGGCTGGCCTCGGTGTAGGGCACGTTCTTCACGACCTCCACCGCTCGCGGACGCACCGGTACCGGCAGCACCAGGCGCCAGCCATGCCACATGGTGTCCTGGTGCCCTGATGGTGGACCCAGCGCAGGAACCGACTGCTCCAGCAACGAAGCGGAGCGCCTGGTCGCCACGTGCAGTCCGATCAGCCCGGCCCAGCCTGTTGCCACCAGCGCGAGTGCCAGGTAGCCCGGCCAGGATGCTGCAGCTCCTGCGGCGACGAAGGCTGCGGTGGCGGCGGCCTGCCAGGCGATGTGGTGAAGGGGGAGATCGCCCGTCAGCCATCCCGCGAAGAAGCTCGGAACTGCCAGCGGTTCGAAGCGGACAGGAAAGTAGGCATTGACCACGAAGGCCAGGCCGACCAAGCTAGCGGCGAGGAATACCCATGGCATCCGGCCATACTGACCGATCCCGAGCTTCCCGTCGAGATCCAGACGCGACGAGTAGCGGCATCAACTCTGGCGGACAGGTATGCCGATAGGGCATCCAGGTAGGTCTGGTCGATAGGAAAGGACGGATTACGAGGATGGAGAGACTGAGCGGGCTGGACGCGACCTTCCTTTACATGGAGACACCCAGCCTCCACATGCACGTGTCGATGGCGGCCGTATTCGACCCGGCCACCGTGGTCGGCGGCTACTCCTTCGAGAAGGTGCGCGCGCTCGTCGACGAGCGGTTACGGGCAGTCCCGATATTCAGGAGGCGCCTCAGCGAGGTTCCGTTTCGCCTTGGTCACCCCTACTGGGTGGACGATCCCCACTTCGATCTGGACTACCACCTGAGGAGGGCCGCCGTGCCGGCCCCCGGAGGGCTGAAGGAGCTGTCCACCTTCGTGGGCGACGTCTGCGGCCGGCCTCTCGACAGGAGTCGCCCGCTATGGGAGATGTACCTGGTGGAGGGACTCGAAGGTGGCCGGATCGCCCTCGTCACCAAGATCCACCACGCCACCATCGACGGCGTCTCGGGTGCCGAGCTGCTGGCCGAGCTGTTCGACCTGGAACCGTCCCCCCCACCGCGGGAGCTGCCTCCGCCGGCCAGAGCCGACACCCATATCCCATCCGACACCCAGCTCCTCGCCCAGGCCCTCGCGGCACGCCTCACCCGCCCCCTGGATGTCACCCGACTCGCCTGGCGCACCGGGAGGGCCGTGCTTGACGTCAGGCGGATCCGCCAGTCAGGCGGGACGGGCCGTGCGGCCCTCCCGATGACGGCCCCACGTACCTCCATGAATGGCGCCATAACACCCCACAGGCTCGTCGCCTTCTCCTCGATCAGCCTCGATGACATCAAGCGTCTGAAGAACGCCACCAGCACCACGGTGAACGACGTGGTGCTCGCCGTATGCACGGGGGCCCTCAGGCGATACCTCTGGGAGCGCAAGGAGCTTCCGGACTCCCCCCTCGTCGCGGCAGTTCCCGTGTCGGTCACGCCGCCACCGGGCGCGCCTGCCGGGTCGAACCGGGTATCGGCCATGTTCGTGGCACTGCCCACCCAGCTGGCAGATCCGCTCGACCAGCTCGAGGCCATCCGAGAGGGCACCCGTGGGGCCAAGGAAGAGTTCCACGCCCTCGGTGCCGACGTTCTCATGAACTGGGCAGAGCATGCCACGCCGAATGTCTTCTCCGCGGCTGCCCGGGCCTACTCGCGCCTGAAGCTGGCCGATCGTCTTCGGCCGATACATAACCTGGTGATCTCCAACGTCCCCGGCCCCGACTTTCCGCTCTACTTCGGCGGGGCCGAGCTGGTGGCCGGTTTCCCGCTCGGGCCGATCACCGACGGCGCCGGTCTGAACATAACGGTCATGAGCTACCGCGGGGTCATGAACTGGGGTTTCATTGCCTGCACAGAAACGGTCCCCGGTGTCTGGGACATAGCACGCTATGTTCCCGAGGCTCTCGGCCATCTGCTCGGCACAGCCGGTCTCGACCCAGCCACTCCTGTGGGCATCGCCCCAGGCAAGCCCCCCAGGAAGGCCGCCGCGGGGAAGGCCGCCGCGGGGAAGGCCGCCGCGGGGAAGGCCCGCCTACGACCGCCGCGGCCCGCGAGCCGGGCGTGAGGCCATCTCGCATCTGGAGATGCGAGGGCCACAGAGTTTACAGGATCGTTCATGAGATCGTTTACATGTCTATTTACGTGATGCTACTCTGGGTACATGCTTCGAGTGAGCGACGATACCCGCAAGCGGGTTCTACGGATCGGTAGAGAGGAGTTTGGCGGCGCGTCCGCCGACGAGACCGTACGCCGTCTCGTGGACGAGCACTGGCAGGCCAGAGCAGTAGCCGCTGTCCAGAGCTACCGCGACAGCGACCCGCAGGGGTGGGCCGACTACCTGGCTGGGGCCGACGAGCTGGGGAAGGCAGATGCCCCGATCAGCGATGAATGGTCCAGGCCATCTGAGTGAGCCAGCCCACTGCGAATCGAATCCAGCCTGGCGAGGTCTGGTTCGTCGATTTCCAGCCAGTGCGCGGTCATGAGCAAGGCAAGGACCGCCCCGCTCTCGTCGTCTCCTCCACCTTTCATCTGGCGATCACGCTGGGGCAGCTCGTTACCGTCTTACCGCTCACCACTGTTCACCGAGCAGACTGGGCTCACCGCGTCCACATAGCCAACGGGGACGGGTTCGTCATCACCGAGCAGGTCCGCACCGTTTCGGTCCAGCGGTTGCGCCGCCGGGCACGGGAGATCACGCTCACCGATGGCGAGCTAACCGAGGTGCGCCGGGTGCTTTCACAGATGTTCATCGTTTGACCAGACACGCCCGACGAGTCCCTGGCCGGGCAACGCCAACGTTACGGGCTCTACGCGATCAGGCGTGGGGCGGCTAACCCGAGGAGCATGTGTGTCCAGCGGAACACGTCACACCCAGGAACGTGGGGATGGCAATGGCGAACAGGACCAACGCGATCATCACGAACCCGATGATTATCCCTGCCATCGCCATCTGGCGTCCCCCCTGGGTTCCGCCGCGGGAACGAATCTGTGAAAGTGCCGCGAAGCCCAGTATCACGCCCGCGATAGCGGGAATGGCCATGATGAAGCCGAACAACGAGCAGACGAGAGAAGCGATCGCAAGACCGTTCGTTCCCTGAGCAGGCACAGGCCCGTAACCGTAGCTGGCCGGTGGATATGGGCCCTGCTGCCAGTAGCCGGGCGGGGGATAGCCAGGTGGCGGATAGCCGGGTGGCGGATAGCCGGGGGGCGGATAGCCGGGGGGCGGATAGCCGGGCGGGGGATAGCCGGGCGGGGGATAGCCGGGCTGCTGCTGGCCCGGCCCCCCATTGCCACCAGGTGCTCCAGGTAGTCCACCTGTCTGGCCAGCAGGCGCTGTCGGCTCAGTCCATCCAGGGGCATCCCCGTGATCGCTCGCCTGATCTCGCTGTCCGCTGTCGCTCATGCCGCCTCCACGGGGCAATCCTATATGCGACGATCTGAGGCTGGAGGTTTGGCGCGTACGTGGGAGGCAAGGACGTCCCCATATCTGCCATCGGGGGGTAGTCAACTGCTGCACGTACAGTTGCTGGTATTAGGCGATAGCATGTTCCATGCTAGATACGGTGAACCTGTCGCAGTAGGCAGAGCAGGTCGGTATCAGCAGGTTCACCGCCTATCGCTGGTATCGCGAGGGCATCCTTCCTGTGCCCGCCGAGAAGGTCGGACGGCTGATCCTGGTGGACGTACCTCCTGCAAACTCGCCGGCAGCCTCCAGGGTCGTTCTCTATGCCCGGGTCTCCTCACATGACCAGCGGAGACCTAGATCGCCAGGTGGCCAGGCTCACCGAGTGGGCGACATCTCAGGGCATGGCCGTATCCGAGGTCGTGGGCGAGGTGGGACCGGGCATGAATGCCAAACGCAAGAGGCTGGCCAGGCTGCTAGCGGATCCGACGGCAACCACCATCGTCGTAGAACATCGTGACCGGCTGGCGAGATTCGGCGTGGAGCACCTGGAGGCAGCGCTATCTGCCCAAGGCCGGCGGGTCGTGGTGGCCGATCCTTCGGAGATGGACGACGACCTCGTGGCCGACATGACGGAGGTGCTCA
>JAJYXR010000028.1 GCA_021801795.1 Actinomycetes bacterium
CCAGTCGAATCTCTCTTCGACCGGCGATGGTGGATGCTCACGGTGGTCCCACAACTGGCAACAGAGGTGGTCCCATGCCACTGGCAAAACTGGCGGTTACCTGGTCCCATGTCGCTGGCAAGTGACACTACGCTCCTCGTGGCGCGGTTGCCAGCGGCGCTCACGCCCAGCAGGACGACTCCGTGGGGCGGCAAGTCTCGCCTGAGGGATCCAGGCCAATCCATACCCCTGGCCCATCACGCCCCCCGGCTGCCCGCAGCTCTCCCGCCAGCAGCCACCTTGCGCTACAGCGGGCTATGCCCAACCCCTTCCGGGCACTGGCGCGTCGCGCGGCAAGACTGCTTCCCACTAGCGTGAGCGGAGCCGAAATGGAGGAGAGCCTCGGCATGGGCCCATCTCGAAGCTCCTTCACTCAGACACCCCGACGCGAAGGCCTGAAGGAAAGACTGCTGAACGCCTTGCGCAGGAGATTGCGCTGGGGCGGTGCGGCGTCTCGAAACAATGGGCTATCTGCGTTGGGAGCATCCTCGGCCAGCGACTCCATCCCGAAGTCACCAAGCGCTTCGAAAGACAGCGACACAGACGCAACCAAGGAGGAGATCGACAGTCGCCCGACACTCGAGACATCTACTGCCACGATCAACGGAAAAGAAGAACACGTCGTAATCGTTGGTGGAAGACGATATTATTTAGCCAATAAGGGGGCACTGGGATTCGGCGCGGTCGGAAGCGTACACGAACTAACTCTCGACGAATCAGATGGGGCGCCAGCGGATAGTAACGTACCGAAAACACTGGTGCTGAAGAAGGCAAGGCAGGCGGAGCTCAAGGAGAGCATTGCGAAGGAATTCGCATCTAGAGCGCTCCTGGGCGATTCGCCTCACCTCATAAAGCACTACGGCACGGTGGCCTGGGGCCACACCGGTAGCGGCGGCACAGATACACCGGTTACCAACGCCATCGTCATGGAACGGGGTACTTACACGCTTGACCATGTTTACGATAAGCTTTCCCAGTTTCGCCAGCGCCGGGAGAAGGCACAGCCTGCAAACGCTACAGGCGGCACCGAGGACTTGACTACGCAGCAACACCCAACCGAACCAACAGATGACTCACGGACAGCTGAAAGCGTAGCAGCAGACGGAGCCGGAACAGAACAGCAGTGGCGAGAGAGAATCCGTCAGGCAGAACGTCATGAGTCACTGAATGAGAAAATAACCGAGCGTGAATATCAAGAGGTAGTACGGTACCTCCAGCGTGGAATTCAACAGGGACTAGGCCATATGCGCAGTATTGGACGTGTCCATTATGATCTCAAGCCAGAGAACGTGATGCTCAATGAGAGTTTTGAGGTCAAGCTGATCGACATTGGCGGAGAGAAAGAGGGTGAGAGCTATGGTATGGCCTTCACTCCTGGTTACCAATCGCCAGAAGCCGAAGGCGCTCGCTTGGCTAGCGACAGCGACGCCGAGGACGCTGCTGCAACTCATAAGAATGATGTCTATGCTGCTGGAGTGATGCTTGGTCAGCTCCAGCATTTCCGTATGCTTACGAATCGACAGCTCCCTGCCTGGGGAAAACGGAACATAGCTTACGACCCACGAGAAGGAGTCCCGGAAGAAAGACGGTTTGCACAAGGTTATAATCCGAGTTTCCCGAACCCACATTTCTATCGCTACCACCCTGAAGCCAGCTCCTCAGCTGAGGCGAGCGGTGCCGCGCAAACCGAGGATGGGGTCAAGCCCGATCGATTCGTTGCGAATTCCGGCGCGCTCCATGAATACATGCAGAATCTCACGGCTAGCAGGCCCGAAGATCGCTTCAGCGCGGATCAGGCGCTAGGCCATCGATACCTTTCTGACGAGGCGACTGCGAATGAGCAGAAGTGGGTGGATGACCGGCGCGCCAAGGGCATTAGTGGCACGGCGTCTGACGCCTCCATGGATGACGAGGATGCGAAGCGAATCCTGCGGGCTGTGATGACTGGTGATATCAAGACAATGCGTGAGGAACCACGGAGGAGGATAGAGGCTATTGGCGCGCCGCTTGGGCTTCGAGAGGAAGGGAGGGCCGCGAAGCTCTACGGTGGTAATTCCTGGAGTGCCGTGCACGAGGAACTACGCGAGAAGGTGGCGAAGCGCTCACTGTGGAGGTCTGGTTTAGAGCACAGCGGCGTAACTACCCACTTGTGACTCCGGTCGGCTACCATGTACCTACACCTGAGGCTGATAGCGGGTAGCACCGGCCAGCCGGTGGGTTCGATCGGAGGAGGAGCCGATGAAGAGCGAGGCAGAGGTAGCCCTCGGGGGCTTCGGTGGTCCACAGGTCTGTGGGCTGGTCGGGATCACCTATCGGCAGCTGGACTACTGGGCCCGCACGGGATTGCTCCGGCCGTCGATAGCCGACGCCTCGGGCAGTGGGTCGAAGCGCCGCTATTCCTATAACGACGTGCTGGAGCTGAAGGTGCTGAAGAAGCTGCTCGACGCCGGGATCTCCCTTCAGCGGGCCCGCCGGGCGCTCCAGTGCCTGAGAGACGACATGGGGGCGAACCTGTCCTCTGCGAACCTGGTGCTGGCAGGGTCGGACTCCCTGCTGGCCCATTCCGATGGTGAGGTGGTCGACCTCCTCCGTGGGGGACAGGGTGTCCTGAACATAGTCCCCCTCGCGGGGCTCCTCGAAGAGCTCGACGCTGACATCCGCTCCATCGACGCGGCCCAGATCACCCAGCGTCGCGGCAAGGCCCGAACGCACGGTGCCGCATCTGCAGCAGGCACCCTTCCAGGTTTCGAGATCTACGTCGACCAGGCGGCGGGGGATTGAAGCTAGACCCCTCGGCTCGCCTGGTCCCGGTCTGCATGACCCCGAATAGGCGGTATCTCGACCTGGACGCTCGGTGAGACCCAGGGGGGGCTCCGCTGCCACGGCCTGCGGCCCTGAACGCTTCGCCCACGAGTCCGAGATGCACTTCGCCGACCTCCTGGACTTCTACGGCGTCCGCTACGAGTACGAGCCGGTGGAGTTCGTCCTCTCCTGGCACCCCGACGGCAGGCCGAGCAGTGCCTTCCGTCCCGACTTCTACCTGGCCGATCACGGTTGCTTCGTGGAGCTCACCACCCTCGACCAGCGCCTCGTCACCGCCAAGCACGCGAAGCTCCGCCGCATGAAGCTGCTCTACCCGGAGATCAGCGTCACCCTGCTGCACCGCCGGGACTACCAGGCGATGATCACGAAGTACGGCTTCGAGCTCCGGGCCTCCTAGCCGTGGACGGAGTGAGCCACGCTCAGCCGGGCCACCTCGGGCCAGGGGGTCCAGGGCGACCTGTGTCGGATACGGGCCAGGCACCGGTAGGTTCAGACCCGGGGATAGGTGGAGAACCGCCCCCTCACCGTTCTCCACTCGACGCGCTGCACCGGGATCTGGGTGCGAAGATGGTGGACTTCGGCGGTTGGTCGATGCCCCTCTCGTATCCCGCTGGGACCATCGCCGAGCACTTGGCCTGCAGGCGTGACGTGGCGGTGTTCGACGTGAGCCACCTCGGCACGATACGAATCGAGGGGCCGCAGGCCTACGAGACTCTCCAACGCGAGCTCTCCAACGACCTCGCCAGGATCTCCCCAGGTCGCGCACAGTACACCCACCTTCTCGACGAGTCGGATGCCTCGGTCCTCGACGACATAATCGTCTGGTGGGTCGCAGCGGAGAGCTTCGAGGTGATGCCGAACGCCTCGAACACCACGCGGGTAGTCAGCGTTCTCGGTGGGACCGATGTGACCGCCAGGCGAGCCATCCTGGCGATCCAGGGTCCCCATGCACGCCAGCTCCTGAACGAAGTCGCCCCCGAAGCAGCAGCCGTAGGGCGTTTCCGGGTGGCCGGCTTCACCTGGCAGGGCCACGAGTGCATGGCGGCTGGCACCGGCTACACCGGTGAGGACGGCGTGGAGTGCTCGGTACCCAGTGCAGCCGCGGGTGCATTCTTCCGAGAGCTCATCCGCGCCGGCGCTACGCCTGCGGGGCTGGGAGCGCGTGACACCCTCAGGCTCGAGGCGGGTCTCCCGCTCCACTCCCACGAGCTCGGGCCGGGCATAACACCCCTGCAGGCCGGGCTGGAGTGGGTGGTCTCCTGGTCCAAGGGAGACTTCCGCGGCCGGGAGGCACTGGCTGCGGAGGCTACGACCGGCCCGGCCAGGCATCTCGTCGGCATCGTCACAGCCAGCCGGCGCCCCCCGCGTGAGGGAGCCAGGGTGCTGGTAGACGGCAGGCCCCGGGGCTTTGTCACGAGCGGGAACTTCTCCCCGGTGCTCGAGCGCGGGATAGCCCTCGCTCTGGTGGACACCTCCCTTCAGGTGACGAGCCCTCCAGGAGAGACGAGCGGGGTGTCGGTGGACATACGCGGCACCGAGGTAGAAGCGCGGATAGTCCGCCCGCCCTTCGTCACTGCAGGACGCCCGGCCCCCGGCACGCTACCCTGATCAGTGCCGGTAGCCCCTGGCCGGATCAGGGATGCCGGACAGAGCTTCCCACCCAGCCAGAGCCTCCATGCCTACCTACACGCCTCACACCGAAGACGAGATCTCCGACATGCTGGCCTTCCTGGGTCTGGCCTCCCTCGACCAGCTCTTCGAGGCAGTGCCGGAGGCCATCAGGCTGGTCGGCGAGCTCGCCATTCCAAGAGGTCGACCCGAACCTGACGTTTACGCTCGTATCCAGCAGGCCGCCGCGCGGAACCGGCCATGTGGGAAGGATCTGGTCTGCTTCGCCGGTGGGGGAGCCTACGACCACGAGGTGCCTGCCGCGGTCCGTGCCCTGGCCTCGCGCTCGGAGTTCGTCACCTCATACACCCCCTACCAGCCAGAGGTCGCCCAGGGTGTTCTCCAGGCACTCTTCGAGTTCCAGACCATGGTGGCCGCGCTGACGGACCTGGAGATCTCCAATGCCTCCCTATACGACGGTGCCGCGGCGCTCACCGAAGCAGTGAACCTGGCCGCGTCAGCCACAGGCCGCAGCGAGGTCTGGGTGTCTGCTGGCGTGAGACCGACCTGGCGCGAGGTGATCTCCACCTTCTCGAGGGGCACCGGCCACGTGATCCGCGAGATCCCTCTCGATGACGGCCTTACCTGCTGGCCCTCGGCGTCCGACGAGGCTGGGCATCCAGCGCCTGGTAGATCCGAGGACCACGCTCCTGGCCCGGCTGCCCTGGTGGTCTCCTACCCGAACCACCTCGGCTGCCTCGAGGACCTCTCGGCCGTGCGCGCACTGTGCGACGCCACCGGGGCCCTCATGATCGCGGCCTTCGACCCGATAGCCTCCGGGGTCCTCCGCTCACCGGGTAGCTGGGGCGCCGACATAGCAGTGGGGGAGGGGCAGGCCGTCGGGATGCCCCTGTCCTTCGGGGGTCCGTACCTGGGCCTCTTCGCATGCTCACCGGCCAGCGTGCGCCGGATGCCAGGTCGCCTGGTGGGAGAGACCCTCGACGTCGAGGGGCGCGTCGCCTACGTGACGACCTTGCGCGCGAGGGAGCAGGACATACGCCGCGAGAAGGCCAGCTCGAATGTCTGCACCAACCAGACCCTGATGGCCCTGACGGCAGCTATCCAGCTGGCCTGGTTGGGGCCGGCCGGCATAGCCGAGGTAGCGATTCGATCAGCCCGGGCAACCCGTCACCTTCGTGATCTGCTCCTGGCCATAGACGGGGTGGAGCCTCTGGCTGGTGCGCCGACGCTCTACGAGTTCTCCATCCGCACCCCGGCAGATCCGGAGCTCCTGGTGGAGCGACTCGCCGACGAAGGGTTCCTGGCCGGCCTGCCACTCGACCCCTACGCCTCGGGCGGTCTTGGCGAAGGCCTGCTCCTCTGTGCCACCGAACGCAGGACCCGCCAGGAGATAGAGGCATTCGCCACCGCGTTCGCGAAGGCCCTCGGCTGATGCCAGACAATCCTCGGCACCCGAAGGGGTCCCCTGGCGGGCGGGCAGCGAGCGCACCGCTTATGGGAAGGGCGCCAGAGCCCACCCTCTGGGACCTCTCGGTGCCCTCCAGGGCAGCCTGGCAGCTTCCCACGAGCGGCTTCGAGGACATGCCCGTGGACGGCCTCGTCCCGACCGAGCACCTGCGCGACAGCCCCCCCCGGCTGCCAGAGGTGTCCGAGCGCGATCTCGTCGCCCACTTCACGCGCCTCAGCCACCGGCAGTACTCGGTGGACCTCGGTGCCTACCCGCTCGGTTCCTGCACCATGAAGTACAACCCGAAGGTCTGCGACGAGGTGGCTGGCCTGCCTGGCCTCGTCAACGTCCACCCCGGCGCCCCCTCCAGCTGCACCCAGGGGTGGATGGAGATCCTCGTCGAGCTCGAGGAGGCGATCTGCGCCATAACCGGGATGGCGGCTGCCACGCTCCAGCCGGCCGCGGGTGCCGCCGGAGAGCTGACCGGCCTCCTGCTGATGCGTGCCTTCCATGCCATGTCAGGTGCGGAGCGGCGTTTCGTAGTGATACCCGACTCGGCCCACGGGACGAACCCAGCCTCGGTGACGCTCGGGGGCTACGAGGTCATCACCATACCGAGCGACCAGCGCGGCTGCCTCGATCTGCCGGCGCTCGACGCGGTGCTGTCGGATCAGACGGCAGGCATCATGCTCACGAACCCCAATACCCTTGGCCTCTTCGAGGAGCAGATCCAGCAGGTGGCCGCCGCTCTCCACGCGGTCGGTGGCCTCCTCTACTACGACGGCGCGAACCTGAACCCGATCATGGGCATCGTGCGTCCGGGCGACATGGGCTTCGACATCGTCCACCTGAACCTCCACAAGACCTTCGCTACACCACATGGCGGGGGAGGGCCAGGTGCGGGACCGGTCGCCGTATCCGAACGCCTGGTGGACCTGCTGCCCGGACCGCGGCCGGTGCGCGTCCAGGATGGCACCGAGGAGCGCTTCGTATGGCAGGACCCGCCTCACTCCATCGGCAGAGTCCACTCATTCCATGGCAACTCCCTGGTCCTGGCAAGGGCCCTGGCATACATCCTCGTAAACGGCAGCGATGGCCTGCGCCAGGTAGCCGAGCGGGCCGTGCTGAACGCCAACTGGCTCCGGGTGCGCCTTGGCCATGCCTACGACACGCCTTACGACAGGCCATGCATGCACGAGTTCGTCCTCTCCGCCCGCTCCCTCGAGCGCGAGACCGGCCTGAAGGCCATCGACGTCGCCAAGCGCCTCCTCGAGGAGGGCTTCCACTCGCCCACGGTGTCCTTCCCCCTCATCGTCGACCAGGCCCTCATGATCGAGCCGACCGAGACCGAGAGCCTCCAGACCTTGGAGGCTCTCGCCGAAGCTCTTGAACGCATAGCTGCCGAGGCCCGCTCCGAGGCCTCCGCCTCCAGCCAGCTCTCAGCTCGCGAGGCGCCACGCACGACACCGGTGAGACGCGTCGACGAGGCCCTGGCAGCCCGAAGGCTCCGGCCTAGTGCCCTTCACGCTCCGCGTGGTGATCCTGGATAGCCTGCATGACCGCGCCGACAGCCTGTCCGATGAGCTCGGGGCGCCTCTCGGCTGCCCAGTCCCGCGACTGCACGAGGCTTCCAAGAGATCCCTGGAAAGCCGGGGCCACGTAGCGTGCCAGGAGCTCGTATGAGTGCAGGGTAGCTTCGCGATCGGCCCACTCATGGGCCATCACCAGGTAGGTACCGAACCCACCTGACTGCTTCATGAGCCTCTCGATCTGCGCGACGGCCATCTCAGGTGTGCCGATGACAGCGAAGCCGGTGGCGTTCAGGGCGTCTACCAGCTCGCCGGTGCCGTCGGCCTCAGGTGCGAGCGGCAGGGCTGCCACCCGGCGGAAGTAGTCGACCCACTCGGCGAGGCCGAACTCGACGTCCTTGCGTGCCTCGGCCTCCGTGTCGGCTATGTGCATGGGTCCGACCAGGCGCCAGTTCCGGCGATCGACCGAGCTGGAGAACTCCTCGGCACGCTCCTCCATGACCTTCCAATGGTTCGCGAGCACATCGAACCCACCAGCGCTCGTGGCACCGATGGACAGGAGGCCTAGGCCGAAGCGCCCAGCAGCGCGGGGACCGGCCGGCGATACCTGGGCGGCCACCGCGACCTCGAAACGCGGGGTACTGAAGGGCCTGAGCTGCAGTCGCGCATCGCGCAGGACGAACCAGTCCGTCTCTCGGTTCACCGGTTCGCCGCCATCCAGTAGGGCGAGGATGGCCTCCAGCGACTCCTCCATCATCGGTCGCTGACGCATCGGATCTATCCCCATCATGTGGGCATCAGACGGGAGCGCCCCAGGTCCCACACCGAGCATCACCCTGCCCCTGGTCAGGTGGTCCAGCAGCACCATCCGATCTGCGAGCATGAAGGGGTGATGGTACGGGAGCGAGCTCACCCCGGTGCCGAGGCGTATCCGCCTGGTCCGCTCGGCTGCGGCGGCGACGAAGACCTCCGGGGAGCCGATGATCTCGTATCCTGCCGAATGGTGCTCGCCGAACCACGCCTCGTCGAATCCGAGACGGTCCAGGTGCTCGACTAGCTCCAGGTCGCGCTGGAGCGCGAGGGTAGGGTTCTGGCCCACCGGGTGAAACGGTGCCAGGAAAATCCCGAAGCGTAGCGGCCAGTCCACGGCACTCCAATCTCTCTCGGTAGGCCATGCTTGATGTGGTAATGCTACAGGCTCCATCTGCGCCGGCGGCTGTGATCAGACGTGCTGGCGGAAGACGACCTGGTAGCGCATCGCCGGCGGCAGCGACCAGAACCACCGGTAGGCACCCAGCCACGCCGATGCACAGCTATGCCTGGGCTCGTAACCGAGCACCGCGCGCGCCCGGTCGATCGCGTAGGCGCCACCGGTGCGGATGAAGCCGACCAGCTCCGCAGGGGTGCCTCCGAGCACCTTGGTCTGCCCCTGGCTGGCACGGCGCTCGGCTGCCCGCAGGGCCCTGTCCACCAGGCCCTCCGGCAGCACCACCACACGCGATCGCGAACCTGCCAAGGCGACCAGCTCGTGGAAGAAGTCGATCATGCACGGGTAGTCGTAGGCCGCGATGTTAAAGGCCTGTTTGCCGGCAGCGGGAGTCGTAGCAGCCAGCACCATCGCGGCGGCGACGTCGGTGGAGGCGACGAAGCTGACCGGTGCTCGCGGGGCTGGAACCGGCAGTGGCAGGCCGGCCTTCAGGGCGACGAACAGGCCGAGGACGGCCTTCTCGTGATAGAAGCCCGGACCGAAGATCATCGGCATCCTGAGAGCCACTGCGTCCATGCCGGATTGCCCGGAGCCGAGCAGCATCTGCTCGATCTCCCACTTGTTCCGGCTGTAGGTGCCGGTGAACTCCTTTGCGTCGTCCTCACCCAAGGGATCGCTGCGCTCCTGGGGACCGTATACCTCTATGGTCGACGCGAAGACCATGCGGCGCACGCCTGCCTTCGAGGCAGCATCGGCGAGATCGGCCGTGGTGCCCACGTTCGCCTTTCTGAAGCCCTCCTCGTCCAGGTTCGCCTGGGGCATCTTCCCGGCCAGATGGAACACCAGCTCGCATCCCGACACCAGCTCCTCGGCCGCACCCGCCACCGAGAGATCCCGGCGTAGGTGCTCGTAGTCGCCGGGCAGGGGAGGCGATCCGTCCGGAGCTCGGGCCAGGTCGGTAGCACGCACCTTCGCTCCCTGGGCCAGCAGCTCGGCCACCAGCGCCCTTCCGACCACGCCGGATGCCCCGGTGACCAGGCAGCGCACTGACTGCAGGGACTCCCGGTGGCCAGCGGAGTCGGCGCGTCCCGTCTCCTTCACGGCAGCAGCCTCAGGGTCGTGATGCTGGACGAGAGCGGCACCTCCACGACCCTCCTGCGGCGTACCACCAGCTCTTCGAGGTCTCGCTCCCTGGCATCACATCTGAATGCCTTCGACACCGGGAGTGCCTTCGAGGCGAGCTCCACGCTGGTGGCCTCACCGAGCTGGGGAGCCATGATCCGGCAGATGATGCCCTCCCCGCGCGAAGCCCGCTTCAGCGCCACCAGGGCCAGGTCTGGATCCGACAGCACGAACTGCGCCCGCATGGCAGCCCTCACCGGCGCCATATGGTCATCGTCCGGCCAGAGCGCACCAGCGCCTGAGGCGAGCATCGCACCGAGTCCCTCACCGAGGGTGCCCGAGGCGGGGGTGCCCGAGGCGGGGGTGCCCGCCACCACCGGCCAGAAGGCCAGATCGCTTACCACGGTGTTCCGCTCGTAGCCACGTGCCGGCAGGGCGGGACGAGGCAGCACCCCCCAGCCGAGCTCCTTCGGGGCATTACGACCGGTGATGACTTCCAGGATGCCATCGCTCGAGGCCGAGAGAGCGGTGGGGAAGGCAGAGGCCACCGCGAAGCCGGCGGGGGAGGGGCCAGCAGAGCGCTCCACATCCCCGCCGCTGGGCGAGTGCCACTCAGGACTGCTTCCTGACAGGGCCTCTTCGCTGGTCCAGGCCAGTGAGTGCAGCGGCCAGAAGGTCGGATCGTATAGCTTCGCCAGAGGACGCACGACCAGGCCACCGGGCACTGCCATCACGAGGGATGCTGCATCGAACCGAGTCGCCAGCCGCAGGACCACGCACCTACGAGGTGGTACCCGCATGCTCATCTGGACCCGGACCAGCGGATCACCTGAACGCAGCCGGATGCGCATCGTGCATGCCTGACCGGCTACCAGCGACCTGACCAGCACCTCGGCAGAGTCCTCCCCGCAGCGAGCCTCGATGGTCGCGAGCGGACGAGCCTTGTCTACCTCCCTGAAGGCTCCACCGGGGAACTCCATCCCCATCCGCCACAGGCCGCCGTTCTCCGCATAGCACGCCGGGCGCAGCCCGGGGGATGCGAGGAGGGATTCTCCTCCCGCCGTTTCCCACCGGGTGACGCAACCTCCGCCACTGGGCTCTATCACCAGGCGGTACAGGTCGGTCACCACCTCCGTCGCCGGGCCAGAGCGGCTCACCGAAGGCGGACTGGCAGCCGACTTACGGCCTCGTCCGGCGCGGGAACCCGCAGGCCGAGCAGCGTCGGGCACCAGGGGTATGGCAGCGGCCCTGCGTGCCCTGTCGAGGGCCTCCTCGGCCTCGCCGAGTGCAGAGCCTATCCAGGGTGCCTGCTCACTGTTATGGACACGCTCCGGGCTCGTCCCGGTGACGAAGTCGTGATGGTTCGATACTGCCACGGTGCGCCAGACGCGAGACAGGTCGCTCTCGATGCCATCGCCACCGGCGATACCTGCCAGCACCGCGGCCGACTCGGCCGCCACCGCGGTGTCGAGCAGCTGCTTCACCGAGCGCTTCAGGCTGGGACGTGCGCTGTAGAAGCCGGTCCAGTAGGGGTTCGGGTCGAAGGCGATCCGCGCCAGCAGGTCGCGCCTGGAGGCGACGAGCTCGAAGTAGTCGTCGAGGCCTGCGTTCAGAGCCCATATGCCGGTCTCGGAGTAGTGCCGCTCGTTGAACCGGTCGAGGAGATCCACCAGCCGGCGCACCGGGGGAACGAAGTCGAGCCCCACCGCACAGAGGGAGTACGGCGTAGGCGACAGCTCGGCCAGCGACGCTGCGTAGCTGCGCACCCGTGCGCTCACATGCCTGTCGCTCCTGTCGGGGATGACTACGGGCAGGTGGCCGAAGCGCATGAGCCCGTGGGAGGCGATCAGGTCGCCATGGCCGTAGGTGAAGGCGTTCCAGTGCGCGAGCACCTCGGAGCCGTCCGGGGCTCTCCAGACGAAGTCGAGGGCCTTCAGGTCCTGCAGCATCTCAGCGCTGGAGCCCGGAAGCGGGAAGCTGGAGCGTAGCTGCCACTGTCCACCGGGGAACCACATGCCGTCGATCCTGCTGAAGCACGCGGCGTCGAACCCGGCGGATCTCAGCACTGCCGGGAGCGCGGGGCTGTGACCGAAGCTGTCGGGGAAGTACGCGATGTGCGGCTCGGGCTCGATGCCGACAGACCGCATCCACTCCTGGCCCTCCAGGAAGTCCCTGAGCAGTGCCTCCGCCTCCGGTATGACCGTGTCCGCGGTGGTCACCCCGCTGCTGGTGAACCGGATCCTGCCCTCGTTCACCCGCTGGACCAGCTCCTCGGCCCGGGGGCTCCCGAGGACGTACCTGCGCACGAAGAAGGTGCACTCCAGGTCGAACACCCGCCTCGGCTCCAGAGCCACCTCGTCGAGGACCCGGTCGAGCACATGGCGGACGTTCAGCCTGAAGTACTCGCCGGAGCGGAACATCCAGTTCGGGTCCCAGTGCGTGGACTCAGCGAAGACGAGCACCCGCTCGGCATCCTCGGGTATTCCGAGCCGTTTGCGCAGGAGGTCCTCGCTGGCGACTACTTCGGTCACCGCCACATCCTACGGTACGGCCAAGCCGACGAGGTGCCCATGCGGGCGGGGAAGCGAGTAGCCGTTCGCGACACGCCAGCACGGACCAGGTCGGAGGACCTGGGCGGAGGACCTGGTCGGAACGGACCCGAGCGGACCCCCCAACAGCACTTGACATAAGATAGCTTATCGGCGGGATGAAAGAGGGGTCTTTCTAGGAACCCGCCTGGAGGAACTCGACGACGGCCTTCGCGAACTCGGGCTTGGTCACCGCAGACATGTGATCGCCTGGCACCGTGACTACGTCGACGCCGTGGTAGACGCCTGCCAGCTCCTGGACGTCGCCCGCCATCCGGTCCTCGGAACCGGCTATCAGGAGCGTCGGAACCCCGATCCTGCCTAGGTCGACTGGCGCGTCCAGGGCCCCCGAGCGCTCGATGGCAGCAAGTGCCAGACGATCGGCACCTGTCGCATCCGCGAACGCTCGGAACGCCCGAGGCGTGGTCTCGCTGACGTCGTCGACGCGCTCTGCTTCGAGTGCCTCGGCCATCTCCAGGGACCGCTCTCTCGCGTCCGATGGGCTCCGGGTAACCATCCCCGGCCCGATACCGCCGAGCACGAGACGCTGGACCCGCGCGTCGCTCGCTGCGAGCCCAGCAGCCACCTGCGCTCCCATCGAATAACCGATGAGGTACACCTGTTCGTAGCCCAATGATCCTATGAGTCCCGACGCGTCAGCCTCCATGGTGCCTCGGGCATAGGCAGCCGGCTCGTGGGGTTTCGAGGATTCGCCGTGGCCCCTCGCGTCGTACGCCACCACCTCGAAGTCTTGGCCGACCAGCGCATCGATCACTCCCGGACGGATCCAGTTCACGCTGCTCGAGGAAGCCAGACCGTGGAGCAGGATCACGGGGCTTCCGGCGCCGTACACCTCGTACGCGATCCTCACCCCGTCTGGAGCAGTCCAGTACCCCACACCGGAAACCTACCCGCTCAGGTGATGGATGCCTGCCACGGAGACTCCTGCCTTTCGGGTGACGGGCCAGACCGGATGACCTACAGTTCCACTGCGGTAATGCCGATGCCCCTAGGGGAACGAGCAGGAGGCGGCTGTGGAAGGTGTAGGAAGGGAACGGGTTCAGCGTCTGCGTCACCCGCGTGTTTCGAGCCTGGTGCTCCTGGCGGTGCTGGTGCCGACGCTCGCCACGCTGGGTCTTCTCTCGGACGCGGTCGCTGGCAGGTGGTCTTACCGCTCCGAGGCCCAGAGCGTGTCACGGGCAGTCGGCTCGCTGGCCGGGGTGGCCCGGGCCAGAGCTCTTCTTCTCACCTGGTCCGTACCCTCCGAGGCGATCACCTACTCCGCCATGCTCGGTATCCCGGCCAGCGTGCTCGACTCGTTGTTCCGGACCGATTTTCCTGCCGAGGTGGCACCAGCCACACGCGCGGTGGCTAGAGACCCGGTGCTCGCGTCGACGCCCTCCATGAGGGTGGACCTGGCCCGGATGCAGACCATAGAGCCTGGCATCGTAGACGGGAGGACCTCTAACTCCGCCGTCCAGGACCTCTATCGCTCCTACTCGAACGCTACGGTGTCCCTCTGGCGACACGACATGGCGGTCCTGCTCGACGCAGTAGATACCTGGCAGCCACCTGGATCCTTCGACGTGCACGTGAACAGCATGGAACGCACCTTCGAGACATACATCTATTCGCTCGATGTGGTCGACTACGCGAACCTGGTGCTGAACGGCGAAGCTACCCCTGCTCAGAAAGAGCATCTCGTCTCTGCATATAACGCCGAGGAGGAGATGCTGGGCAACGTGGCACCAGGCGGCTTCTACAGCGCCCGAAGCGCACTCGCCAGCGACCTCGGTCCCCGTGCTCTCGCCCGGTGGACAGCCATCGAGCACTCCCCCGGCATCCGGAGCTTCCTCGCGAGCACTACCACCGCCTACCGGATCGCCCTGCACGGGGGTCCACCACCATTCGCGACGAACCTGCTTGCCTACGCTGTGGACTTCCGTAACGGCCTCGACTACGTGGCCCAGATGAACCAGCTCGTACTGGCTGCATCGGCCGACCTCATTGCCTCCACTGCCCACCAGGAGTCCCTGGCGACTGGAACCCTGCGGGGTGAGGTCATCTTCATGGTGTTGCTGGGCGGCATAGTCATGGCCGGTGCACTGGCGCTCAGCCGTGCCCTGACCAGGCCGGTCAGGCGCCTGGGCGAGGCCGCGAACCAGGTGCAGTCGGGTACCTTCACCCTCCAGCCTCTTGCCGAATCGGGACCTCGTGAGATTGCCGTCACAGCCGCTGCATTCAACGACATGACCGGCATGCTCAGATCCCTGGAGGCCAAGGCCGTTGCCCTGGCATTCGAGGACCTCACGAATCCGGTTCTCCACGAGCCCCTGCCAGGCCGCGCGGGCAGGGCCCTGCAGGAGACCGTCGAACGGCTCACCGCCTCCACGCAGGAGCGCGAGCGCCACCGCAGAAGGCTCCAGCGGGCAGCGACGCATGACGACCTCACTGGTCTGTACAACCGCCCGGCAGCCATGGAGATGCTCGACGCGGAGATCTCCGAAGACCTCGGCACCGACCGCACTCCGGCGGTGCTCTTCGTGGACCTGGACGGGCTGAAGACCATTAACGACAGCTTCGGACATGCGGTCGGCGATCGAGCCATCCGTGAGATGGCCAATGCGCTTCGTCAGGCTACCCGGCAAGGTGACGTCGTGGCCCGCCTGGGCGGGGACGAGTTCATCGTGGTGCTCCGCATACGCGAACCCTCGGAACTCGAAACCGTTGCGGGGCGGATCGAACAGGTGGTGGCGAACTCCTCCCTCGCTCTCGACGACGGGACACGCATCAGCCTCAGCTGCAGCATAGGTGCAGCGTTGTCGTCAGGCACCGAGAGTGCCGACGAGCTGGTCAGGCGAGCCGACCAGGCCATGTACGCCGTCAAGCGTGCCAACCGCGCTATGTGAGCTCAGGCGGGTTCGCCGTAGGCCACCGGCGGACCCGCCCAGTCCATCGAGGTGACCATGACGTTCAGCCCAGTCATCGGTGCCTGCACCACCTGGCCATTGCCTATGTAGAGGGCCTCGTGACCGAGCGGCCCGTCGAATGGCGAGTTATAGAACACGATGTCCCCAGGCTGGAGCTGAGCTGCGCTCACGTGGGTGGTGTCGTCATACTGCGAGACGCTGAAATGCGGAAGCGACACACCGGCCGCTGCCCAGGCGTACATCACCAGGCCCGAGCAGTCGAAGCTGTTCGGGCCGGCCCCACCCCACTGGTAAGGCTTCCCCACCTGGGCGAGCGCCGTCTTCACCGCTATGGCTGCCTGTCCCGCCCAGCCCGGTGGTGGAGGGCCTGCCAAAACAGGCGATGAGGTTCCTGAACCTCCCGAAGACGCGCCGGCTCCCGGCCTCGACGCAGCTGCACTCGCGGCAGCCCGCTCGGCAGCCAGCTGAGCCGCCTGAGCCGCAGCAGCCCTCTCGGCCGCGGCCCTCTCGGCAGCTACCTCCTCGGCATGAGCAGCCTGTAGAAGCTGTTGCAGGTTCCCCTTTACCTGCGACAGGAGTGCGTCCTCCCTCGCCACCGCGGCAGATGCCTGCTGGCGGGTGCTGCTCAGGTTAGCCAGCGTGGCCTGTTCGGTGGACTTCTCTCCGGCCAGGACCACCTGCTGGTGTGCCACCGCGACCCTGGCTGCATGGAACGCGCTCAGGGTCGCGCTGATGCGTGCAGTGGCGATCCGCAGGTACTCGGTCCTCTCCATGGAACGCCTCGGGCTGAAGTCGAACAGCGCGTCGAAACCCGCCAGGTTCCCGCCTGTGGTGTACGCGAGCAGAGCTTCCCTCCTCAGCTCCAGCAGCGTGCGGTTCTCGTCGGCCACGTCGACTGCCAGGTTCGCAGATGCTGCTCTCAGTGCCTGGTCGGTGACCTGGAGCTGCTGCTGTGCCTCGTCGTACTGGTAAGAGAGATGGTCGATCCACTCGCTGTCCGACGCGACCTGGGCTTCAATCGCGCTCTCCTGAGCCCTGTCCCCCGCGATCGTCGGCGCTGACCCAGGCACGGACGTGGCACCGGCCGCGGAGATCGCATAAGCCATCCCGGTGCCGCATGCGACTACTGCCACGATCAGCACGATGCCTGCGCGTCTCAGAGCTGCCATCACATACGAGCCTACGGGTTAGGCCTTTCAGTTACAACGATCCCCACTCCCGATGAGCTGACCATTCCCGACACGAAGACGCTCTATCCAGGCTCAGCTTGCCGGTGCCGATGCGAGGGTGACCGTCAGCGTCATCTTCTCCTGGCCGCGCCAGAGTGTGATCTGGGCACTCTGTCCCGCCTTGGCTGCCTGGACTGCGGTAACCAGACTCTGGGCCGATGTGATCGTCTTGCCGTCGAAGCCGACTATCACGTCGCCTTCCTCGATTCCCGCCGCACTCGCGGGCGATCCGGCCACGACTCCCGCCACCACCGCACCATGATTTGGCACGAAGCCGTACTCCGCGCGCAGTTCTGGACTCATGGAGAGTATCTCCACGCCGAGGAAGGCAGTCGCCGACTGGACGGTACCCCCCCTTCTCAGGATGGGAAGCAGCGACTCGATGTGGTCAGAGGGAATGGCGAAGCCGATGTTCTGCGCCGGGGCGTTACCTGCTGAAGAGGAGGCCACGGCCGTGTTCATCCCCACCACCTGCCCGGCCGAGTCCACGAGCGGCCCTCCGGAGTTCCCGGAGTTTATGGCCGCATCCGTCTGGATCATGTCCGTAAGGTGCTCCGTGGGACCAGTACCGGTGGCACTGCCCGCGGAGACAGACCGGCCAAGGGCCGAGATGATCCCTGAGGTCACCGTAGGCGTCCCTGCCGAGAGGCCGAGCGCGTTCCCTATCGCTATGACTGCATCGCCTACCACCAGCAAAGACGACCTGCCGAAGGTGACTGTAGGTAGGTTCGCAGGCGGGTTCTCGATCTGGAGCAGAGCGACGTCGTCGGTGGGGTCGGCACCCACCAGCTTCGCGGGCACCGAATGCCTCTTCCCGTAGAGAGTCACGGTGATCCTGGTCGCCCCGGCTATCACATGGTTGTTCGTGACGACCTCTCCCGAGGTGGTGATGATCATCCCGGTGCCCTCGTCCACTACTTCCGGTGCAGCACCGAAGGAGGGGGATGCACCGAAGGGTGAGGTCTCACCGAACGGCGAGACAGTGGCGCCGGCGCCGGATCCGGGACCCTCTGCCTTGATCGTGACGACGGCCGGCAGGACCCGGCGAACTATGGCCGGCACCGATGCATCGTTCGCGAGGAGAGCTGGACCTGGTTTGACCGCGAGGACGGTGGTAGTCGAATGCGAGCTGCCGCCCACTGCCCTGGTGACACCTGCCCCGACCGCGGCACCTATGACAGCTGCTACCACAGCCACCGCGATCCACCGCCTCGCCCCCTTCCCCTGCGCGCCAGACACTGGCGCCATGGAAGGCGAGGCCGCATCTCCGGGCGGATAGGCCGCCGGGGGTGCTATGACCGGACCAGTCGCTGGACCCGTCGCCGGACCACCGAAGCTCCCTGGTGGACCTACCGGTGGCCTTTCCGGTACAGCCTCCGGTGGCTGAGGGTAAGACGGACCTGGTGCGCCGAGCCCCGGCGTCGAGCCCAATGGCGACACGCTGTGAGGGTCCGCCTGCCCGGCGACCACCTCTGGAGACGGCGACACTCGAGCGGCTGGGCCTCCTGGTGGATAAGCGCTACCGGATCCTGCGTCAGGATCTGCCTCTGGCCGCCACCTGCCGTCGGGAAGGCGCGGGGGCAGCTCGGGTACCCAGCCACCCAGGTCCTCTTCCTCTGCCATGGGACACTCCCTCCTCGTCGAATCTCTCTCGCGGCACCGATCCCCGGATCGGTCCCAGACGCCTGCCTCGGAGACTTCGCCAGCAGACTCACGGTCACAGGATATGACGCGGGTCGCGAAAAGAGGCGTCGCGCTCCTCGGTTTTCACCACCACTGCAGTCCAGGTAGCGTAGGGGGCTCATGGCCCGGCGTATAGACATCGAGCTCTCGGCACGACGCCCTGACGGCACCTGGACCTGGCACAGCCCCGGGGCCCGCCAGCCGCGCGGGGTCGTCGGCGACCACCTCCTGCCACCAGATGCCGCGCCTGGCCTCGTGCTGCGCGTCGACGCCGAGTTCGGCATCGACGGCATCGAGGTGGTGGGGATCGTGGCCACTCGGACCCCACCAGCGAAGAGGATGGACGCCCCTAATCGGATCGAGGTGTTCGGTCCCCCGCGCCGCGAGGCACCGCCTGCATGGGAGACCGGCCTGTCCTCGCCATCTCAGGCCGGCTCACCAAGAGCGAAGACGGCCAGAGGCGCTGCCCCTCGCAGGGATCCAGCAGAGCGCTCCTATTCGCGACCGGGAAGGGCTGAACGCTCCGGGTCTGATCGGGAGAGCCACATCTCCCGCAGGGACGGTCCAGGTGGCAGTCGGGATGGCACTGGATCCCGCAGGGACGGTCCAGGTGGCAGTCGAATTGGCACTGGATCCCGCAGGGACGGTCCAGGTGGCAGTCGGGATGGCACTGGATCCCGCAGGGAACGCCCGAAGCGCCCGGAGCCCCTCGCTCCTTCGACCGCCTACCGGAACGCCGCTCTCGCCGAGCTCCGACCCGAGCAGCTGCCGGTCGCCGAACAGATCCTGCGCGGCGGCATTCCCGCGGTCCGAGCTGCCATCGAGGAGCAGAACACCCGCGCCCGATCCGAAGGACGACCCGAGGTAGCACCGGAGCCACTGCTCGCAATGGCCGAAGAGCTGCTCGCTCCCATGAACCTCGCATCCTGGAAGGACCGCGCGGTGGCGGCACGCGACGGCGGTGAGCGCCTAGCTCTACGCGAGCTGCGCTCGGTGGTGGCAGGATCCTCTGCGGTATCTCTCGACGAAGAGGGGCGCCAGATCGCGGACGCGCTCCGGGCGAGGCTCAACGAACGGGTCGAAGCCCTCCGGAACGCCTGGACTGAGCGGATCCAGGGGGCTCTCGATGCGGGAGATGTGCGTGGAGCCCTGAGGGCCTCGGCGAAGCCCCCGGAGCCTGCTGCCCGCCTCCCAGCCGCCCTGGCAGTGGCGCTGGCCGGGGCCGCCGGCTCTGCCATGGCAGCCGACTCTGCGCCGGGCGACTGGATGGCCATATTGGCTGACGTGCTCGACTCCCCAGTGCGGCGCAGCGTCAAGCCTGCTGGCATCCCGACGGATGCTGGAGAGGAGTTGATCGCCGAGGCACGGCGTGCAGCGGGGCAGGTTCCTGAGCTTGCCAGGCTCCTCGGACTGCCCATACCACCGCCACCAGGCCCGCGCAGGGTTGCCCCACGCGCGGGAGTCGCCAGACGCGTCCGCTCAGATCACACGGTGTGACCGCAGGAAATCGCCGAGTCCCGATACCAGGTCGGCAGCCTGCACCTTCCCGAGGGGCACCCACGCTGCCTCTGCTGCATCGTCGCCCGCGCTGAGCACCCCGCCGACGCGATGAGCCAGGAAGTCCAGTATGACGAAGTGTCCACTGGCGTCTATGCGCTGGGCAAACCCGAGGAAGCTGTCGCAGGCGACCTCGAGCCCCGTTTCCTCGCGGGTCTCCCGCACCACCGCATCCTCGACACGCTCGCCCAGCTCCACCTTCCCGCCAGGTACCGACCAGCGCCCCACTTCGGGTGCTACTCCCCTCCTGACGAGCAGGAGAGAGCCGTCGTTCACCACGACAGCCCCCACGCCCAGAACGGGTAGGTTCCGCCCCATCCGATCAGCCGTCTCCACGCTCGAACGACCTGTGCATGGTGACCAGCCGAGCCTTGAAGCCGTGTGCTTCGAAAAAGGACTTCGAGAGGCGATCCCCCGGTAGCGCATTCGCGTCGACACCCGAGCATCCGGTCTCCTCGAACCAGCCCAGCAGAGCGCGTATCATCGCTTCACCCACCCCGACGCCCCTGGCCTCTGGCATCACGTAATACCACTCCACTATGCCGAGTGTCGCTGCACCCAGGCGCTCCTGCTTGCCGATCGCCAAGGCGACCCTGGTGCCGTCGAGTAGCCCTACGAGCACATGACGACCTCGGTCCGCGATGAGCCGGTCCAAGCCACCAGGCCGAAGAAGTGCCCTTGCGACCACGGATAGCTCCCGCCTCGCGACCAGAGGACCTCCACGCGACTCATCGAGCGCACCGAGCGCTGCCTCGGCTAGCTCGGCGCAGGCTGCAGCATCGGTCCGGCTGGCCAGCCTCACCTCTGTGTCGATGGTGAACCTCCTATCGGATCGTCGGGACACGACCGTGCGGCGAAACCGTTCAGTCGTCGCCTGAAGCCTCCAGGTACTGCTCGACCCGATTCAAGATGGTTCGCCTGTGGCGATTGGCGATCTCGTGGGCCCTTACCGCCTCGAGCTCCGAAGCAGAGAGGCCTCCTAGACGCTGGACTACCTGGGAAGCCGACAGGGTGTCATAGCCTGGTATGCCTAGGCGCTCCGGGTCGCCTGGCGCAGACGAGCTCGGCCCCCGCGCACCCCCCGATGTCCTTTCCGAAGGGGCTCCTGGCCCGCTCCGGTCCGCGGCTGGCCCGCTCCGGTCCGCGGCTGGCCCGCTCCGGTCCGCGGCTGGCCCGCTCCGGTCCGCGGCCTGCCCGCTCCGGTCCGCGGCTGGCCCGCTCCGGTCCGCGGCTGGCCCGCCGGACGATGTGCCTCCCTCGGCCTGCGGACTGCCATCGGCGCTCCCCCTGGAGGCACCGAGGCCCACGAGCTGACCCAGCAGGCCCTCGAGCTGCTTCTTGCCCAGCTGCCTTCCCATCTGAACCGCGAACTGCCCTACCACGCGTGCGGTGGCGACCTGCCCGTCGATACGCGCCCTGCCCTTCGCTGCCAGGTTGGGCATCTCGTCGGCGATGGTCATAGCCAGTCCCGCGGGCGCGAACAGGACGATGTCGAGCAACTGATCTGCTAGAGACTTCTCCTGCATCGCATCAGCGGCCACGATGCTCCCCCCTTCTCTCGTCGCCGTACCCGCCAAGCCGGCTGATAGACGCACCAGCTCCATGAGTACCTTCTGCAGGCATCCACTCACCGTAATGGCGGATCAGCCACCTCCGCCAGGAGCGCAAAGCGCTGGCTGGGGCCGGCAGGCTTACACGCAGTCCCGGCACAAGCCGCGCACCGGATCGGCGAGCTGGCTCGGGTGCTTCACGAGGAAGCAGGACCGGCAGACGAACTCGTCGGGTCGCTTCGGTGGCACCCTCTCCACCGAGTCGCTGCGGTCGTCCTCGACCAGGTCGGCATCATCATCAGCCTCGTCCTCGTCGACGACCAGGCGCTCCTTCAGGATCTCGTCGAGGCTGGCCTCGACGTCCTCGTCGTCATCGTCTTCCTCATCCACCTCGTCGGCGGCGGCAGCCACGGAGGCGGGGTCCAGAACGACTTCCACGACATCTGCGTCCTCGGTGTCGAGCTCGTCATCTGCGAGATCCACCTCGGCCAGGTCGTCGATATCCACCTCGGCCAGGTCCTCCAGGTCGGCCTCGACCAGGTCGTCGTCAGCAAGCTCGTCTATGTCCACCTCGGCGAGCTCGTCGAGGTCCTCGTCGACCAAGTCGGCCAGGTCCTCGGCGTCCAGGTCGTCGTCGGGCATGTCATGGGATTTCTCGGCCATCGTTCCCTCTTAGGTGGTCGTTTGGGGCGGGAGCATAACCGCTTCGGAGCACTGATCGGTCGCTTTCCCGGAAAAAGACTGCCCGAGAGCGCGAAGTGCCTGCTCCACGCTTCGGGCGGCAGGCCCGGGGACCTTTGGTGCCATCGGCCAGCGACCCATCGGGCACTCTGGTCATCGACGTTCTCTACTCGGTCCCCAAGGCCATCCTCCGCCCAACACAGCATCCCCCCCCTTACCGTTCCGTCGGCGAGTACCCAGGCGGGCCAGCACGGGGCAAGCGGGACTCTGGGCAGACTAGGTGCTTCTACCCCCAGCTCGTCAAGTGAGAAACGGCTGCTTCTAGCAGGAGATATGCGTATACCACCTGCTCAGGCACCGCCCAGGATTCCAACTGGAGTCGCTGCGCAGTGCCCCGGCCTTCAGACCGGGGAGGACGCCAATGGATCCGAGCCTCTGTCGATCCTGCGCTGCTCGGCTCCCAGGCGACCGAGAGCGTAGTCACCGTGGTCGACGAACTCCATCGCCGCCGCGATGAGACCGTGCCCCGCCACATCCGCTATGAGCCGGTGCATCTCCTGGGCAATACGCCGGTAGGAGGGATGCCCCTGTTCGGACGAGCGTAGTTCCAGGACGTGCATGGCCTCACGGGCGTTCATCTCCATCACATAGCGCACGTGGTGAGCCAGGGAGAGGGCGTATGGCGCCTGAGCAGGGAATCCCTCGCGAAGCGCTTCGAACAGCTCTGCAGATCGGTCGATGGACTCGCCGAACTGCCTGGCGAGTCCCGCCTCGGCGACCTCGCTGGGCATCGAGTAGCCGAGGCCACCCGTGAAGCCCTGCCACTCGATCGAGAGCAGCCGGTGGCGCTGGAGGTCCCGGAAGGCTCCGTAGTCCGACACCACCTCGAACCTGTAGGAGGTACGCTCGAAGGCCCTGCCCGGACGATGACGCCTGTTCGAGCGGCCACCTACGTAGGCCTTCAGGAGTGCCAGCTTCTCCTCACCCCCGAGTCCCCGGACCATGTCCAGTGCAGCTGCGTCGGACATATGACTGCCCTCGAAACAGACAGCCGCTATCACCTTGTCCTCCCCGGCAGGGTCGAAATCGCTGAGCGTGACGCCAGCCGATCCACCCACGGCCTGGTCCCCAGGGGTATCGCCCCAGAGCCTGCTCACGATCTCCTCGGTTTCGCGTCGCCTCTCGCGGAGGTACTCGATCCACACCAGACCCCGGTCCGGCCTGTCCACGCGCTCCAGGAACGACGGTATGACCTTCCTCAGTTCACCCAACATCATCTCGCCGTAGCGACGTGCCTCGGGAAGCGGATGGGCAGCCAGGCGCATGACCAGCAGCTCGTAGGATTGCCCCGTTCCGTATATGCCGACATTGGACAGCGATCCTGCGGGCAGCAGACCTCTCAGGGCGTCCAGGGCCCGCGCCTTGACCGACTGGCGGTAGGCGATCTCGGAGTCCCCCGCCCGGCGCTCGTGGCGCCTGGCGAACCACCCCTGCATGACTGGGAGCAGCTCGGCGTAGGTGTCGAACATCCGGTCCATGTCGCCGACGTAACGCGCGCCATAGGCAGAGTCCAGGATCTCCCTGTCGCGGTAGTAACGGTAGTGGCCCGTCGGGAGACGGCTGTCGTAGGCGATATAGCGAGTCGACTGTTCCAGGTAGGACATGAGCCGCCCCCGCTCCAGAACCTTCGTGAGAATGTTGGAGGCCTGCTCACACGCCAGGTGGACTCCGCCGAGCTGGGCGACCGAATCGTCCCCGTACTCCAGGAACACCCGTTCGTAGAGCTGCTCTGCCCTGCTCAGCCCGACGGTCGCATCCACGCCGAGGTCGCCGCTCACGTCGAGGTCGCCCACGAACTCGTCGAGGAAGAGCCGCCTCAGGCTCTTCGCAGAGCGCGAGTAGCGGGCGAACAGGGCACCCTTGACCACTTCCGGTAGGTTCACCAGGGCAAACACGGGACCATCGAGGCTGGTCACGTAGCGGCGAAGCACATCGGCCTCGCTCTCGCTGAATGGCTCGTCCGCGTAGGGGAACATGCCCTGCCAACAATATGACCCAACGGTCTACCAAGTGGCGGATCGTCCCTGAGCAGGATGCCACGGCTTGCGTCGTGACGACTGTCCAGGCAGGTTCCAGTCCGAAGCCAGGCTCAGGTATCGGCAGCCACCACCCCCCTGTCGACCATCCCTGCTGCCTGGCCGGCTACGGCCGCGAGATCACGCGGTGCCACCATGCGAACCTGCCGGAGCAGGTCGGAAAGCTGGCGTGCCGCCCTCACGAAATCGCCAGGGGCGATCTCGGCTGCCTCGAGCACCCGGGCCAAGGCGCTGCCCCTGGCCCATCGCCACATGGCCGGGGCCAAGGCATCGTCGAGCTGGCGCATGGGCTCGAGGCCGTAGGAGCTCTCCTTCTCCCTCGTCGCCTCGCCCAGATCGGCCAGTCTCGCCAGGGCCGAGCCGAGCTCATCAGGCAGGCTCCATCTGCCTCGTCCCCCCGATGAACCCGAGGGAGCCCTGGGGCCACCGGTCGAGCGTCGGGAGCTTGCACGCGGTCTGCGATCGGCTGGGCGGGTTCCGGCGCGCTGGACGCTCCGACGGCGGGACTCGAAACAGAAGGCCGACATGAAGGCTGCCAGCCCAGGGGCATCCAGCGTGGCAGCCAGACCAGCTTCTATGGACTCGACGACCAGGAGATCGCATTCGTGGAAGACTCCCGCCAACATCTCACCGGGAGCCGTCAGGCACCACGCAGCGCGCTGGAGGTAACCCAGCTCCCCGAGCAGCTCCAGGCGCCTGTCCAGCCTCGATGCCAGGGCTTCGTGATGACGGGGGTCCACGAACTGGGCAAAGGACCTGTCCAGGACATGATGAACCTCGGCTCTGTCGAAGCGCCTTACCAGGTTCACTGCCAGGTTATAGGTGGGCCTGAAGGAAGATCGGATGACGGGCGCCTCCGAAGAGGCCAGGCGTGCGACCTCTGCAGCCCTGAGGCTCGGTGACCAGGACACCACCGCACAGCCGACGCTATCGAGACCCCGGCGCCCCGCTCGACCGGTGAGCTGAGCGTAGTCCCCTGCGCTGAGCGCAGACCTGCCAGCACCGCTCACCTTGGTAAGCCGCTCTATCACCACCGTCCGTGCAGGCATGTTGATGCCGAGCGCCAGCGTCTCGGTGGCGAACACCACCCTCAGGAGCCCCTTGGCGAAGCAGTCCTCCACCGCGCGCCTGAAGGCGGGAATCATGCCGGCATGATGAGCCGCCAGGCCGGCTTCGAGGCCCGTAAGCCATCTCCCGTAACCGAGGGCAGCCAGCTCGTCGGCCAGGAGCCCCTCGGTGTGTGCCTCGCAGATGGACCTGATCTCCGAGCGATCAGCGCTGCTCGTCAGGCTCACCCCGCCTTCGAGCGCCTGGGACACGGCCTCGTCGCATGCCCTGCGACTGAAGATGAAGACGATCCCTGGCAGCAGGTCTGCCTTACGCAGCGCCTCTATCACCTCTGCCCGGCGAGGAGCTACGAGCCTGCCACTGGCAGGACCCCAGCGCGACCGTTCCGAGCGAGAGCGCTCGTCGAGCCTGCGGCCTGCGGGTGTCAATCCCCTCGCATCGGCGACCTCGACCAGCGCGACATCCCTGGTGAGCCGGTCGCCGGCAGCCACGTAATGGCGCAGGGTCACCGGACGCTGGCTCTCCTCCACCACCTCGAGTGGCCCGCGACGCTCGGCCAGCCAAGCACCGAGCTCTCGCGCATTCGACACCGTCGCGGACAGGCACACGAAGCGCGCCCGAGGTGGCGCCAGGATTATCACCTCCTCCCACACCGATCCGCGGTATGGATCCTGGAGGAAGTGGACCTCGTCGAGCACGACGAGACCCAGCCGCTCTACCGGCCCCGAGCGGGCGTAGATCATGTTCCTCAGCACCTCCGTCGTCATCACGACGATCGGGGCCTCGGGTTGGAAGCTGGTGTCGCCCGTCAGCAGTCCTACTGCGTGCTCACCATAGGCCCCCTGGAGCTCAGCCAGCTTCTGGTTCGACAGCGCCTTCAGGGGCGTCGTGTAGAAGGCCCGCTCGCCCCGCTCCAGGCAGACAGCCAGGGCGTAGTCCGCGACCACCGTCTTACCAGAGCCCGTGGGTGCCGAGACGAGGACCGACATTCCACGGTCCAGGGCGTCCAATGCCCGCTGCTGGAAGGGGTCGAGATCGAATCCCAGCCTTTCGCGGAGCCGGGCGCGTAGGTCGCTCAACGCTTCAGTATCCTGCCGATGACTATGGACATCTCGTAGAAAACGTAGAGAGGCACCGCTAGAGCTGTCATCGAGAACGGATCACTGCTGGGCGTGATGATCGCCGCGAACAGGACGATGAGGAAGATCGCCCACCGGCGCCAGGACGACAGGGTCCTCGGGGAGACCACGCCCGCCAGCTCCAGGGACACCAGGACCACCGGGAACTCGAAGGCGATGCCGAAGATGGCCATGAGAGCCAGGATCAGACCCAGATAGCGCTGTGGGTTATAGATCTCCTTCAGGGTCGGGCCACCTATGGACTGGAGCCATTGGAGCGCATGGGGAAATATCAGGAAAGCCAGCGCGGCACCCAGGCAGAAGAGGATGATCGAGGAGAGGAGGAATGGGATCGCGTAGCGCTTCTCGTTTGCCTTCAGGCCAGGGGTGATGAAGCGCCACATCTCCCACAGGACCACCGGGAGTGCCAGGAAGGCACCACCGTAGGCTGCTATCTCGATCCTCAGCGACAGACCGTCGAGCGGGCCGGTGACGTAGAGCTGGCAGGGATGCGCCACCCTGCAATAGGGACCCTCCAGGAAGGAGAGGATGTGGCCGTAGACGACGAATGCCACAGTCGCCAGGACACTGAAGGCCACCACGGATATGATCACCCGCCGGCGCAGCTCGCTGAGGTGCTCCACCAGCGTCATTGCCTCGGGTCGTGGCCTGTTGCGGTGGCGGCGTAGCCGCGTGAGAATGCCCACCCGCACCGCTAGGTCAGTTCAGGCTCGGGTCTTCGAGCGTCTCCCCTGGAGCAACATCGACGCTTATCCGAGACACCACACCGTCGGGCCTGGCAGCACCGCCTGCGGGCACGTCGGGATCTGACCCTCCGCCACCGGCCAGCGCTGCATTTGGATAGCCCTGCTCCGCCGTCTCGCGTTCGTGAGCGTCGGCCAGCCGGTCCAGGAAGGCCAGCGGTGAGCGCACCGCCTGGGTCACCTCGTGCGTAGATGGTATGTCAGGAAAGGCCCCGCGTACCTCGCTCTCCAGCCGCTCGCGCAGGCGCCGGAGGTCGCCCCAGGCAGCCCCGACCTGGCGAGCGAGTTTCGGGAGCTTGTCCGGTCCGAGAACGATCAGGCCCACCACCAGGACGACCAGGAGCTTCGCAGGGTCGAGGTTCAGCATGACAATGTGATTCTACGACCTCGGGCTCGCCTGGGTGCACAGGGCGGACCCGTCAGAACCAGATCTTGAACCGTGAGAGGGGCCAGATCCGCGCGACCACCCTTCCTACTATCAGCTTCCCCGGTATCGGTCCGAAGTAGCGACTGTCGAGCGAGTCGGTACGGTTGTCGCCCATGACGAAGTACTCGTGAGGGGGGATCACCTGGGTCCTGATGTTATTGGTGACAGTGCCCGGAGGCAGCCATGGCTCGGGCAGCAGCTTGCCGTTTATGTATACCTGACCACCATGTGAGGAGATGGTGTTTCCCGGCAAACCGATAACGCGCTTAACCAGGTCCTTTATGCTGGGCGGACCGATCTCGGGCTGGTTCGGGGGGCGCCTGAAGACGATGATGTCGCCACGGTGAACCGGGTGGAAGTCATAGCTCAGCTTGTCGACCAGGATACGGTCCCCGATGTCGAGCGTGGGCTCCATCGAGCCCGAGGGGATGTAGAAGGTCTGCAGCACGAAGGTGCGGACCCCCACGGCTACCACCAGGGCCACGACGACCACCACCGCCCACTCGATCAGCCATCGGTGCCGCCTGGGCCGGCGCCTGTCTGGTATCTCTCCGCCGGCGGTGCCGTCCTGTAGCTCTCCGCTGGCAGTGCCGTCCTGTAGCTCGCCGCTGGCGGTGCCGTCCTGTAGCTCTCCGCTGGCAGTGCCGTCCTGTAGCTCTCCGCTGGCGGTGCCGTCCTGTAGCTCTACGCCCGCGGTCGAGGCCTCCGGACTGGTGGTCTCATCGCTGTCTTCGGCTGCCATGGTAGTGCGAGGCTAGCGGACTCAGGCTGAGAGATGGGTGCAGGAGCGCCAGGCGTTCTCAGAGGTTCGCCATGAGCTTGTCCACCCTGTCGTCATGAGCCCGGAAGGGGTCCTTCAGCAGCACCGTTCGCTGCGCCTGGTCGTTCAGCTTCAGGTGCACCCAGTCGACGGTGAAGTCCCGACGGCGCTGTTTCGCCCTCTTCACGAACTCACCCCTCAGCTTCGCCCGGGTCGTCTGGGGAGGGGTGGTCACCGCCTCTAGAACCCGGGCATCGTCCACCACCCGCTCCATCATCCCCTTCGAGGCCAGGCGGTAGTAGAGACCCCTGGAGCGGTTCACGTCGTGGTACTGCAGATCCACCAGCGCCACTTTCGGGCTGCCCAGCGGTAGTGAGTGGCGGGCGCGGTAAGCCTCTATCAGCTGGTACTTGGCCACCCAGTCGCACTCTCGCGCCAGGCTCATGGGGTCGGCCTCTATGCCCTGGAGGCAGTGCTGCCACATCTGCAGGGCGCGATCCTCCTCGGGGGACAGGCCACGGCTCTCCTTGAAGCGGGTGGCGCGCTCTAAGTACTCGCTCTGCATCTCGAGGGCGCTCAGCTCACGACCGTTGGCCAGCTTCACCTTCCTGCGGCAGGTGAGATCATGGCTGACCTCCCTGATCGCCCTTATCGGGTTCTCCAGGGTGAGATCACGAAGGACGATCCCCGGCTCCTCGAGCATCCGCAGCACGATGCTGGTGGCCCCCACCTTCAGGAAGGTCGCGTACTCGCTCATGTTCGAGTCGCCCACTATCACGTGCAGCCGACGGTAACGCTCTGCGTCTGCATGAGGCTCGTCGCGGGTATTTATGATCGGCCGCGAGCGGGTCGTGGCGGAAGAGACACCTTCCCATATGTGCTCGGCTCGCTGGGAGATCGAGTAGGTGGCCCCCCGGGCCGTCTGGAGCACCTTGCCCGCACCCGCGTATATCTGGCGGCTCACGAAGAACGGGATCAGGACCTCCGTGTAGTGGGTGAAGTCGTCCCGCCTGCTGGTCAGGTAGTTCTCGTGGCACCCGTATGAGTTACCGGCCGAGTCGGTGTTGTTCTTGAACAGGTAGATGGTGCCCTTTATCCCTTCCTCGCGGAGGCGTGCCTCGGCACCACCGACCAGGTGGTCCAGGACCAGCTCGCCCGCCTTGTCGTGCGCGACCACGTCGGCCACCAGGTCGCACTCTGGAGTCGCGTACTCGGGATGGCTCCCCACGTCCAGGTAGAGCCTCGCACCGTTCTCCAGGAACACGTTCGAGGACCGTCCCCAGCTCACCACCCGCCTGAAGAGATACCTCGCCACCTCGTCCGGGCTGAGACGCCTCTGGCCGCGAAGCGTGCAGGTAACGCCGTACTCGTTCTCGATACCGAAGATCCGACGTTCCATCCCACCCTCACCGTAGTGTCTGGCGGCCACCAGGCACGCGCATCTCCGAATCCCAGCCGGTAGCCTTGGTGCGTGGGCAAGCTCGGCATGGTGGCGCTGACCACCGTGGGGTCGACCTTCGAAGCGCGTGTCATGGCAGCTCGCCTCGGCGCGGAGGGAATCCTCACGGAGCTGCGCGGGGCATCTGACGGACCCTACCCGCTTCCGGGACTGGTGGAGATACTGGTCCCCGCGAGCGAGCTCTCCGTCGCGCGCCAGATACTCCTCGCCGACCAGGTCGACTCGCTATTCGACGGCATAGACACTGCCTCTGCCCCGAACGAGACCGACGCCGACTGAACAGAACGCTCCCCGGACGCACCTGGCTCCAGCCATGGGTCGAGTTCAGGTCCCACTAGAACCGCCAAGGCAGGTGGGAAAGCTAACTGCTCTTCGGACGCGACCTGCTCCGGGAAGACGAGGGGACACCCAGCCTCTCGGTGAGCTCCGGCACCCCGATACGCCGGAACGCACGGCGTGCTTGGCCACGGGTGAGCACGGCTACCTCCAGCTCCTCTGGAGCCAGCACGCGCTCCCCCCCGAGTGCCTTCACCAGCTTTCGCAGAGCAGCGTCCAGATCCCAGCGATCCTCGAAAACGGACTCGACTGCCTCCCGGATGGCCTCGGCTTCTCCACCTAGGACAGTGAAGGTCACCTCGTCGGTTATGGTCCCCTCGTACGCGATGTGGTAGAGCTGGTCCCCGCTCGGCTCCACTCCGAGCTCTGCTACGAGGATCTCGACCTCCAGAGGCTTCATCTCGTGGGTGAAGACGTTGCCGAGGAACTGCGCGTAGAGGTTCACGAGGGACCGGGCATCGACGTCCTCACGGCTGAACGCATACCCCTTCGTATCCGCGTGACGGACACCCGCGACGCGTAGCTGGTCGAACTCGTTGTACTTGCCCACGCCTGCGAACGCGATCCGGTCGTAGATCTCGCTGACCTTGTGAAGTGACCTAGAGGGGTTCTCCGCCACTATCAGGATGCCATCCGAGTAGGTCGTTCCCACCAGCGACCGACCGCGCGCTATGCCCTTCTGGGCATACTCGGCCCTGTCCTTCATGACCTGCTCGGGCGCCACGTAGAAAGGCATCGTCATGGCCGGCCGGCCTCCCCCGCCCCGGCTCGCCTCGCCTCGACCAGCAGCGCGAACCGCTCCGCCACCTCCGCGCCCTCCAGGCGCTCGTAGCCACCCGACGTCACGGTGGCCACCAGTGGGTAGATGCCGCGCACGAGGTCGGGGCCACCGGTAGCAGAGTCCTCGTCGGCAGCCTCGTAGAGTGCCCGTATCGCCAGGTCCAGAGCGCTGGCACGATCGAGTCCCTCGGCCCAGCCGAGCTTTATCGTGTTGCGTGCATCCCGCCCGCCTGATCCCGTCGCGGCGTGGTCCGCTTCCTCGTAGTGCCCACCGGTGACGTCGTAGGTGAAGATCCGTCCCTCTCCACGCCTTAGGTCGTAGCCCGCGAAGAGCGGCACCACCACCAGCCCCTGCATGGCCATGGGCAGGTGCTCGCGGACCATCTGACCGAGCTGGTTGGCCTTTCCCTCCAGGCTCAGCGCTACACCCTCGACCTTCTCGTAGTGCTCCAGCTGGGTCTGGAAGAGCCTCACCATCTCCACGGCGGGCCCGGCCACCCCTGCAATCGCCACCACCGAGTGATCGTCCGCGGGGAACACCTTCTCCATCGCCCGGTGCGCTATGAGGTGTCCCTCGGTCGCCCGCCGGTCACCGGCCATGAGGACGCCGTCTGCATAGCGCATGGCGACCACGGTCGTCGCGTGGGGAAGAGGCGGGTAGCCGCCGGCTGCTCCAGGCACGGCGGCACCCTGGGGGACCGGGACCTGGACCGGAACACCTGGCAGGTAGCCGAGACGAGTGCGACAGGCGCCCGTAGGGTCGCCGCCACCGCGGCCTATCCTGGCAAGCAGGTCCACGAAGTGAGGCCCGGGGTCTTCCCCGGGCGCGAACAGAGGTAGGGCCACCTACTCCCCACCCTTTTGGACGTAGCTGCGCACGAACTCCTCGGCGTTCTCCTCGAGAACCTCGTCGATCTCGTCGAGAAGGTCGTCGAGCTCCGCCTTCAGCTTCTCGCCCGTCGCGCTGGCTGCCGGCGCCTCTTCCGGTGCCTTCTCCTCTGCTCGCGTCGTGCTGGAGCGCTTCTTCTGCTCCCGTTCAGCCATTGCTCATACACCCCTCGTCTCGCAGGCTCATCCTGCGCTCAACCTTTCCAACAGCTCCGAGGCCGATGTGCTTCCATCCAGAAGCGCCTCGGTGTGCTCGGCTGTGCCCCGCAGGGGGTCCATCATAGGTACGCGCTGGAGTGGCCCGGTACCCACGTCGAAGACCAGGGAATCCCAGTTCGCGCTGTTCACCGCCCCAGGGAAGCGCCGGAGGCACTCCCCCCTGAAGTAAGCCCTGGTAGACCGGGGAGGCTGTACCACAGCCGCCATGACACTCTCCTCCTCTACCAGCCGCTCGGCATCCAGCCTGGCGAAGAGCGACCGTTCGGGTCGCAGGTCGTGGTACTGCAGGTCGAGAGCAGCCAGGCGGTGGTCGTCCCATCCTATGCCGTGACGATCCCTGTAGGCCTCGATGAGCTGGAGCTTCGCTGCCCAGTCCACCTGGCGCGCCACCGCCGACGGGTCGGTCTCGAGGCCGTGGAGCACCTCCTCCCAGCGACGCAGGATCTCTCGACCCACCCCCTCTCCTCCCACCGAGTCCAGCCCACGCTCGTCTGCGTACTTCCTGGCCAGCCGGTGAAGCTCCCATTGGATGTCCAGTGCGCCTGCGGTGCGCCCGTCGACCAGCTCGACCGGCTCGCGCATCGACAGGTCATAGGAGATCTGCCGGATCGCCTGGACGGGCCTGGAGAGCCGGAGCTCCACGTTGCCGAGCGCGTCGTCCTCGATCATGGAGAGCACCAGGGCGGTGGTGCCCACTTTGAGGAAAGTGGCTACTTCGCAGAGGTTAGCGTCACCGACGATCACATGGAACCGGCGGTAGCGCTTCGGGTCTGCATGGGGTTCGTCGCGGGTGTTCACGATGGGTCGCTTCAGGGTGGTCTCCAGGCCGATGGTCTCCTCGAAGAACTCCGACCGCTGGGAGATCTGATATGTCACCTCCCTGGCATGCGAGCCACCTGCCTCTGAGCCCACCTTCCCCGCACCGGTGTAGACCTGCCTGGTGACGAAATGCGATGTCACCTGATCGGCTAGCCGGGCGAATGGCAGGGCGCGATCCATCAGGTAGTTCTCGTGGCAGCCGTAGGAGTTTCCCTTGGAATCGGAGTTGTTCTTGTAAACGGTGATCCGCTGGCCATCGGGCAGGATGCGGTTCACCGCGACCATCGACCGGCGAAGGACCTCCTCCCCGGCCTTGTCGTATCGCACCAGCTCGAGCGCATCCGAGCACTCCGGGGTGGAGAGCTCCGGGTGGGCATGGTCCACGTAGTAGCGAGCCCCGCTGGTGAGCACCGCGTTCACCAGGTGGGTCTCCACCGCGGGTGGCATGGCACCCTCGCGCGTGTAACCCCTCGCATCGTTGCCCGGCGACTCGTCCTCGAAGTCCCAGCCGGCCCGCTCCAGGTCGGCGACATAGGCGCTCACCAGCATCGAGGATGAGGAGACGGGGTTGTCACCACCGAGGTGATGGATCCCGTACTCGGTCTCTATGCCGCAAACCTTCTTCACAGCCACGTCGCGACCCTAGTGCTTCATCTGAAGCCGTTGCCCCTCCACCCGCCAGGGGCCTTGAAGCTCATGCCTACTCAAGGCGCAACGGCGATGCTCATAGGTACTGACCCGTCCCCACTCGCTCGATGGACCGTCCACCGCGAGCCTCGTCGGAGTCGGCCAGGAGGGTGCGCACGTAGACGATCCTCTCCCCCTTCTTGCCCGATATCCGTGCCCAGTCATCCGGGTTCGTGGTGTTCGGCAGGTCCTCGTTCTCCTTGTACTCCTGGCGGATGGACTCTATGAGGTCTGCAGTCCGGATGCCCCGCCCCTCGCCCCCGATTTCACGCTTTATGGCCAGCTTCTTCGCCCGGCGCACTATGTTCTCGATCATCGCCCCGGAGGCGAAGTCGCGGTAGTAGAGGATCTCCTTGTCGCCGTTCTGGTAGGTCACCTCGAGGAAGCGGTTCTCGTCGTCGGAGCGGTACATCTCCGCCACAGTCCTGTCGATCATGGTGGCTATGGCCTTTGCCTCGTCGCCTCCACCCAGGCTCTCGACCTCTGCCTCGTCTATCGGGATGTCAGAGGTGAGGTAACGGCTGAACACCTGTGCGGCCGCCGACTCGTCGGGACGCTCGATCTTTATCTTCACGTCGAGACGCCCCGGACGGAGGATCGCGGGGTCTATCAGGTCCTCCCGGTTCGAGGCACCTATCACGATCACGTCGCGTAGCGCCTCCACGCCGTCGATCTCCGCCAGCAGCTGGGGCACGATGGTCGACTCCATGTCGGAGCTGATCCCAGTGCCACGGGTCCTGAAGAGCGAGTCCATCTCGTCGAAGAAGACGATCACCGGCACGCCTTCCTCGGCCTTCTCACGTGCCCGTTGGAACACCAGCCGGATCTGACGCTCGGTCTCCCCCACGTACTTGTTCAGCAACTCGGGTCCCTTGATGTTCAGGAAGTAGCTCCGCGCCTCGGCGTTACCAGTCGCCTCGGCCACCTTCTTGGCCAGTGAGTTCGCGACTGCCTTGGCAATCAGGGTCTTCCCGCAGCCCGGAGGGCCGTACAGCAAGATCCCCTTCGGCGCCGGCAGCCTGTACTCGCCGAAGAGGGCACGGTGCAGGTACGGTAGCTCGACCGCATCCGTGATCGCCTCGATCTGCTGGTCCAGACCCCCCACATCGGCATAGGTGACGTCGGGCACCTCCTCGAGCACCAGCTCCTCCACCTCGGGCCGTGGGAGCTTCTCCACCACGAGTCCCGAGCGCGCCTCCAGGAGCAGAGCGTCGCCGGAACGCAGGTGGACACCCGCCAGCGAGTCCGCGAGGGTGACCACACGCTCCTCGTCCGCGCGCCCGTAGATGATCGCCCTATGCTCGTCCAGCACCTCCTTCAGCGTGACGACCTCCCCAGAGTCCTCGCCTGGACGGGCCAGGACCACGTTCAGGGCCTCGTTCAGCACCACCTCCTGCCCCCGCTTCATCTCCGCCGGGTCGAGGTCGGGGTGCAGCGAGACCCTCATCTTCCGACCACCCGAGAACACGTCGACGGTGCCGTCCTCGTTCGCCGAGAGGTACGTCCCGTACGCCGAGGGAGGCTGGGTGAGCTTGTCCACCTCCTCGCGCAGGGCAGCTATGTGCTCCTTGGCCTGCTGGAGCGTATAGGTGAGCTTCTCGTTCTGGGACACCGCCTGGGCAAGCTGCCCCCGGGTTTCCAGAAGCCGTTCCTCGAGGGATTGGACGCGAGCCGGACCTTCGGAGAGCCGCCTACGCAGCAACGCGACCTCGGCCTCGGCATCCTCGGCGCGTTCGGTGACCTCGGAAAGCTGCCTGCGCAGCTCTGCGATGTCCTGCCTTTCCGTTCCGGGCGTCACTACCACCTCCTCTGATACCTGACCGATAACCTCCATCGGCTTCGCGTACGGTGCGAACCTCCGAGCGACCCTTCGATTCCGACCATACACCGCTCGTGAACGCCACCGGCGGCGGATGAACCGACCGCCGGCTGCCCGATAGTTGACACCGTGCCACCAGCATCGTTACCGTCAGGGAAAGGAGCCGCCAGGCGCCACGGCAGAGGCCTGTGGTCACGTGGGCGGAAACGACGATATGAAGGTCTGGATCGACCAAGATCTCTGCACTGGTGACGGTCTCTGCGAGGAGATCTGCCCCCAGGTGTTCACCCTGCTCGACGATGGCCTCGCCTATGTGAAAGAGGGCGACGAGGTGAAGAGCGACCCAGGTGGAGCCGCTGGCATGGCCGTAGTCCCAGACGGCTTGGAGGATGCCGTCACCGAGGCATCGGAGGAATGCCCGGGCGAGTGCATCTTCATCGAGGCCGGCTGAGTCGCTCCAGAGCGACTGCTCTCCAGGCCGGCGCCGGCGGGACGAGAAGCCTGACTCGGCTCGCAGGACCAGCACTACCGGACCGAGGCCGGGACCGAGGCCGGGACCGAGGCCGCCAGAACGGCAGTTCAGGAAAGCAGCCGCGCTGTGGTCAGGAAGCCGGTGTGGGCCACCATCCTGTGGTCAGGCCGCACGGAGCGCTCCTCGACGTGCCAGGTCCGGTGAAGAACCTCGAAGGTCTCGGCGAAACCGAACCGGCTGTCCTCCAGAGCTGCGCGCAGGGATGCGACCTGGTTCACGGTGGGCAGGTAGGCGAGCAGGATCCCGCCCGAGCGGAGAGCTCCCTCGGCATGTCCGAGCACCCGGTGGGGTTCTGGCAGGTCGAGAACTATGCGGTCCAGGCCCCTCTCGTCGATCCCCTCGTAGACGTCTCGCTCCTCCACCCGGTACGACACCTCGGATCCCAGCCAGGAAGCCACGTTCTGCCTGGCTCGCGCTGCGAAGTCGGACCGGATCTCGTAGCCGACCACCTCGACGCCTATACGGAGCATGGCAAGCGAGAGGGCTCCGGACCCCACTCCGGCTTCCAGGACGCGCTGGCCAGGTCCGAGGTCTGCCGCCATGAGGATCGCACCCAGATCCTTCGGGTAGATCACCTGCGCGCCCCGGGGCATCTTCAGGACGACATCGGAGAGGGTGGGTCTCGTCACCATGAAGCGCCTACCGGTCGATCCCACCACGGTGCTGCCATCCTCGGCGCCTATCACGTCGTCGTGCGCGACGATGCCCGCATGGGTGTGGAACTGGGCTCCGACTCTCAGCTCCAGTAGATACCGTCTGCGCTTCGGATCCACCAGGAGCACCTTCTCCCCGGCAGCCAGGGGGCCGCTGGAGGTGACCAGGGCCGGCCTCACACCCTTCCCACGGCTCGACCCGGCGGCCTGCGGGATACTTGCGGCCACGGATGCCTCGGAGCCGAGGGGCGCTCCAGCCTCCACCTGGGCTTCAGTCCCCCGAGCCCGTATGGGCGCGAGGATCGAGGCTGGAGATGACGAGCCGTTCGCCGGGATCGAGCCTGGTCCTCCACACCAGCGACGGTGGGCGCCTGCGTGCCCTGCGAAAAACCCACAGGGAAACGGCCAGCACCAGCCAGAGCGGGTCACCGGAGCGGGCGCGCCGGAAGAGCTTCCTTACCAGGACGCCGAGCAGGCGGTCCATCACGATGCCCCGAGGGGACTGGCAGCTTCAGGCGTCGGAGAAGTCACCGTGACGCTCCAATCGGGCTGATGGCTCCAGGCGTCATGGGCTATAGCCGGCGGATCTCGACGAGGGCCGAACGGCGTGTCCCGGCACGCCTGCCCAGTAGGTACACGCCGACCAATACCACCACCCCCACTACCGCCGCTCCTCTCACCAGGCTGGGACGCACCTCCTCCATCTGCTCCCCGATGCCGCCCGCGAGCTGCCTGAAGCTGGCCTCGATGTCGTCGCGGCTGATCGCACGCTGTCGCGCTACACCATGTGCAGGTGAACGCCTGCTCATCTGTCCCCCCTTTCGCGTCCTGCGCCGGGCTCGACCCGACGCGCCGGAACACTCATGACACGCCAGGCCGCGAGACCCAGGACCACGAGGGCCAGTAGGGCTCCAGCCAGGTAGGGCACCCACGAGAGGTTCCCCGCGAAGGTTCTGCCGGTCTCGCCCTGGAGCAGGCGCACGAGGGCCACCACCAGGAATATCAGCCCAGCAGCCCAGGCTACCGAGCCCACCACACCGAAGGCCACGAACCTGGCAAGACCCTTCAGGGGGCCTATGGTCTCCTGCTTCGCGTACGCGACCAGGAGGTCCATTAGGTCGCCACCCGCGCCAGAGACCCCTCCGGCACCTTGCCTGTCCTTCAGCCATCGCTTGGGTCGGTTCAGGGCCGCCACGTCGACACAGCCTCCATTCGTCGTATCAGCCCTGCCTGCGGGCCTCGTATCAGCCCTGCCTGCGGGCCTCGTATCAGCCCTGCCTGCGGGCCTCGTATCAGCCCTGCCTGCGGGCCTGGTATCAGCCCTGCCTGCGGGCCTGGTATCAGCCCTGCCTGCGGGCCTCGACATCCTCCCCCGCGGGACACCTCCACCGCAAGAACCGTTCCGTGCTCGACCAGCACGACTGCGGGCCTGGCGGCAATCCTCGGGATCGTCATGACCTGTCGCTGTAGAGGTACGTCGAGGAGGCCTTGGCCACGGTGCGACCCGAGTCGTCGACCACCTCGGCCTCCACGAAGGCAGCGCGCCTGCCGCCCGACACCACCTCTGCCCTGCAAGTGAGCATCCCACTGGGCGACACCGGTGCCATGAAGCTGACCTTCAGCTCTACGTTCGCGGAGTAGACCCGGCGATCCGGGTCCACCGAACGTGCGTAGGTGAGGCTGGCAGCCCCCATCGCCGAGTCGCACATTGCCGCCAGGAAGCCGCCCTGGAGAACGCCTGCGGGGTTCGTGAAGCGCTCGTCGGCGGGCATCTGCCACACGGTGTGTCCTGGCTGGGACTTGTCCACGCAGACGAGCCCAAGGGTGAGGTCGCAGTTCGGTGGGACCTGCACGCGGCCAGATGCCATCACAGCCCTCCGGTGGTGATCCTGGTGTCCTTGGTCGGCAGTGCCACATCATGAAGCTAGCCTGGGAGCGTGCACGAAGCGGCGAAACCGGTGGTGCGCGGCGCCCGAGTGCTCACTCCATCCGGCATGGTGGAGAACGCCGAGGTGGTCATGAAGGGTGGGCTGATAGAAGAGGTCCGGCGCGCAGCCGGACCTGCCCCGGACGTGACCGTGGTGCCGGGCTTCATAGACCTCCAGGTAAACGGGGTAGACGACATAGACGTGGCTGTCGCCTCGGTGGACCAGCTCGACGCCCTGGCTGCGAAGCTGGCACGGCTCGGTGTCACCAGCTGGTGCCCGACGCTCACCTCGGCACCGCTAGGGGACCTCGAGTCCGCTGTCGGACGCATAGCTGCGGCTCGCGACCTGGAGCGCGCGGAGGAGGCATCACCCCGGGCCCGCATAGCCGGCGTGCATCTGGAGGGGCCGTTCATAACCGTGCCAGGCGCCCACCCGCTCTCGGCGATATCTGCTTCGCTCGACCTGGGCTGGCTGGAGCGGATCACAGAGGCCCACGAAGGCATAGTACGCATCGTCACCCTGGCGCCCGAGCTGGACGGTGCCCTGGAGGCGATATCCAGCCTCACCAGGCACGGCGTGGTCGTCGCGCTGGGCCACAGCGCCTGCAGCTTCGAGCAGGCCGGCTCGGCTGCCGATGCTGGAGCCCGGCTGGTGACCCATCTCGGAAATGCGATGGGCTCGCTCACTGCACGTGCTCCGGGGCTTCTCGGAGCTGCTCTGGCAGACGACAGGCTCTATGCAAGCGTGATCGCGGATCTCGTGCATCTCCACAGGGGGTTCATGGGGCTGGCATGGAAGGCGAAGGGTGCCGAGAGGATGCTGCTCGTCACCGATTCGGTGGCGGTCCTGGCAGGGCATGCAGGACCGATCGAGCTGGCCGAACAGGCTGTGGCGCACGAGGGGCCGGCACGCCTGGCAGACGGAACCCTGGCCGGCGCGACCACGGGCATGGCAGAGGCGATCCAGCACCTGGTCAGGGACGTAGGCATCCGGAGCGAGGACGCACTGCGAGCCGCGACGGCCCTGCCAGGGTCGTTGCTCGGCCTGGACGACCGCGGCAGGTTAGAGCCCGGAGCGCTGGCAGACATCGTGGTCCTCGACGCCGACTACAGGGTATGTGGTGTCTGGATCGGTGGAGTGCCGGTGTCCGGCGCCAGGCACTCCTGACGACCGTGCCAGGCGCTTGGAACGGACTACGGTGTTCAGGGTGACCCCACTGAATCTCCAGCCTCCCAGGATCGGAACGGTCTCGAACCGCGTGGTCACCCGATGAGCAGCCCTTCAGAGGCCACTGCCTACACTTCCTTGGACGACCAGGCCGTGGCGGTCATCCGCGGGATCGCCATGGACGGACCGGAGGCCGCCATGAGCGGTCATCCCGGCACCGCGATGGCTCTGGCGCCGCTCGCCCATGTGCTGTTCAGCCGTGTCATGAACCACGACCCCAGCGACCCGTCCTGGCCGGATAGGGATCGTTTCATCCTGTCCTGCGGGCATGCCTCGATACTGCTCTACTCGATGCTCTACCTCTGCGGCTACGGTCTCACCCTCGACGACCTGAGGTCCTTCCGCGAGTGGGGAAGCCGCACCCCAGGCCATCCCGAAGCTGGCCTCACTCCAGGGGTGGAGGTGACCACCGGCCCCCTCGGACAGGGCATCGCGAACGCGGTGGGCATGGCGCTGGCCGAGCGGTGGCTCAGATCACGCTTCGGCAGTGACATCGTGGATCACCGGACATTCGGGATCTGCTCCGACGGGGACCTAATGGAAGGCATAAGTCACGAGGCTGCCTCCCTGGCAGGTCACCTCCGTCTCGGTCGGCTGGTGCTCGTCTACGACGATAACCACATAACCATCGACGGCCCCACCGAGCTGGCTCTCGACGACGACCCGGTAGGCCGCTTCGAGGCATACGGCTGGCACGTCGAACGAGCTGGCGAGATCGCCAACGACATGGTGGCCATAGAGGCTGCACTGCGCCGGGCACTGGAGGTGGAAGACAGACCGTCGCTGGTCGTGCTCAGAAGCCATATCGGCTGGCCCTCGCCCCATAAGACAGACACCTCGGCAGCCCACGGAGACCCTCTCGGTGCCGAGGAGATAAAGGCCACGAAGGCCATCCTGGGACTCCCGGTAGATCAGCCCTTCTACTCTCCGGATGAGGTCAGGGATCTCTACACCCGTCTCATGGCGCGTGGCCAGGAGATGCGGATGGCCTGGGAGAAGCGTCTAGCCGCATCCCGGATCGACCGCGAGGCATGGGACCTGGCCATGAGCTCTCGCCCGGTGCCGGGATGGGCTGACGGCCTCCCTGCCTTCGAGGCCGGCAACCAGATCGCGACGCGCCGCGCACTGAACGACTGCATAAGGGCCACCGCGTCCGGCATACCCGGCCTGCTCGCCGGCTCGGCCGACCTCACTGGTAACACCGGCGTGGCCCTGGCAGACCACGACGACCAGTCTGCCTCTAACCCCGGCGGCACCCAGGTGCACTACGGCATCCGCGAGCATGCGATGGGCGCCATGATGAACGGGATGGCACTCCACGGAGGCGTGCTGCCCGTCGGCGGGACTTTCTTCGTCTTCAGCGACTACATGCGTCCGGCCGTGCGGCTCGCTGCTCTGAGCGGTGCCCATGTGGTCTACTCCTGGACCCACGACTCCATAGGTCTCGGCCAGGACGGGCCGACCCACCAGCCAGTGGAGCACCTGGCGGCACTTCGGGCCATGCCTGGCCTCAGGGTGATACGCCCTGCCGACGCCAACGAGTGCGCCGAGGCGTGGCGGCTGGCGGTCGAGCTTCCCGGACCTACCGCCCTGGTACTCAGCCGCCAGGCGCTCCCCGTGCTCGAAGAGACTGCCGCCGCACGGAGATCAGGCGCCGCTGGCGTGGCTGCAGGAGGCTACGTCCTGCGCGAACCTTCCGGGTCCTCACCCGCGGTGGTGCTCGTCGGCACCGGCAGCGAGGTGCAGCTGTGCCTGGAGGCCGCGCGCGAGCTGGATGCGGGTGGCATCCCCGCACGCGTGGTGTCCCTGCCCTCCTTCGAGCTGTTCGCCGAACAGGACCCGCTCTACCGCCAGAGCGTCCTGCCCGCGAACGTGCCCACGCTGGCCGTAGAGGCTGCCTCCAGTTTCGGCTGGGAGAGGTACGCAGACGACATGCTGGGCATCGACCATTTCGGGGCCTCGGCACCCGGAGCCGAGGTGATGGCTCACTTCGGCTTCAGCGCGGGGGCGGTGGCCGAGCGCGCCCGAAGGCTGTTAGCACTGGGCCCCCCTGGGGCCCCTCGTGGGCAGTCCGCGCGTCCGGGCTCATGACGGTGCACACCGACGACCACCTCGCCAGTAACCCCTACGCATGGCTCGCGCGCCTTGGCTCGAGCCCGATCATCCGGAGGAGAGCACATGACACGGCTGCATGACCTCTACGAGATAGGGGGTCAGAGCCCCTGGCTCGATAACCTGAGGCGCGACTACCTGCGCTCTGGACGCCTCGGAGATCTCGTCTCCCGTGGAGTGAGGGGCGTCACCTCCAATCCCACCATCTTCGCGAAGGCCATAGAGACCGACGACGACTACGACGAGCAGTTCGGCGACCTCCTTGCCTCCCATGACATCGAGGCCGCCTACTGGGAGATGGTGGTCTCGGACATCACCGCCGCGCTCGAAGTGCTGGCGCCTGTCCACGAGGCTTCCGGCGGCATCGACGGCTATGTCTCGGTGGAGGTCGCTCCAGCCCTGGCCCACGACGCACCAGGTACCCTGTCGGCTGCCAGATCCCTGCACGAGCGTATCGCAGCGCCGAACCTGCACGTGAAGGTCCCGGCCACCCTCGAGGGCGTAGAGGCCATCCGAACCCTCGTCGCCGAGGGTCACAGCATTAACGTGACCCTCATATTCGGCCTGGCGCGCTACGGGGAGGTCGTGGAGGCTTACATCGGTGGCCTCGAGGACCGCCTGGCGAGCGGCGTCGACGACCTGTCGCCCGTCCGCAGCGTGGCATCCTTCTTCGTCAGCCGGGTCGACACAGAGGTGGACCGCAGGCTCGACAGGCTCGCGGACCGCGACGATTCGAGAGCCGAGCAGCTCCTGGCACTGAGGGGAACCGCAGCAGTCGCCCAGGCGCGCGCCGCATACGGGATATTCACGGAGAAGTTCTCCTCACAGCGCTGGGTGAACCTGGCGGCGCATGGAGCGACCGTACAGCGACCCCTCTGGGCGTCGACCTCGACGAAGAACCCCGCCTACCCCGATCTCGCCTACGTGGAGACGCTCATCGGCCCCGACACCGTGAACACCATGCCGGACGAGACCCTGGATGCCTTCCTGGACCACGGTAAAGTCCTGCGGACCGTCGACTCCGACCCCGGTGCCGGCCCGGCCGCACTGGACAGGCTGGCCGAGGCCGGCATCGACATGGAGGATGTAGCCGCGACGCTCGAGGACCAGGGAGTGGCCGGCTTCACGAAGTCCTTCGACGAACTGCTCGAAGTCCTGGCGACCAAGGCCAAGCAGATGGCCGGATGATGTCCTGCGCGAGGAGGTATGAGACATGAAGATCGGCATGGTGGGCCTGGGGAAGATGGGCGCGAACATGACCCAGCGTCTCATCGAGAAGGGTCACGACGTGGTGGCATTCGACCTGAGCAGCGAGGCCCGCGCTGACGTGGCTCGCAGGGGAGCCACACCTGCCTCCACCATCGAGGAGCTCGTATCCTCACTCGACGCCCCACGCGTCGTCTGGGTGATGGTCCCGGCAGGAGAACCCACCACTTCCACCATCGCCACTCTGGCGAAGGTACTGTCTGGCGGGGACGTGGTCATAGATGGCGGTAACTCGAACTATCGGGAGGCAGCTCCCACCGCGGCTCTACTCGCCGAAAAGGGCATCGGCTTCGTGGACGCAGGCACCTCGGGAGGCGTATGGGGCCTTGCGAACGGATACTGCCTCATGGTCGGAGGCACCCCGGAGGCCGTCGGTGTCTGTGAGCCGATCTTCCTGGCTCTTGCACCAGAAGGAGGATACGCACACGTAGGACCCGTAGGTGCAGGCCACTTCGTGAAGATGGTCCACAACGGCATCGAGTACGGCCTGATGCAGGCCTATGCCGAAGGGTTCGCGATCATGGGAGCCGCTGACGAGTTCTCCATCGACCTGCACCAGGTGGCGTCGATCTGGCGATATGGCTCCGTAGTGCGCTCCTGGCTGCTCGAGCTCACCGAGAGGGCCTTGGCGCCAGGTTCTGGGTTCGAGACCATAGAGGGCTACGTCGTCGATTCGGGCGAGGGCCGCTGGACACTGGAGGAAGCCATCGAGCGCAGCGTTCCAGCGCCTGTTATCGCGGCTTCCCTCTTCGAGCGGTTCGCCTCGCGCGAGCCGGATTCCTTCGCGAACCGGCTCCTGGCAGCACTCAGGAACCAGTTCGGCGGCCATGCCGTGCTGAGTGAGGGATCGGCTGCCCCAACAGGCACCACTCCCCCGGGCTCTGCCAATGTCTCGAAGGGCACAGCTACCGGCACAGCTACCGGCACTGGGCCCGGTGGCGCCAGGCCCAAGTGACCACAGCGGCTCCAGGCCAGCAGACCGGCGCTGCGCCACGCTCCGGGCTCTCCCCCGCGCCGCCACACATCCTGGTCGTGTTCGGTGCCTCCGGTGATCTGGCGACCCGTAAGCTGCTGCCTGCGCTCGCAGGGCTGGCCTCCCAGGGAGCCTTGCCCGAGAACTTCAACGTGGTGGGAGTGGCCAGGACCACTTGGACCGACGACGAGTTCAGGAAGGTCGCGCTGGAGTCCGCGCCAGAGGCTTCCTCGTCGTGGACGAAGCTCGCATCCCGGTTCCGCTACGTCGCAGGCGAGTACTCCGACGCTGGCACATTCACCAGGCTGGCCGGCGTGCTCGCGGACTGCGACGACCAGCTCGGTACCGGAGGGAACCGGGTCTACTACCTCGCCACCGTGCCCGACGCCTTCGCCACCGTAGCCGACGGCCTGGCGGCCTCGGGCCTGAACCGGCCCTCTTCAGCCTCCTCGACGGCGCGCCTGGTGGTGGAGAAGCCTTACGGGCATGACCTCGACAGCGCCCTCGAGCTCGACAGCGCCCTGAAGCGCTCCTTCGAGGAGAAGGATCTGTTCCGGATCGACCACTACATGGGAAAGGAGACCGTCCAGAACGTGCTAGCCCTGCGGTTCGCCAATGCGGTGTTCGAACCCGTCTGGAACAGGCGCTACGTGGACGCCGTCCAGGTCACCGTGGCCGAGAGCCTTGGCGTGGAGCACCGGGGTGGCTTCTACGAGCACGCGGGGGCCCTACGCGACATCATCCAGAACCACATGATGCAGGTCCTCGCCCTCACCCTCATGGAGCCCCCCGCCACCGTCGACGCCCTGGGGATACGTGACGAGAAGGTGAAGCTCCTGAGGGCCATCGAGGTGCCCAGCGTCGACGCCGCGGCGGGATCCGTGGTCCGTGGCCAGTACACCGCTGGCACCATCGACTCGAGCCCCGTCCCTGGATACAGGCAGGAAGACGGCGTGGACCCTCTCAGCAGCACCGAGACCTACGTTGCCATGCGCCTCGCGGTGGACAACTGGAGATGGGCGGGTGTGCCTGTCTACGTCCGAACTGGCAAGCGTCTCCCCGAGCGCCTCACAGAGGTCGTGCTGCGCTTCCACCGGGTCCCGCACCTGGCATTCGGAGGCCGGCTCGCCCGTGAGCTCCAGCCGAACTGCCTGGTGCTGCGCATCCAGCCCGACGACGGCATCACCCTCCACTTCGGTGCGAAGATACCCGGAGAGGCATTCAGGGTACGCACCGTGAAGATGGAGTTCTCCTACGCCGAGGCCTTCCAAGACCCCAGGGCGGATGCCTATGAGCGCCTGCTGCATGACGCGATGGTGGGTGACGCAACCTTGTTCGTGCGCGCCGACGAGGTGGACCAGGCATGGCGGATAGTGGACCCCTTCCTCGACGCATTCGAAGACGACGCCGTGCCCCTCGCAACATACCCTGCAGGCACCTGGGGACCTCGCGAGGCCGAACTCCTGATGAGCGGCAGGGAGTTCGGCTGGGGCGTACCCTGAGCCGCTCCTAGCCACCTGGATCCACTCATGCGCTTCAAAGCTGCTCCCACCGAGCGCCTGGTAAGGCGCGTGGTAGTGCAGGTAGGCATCACCTACGTGCTCGTTGGGATATTCGCCGTCTCGGCCACCGTCTTCGAACCGCGCCTGCGCTCCAGAGCAGACCTGGCGGCTGCCCTCGGCATCGGGGCTGTCCTCCTGGTCACCAACCTCCGCGACTTCCATAACCTGCGCGTCGGGCACCTCGAACGATTCGCGCCCTACTTCGTCCTGGCCCAGGCCTGCGGAGGGATCCTGGCACTCGCTCTCTTCGTCCGCTCCGTGGGCGCCCATCACGGCACGTTCGTCCTGCTGGTGGTGCTGCCCGTCATCGCCGTAGCAGTCATAGGGGACCGCGCCATGCTGGCCGTGGCCTGGGTCGTCTCCATAGGGGCGTTGGTCCTGGTGGTCGGGCCCGAAGTGCACTCGGCCGGAGCTGAAGCATGGACCGTCCTGCTCTACGCTCTCGGAGCCGGAGGGATCTCGCTCCTGGTCGACCATGCGGTGCGGGGAATGCTGCACAGCTCCCTCGTGAACCAGGCCCTCACCGAGGTGGCAGCTCACACTGCGAACGTGAGGGACTGGCCTGGAGGCGTGCTGCCTGTGGCCGCGCTGCTGGCGCAGGCCCTCGACGCGGAACGCTACGCGGTCCTGGCGCGCCGGGTCGGCTCCGAGGAGATCGAACCGGTTCTGACCTGGCCACCAGATGCGCTCTGGGCCGACTGGCATGACCTCGTCGAGATAGCGGCCACGGCATTCGACGACCACCTGCCTACGCTCGGAAGCCACCTCGTGGCCGCACCTGCGTGCACCGAGGACCTCTGCGTGGCCGTGGTCACCCCCAGGCGGTCCCGCACGGACCCGATGGACCAGAGGGTCCTGGCAAGCACGGTCGCCGGGTTCCTCGCCGCCATGGCCGACCGCGCCACCCTCGTAAGACGCCTTCTCGAACAGGCTCGGACGGACGAGCTCACCGGCTTGCCGAACCGGAGGCACATGTTCGACGTGCTGCACCGGGAGCTGGCCCATGCTGCCCGGAGCGATTCAGCCCTTTCGGTCGCGATGCTCGACCTCGACCACTTCAAGCGCTACAACGACCGCTTCGGCCATCAGGCCGGTGACGAGCTTCTCAGATCCTTCGCGTCGCAGTTCACGCGGCGGCTGAGGGCCCAGGACACCATCGCTCGCTACGGCGGCGAGGAGTTCCTGGTCATCATGCCCTCTACCGACACGAAAGGCGCCGCACTCCTGGTCCGCCAGGTAGCAGCCGAACCGCTCCTGGGCGAGGGTGGAGATCCGGTCACCTTCTCCGCGGGGATCGCGTCCTGGGACCACGCAGAGGATGCCGACCGGCTGATCGGCAGGGCCGATGCCGCTCTCTACCGCGCGAAGGCGGCGGGCCGGAACCTGGTCGTCGTGGCCGACACCAAGGTGGCTGCCCCCAAGCCAGCTCCCGCGTCGCATGGCAGGGACGCTGAAAGGCCACATGATCTCCCGGGTGGGAAACCTCGCTGATGGCCCCATCTGGCCGGTAAGGTGGCCTGGTGGACATAGGAGATCCCGCCGGAGCGGCACTGGACATCGAGTACCTGACACAGGCCACCAGCAGGCAGCTCGCCGAGAGCGCCCGCAGTATCCGTCTCTCCCAGTGGGGATCGCGGGTCACCTACTCCCCCAAGGTCTTCATCCCGCTAACCCAGCTCTGCCGGGACCGTTGCGGATACTGCACCTTCGCCAAACCGCCCGCCCGTACCCGCTCCCCCTACCTGTCGCCAGACGAGGTGCTTGCCATAGCGCGTGCCGGTGCCTCCTCGGGATGCCACGAGGCTCTCTTCACCCTCGGCGAAGCCCCCGAGGAGAGGTACCCCGCAGCACGCGACTGGCTCGCCCGCAGTGGATACGAGACCACGATCGACTACCTCGTCGACATGTGCGCGCTGGTGCGCGACGAAACGGGCCTGCTGCCTCATGCCAACGCCGGCGCACTGAGCTCTGGCGACCTGGCAGCGCTGAGGGCGGTGACGGCCAGCCAGGGGATGATGCTAGAGACGCTGAACCCGGATCTCGACTGCCACCGGAGCTGTCCCGATAAGGCTCCCGAGCGCCGCCTGGCCACCCTGGAGGCGGCCGGGAGCCTGCGGATCCCCTTCACCACCGGCATCCTCGTGGGGATCGGTGAGACCCGTGCGGACCGGATAGAAGCTCTCCGTGCGATCCGTGACGCCCATGCCCGCCATGGTCACGTACAGGAGGTGATCATCCAGAACTTCCTGCCAAAGCCCGGCACCGCCATGCACGACAGCCCCGCCTGCGACATCGAAGAGCTGCTCTGGACCATCGCGCTGGCACGGATCCTCCTCCCGAGTACGGTGCATCTCCAGGCGCCGCCGAACCTCGTGGACGACATCTCCGGGCTGCTGGCCGCCGGGATCGACGACTTCGGTGGGGTATCACCGGTCACGGCAGACCATGTGAACCCCGAGCGTGCCTGGCCCGAGGTGGAGCGCCTCGTCGAGGCCGCCAGATCCGAGGGTCTCGAGCTGGCCCCGAGGCTCACCATCTATCCCGGCTACGCCCTGGATCCCGCCACCTGGCTGGACCCCGAGATGCGCTTCGCGGTGCTGGATGCTTCCGACGCCGAGGGCCTCGCGAGAGAGGACCGCTGGTGCAGCGGCGGCGACGCTCCCCCTCCCCTCCTGGTCTCTGCGTCCCCCTCAGCCAGGCAGGGCCGCCTCTCGGGCGCGCTCCAGGAGGTCCTCGACGGGGTCCTCGACGGTCAGCGGGTCTCCGAGGACGAGATCGTCACCCTGTTCGGGGCCCGCGGGCGCGAGGTGCGCGCTGTGGCAGAGGTGGCAGACGAGCTGCGCCGCCAGGTCAACGGGGACGCAGTCACCTACGTCATGAACCGGAACATCAACTACACGAACATCTGCACCTACCGGTGCCGGTTCTGCGCCTTCTCGAAAGGCCCCCTCTCCCTGAACCTGCGCGGTGATCCCTACCTTCTCGATCTCGAGGAGATCAGCCGCCGTGTAGCAGAGGCCGAGGCGGCAGGTGCCACAGAGGTATGCCTGCAGGGCGGCATCCACCCCAGCTTCGACGGCGACTACTACCTCCAGGTGATCCGGGCAGTTCGCGATGCATCGGCGCACATCCACATACATGGCTTCACTGCCCTGGAGGTCACCGAGGGAGCACGCCGTCTAGGCGAGCCACTACCGGCCTATCTCGCTCGCCTGAAGGAGGCCGGCCTGGCCACCCTGCCGGGCACCGCTGCGGAGATCCTCGACGACCAGGTGCGCGCGGAGCTCTGCCCTGACAAGATCTCCACCGCCGAATGGATAGAGGCCCACCGAGCGGCCCATGAGGTGGGCCTTAGGTCGAACGTCACGATCATGTTCGGGTCCATAGAGCATCCCCGCTCCTGGGCACGTCACCTGATGGTGACCCGCGACCTCCAGGAGCAGACCGGTGGGTTCACGGAGTTCGTCCCGCTGCCCTTCGTGCACATGGCCTCTCCCATATACCTCCGTCGTCATGCCCGGCGCGGGCCGACATTTCGCGAGGTAGTCCTCATGCATGCCGTCGGCCGTATCGCCTATCACGGCTTCATCGAGAACATCCAGGCCAGCTGGGTAAAGCTTGGTCCAGCCGGCGTAGCCCAGCTGCTCGATGCAGGTGTGAACGACCTCGGAGGCACCCTGATGGACGAGAACATATCGCGCGCCGCTGGCGCGACCCATGGCCAGGCGCTCGGCCCGGCAGAGCTCGAGGGGATCGTCACCCCCCTCGGCCGCAGGCTGGAGCAACGCACCACCCTCTACGGCCGGGTGCCGGCAAGTGCCTGATCTACCGGGGACCGAGCGGGCGCAGGTCCCGCGCGCGCAGGTCCCGCGGGCGCAGGTCCCGCAGGCTGGCTAACCCAGGTGGGCGATGCACACGAGCTGGCGGGGCCGATCGAGGCATTCCTCGACGCCTGTGGTGCCGAGCAGCACCGCGACATCTGCCGGTCGATGCTCGAGACCATCGGGTCGCTGGTCCACCAGCAGGCCGACACCCTCGACCTGAAGCTGGCGAACGCTGCGCTGGCGGAGATGGTGGACGCCTTCCGCGTCTTCGCCCCCTACAGGGACGCCCCGAAGACGACCTTCTTCGGCTCCGCACGCACCGAGCAGGAGGATCCCAACTACCTCCAGGCTCGTCGCCTCGCGAAGATGCTGGCCGCGGAGGGATGGATGGTGGTCACGGGTGCGGGGCCGGGCATAATGCAGGCCGCGATGGAAGGAGCCGGCACGGACAGATCCCTGGGGGCGAACATCCGGCTGCCACACGAACAGGGAGCCAATCCCTTCATCGCCCAGGATCCGAAGCTCGTCGAGATGCGCTACTTCTTCACCCGCAAGCTGATGCTGATAAAGGAGTCAGACGCCTACGTAGTCCTGCCGGGAGGCTTCGGCACCCTCGACGAGGGCCACGAGCTGCTCACCCTGCTGCAGACCGGGAAAGCACAACCTGCACCGGTGGTGCTGCTCGAGGTGCCCGGCGGCAGCTACTGGAGATCCTGGGAGCACTTCATCTCGACCGAGGTGCTCGCCAAGGGTCTCATCGACCCCGACGACCGCTTCCTCTACCGGATAACGGACGACGTGGTCCAGGCCCGCTCGGAGATACTGGGCTTCTACACGAACTACCACTCCTGCAGGTTCGTCGGCGATCTACTGGTCATCCGCCTGCACCACGCCCCTTCGGCCCGGGAGCTCACCGAGCTCACCCGGGACTTCCGGGACATCCTGGCAGGAGGATCCATCCGGACTGCCACCGCCTTCCCGCCCGAGCGCTCCGCAGGCGACCACCTGGAGCTGGATCGTATCGCCTTCCGGTTCAACCGCAGCAGCTACGGAAGGCTTCGCCAGCTCATCGACGTGCTGAACACCATGGCTGGCTGAGGAGGCAGCTCACGGGCCGCGGCTCACCCCTGGCCTGTCACGCCGGGATCCACCAGGCATACATCCAGTTCCCCCGCTGCGTAGCCAGCCCTGAGCGCCTTCTTGTCGAACTTGCCGACGCTCGTCTTCGGGATCTCCTCGAGGAAGCACCAGCGCTCCGGGAGCCACCAGCGTGCCACCCGCCCTGCGAGGAACCCGAGCAGCTCCTCTGGACCCGGTGTCGTGCCCGGCACGCAGACCACGCAGACCAGGGGCCGCTCGGCCCACTTCTCGTCGGGCACCGCCACCACTGCCGCCTCGAAGACGGCTGGATGCGCCATGACTGCGTTCTCGAGCTCCACCGAGGAGATCCACTCTCCACCTGACTTGATGACGTCCTTCGTCCTGTCCGATATCTGCATGAAACCCTTCGAGTCGAGCGATCCCACGTCGCCGGTCCTGAGCCAGCCGTCATGGAAGCGCTCCGGGCTCGGATCCCCGAAGTAGCTGCCGGTTATCCATGGGCCCCTCACCTCGAACTCCCCCACCGATTCCCCGTCGGGTTCCAGCACCGTCCCGTCCTGTCCGACCACCCGCACCTCCACACCGGCCACCACCCTGCCGGTCTTCGACCGCCAGAGGATCTCCTCCTCGGGTGGAACGCCCTTGGGCGGGAAGGCGACCGCACACAGGGGACTCGTCTCGGTCATCCCCCACCCCTGGAGCATCGTCACGCCGAAGCGTTCCCTGTAGGCCTCGATGAGCGAGCGGGGGACTGCAGAGCCGCCAGCAGTCAGGAGCCTCACCGAGGACAGGTCCACCTCGTGGTCCTCGCCATAGCGCAGGAGGTCGTTCCAGATGGTCGGGACACCGAGCGACATGGTGGGCCTGTGCAGCGCGAACATGCGCGCCAGCGGCTCTGCCTGCAGGTAGCGCTCCGGCATCACGAGGTCACAGCCAGACATGAAGGCAGCGTAGGGGGTACCCCAGGCGTTCGCATGGAACATCGGCACTATCACCAGCACCCGGTCACGCTCGCACATCGCCATGGCATTCCCCGAGAGCACGGCCGTCGAGTGCAGCCAGGTCGAACGGTGGCTGTATACCACTCCCTTCGGGTCCCCGGTGGTGCCGCTCGTGTAGCACATGGCGGCGGCAGCGTGCTCGTCGAATACCGGCCAGTCGATACCGGGCTCCTCGGCAGCCAGGAGGTCCTCGTATGCAAGGTGCTCTCCCAGTGCCGAGGCATCCTCGGGACCCACCACCACCAGGTGCTCCACTGCCCTGCACTCGGGCAGCACCCGGGCCAGTGCAGGTGCGAGGACCGAGTCCACGATGATCACCCGGTCGCCGCCGTGGTTTATCACGTACGCGAGCTGCTCGGGGAACAGCCTGACGTTGAGCGTGTGCAAGACCGCACCCATGGCCGGGACGCCGAGATAGGCCTCCAGGTGTGCCTGGTGGTTGAACGAGAAGGTGCCCACCCTGTCGCCGAATCCGATTCCCAGCCTCTTCAGGGCCTTAGCCAGCTTCTCCGCCCGTGACGCGACGTCTGCGAAGCTGGCCTGGGTATCACCCGAGCTTCCCGCCGATATCACCAGGCTCTCCCCGTAGACACGCTGACCGTGGCGGAGGATGCCGCTCACCAGGAGAGGTCCGTCCTGCATGGTGCTCGTCATCCCGGCCATGGTCCGAGCCTAGCGACGGCGACGGCCTTGCGCTGGTACTGTCCAAGCTATACGCTATATTATACTTTGTCATGTATTGTCATGACTTGATATTACCTGTCGCATCGGTGGCCTGGTCGCTGCATGGAGGAGATGATCCCGCAGGGGGCCATCGAGTCGTGGCCGGGACGAGGCCGGGATGAGGGGCGCGATCTGGCTGGTCGGGGTGATCTTCGCCATCGTGGCTGGTGCGGCGGCACTTGGTGTGGGCCTCGCGACCCTCTCCTCGGAGCCCTTCTTCGCCATGCTGGGAGGAGGATCGGCTGGCACGGAGGTTGGCATGCCGGCCGGTGTCCCCGGCGCGGCCAGCAGCGCCGCGCCTCATCCGCCGGCCCTGCTCGTGATGCTCGATACCGAGGCAGCCGCGGGCGTCGACCTGGCGGGCACCGGCGGTCCGACGGGCACTTGCGGGATCAGCCCAGGACTGCTCCTGGCCCAGCAGTGGGTGGAGTCACGCTTCGACCCCTCTGCGCGAAGCGACAAGGGGGCGGTGGGAATAGCCCAGTTCGAGCCCGGTACATTCCAGGAATACGCGCTGCCTGTCCCCTACGGTGGAGCGATGCCGCCGACCAGGCTGGACCCGGTGGACAGCGCCTGGGCCGAGGCCAGGATGCTCTGTGCGGACGGCGGTTCCAGCGATCCCCTCGCTGCCCTGGTCACCTATAACTGCGGCTCGCTGTCGACGTCGTGTCTGCGGGCAAGCCTTCCATACGCCCTGGAGGTGGTCTCGCTGGCAAAGGATCTTGGCTAGGATCGGCACGCTGGTCGGTCGCCTCCGTGGCCTCATGCTGGCGGGCCACCTCGCCGGTCTGGCCGGCAGTCTCGCCGCGAACACGAAGGGCAGGAAGAAGATGGGCCTGGTGAACACGGTAAAGGGTCCGGTGGATGCTGCCTCGCTCGGACCCACGCTGGCTCACGAGCATGTCTTCGTCCACTCCCCCGAGGTGGAGCAGAACTGGCCTGGCGATTTCGACGAGAGACGGGAGATCGGGAAGGCTGCCGAGCGGCTGCAGGCCCTGTACGAGGCTGGGATCAGGACCATCATCGACCTGACAGTCGTGGGACTCGGGCGCGACATCGAACGGGTGGCCCGGGTGGCAGAGCAGGTCGACCTGAACATCGTGGTGGCCACTGGTCTCTACGCATATGCCGAGATACCCCACTACTTCGACTACCGGACAGCGGATTTCCGTCCTGGCGGTGTCGATGCCCTCGATGAGCTCTTCATGAGGGACATCGAGGACGGGATAGCCAGGACGGGTATCCGGCCTGGAATACTGAAGTGTGCCACCGACGAGCCGGGCCTCACCCCGGGTGTGGAGCGCGTCCTGAGGGCAGTGGCGCGGGTGCACAGGAGAACCGGCCTGCCCATATCCACCCACACCCATGTCGGCACCCGGAGGGGCCTGGACCAGCAGCGCGTCTTCGCCTCGGAGGGAGTCGACCTCTCACGTGTGGTCATAGGTCACAGCGGTGACTCCACCGATCTCGATTACCTGCACCAGCTCCTCGACGCAGGCTCCACCCTCGGCATGGACCGCTTCGGCATCGACATGATCCTTCCCTTCGAGGACCGTGTCGACATGGTCGCGCGCCTGTGCTCCGAGGGTCACGCTGCCAGGATGGTGCTGGCCCACGACGCCGCCTGCCACATCGACTGGTTCGATCCTGCCCTGCGCGAGGCTGCCGCGCCGAACTGGCACTTCCTGCACATCACGGCCGACGTGCTGCCGGCACTTCGTGCCCGTGGGGTCACAGAGGAGCAGATAACCACCATGCTCGTCGAGAACCCACGGAGAATCCTCGACCATGGCGGTCCGTACTGATCCACCTGGCAGGGCGGCGAGCTCTGCCTACCCGGGTACCAGCATCGGCCCGATCCAGCGCTGCAGTCGAAGCATGCGCTGGATCGATCACCGCATCGCTAGCTGGCCTGGGACTATAGGTGCAGGGAGGCTGCTAGTGCCTTCCAGCCAACGATCCACTGCCGCCGCGCACGAGCGGCCCTCGGCGATAGCCCATACGATCAGGCTCTGACCCCGCACGGCATCGCCGCAGGCGAACACGCCTGGTCTCGAGGTGCTCCAGTCGGTCCCCACCGCGATGTTCGAACGTGCGTCGAGCTGCAGGTCGAGGCTGGCCATCACCCCGTCTCGCTCCGGCCCGAGGAAGCCCATTGCCAGCAGGACCAGCTGGCAGGGAAGCTCGAAGTCGCTGCCGGGAACCTTCTCGAAGGTGATGCCCGTGGATCCGGCCAGAGCCGACACCTGGTGTCCCTTCAGAGCGCGGACATTTCCCTCGTGATCCCCGACTAGCTCGGCTGCGGTCACAGCATAGAGACGCTCACCGCCTTCCTCGTGCGCAGAGGAGGTCCGGAATATGACTGGCCAGGTCGGCCAGGGGTTCCCCGGTGCTCGCGCCTCGGGTGGGCGCTCCATGATCTCCAGCTGGTGGACGCTCAGCGCGCCCTGGCGGTGCGCCGTGCCGAGACAGTCGGCCCCGGTATCGCCACCGCCGATGATCACCACCTGCTTTCCCTGGGCCGACACCGGCGACTTCGCCAGAACCCCCTCGCGCACGAGGTTCGATGGCTTCAGGTACTCCATGGCGAAGTGGACGCCGTTCAGCTCCCTACCTGGTATGGCCAGGTCGCGTGGTGCCGTGGATCCGACGGCCAGCACCACCGCGTCGAAGCTGCCCAGAAGCTCGTCCACCGCGAGCAGCCTCGCTCCGGGTGCTGTGGCTCCACCCGGGGCCTCTGGCAATGACCCGGGATCTCCACCTACGCAGGTCGCGCACTCGAACTCGACGCCCTCGGCACGGAGCTGGGCCAGGCGCCGGTCGAGGACGCGCTTTTCCATCTTGAACTCCGGTATGCCATAACGCAGCAGTCCTCCAGGACGCTCCGCGCGCTCGTAGACGACGACCCGATGGCCAGCCCTGGCGAGCTGCTGTGCGCACGCGAGACCCGCTGGACCCGAACCCACCACTGCTACCGACTTTGCCGTTCGGAAGTCAGGTCGCAGCGGCACCACCCAGCCCTCCTCGAAGGCCCGCTCCGCGATCTCGTACTCGACGCGTTCTATGGTCACGGGATCCGAGTTGATGCCGAGCACGCAGGCTCCCTCACATGGCGCCGGACACAGCCTCCCGGTGACCTCGGGGAAGTTATTCGTGGCATGTAGGCGCTCGGAGGCATCGAAGAAGTCGTCCCGCCAGACCAGGTCGTTCCACTCCGGGATGAGGTTCCCGAGGGGGCAGCCGTCGTGGCAGAAGGGGATGCCGCAGTCCATGCAGCGTGCCGCCTGGGTGCGGACCCGCTCCTCGTCGAAGTCCTCGTAGACCTCGTGCCAGTCACGTACCCTGAGCGATACCGGCCGGCGCTCGGGCAGCTCCCTCGGGTACTCCATGAAGCCAGTCGGCTTGCCCATCAGCGAACCCTCCTATCCGATGCTGCCGCCAGCGCAGCCGGCCGAAGCGACCCATACGGGGTGAGGTGAGTCATCACCCGTGCGCCGCCGCCATGACGGCCTCGTCCACCGAGGTGCCCCTCTCCACTGCCAGCCGGGTCGCCTCCAGCACCCTCCGGTAATCCCTCGGCATCACCTTCACGAAGTCGCCGGCTGTGGCGGCGAAGCGCTCAAGTAGCCCAGCAGCGACAGCCGATCCTGTCTCCGTCCGGTGGCGCGTGAGCACGTCCATCAACCAGCCCAGGTCCCCATCGTCCAGTGGCTCCAGGTCCACCATCTCGAAGTTCGTACGTTCGGCCAGAGCCGAGTCGGGGTCGTAGACGTAGGCCACGCCACCCGACATCCCTGCCCCGAAGTTCCTGCCGGTAGGTCCCAGCACCACGACGTATCCGCCGGTCATGTACTCGCAGCCGTGGTCGCCGACGCCCTCCACGACTGCCAGGGCACCGGAGTTCCGGACGCAGAAGCGCTCACCGGCCTGGCCGCGAATGAAGACCTCGCCGCCGGTGGCTCCGTAGAGGACGACGTTCCCGGCTATCACCTGGTCCTCTGCCCTGAAGGTGCTGGATTCGGGTGGCATAACCACGACCCTTGCGCCGGAGAGACCCTTGGCCAGGTAGTCGTTCGCGTCCCCTCGCAGGCGCAGCGTGATGCCGCGGGGAACGAAGGCGCCGAAGCTCTGACCTGCAGAGCCATCGAATGTGATGTCGATGGTGTCATCTGGCAGCCCAGCGCTGCCGAGGCGCTTCGTCACCTCGTAGCCGAGAAGGGTGCCCACTGTCCTGTCCACGTTCCTTATGGCGAGGTTCGCGCCCACCCTCACGCTTCCGTCACCAGCCTCGATCGCAGGCATGCACACCTCCATGAACTGGTGGTCGAGCGCACGGTCCAAGCCATGATCCTGGCTGCGTCGCCAGAGCCTGTCTGTAGGAGGTCCGGCCTCGGGCTCGGCCACCACCGGGGACAGGTCCAGTCCACGAGCCTTCCAGTGCGCGACCGCTACCTCGGGGTCCAGCAGGTCCACACGCCCCACCGCCTCCTCTAGCGACCTGAGACCCAGCATGGCCAGGTACTCGCGCACCTCCTCGGCTATGAACTGGAAGAAGTGCTCCACGAACTCCGGCTTTCCCGAGAAGCGCTTGCGCAGCTCGGGGTTCTGGGTGGCGATGCCGACGGGGCAGGTGTCGAGGTGGCAGACCCGCATCATCACGCAGCCGGACACCACCAGGGGCGCGGTGGCGAAGCCGAACTCCTCCGCGCCGAGCAACGCCGCCACGACGACATCGCGCCCGGTCTTCATCTGCCCGTCCACCTGGACCACGATGCGATCTCTCAGGCCGTTGCGCACCAGAGTCTGCTGTGTCTCGGCCAGTCCCAGCTCCCAGGGAACCCCTGCGTGCTTTATCGATGTGAGCGGGCTCGCCCCTGTGCCCCCGTCGTGGCCCGAGATGAGGACCACGTCGGACTTCGCCTTGGCCACCCCGGCAGCCACCGTACCGACGCCCACCTCCGCCACCAGCTTCACGTGCACCCGAGCTTCCGGGTTCGCGGACTTCAGGTCGTGTATGAGCTGGGCTATGTCCTCTATCGAGTAGATGTCGTGGTGAGGAGGCGGCGAGATGAGGCCCACGCCAGGAGTGGAGAACCTGGTGCGCGCTATCCACGGGTACACCTTGTGCCCGGGCAGCTGCCCACCCTCGCCGGGCTTGGCTCCCTGGGAGATCTTTATCTGGATGTCGTCGGCGTTCACCAGGTACTCACTCGTGACCCCGAAGCGTCCAGAGGCCACCTGCTTTATGGCGCTACGTCTCAGGTCACCGTTCGGGTCAGGCACGAAGCGCTGGGGATCCTCGCCACCCTCGCCGGTGTTGGACTTCGCCCCGAGGCGGTTCATCGCTATGGCCAGGGTCTCGTGTGCCTCCGCGGAGATCGAGCCATAGGACATCGCTCCGGTGGCGAACCGCCTCATGATCTGAGACACCGGCTCGACATCCTCGAGGGGGATCGGTGCCGGGGCATTCTCGTATCCTGCCGAGCGGGTGCGCAGGCGCATCAGTCCCCTGAGCGTCGCCAGCCGCTCGGCCTGATCGTCTACGAGCTGTGTGTACTCCTTGAACACGTCGTAACGCTTGGCCCTGGTGGCATGCTGGAGCTTGAAGACCGTCCTCGGGTTGAAAAGGTGTACCTCTCCTTCGCGCCGCCACTGGTACTCCCCGCCGGTATCGAGCTCACGGTGCGCCAGCTCTCTAGGTCGAGGAAAGTGCGCTCTACGGTGCCGCTCGGCCACCTCCTCTGCCAGCACGTCGAGTCCGACGCCGCCGATCCTGCTGACCGTGCCGGTGAAGTACTCGTCCACCAGATCGCGCGCCAGGCCGACCGCTTCGAAGACCTGGGCACCGCAGTAGCCCTGTACGGTGGATATGCCCATCTTCGACATGATCTTCACCACGCCCTTCGTCGCCACCTTCAGGTAGTTCCTACGGCCCTGGCGCGGGGTCACTCCCGTGACGGCTCCAGATGCGATCATGTCGTCGACTGTCTCGAGAGCCAGATACGGGTTGACCGCAGAGGCTCCGTATCCGATCAAGAGGGCGATGTGGTGCACCTCGCGCGCGTCTCCGGTCTCGACTACCAGGCCCACCCGGGTGCGGGTGCGCTCCCGGACCAGGTGATGGTGGACTGCCGAGGTGACCAGTAGCGACGGCACCGGCGCCTGGAGCGCGTCCGAGTTCCTGTCGGACAGCACTATCACGTTGGCTCCGGAGGCTATGGCCTCGGAGACCTTCCGGCGCACCTCCTCGATGGCCGACCGGAGGGCCTCCGCACCTCCGTCCACCTCGAAGAGCGCGTCGATGGCGAACCCCCGGAAACCCGGTGTCTCACCGTTCTCGTTCACGTAGAGGAGCTTCGCGAGGTCCTCGTTGTCTATCACAGGCCGTGGAAGCACTATCTGTCGACACGAGGCCGCAGTCGGCTCCAGCAGGTTCCCCTCGGGTCCCACCAGCGACCTGGTGGCTGTTACCAGCTCCTCGCGGATCGCATCCAGGGGAGGGTTCGTCACCTGCGCGAAGAGCTGGGTGAAGTAGTCGTAGACCAGTCGCGGGCGCTCGGAGAGCACGGCGATTGCCGCGTCGTTTCCCATCGATCCGATCGGCTCGGCAGCGGAGCTCGCCATCGGACCGATGATGAGACGCAGGTCCTCGTTCGTGTACCCGAAGACCCTCTGGCGGCCCACCACCGAGGAATGCTGGGGGGTGAGCATCACCCTGGGCGGCAGCTCTTCGAGACCCACCTGGTTGGCCCTCAACCACTCTCCATAGGGCTCTGCCGCAGCCAGCTCGGCCTTCAGCTCGTCGTCGCCTACGATCCTCCCCCTCTCGGTGTCCACCAGGAACATCCGCCCGGGCTGGAGCCGACCCTTGGCCACCACATGGCGCTGGTCGATGTCCAGCACCCCGACCTCGGAGGCCAGCACCACCAATCCCTCGTCGGTCACCCAGTAGCGCGCGGGCCTGAGGCCGTTCCGGTCGAGGACCGCCCCAGCGACGACACCGTCCGTGAAGACCACGGCTGCCGGCCCGTCCCATGGCTCCATCACCGATGCATGGAAGCGGTAGAAGTCCCGGCGAGCCTCCTCCATGAGACCGTGGTTCTCCCAGGCCTCCGGGATCATCATGAGAACGGCATGCGGCAGGCTCCTGCCGCCCAGGTGGAGCAGTTCCAGCACCTCGTCGAATGAGGCCGAATCGGACCCCGACGGGCTGCAGATGGGGAACAGGCGGGACAGGTCGCCCGGGATGAGGCTGCTGGCCAGCAGGGCCTCACGGGCGCGCATCTGGTTCCTGTTCCCCCGCAGGGTGTTTATCTCCCCGTTATGGGCCAGGTAACGGTATGGGTGCGCGAGCGGCCAGGATGGAAAGGTGTTGGTGGAGAACCGCGAGTGCACCAGCGAGATCGCGCTCTGCATCCGCTCGTCCGCCAGGTCCGCGTAGAAGCCGTCGAGCTGCGTGGCGGTGAGCATCCCCTTGTACACGATGGTGCGCGCGGAGAGGGAGGAGAAGTAGACGTCGGCCACCTCGTTCTCCACCCTCCTCCTCAGGCAGTACGCCAGCCGCTCGAGCGCCATCACCGCATCGGCAGCATCTCTGGCCTGACCGGTCGGCGCCGGCCCGTCGGATGCCGGCGGTGCGCCGGGGCTGGCCGGTGCCACGAACACCTGGGCGAAGCGAGGCATCGCAGCCAGAGCAGAGGCACCCAAGCGCGAGGGGTCCACCTCCACCGACCGCCATCCGAGAAGGACCAACCCCTCCTCGACGGCTATCCTCTCCACCTCGGAGCGGGCCTTGGCTGCCGACTCAGCTTCCTCGGGCATGAAGGCGATGCCCGTGGCGTAGTGGCCGGGCTCCGGCAGGCTGAAGTCCGTGGTGGCCCTGAAGAGGGCATCGGGCACCTGGACGAGTATCCCTGCCCCGTCACCCGTGTCGGCCTCGGCTCCGCTGGCTCCGCGATGCTCGAGGTGCTCCAGGGCCGTAATGCCCTGCCGGACGATCTCGTGGCTCCTGCGGCCTCGCATGTCGGCCACCAGGGCAATGCCGCAGGCATCGTGCTCGAAAGCCGGGTCGTAAAGGCCCCTGGTGGGGTCCGGGCTCGTCATCCCATACACCTCATCTAGATCGCTGGACGTGGTCCTGCGGCCCGGGACGACGCTGGCCCTGCTGCAGCGTCACCATGTTAGCGCGGGCAGCGGCCCTCCCGGCGTCCCCACTCGCGCCGTATGGATCTCAGCCGGTGAGGTAGTAGCCCTCCACGTCGACGATCAGGTTCGTATAGCCCGTGGCACCGTTGTAGATGGTGATCTGGCCGCCGGTGCCCACCTTCACCACCGCCAGGTTCGCCACCGCTGCCTGGTAGGTCGCGATCGACCAGTTCACGTTCGAGAAGCTTCCGGGGTTCGCGCTCAGACCGGTCGGGTAGGCAGAGAGGTAGCCGCCGGTGGAGAAGGATCCCGCGAAGGTCACGTTCAGGAGCACGGCCGCCACCCCAGTGGCCGGCACTCCTCCTACGCCGGTGACGCTCACGTGTATCTTTCCCCCGCCAGCAGGGGCTGCGAGTGTCGCGTCGGATGCCGGCAGGGCTGCGCAGTAGGACGCGCTCAGCTCACTCGGTCGTGGGTTCTCGGCGCACCTGGTGTCCACCAGGCGCTCCGGGGAGACCGGGACGTAGGTGGAGCCAGCCGCGCTGCCCGTAGAGCTGCCCGATGTGGAGGAGGCTCCGGCCGAGAGGTAGTAGCCCTCCACGTCGACGATCAGGTTCGTATAGCCCGTGGCGCCGTTGTAGATGGTGATCTGGCCCCCGGTGCCCACCTTCACCACCGCCAGGTTCGCCACCGCTGCCTGGTAGGTCGCGATCGACCAGTTCACGTTCGAGAAGCTTGCGGGGTTCGCGCTCAGACCGGTCGGGTAGGCAGAGAGGTAGCCGCCGGTGGAGAAGGATCCAGCGAAGGTCACGTTCAGGAGCACGGCCGCCACCCCCGTGAGAGGCACGCTTCCTACGCCGGTGACGCTCACGTGGATCTTCCCCCCGCCAGCAGGGGCTGCGAGTGTCGCGTCGGATGCCGGCAGGGCTGCGCAGTAGGACGCGCTCAGGTCGCTCGGCAGAGGGTTCTCGGCGCACCTGGTGTCCACCAGGCGCTCCGGGGAGATCGGGACGTATGTGCCTGCTACCTGCGGGGGCGCAATGATCGCATAGGTGTCCGATGTCACCGCTGTGGTGTCGGAGCTGGTCGACAGGGATCCCGTGTAGGAATACGACGGTTTCGTGGGATTCAGCACCCCGCTGATGGTCACCGTTACCGCATCCGACGCGCCGATGCCAGTCGCCGACAGGTCCATCGATACCTGGTTAGGAGTGGCAGACCCAGTACCGTCGGAGACGCTCACCGACGCGACCGTGTCGGTCGAGGAGGTGGCATCTGTGACGACATAGTCCGACGCGCTGGCCGGCAGCGTGGTACCCGCAGTCAGGGTGAGGTCGATAGAGGACCCCGCAGCCAGAGCCCCGCTGGCCGAGGTGGTGAAGACCACCGTGTAGGTAGACGTCGATCCCGTGGTGGCTGGCGCAGGCGATACGGTGAGACCCGAGGCTGACTCAGCGGACTGGGGAGCAGGACAGAGCACGCCAGGAGCGAAGATCGCGGATGTCGGCGTGCCGAGTCCACTGACCATGTTGTAACCGGCGGTGGCCGGGTAGAGGCCGCTGTTCGTGCCAGTCATGTCGTTGTTCCCGGTGGTCACCCCCTGGAGGTCCGATGCATGGCTGTACAGAGCAGGGTTCGCGAACCCGGTCGAGCCCGCACAGCCCTGGTTCGTATCGGCCACCACAGCAGCCCAGAGAGGGGCTGCAGCGCTGGTGCCCCCTGCAGCCACCCAACTGCCCTCGTAGTAGATCTCGTAGCCGTGGTTCGGATCTGCCGAGGCAGATACATCCGGCACCTCGCGACACAGGGACCCCGACGGCGCAGAGCAGGGCGAGCCGGTGGAGTACTGGTTCTCTACCCCGGTACCCTTCTGCCAGGACGGCATGGTCCAGTTCTGTGATATCCCACCACCACCGGCGCCACCTAGGACTCCTCCATTCCAGGCGCTCTGCACAGCCGGCGGGCCCAGCGAGCTGAGGCTCACACCTCCCACGCCAGTCACGTAGGGCTGCGAGGCCGGGTCGTCGACTGCCAGGCCGATGGGCATCACCGAAGACATGAGCTCCGCGGGGACAACTCCCCCGTCGAGGGACAGGACGATGCCCGATCCGTTCGGGCTGCTCCCCACTGCCTCACAGACGCTCGCAGCGCCACAGGACACCGCCGATAGGGAACCCGCCCAGGTGCCCGTGACAGCCCCAGGCGCGCCGCTGTCGATGGCGAGCACCCCTCCGGTGCCGGTATAGGAATCGATACCCACGGCCTCGCAGGACCCGGCCGAAGGGCAGGCCAGCGAGGAGATGAGCGACATGGCAGGCACGTCGGTCACCACGCCTGCGCCGGAGGATCCCACTGGCAGGGCTACTCCCTCGGTGGCACCTGCCAGCAAGCCGGCGGAGGAGGACGTAGAGGGCTCCTCGTAGAGACCCACCGCCTCGCATGCACCCGGGGAACTGCAGGACACCGAGATCAGCTCGCTCGCAGAGGAGACTGCCTGCACGGCAGAAGGGCTCCCGCTCGCCAGAGTGAGGAGGACACCCTCCAGGACCCCACTCGACGTGGCGTACGCTCCCACGGCCTCGCAGCTGCTAGTCGGGCAGTCGATGCCCAATAGCGCGGTCGAGCCCCCCACTGGCACCGGGGATCCGGGCGCGCCGTTCGTGATGGCGACGGCGACGCCCTCACCGGCTGCATTCTCGCCCACTGCCTCGCACGTCGTGGTAGAGCTGCAGCTCACGGCGTCGAGGAAGGAGACCGACGAGACGCTCTCTGCGGCCCCGGGGGTGCCGTTCGACACCTGGACCGCCACGCCCACGCCCGAAGAGCTCTCGCCCACTGCCTCGCACTCCGCAGAGGACACGCAGTAGATGCCCATGATGGCTACGGCTCCCGGGACGCTCACGGCGCCACCCACCGTGGTGCTGGTGGCGTTCACCGTGGCCACCTCCCCGCTCTGACCCGTCGAACCCCCGGCGAGGCAGGCTGACGTGAAGCAGGACGCGGCATCGAGGCCTGGAGCCGTCCATGCGATCGAGACCGCGCCGGGCGTTCCATTCGAGACGCCGACGATCTCCGGTTGGCCCACGCCCGTAATGCCGAGAGCCTCGCACGCACCAGCCGATATGCATGACACGCCCAGCAGCTCTGCGGCGGACGAAGTAGTGGCTGGGGATCCAGGCACGCCGTTGGACACCTCGAGTGCCACCCCGAGAAGGGAGGTGCTGCTGGCCAGGTCGGTGCCCACCGCCACGCAGGTGGTCGACGGGCAGGCCACGGAGCTGAGCAGCGTCGTGCCCGAGACCGTGGAGGCGGCTCCAGGAGACCCACCAGTGACGGGGACCACCACGCCCTCTGCGCTGAGCAGAAGACTGGTCGTACCCGACCCAGTCGCATAGTCTCCGACAGCCACACAGGCGCTCGCAGAGCTGCAGGCCACAGAGGTCAGCTGGCTCGCCCCACTCACGTCTGCCGGTGATCCGGGCGCGCCACCGTCCAGTGCTACGACTGCTCCCACGGACGAAGTGGAGGAGCTGATCGTCACGCCAACAGCCTCGCAGGAGCTGCTGGTGGCACACGCTATCGAGCTCAGCCTCGACACGCCCGATACCTCTAGAGCACTGCCTGGCGTGCCATCCGTTATGGGGAGCGTCACGGCCGACACCTGGGCCGAGGTGGAGGAACTCATCACTAACCCCACTGCCTGGCAGCTCCCCGAGGCTGGACATGCCACGCCCGTAAGCTCCGAGGTTCCTGGGGCATCTACCGGCGTACCCGGGGTGCCCGAATCGATCGGTACGGCTACGCCCTCGAACAGCGTGGAAACCGAGGTCGCGCTGAGGTTCAGGTCATAGCCGACTGCCTCGCAGGAGGTGGCTGACGAGCACGCTACCGAGGACAGCTCGCTCGTTCCCGGTACCTCTACCGGTGCACCAGCCACCCCGTTCGTCACCTGCGCCACGACTCCGACGCCATTGCTGTCGTCGCCGACTGCCAGGCACGATGTCGAGGAGTAGCACGCCAGACCCCTCAGTGTCACCGACGCCGGCGCTGGAGTGCCCACCGAGGTCACGCCTGCAGCCACACCGCTCGTCGAGATAGGCACCACGGCGCCGTTCCCCGCCAGGTCCGCGCCGACTGCCTCGCAGCCGGTGGATCCCGAGCAGGTGACCCCGTCCAGCCCGCTCACCCCCGACACCTCCACGACGCTTCCCAGGGTGTCGCCGCTCATGGGCACAGCCAGGCCACCAGAGGTGGAGGACAGGCCTACGAGGAGGCACGCTCCTGAAGCGCCGCAGGCGGCAGCCTCTATCAGGGTCGCAGAGGTAAGGACCGTCAGCTGGCCAGGCGTCCCGTCAGTGATGGAGTCGACGACACCGTCGCCCGAGGCGTTGTCACCACCGAAGACGCACGAGGTGGTACCGCTGCACGCAACCGCGTCCACCAGGGATGTGCCGGGCACGTCCAGAACGCTCTCGACATCACCATCCACCACCAGCGCCACCAGCCCTTCAGGGTTCGCGACGCTGCTGTCGGCTCCCACCACCGCGCACGCAGTAGTCGAGGGGCAGGCGATCCCGTAGAGCACCGAGCTGCCCGGTATGTCGATGGGTGAGCCAGGCGTGCCGCCCACGAGGGATAGCACCACGCCTACCCCGGAGGCCCCAACCCCGGTCATCACGCACCCCGAGCTAGAGGGGCAGTCGATCGCCAGTATGGCAGCCGTATCCGATGCCACTATGGGAGCTCCGGGAACGCCCGAGTCTATGGGCACCACGACACCCACCCCGTTCGCATTAGCGCCCACCGCCTCGCACTCGGTGGTCGTCGGGCAGGCCACGGCGAACAGAGCGATGGTCCCGCTCACCATGATCGGCGTCCCGGTGCTGGACCCGTCCACCGGGACGACCACCCCCTCGGCATCGTTCGAGTTCTGACCGACTGCGATGCACGACGTCGAGGATGGGCAGGCAATGCCGTTCAGCGAGTCAGGCGCTCCGCTGTAGCAGTCCTCGGATCCGGAGTCCCCAGCCGCAGCGATCATCGTCTGGCCCTGAGCAGCCATCTGCTCGAAGATCGTGTTCTCCGCCCCGGCGGCGGCAGTCCCGGTGGCCGCCTCGCACTCCCCCCAGCTGGTGGAGACCACCTGAGCAGCGTCGGCGTTCGCGATGGCGGCATAGTCGTCGATGGAGCCCACCTGGCTGTTCGGTGCCTCGTAGACGACGATCTTCGCCTCGGGTGCCAATGCAGCAGCGTCCTCGATGTCCAGGGTGTCCTCGGCCGAGCCGCCGAGCCCTGAGGTGCCTCCCCCGTCGACCTGGACCTGGCTGACCGGCGTGGTGATCCCGTAACAGGACTCGAAGCTGCTTATATCAGAGCTCGAGTACGGAGCCAGCTCGAAGAGGCCTATCGTCTGCCCGGCGCCGAACAGGCCCTTGGCGTAGGCGCCCGAGCTGAAGCCGTACGCCTGGGCAATCTGGCCGGCAGTGTAGGCGCCTGCAGACGACGCCGCGCTGGAGGCCGCCGAGCAGGCACTCGGCCCTGACGCGCCACGGGGAGAGACAGCGCTGCCGGGTACTGCCTCGGCGCTCCGAGATTCCCCGGCCAGAGCAGATCCGGCCTGGGGAGCGATCTCTGCTGCCAGCGCAGCCCGGATCCGTCCCTCGCCGATGGCTCCGGCTATAGGCGGGAGGCTGCGTACCTGGCTGGCGCCGCTCACGCCTGGCTGGCCGGTAAGGCTGTCGGTGACGCCAGTGCGGCATAGGCCGAGCGAGCGGGTGCCGTGAAAGGCCCGCGGATAGCCGGGGATCCTCACCAGGCACGCATTCGATGCCGAAGGAGCCATCAGCGGGTGCGGACGCACCACCGTGGACAACCCCACGATCGCCTGGACGTAGTGCGATACCGCGGCGTCCAGATGGGGAGGGGCCAGGTTCGCGAACGCGCTGCGGCCACTCGGCAGCCTGTAGCTGAGCTCGGTCACACCGAGCGCACGCTCGACTGCGGCTGCCTTACCGGTCACCGGTACCACCAAGCCATCTTCACTCAGGTGCCCGGGGCGCAGACCGCCATCCGCCAGCGCGGAGCGGACCTCGGACACGGCGGCGCTGGACGCGCCGAAACGGGCGGCGAACTGCCCACGCTTCAAGAAGTGGTGGTATTCCGGCGATCCTGGCGTGTACATCTTGTCCAGGAGCGCCTGGAGCCCTGCCTCGTCCCGAGGCCGCAGCACCACGTCGAAGGACATCGGCGTAGACGGAGCGAGCCGGCCGATAGCATGCGATCCTGCAGGCAGCCCGGTGACTCCGGCAGGTGCGAGCGGTGCCCCGCCCCTGAGCGGCCTTCCCAGGCTCTCCAGCGAAGCCCGAGCGCTCTGGTGGTCGGCCCCGGAACCGACCGTGTCGTGCGAGGAAGCTGTCCCCAGAGCGCCACCAACAGGGGCGGCCGAGGCGAGAAGCAACGTCCCGGCCAGCACAGCTGCCAGAACAGGGGCTCCCAACAGGGCACCCCGCAGCCCACTGGCTGCCGGAGCTCCGCTGGCAGCAGCAGACCCGTCGGACTGCTCGCGCTTGGCCATGCCCATCACCGCCTTTCACGGCTAGACACCCGGTCTCTGTAGCGGTCTACGCCGCTACAGACGTTACCTGATCGCACGTCGTGATGTCTCTTGAGAATCGAGCAGTGCGGTCGGTTCCCGGCCTGCCGGTATGCAGATGCATCGCCCCGCGGCGAACCATGGAGCCGCGCCTGGATGCTAGAGGCGATGGGGCCCATAGGATTGTTTCGATGAGTGCTACTCAGCACACCGCTCCTAGCGGCCATGAGGGTGCTGACGCTTCTCAGGTCTACGGGCGCTGTTTCGACGCGGTGGTGATCGGTGGAGGTGTGATAGGGCTTGCCTCGGCCTGGCAGGCATCCAAGCGCGGCCTGGCCGTAGCCGTCGTAGACCCCGACCCCGGGCATGGCGCCTCGTGGGCTGCAGCCGGGATGCTCGCGCCTGTGACCGAGGCTCACTATGGTGAGGAGGCGCTGCTCCACCTGTCGCTGGCGTCTGCCCGTCTCTGGGGCGCTTTCGCCGAGGAGCTGGAAGCCGACACCGGTAGCGACATCGGCTACAGGAGGTGCGGCACCATGCTCGTCGCATTCGACGACGACGACCGGATGGCGGCCAGACAGCTCTACGAGTTCCAGCTGAAGCTCGGCCTTCAGGTCCGGTGGGTTTCAGGCCGCGAGGCTCGTGAGATGGAGCCGAACCTGGCGCCGGGCATTCGTGGTGCCCTGTGGGCCCCGAACGACCACCAGGTGAGGACCCGTCACCTCGTCCGGGCACTCCTGGATGCCTGCCAAGAGAGCGAGGTGGCCTTCGTGCCCGAGAGGGCAGTGGCGCTCGAAGCTCCAGGTGGACGCCTGAGCGCGGTACGCCTTGCCTCTGGTATCCGGCTCACCTGCGGCGCCGCGGTGCTGGCCGCCGGAAGCTGGTCCCGATCGGTCGACGGGCTCCCCGAGCTCGCCCAGGTGCCACTTCGGCCCGTGAAGGGCGTGATCCTCCGCCTCGCGCCCGCCCCCCTGACCGCCAGCGCCACCCCAGAAACAGAACCTCCACCCCTGCTCACCCGCACTGTGCGGGGCATGGTCCAGGGTTCTCATGTATATCTCGTCCCACGCGCGGACGGATCGATCGTGCTCGGAGCCACCTCGGAGGAACGTGGCTTCGACACGACCGTCTCCGTCGGTGCCCTCCACGACCTGATCCGCCTGGCCAGACGCCTCGTACCTGGTGTCACCGAGATGGTGCTCGCTGACGCGACCGCGGGCCTGCGACCGGCGACAGCCGACAACGGCCCCGTGATCGCAGCCATGGGCGGCGACTCCGGCGCCGAGGGGCTCGTGCTCGCCTTCGGCCACTACCGAAACGGTATCCTGCTCACCCCGATAACTGCGTCAGCCGTCTCGGCGTGGCTCTGTGGTGATCCAGCGCCTGACGAGGTGAGCGCTTTCGGGCCTTCACGTTTCTGCGCTCCAGGCTCCCCTGGGCTCCCTGCGGATGGTGTCCGATGAGCGACACGGATCGCGTACATGACGGCATCTTCCAGGTCGTGGTGAACGGCCTCTCGTCAACCGTCGTACCAGGCACCACCCTGGGAGAGCTGGTTCGCCGCGTCACCGACCACCAGGCTGGCATCGCGGTTGCCCTGAACGCCGAGATCGTGCCGAGAAGCCACTGGGATGCAGTGCAGGTGCAGGCCGGTGATCGGGTCGAGGTGCTCACAGCGGCAGCGGGAGGATAGGTCTGGCGGGAGCACCGCCCACGCCGGGATCCGCCCACGCCGCCGCTAGAGTGGCCCCATGTCGGCATCTCGGCGGTCCGCTGGGCCGAGCCAAGGGCTTCGAATCGCGAACCGGACCATCGGATCTCGGCTCATCCTCGGCACCGGCGGCATACCGAGCCTGGAGGTGCTGGCGGGTGTCATCGCAGCATCGGGTGCATCCATGGCTACCGTCGCGCTGCGGCGGATCGACCCATCTGCGAAGGGCTCTGTGCTGGAGGTGTTACGTGACCACGAGATAGAGGTCCTGCCGAACACGGCCGGCTGCTTCACCGCCAAGGAGGCAGTCCTCACTGCCAGGCTCGCCCGGGAGGCATTCGAGACAGACTGGGTGAAGCTCGAGGTGATAGGCGACGAGGACACCCTGCTGCCCGATCCGGTAGAGCTGCTCGCAGCCGCAGAGGAGCTCTGCGACGACGGGTTCGTCGTGCTGCCCTACATGAGCGACGACCCTGTCCTCGCCAGACGTCTGGAGCAGGCTGGCTGTGCAGCGGTGATGCCTCTCGGATCGCCCATCGGCTCTGGGCTCGGCATCCGGAACCCGCACGCGATCAGCCAGATAGTCGATGCCGTCTCGGTGCCCGTGATCCTCGACGCGGGGATCGGTACCGCATCTGACGCCGCGCGAGCCATCGAGATCGGCTGCGAGGGCGTCCTGGTGGCCTCCGCCATCACGCGCGCCGAGCATCCCCTCCGCATGGCTGCCGCAGTGCGCCTGGCGGTGGAGGCTGGGTTCGAGGCACGTGAGGCCGGGAGAATCCCCTACCGGTACCAGGCCAGGGCATCGAGCCCGAGCGAGGGCATGGCCGACATCGAATGAGTGCACGCCCCGGGACCCTGCAGACGAGTTCGTATGCCTCTCCTCCGGTGGTCCTCAGCATCGCAGGCTCGGACTCCGGTGGAGGCGCGGGGATGCAGGCCGACCTCCGCACCTTCGCTGCCCTCGGGGTCCACGGGACGAGCGCGATCACAGCCATCACCGCACAGAACACCACCGAGGTCCGTGCCCTGGTGCCCGTCGACGCCCACCTCCTCGAGGATCAGATCATGGCCGTGGTCGAGGACATGGAGGTGGCAGCAGCGAAGACCGGCATGCTCGCGAGCCACGAGAACGTCGATGTAGTCGGGCGCCTGGCCTCCTCGGGGAGCCTCCGGAACCTGGTGGTGGATCCCGTCCTCGCCGCCTCTACAGGCAGACAGCTCCTGGACGACGGCGCGGTAGCCGCTTACCGCGAGGTGCTCATACCCTCTGCATTGTTGGTCACGCCGAACCTGCGCGAGGCAGGCATCCTCCTAGAGCGCGACCCCCGGTCACTCGACAGCGTGGACTCCATGCTCGACGCCGCACGCGCGCTGGTCGCCCTCGGCGCCAACGCCGTATTAGTGAAGGGAGGCCACCTCCGTGGCGATACCTCGCCGGACGTCCTCCTGCTGCGGGGTCAGTCAGCCCCAGTTCTCTTCGAGCAGCCGCGCATAGTTACCATGAACGACCACGGATCGGGCTGCACACTCTCTGCCGCGATCGCTGCCTGGCTGGCGAGGGGCGCCGGCCTGGAAGAGGCAGTGAGGGAGGCCAAGTCGTTCGTGACCGTGGCGCTCAGCGGATCGGCCTCCTGGAAGCTCGGGAACGGCCACGGCCCCCTCGACCACATGGGCTGGGCTCAGGGCGCATCAGCCTGAAGAAGGACTCGCCAAGTACCCTTCCAGGTCCACGATCACGTTCAGAGCCTCAGGCGAACCGTTGTACACCATGACTGCTCCTGAGGAGCTGAGTTCGACCATCGCCATGCTCGCTACGGTCTCGCCTGGCCCCCAGTCCACCCCTGCCACGACTGGCCGGGTGCCACCGGGGTAGATGGTGAGGTAGCCGCCACTGGCGTCACCGGTGACAGCGACGTCGAGAGCAGCTGCCGTGGCGCCAGCGGGCGTGCCTCCGAGGCCGGTCACCTGGACCACCATCGACCCTCCCGGAGCGAGGGCGGATCCGCTGTTCGCGCACTGGCCCGACACGCCAGAGGTCACGTCCCCACTGCCACCGAGATCTCCCGTGCTTCGAGTGTCGCAGATCCTTACCGGTTCCGACTCTGGTGAGAAAAGGGCTCCCGAGGTACCAGACGAGGTGAAGTACCCCTCCACGTCGGCAACGAAGTCCGTGGCGACGTCGCTCACCACATCGAAGAAACCGCCAGGTCCCGGCTCCACCACCACCAGGTTCGAGACCGCCCCCCGGCCCGGCGCGAAGTTCAGGTTCGAGATGCTCGGGGGCGCGGCGTTCGAGGCCGGATAGACGCTCAGGTAGCCGCCTTCTTCGTAACCGGTAGCCGAGACCGAGAGCACCACGGCCGTCACGCCGGTCGCAGGCACCCCGTCGAGACCGGTGACCTGCACGGGTTCTGGGGAGTTCGCAGAGAGCGGAGGCAGGCTGGCGTTGTTGGCCGGCAGGTACTCCGACCTACAAAAGCCAGGCTGCGGGCTGGCGGAGCAACGAGTGTCTGCTATGCGCGCAGGGGAGAGTGGCTGGTAAGGAGCGCCCGAAGCACCAGAGGGTGGGACGTAGTATCCCTCCAGGTCCACCACCACCTGGGATGTAGTGCCCGAGGGGCCAACCGCTATCTCCACCGTCCCCCTAGCCCCGACCCCCACAGTGACCATGTTCGCCACGTCCTCGCCGGCTGTGAAGTTCAAGTTCGAGGTGGGAGGCGCGCTGGCTCCCCCAGGAAAGACGCTCAGGTACCCGCCCGCGCTCTCGCCGGTGGCGGTGACATTCAGCACCACCGCGCTAGTCGAGCTGGCTGGCACCCCGTCTATGCCTGCCACCTGAACGGTGATCGGCTTGCCCGTCTCGGGGATGCCGAGCGAGGCGTTCGCTGCAGGCAGGGATGAACAGTAGGTCGCGCTGAGATATGCAGGTCGAGGGCTCTGTGCACAGCGGGTGTCCACTATGCGGGCGGGGCTCAGCGCGACGAAGGCGCTCGGCTCGCTCGGGGCCGACGTCGGCGGAGGCTGGCTCGAGGTGACGGTGAAGTCAACGCTTGCCGAGGATGCCGTCTCCGCCCCGCCAGCGGTCGTATCCACGGCCCGATAGACCACCTCCTGCTCACTCGAGTCGCTCACCGAGAACGAGGCGACTCCCGACCCGTCGGTGGTGGCAGTCGTCGGGGATACCACCGAGCTCGCAGTGCCGCTCTCCCCAGGTGCGAGGGTCTGCACCAGTCTCACCTGGACCCCAGGCAGGGGGCCAGCGGCATCGGCAAGGTGCACGGTCACCGTGGCGGTGCCGGCCGAGTCCACGGTGGAAGCTGTTATGGACGAGCTAGTCGCCACACCGCAGAGCCCAGCTATCAGCTTTCCGCCGACCGGGCTCCCGAGCCCAGTGGCCATCGCGTATCCCTGTCCCGCACCCGGTGCGGCGTAGAGGCTCCCGCTGGTGCCTGACACGTCGGTGTCGCCGGAGCTCGGCTGGTCGAAGGCCGGGGGGTCCACCGCGGCCAGACCGTAGAGTGCGGGGTTCACGAGACCCAGGCGCTCCGGGGACGACCCGCCACCACAGGCGTCCTCCGCGAGGCCGAGCATGGCGGCGAACGCAGGAGTGGAGGAGCTGGTCCCGCCGAATCCCTCCCAGGCTCCTTGGGAATAGATCAGATATCCCTGATCGGCATTGGCATCGAGCGACACGTCTGGAACCTCCCGGCAGTACGAACCCGTTGGTGCCGAGCAGGGGGCCCCGCCAGAGAGGCTGGTGATGACACCCGGCACCCCGCTCGCCTCCTGCCATGCCGGCATCAGGAAGAGCGACGAGACGCCTCCGCCGCTTCCTCCCCAGACGGTCTGCACCGGGGGTGGCCCCGGCTGTTCGAGAGTGGTGCCGCCTACCGCCGTGATATCAGGCTGCGTGGCAGGGTATCCAGGGGTGAGGGCCGCGGGTATGACGATGGCTGGCGGGGCTACCAGGCCGTTTCCGAGGCTTACCACGTCGTTGCTCGAGGCTGGGGCGGGGCCTGCGAGGGAGTTCGGCTCGTCGCCGGCGACCGCTACGCAGGTAGAAGTCGTAGGGCAGGCCAGACCGGCCAGGTTCGACGGACCATCGACGAGCTCGAGCTCACTGGGGACGCCAGAGGAGGATATGTACAGCTCGGCACCTGCACCCAAGACGTCGCTGCCCACGGCCACGCAGGGGCCGGCCGAGGTCGCTCCCTCGCAGGAGATCGCGTCGAAGGCGGAGCCGAGCCCGGTCAGCGTCACCACGCCCGGCGCGCCGATCGAGCCGCCGCCGACGCCAAGCACGATCCCGAGCTCCTGGTAGCCCTGGAGCTCGGCCCCGACCGCCACGCAGCTCGAGCTGGTGGTGCAGGCGATCGCGGCTATGGTCGCGTTATTGCCCACCTCCTGGGCGCTCCCAGGTGTTCCCCCGCTCACCGGCACGACGACTCCGTACCCATCGCCGAAGCCGACGGCATAGCACGACGTCGCCGTGGCGCATGCCACCGAGAGCAGCGTCTCGCTGGAGGGCACGTCGGATGCCGACCCGGGAGCCGTGCCCGAGACCTGCTCCACCACGCCATATCCGTCACCGGTGCCAACGGCCAGGCAGCTCGTCGAGGATGGGCATGTCACGCCATAGAGCGTGCTCACCGGAACTGCGCTCGCCGAGCCAGACAGCTCAGGGGTGCCCGGAGTGCCGTCCTGGATGGGGACGACGACCCCCTGGCCGTTGTCGGTACCGACAGCCAGGCAGGTCGAGGACGACTCGCAGGATATGCTATAGAGTCCGGTGGTGCCGCTTACTCCATGGGTGCTCCCCTGGGTCCCGTCGTCGATGGGAACCACCACCCCGCTTCCCCCGGAACTCCCCACTGCATAGCAGACGCTCTGCGAGGTGCATGCCACTCCCTGGAGGACCACCGGGCTGGAAGACACCGGCAAAGTGGCATACGGGCCGCCCGGCACGCCAGAGTCGACCTGCTCGACCACTCCGTAGAAGCTGCCGGTGGAACTGCCACCTGTCAGGCATGTCGTGGTTCCCGGCGCACAAGCAACCGCGTCGATTGCCCCGGTGCCACCCAGCTCCATCACCGCGCCGCCAGGAGTGCCCGACTGAAGGGCGAGGAGAGCGCCGTCAGACTGGGACACGTTCGAGTCGCTGGGCCCGACGACGGAGCCACCGACGATGCAGGCCACCTGCGAGTAGCAGCCGACAGCGCTGGCCGACGCGAGACCGGTGAGCGAGACGGGGGCACCCGGAGATCCGTTGGTGATGCTCACAGAGACTGGTCCACCAGAGGAGGAGCCCACCGCGACGCACGACCCCGGCGCGCCACACGACACCGAGGTGAGACTCGTGGTGCCCGACACGTCGATTGGCGTGCCGAGCGATCCGCCCGATAGCCCCACTACGACTCCCTCGCCGGCCTGCTGGCCCACCACGATGCAGCTAGACGACGACATGCAGGAGCCTGATATCAGGTCGGTGCCCGAAGCCGGCGACCCGCTGGCCTGGCCGACGGTTTCGGGGCTGGACGGGGTTCCGCTCACCAGCGGCACGACCATCCCTTGGAGCTGACCGTTCTCCCCTAGTGCGTAGCAGGTGGTGGAGCCGGCACAGACAGCCCCTGCCAGGCTGAAGACGTCGCTCACCTGTTCGAGAGTGCCGGGGGACCCTGAGCTCACCCGCAGCACGCCGTATACGTGGGTGTTCACGTCGTTGCCGGTCGCCACGCACGAGCTTGCCGTCATGCATGCCACGCCGGTCACGGCCCCGGTCCCAGGCGCGACTGCGGGGCTGGAGGAGGAGCCGTCCACCGCGACCACCTCGCCCTGGCCACCGTTAGTACCGCCGGCCAGGCAGCTGGTCGCGCTCGGACAGGCGATCGCGGCCACGTTGCCACCGGAGCCGCCAGGGGGCAGGCACTCCTGTGCTCCGTTGTCGCCCGATGCCACCACGACCGTCTGGCCCTGGGCTGCCATCTGGTCGAGCACCGTGGCCGTAGCTGCAGCGTTCGAGGCCGGCTCGTCCAGCTCGCAGAGGCTGTAGCTGGTGGAAACTATCTGTGCTTTGTCTGCCTGGGCAATGGCGGCGTAGGTCTGGTCGAAGAAGCTACTGGTCGGGCCTACCTCGTAGAAGTCGATGGTCGCCTCGGGATCGAAGCCGATGATGGTCTCGATGTCGCCGTCCGCCTCGACCAGGGCCCCCTGGCTGGTCGTGCCGCCGGCGACCGGGACCACGTTCACGGTCGCGTCCGTCCCGTAGCAGCTCTGGAAGGCCGCGACGTCGCTAGTCGAGTACACGCTCCTCGATACCACCCCGAAGGTGACACCCTGGCCGAGATAACCCTCGGAGTAAGCGCTCGTATACCCATATGCCGAGGCGAGCTGGTTCGCGGTGTAGGAGCCACCGGGAGAGGCGTTGGCGGAGGCGGCGGCGCAGGGCTGAGGCCCGGTGGCAGAAGAACGCGAAGCGATGTGAGGAGAGCTTGCTGGCACAGCGGACGAACCTTGCTCGGCTGAGCGACGAGAACCGCTGGCCGTTGTCGTCGTCGCATGCTGCCTCAGCACCTGCTCGAGCGCCACGGCGGACACGGGTGCGGCGGAGGCAAGGGCCCTAGGTACGGTCGTCAGACCGAGTACCGCCTGAGCCCTCTCCGCCAGAGCACGCGGGAGCTCGGGAGCTGCCAGGTTGGCCATGGCCAGGCGACCCGAGGGCAGCCTCAAGGTGGCGAGGTCAGCCTTCAGGACGCTGTCGGCCCGACCAGCGGTGGTGGTGAAGAACACGTCCAGGTGGTCCAGGACGGGGCCAGCCCGAAATCCGAGAGCGGACAGTTCACGCTTGGCGGCGGCTATCGTCGATGAAGTAGGCCCGAACCTGCGGGCGAACTGCCCCGGAGCGAGGAAATGGCGATACAGAGGCGAGCCGGGGCTGCTCACCTGCCTGACGAAGCTCGCCAGAGCACCCTGGTGGGCGGGACGGAGAGCCAGCGCGAGGGTCAGCGTTTCTCTCGGGTCAGGCCGCGCTACCACCACCGCGCCTGGCGGGACCGGGGATATGGACCCCACCTTTACCAGCCCAGCTTGCTCGGTACCGGATCCTCCGTGGGAGCCAGCAGGCACGGAGCCTCTGGCGCTCACGGACGGAGCCACGCTCCCGACAGCAGCCTCGCTGAGCGACTGTCCACGAACCGCGCCCGAACCACCGGGCAGCGCTTCGGGCAGTCCGAGGAGTGTAGCCAGGGTCGCTACCAGAACTACTACCGCCTCCACGGTAAGGTGGCGCCGCCTGACTGGAAGACTCACGGCTGTGCCTTCCAGTACCCAGCCGCAGCTATCAAGACGGGCTGGTCACATAACCGGGCGGAGGCGTCTGGGCCGAGTGCATCTCGCAGCTCGCGACGGCGAGGGTGTTCGGGTTCGCCGGTGCCGGCAGGGTTGGCGGCGTGAGGAACTCGGGCTTGGCCGACAGGTCCACCAGGTCCAAAAGGTCCGATGCTGCAGCGTCCCTCTTCGTCATCGGCGGGAGGTTCCACTTCGTCTCCACGAGCTTCAGCACCGAGGTGTGATCCGCGACAGTATGCGATACGTAGCCAGCCTTCGCGTAAGGCGAGACCACCCCGAAGGGCACCCTGAAGCCGTAGCGGTCGAACTTGCCAGGAACGTCAGACGAGGTCAGCTCGGGGGGCACGTCGTCGGGAATCGGTGCCGACGGCGGAGGCACATGGTCGTAGTAGCCGCCAGCCTCGTCGAAGTTCCACACCAGCAACGTGCTTGACCACTTCGGACCCTTCATCACGGCATTGACGATGCTCGCGAGGAAGTTGTCGGCCAGCTGGAGGTCATCGCCTTCCCCACCGGAGTTCCCCACGAAGTTCACGAGATCCGGGTCTACGAGTGAAAAGGCCGGCAGGCTGCCCGACGCAGCGTCAGAGTAGAACTGGTTTATGTTGACCAGCTTGCCGAAGTTGGCAGGCTCCGTGAGCAGGTACGGGTAGAGCATGAGAGTGGAAATGCCGTAGTTATAGTTCTTCCACGACACACCGACGGTGTTCAGCATGTCGAATATGGTGCCGTTCGGTGGTCGGTTCGCGACGGTGGCCAGGACGTCGCTGAAGGATGGCAGGTCGTTTATCATCCCGAGCGAGGTGCCCGAGATGAGGTACCTCCGATTCGGGAAGGTCTGGCCAAGCAGGGACGAGTAGTACTGGTCCCCTATCGGAAACGTCCCAGCCAGCCCGTAGGTGAACGGAATGTCGTCCGAGTCGTAGTACGCCATCGCCGAGGGGCCGCTCGCCAGCACGAAGCCCTGGTTCGTGCCGTTCGAGTAGGACATGTGACTGTCGTTCCAGGTCTGGTCAGGCTCGGAGAAGGCCCTGCAAGGGGTCGGGCTGTGGAAGGCGTGGACCAGATCGCCATTCGACTCCGGGTTCGTGGCAGTCGGCTGGCCAGAGGAGTCGAGCGTGAAGCCATTACCCCTGGAGAGCATCCCGAGGATGTTGTCGAAGGAGTGGTTCTCCAGCATCACCACCACGATGTGCTCTATCTCGGGGATCATGTCAGTGCCGGCAGCCTTGGCCGGGAACGGCAACGGCCCCGAGGGCAGCGCCGAGGAGGATCCTGAGCCGAAAGGCAGGCCACCGCAGCTCGCGAGCGCGAGCCCAGCCCCACCCAGTGCCACACCACCGAGCAGATGGCGCCTGGACAGGGTGCGGTTCAGCAGTCCTGTCATCGGCGGATGCGTTGCGCAGTCGTGGCCGCTCGTCATACGGAGATCCCCCCTCATACGCGGAACGCCACCACTCTATGTCGGCGGCCCATCACATGCAACTAACCACCGCACACGAGAACGCGCTCTACGTCAGGTTCTAACCACAGAACCAGGTGGCGGAATAGTGCCAGGCCCGGTACGCAGACACGATGCCCCGATGGCGGGGTTCGCAGGTGGAACGAGCGCAGGCGGCTTCGCGAAGTACGGTGCGGAAGCCAGGTCGACGGTGTCGAGAAGGTCAGACGCGTTAGCATCCCGCCGGGTGAGAGCTGGCAGGTTCCACTTGGTCTCCACCAGCCTCAGTATCGAGGTGTGGTCATGGACCACATGGGACACGTAGCCGGGTCGAGCATATGGCGAGACCACCCCGAAGGGCACCCTGAAGCCGTAGCGGTCGAAGGCTCCTGGCTGGTCAGGCGGAACCTTTATCTGCGGGGGGATGCCGTCGGGCCTCGGGGCCCTCGGGGGCGGGACCTGGTCGTAGTAGCCGCCATGCTCGTCGTAGGTCCACACGGCCAGGGTCCTGCTCCAGGCCGGCCCGGACATGAGGGCGTTCATCACGCTCGCGAGGAACACGTCGCCATACTGGATGTCCTGCGGGTTCTCCTCCGAGTCGGTGGAGAAATCAGGGTCGACCAGGGAGAATGACGGTAGGGTGCCCGAGGCGGCGTCGGAGAAGAACTGAGATACGGGGACCACCTTGTCCGCTATGTCTGCCTGCGCCAGCAGCTCCACGAATACCCCGGCGGTAGGGAGGTTCGAGTAGTAGTCCCGCCAGGTGATGCCATGGCGGTTCAGCAGGTCGAAGATGGTTCCGCCAGCGGGCAGTCCGAACGGAGCCGTGTCGTCCACCATGCCGATGGAGGTTCCCGCTATCAGGTACCTGCGATTCGGGTACGTCTGGCCGAGCACGGAGCAGAAGTACCGATCGCCGATCGGGAACACCCTGGCCAGATCGTTCGTGAATGGCAGGTCGTCAGGCGTCCAGTAGCCCATCGCCACCGGACCACTCTTCGACACCACGAAACCCTCGTTAGTGCCCCCGTCGTACTGGATGTGGCTGGCATTCCAGCTCTGGGAGGGCTTCCCGTGGAGCTGGCAATCGGTCGGCATGTGGAAGGCACGTACTACCTCGCCGTGGCCGTCAGGGTTCGACGCGACCGGAAGACCGTCCCTGCCGAGGACAAAGCCGTCGCCACGACCGAGCATGCCGAGGATGTTGTCGAAGGAGTGGTTCTCCAGCATCACCACCACGATGTGCTCTATCTCCGGGATGCTCTCATGTCCTTCGGCGAGCTCCGGGTATGGCCGCGAACCCGCGGGCAGCAGTGCCCGGTCAAGACCACCGGACCCGGGTTCCCCTCCCGAACCTGCCCTGGTCAGCGATGCACGAGACTCACCGCAGGCAGCACCGATTGCACCGGCCCCGATCATCGCAGCCGCACCCAGCAGCGACCTCCTCGTGATCCCACCCGGCCATCCCTCCACGCTCATGCCAAGAGCGTAACTGTTGACAGGCCACCCCATGGCTAGTGTGCTGGTGGTATGAGCGACTCCGAACCGCTCCCGCCACCGCTGGGCTCCTCGGGGGGATTGGGCTCCTCGGGGGGGCTGGGCTCCTCGGGGGGATTGGGCTCCTCGGGGGGATTGGGCATGCCCCATGCGTTCGGCCCTGCGCCGGTCTGGGTGGCTGGGGCCACCAGGAACGCGGGTGCCAGGAACCCGTACCGTGAGGTGCGCCGGATGCAGCACGACGTGCGGCTGGCCGGCATCACTGCCCAGCTCGTCTGGCATGAACCTCTGCTCCTGGTGGCGCCGCTGGCTGCTGGCCTCCTGAGCGTGGCCATCATCTACGCGACTCTAAGTGGACTGTTCGCCCTGGGCGGGAGCGTGCTGGCTCCGGGGGTGTTCGCTCTGGAGTGGCTGGCGTGCGTGGCCGCCAGCCTCGGCGCGCTCGGCATCACCTGGACGCTGGCAAAGGCGGCATCGGTAGTTTTCATGGGCCGATCCGACACCTCAGGAGCGCTACGACCCTCCTCCATGCTTGCCACGACCACCAGTCGGGCGCCTGCGCTGGTCCGCTGGGCGCTGGCAGAATGGCTGGTGGGTCCAATCGTCCGGTCCCTGGAGATACCTGGTCTGCTCGGGCTGCCAGGCAGGCTGCTCACACGCCCTCTCGGCATGGCCTGGTCTGCAGCAGCCCTGAGCGCGATACCGGTCGCGATATATGACAGCCCGCCGAAGCGCTCCGCGCTGAGTGTGCTCGGCCGATCGGCCGGTCTACTTCGAGACCGCTACGGCCCAGGTCTGGCTGCGACCGGCACGCTACGCTCGCTCAGCTCACTTGGTATCCTCGTTGCCATGGTCCTGTCGCTTGGCGCGTTTGCCCTGACTGGCAGCCTCCCCCTGGCTCTGGGAGTGGTCGCAGCGTGCGCCCTGGCGATACTCGCGGCTCGATCACTGGCAGGTGCTGCCTACTCCTATGCCCTTTACTCCGTCCTCACCACCGGCGCGCCGGCTCTCGGCATGGACCCCGATGATCTGGCAGCAGGTCTCAGGCCGCGGCTCACCCGCGTCGAGCCAGGACCACCGAGCGCCTTCCCGCCAGGCACCTGAGCTGCTGGAACCGGACCTCGCTCGTGGACACGACTGGCAACGCCAACGTCCCCATACCCTCCACGGGTCCGAGCATCCGCCCTGCCCTCCTGGTCTTCGGGATCTGTGCGCTGCTGCTCTTGGGGGGTGGCCTGGCCATGGATCTTTCCTCGGGATCCCCACCAGCGCCGACACACCCGAGCGTCCGTACCGCCAAGGGCTCCCCTCTCAGAGCCGTGCCAGCACGTGCCCAGCTCGCTCCGATCATCACGAGCGGTCAGCCACCTGGGAACGTCCTGGATGCCCTGGTGCTCCCTGCGGGAGCCAGGGAGACCTCCGCGGTGGACAACGGCAGAGGTGTCGGTCTCTACGACCAGTCCATATCCTTCAGCGATCATGCCACGGAGGAGGACCTGATCACCTTCTACGAGCTCGAGCTGAGAGCAGAGGGCTGGACAATCGTCGACCACAGCTCCACAGGAGCCGGTCACAAGAGCTACGAGGTGGTCGGGAGGATCCCCGGAAGCGACGGGTCGTACTGGGAAGTCGGCGTCACCGTGGCCCCGACTGCCTTCTCGGTCACCCCAGGCCCTGGTGCGAGCGCTGGTTCCGGTGCATCTGATGCCTCTGGCACGAGCTCTCTATCGGCTGGCACCACGGCCTTCACCCTGGAGGTGTTCGAGGTGCCTGCTTCTGAGTGATCCGGCCCTAGGCCCAGCACTGCTTCCTCGCCGCGCAGCAGCCATGTCCAGGCGAGCATGTCCAGCGGGTAGAGGAGGTAACCGACCCGGGTGGCCGGCGCCAGCAGTATCGCAGCCAGGGACGCCCAGGCCATGAACCAGGCGGCGTCCCCAGGGGTGCGAGGCGGGTGCTTCATCAGCAGGCGCCCTATCACCACGCAGCCGACGAGCGCCAGCACGATCGTGTAGGGGCGGTGGAGCGCGGGAAGGGCGGTGACGAGCAGGTGACCCGGTAGCGCGCTCGCGGCAGGCGAGTGGATGCCAGTCAGCCCGAGAGGGAACTTCACCACGTTGTCGAAGAAGGCACGGGGGTTGCGAAGCATCACCGGGAGCACGGCGGGCAGGGCCAGGACGCCCATGCCAGCCAACAGCCTTCCAATGGCGCGATGCCCCTTCGCGTCCCTGGCTACGAACAGTGCCAGAGCCGCAAGTGGCCACGCCGTGAACTTGAGCGACGCAGCCGCCCCGAGAGCGAGGCCGCCGCTGAAGGGTCTTCGCCGCTGGAGCAGGACGAGGCCCAACAGCATGAGGGCGACAACCGGGAGATCGTCCCCACCTGTGGCCAGAGGCAGGGCCGCCGTTGGCAGGACGGTCATCACCTGCAATGTGAGCACCCTGCCGCCTGCTGGTCCACGGCACATCGCGAGAGCCGCGATGACCACCAGGATCGTGATCAGGCTGAAGAGCACCCTCGCATCCGTGAGGCGCTGTGGAGCGCCGGTTCCACTGGGAAGGCCGAAGACAGCCATGCCGGGCAGGTATGGGAAATAGGTCTCGTAGGCAGGTTCCCCTCTTGGAACAGACGGCTTCGTTCCCTTCGCTGAGACCTGCTGGTAGAGCCCCTTGCCATGGAGGATCCGGCCCCCAGCCTGTTCCACCACCGCCACCTCCGGCTGTGCGTGGCTCAGGCCTCCCGAGTTGGCCTGCCACAGAACCTCCAGCGAGAGAGGCATGAGCGTGGCCCCACATAGGACGACCAGGAACACCGCTACCCTCGCGCCCGTCCAATGGGCCCTGCCGTCCTGGCTGGAACGCATCGCGCCACTGGACGAGCCCGATTCCATGGGGTCAGCTACCGGCTGACGACCACGGCCTCCGGCCTCCACGACATCAGAGGGGCTCGCCGAACCGGTTTGCCTGACGGCTGACAGCCTGGACGCCCCAGCCTTCTCATCCAGCAGGTCGCGCTGGTCGACTGAGCGATGGCGGTGAGCCATCCAGGCGGAGACGACGGCCCCGAGCGCGTAGGGACCGACGGCGAGCTTTCCCCACTGTTGGTAGAGGGGAATGGAGGACCACAGGGTCGTCAGCCCGGCAAAGAGGGCCGAAGCAGAGTAGAGGACCGCATCGCGCTCTTCGGGACTCCACCCGGCAGCCGTCTTCGCCCACTGCCGAAGCTTCCGGACGAGCATGCTCATATCGTACGCTTCCACCAGGGCTGCGGGCAGGCACTCACCACTCCGGTCCCCCCCCTTGGCCGGGGCGCTCTCAGCGCAGCTTTAGGATCCGCGTCAGGAAGTCGAGCTCCGCCTTCGCAGCGGCCTCTATGGTCTCAGCTCGTCGAAACCCGTGCCCCTCGCCTGCGAAGACCAGGTGCTCGCACTCCACACCTCGTTCTCGCAGAGCCTCCGCGATGGCGGCAGCTTGGGAAGGGAGCACCACCGGATCCTCGGCGCCCTGGAGCACCAGCACCGGCGCGCCTATGCGCTCGGGGTGATAGGCGGGCGATCGCTCCAGATAGCGCCCTTGGCACTGCGGCCAGGGACCAACGAGGGTGTCGAGGTAGTGGGATTCGAACTTGTGGGTATCCCGGCCAAGCGCGGCCAGGTCGGTAACCCCGTAGGCCACCACTCCCCCTGCGAAGACCGTGGACGCTGCCATGGCCTCGAGCGCGGTGAAGCCCCCTGCGCTCGAACCCTTCACCACCATCCTTCTGCCGTCCACGAGTCCCGAAGCTCCCAGCGCCTCCGCTGCCGCTATCACGTCCTCCACGTCCGCTATTCCCCACAGACCGTCGAGCATCTTCCTGTATGCGCGTCCGTAACCACTCGACCCCCGATAGTCCACCGTGGCAACCGCGAAGCCCCTGCTCGTGAAGAAGGCCACCGACGGGTCGAAAGCGATCTCTGCGTGCGAGGTGGGGCCACCGTGACATAGGAGGAGGAGCGGCGGCAGCTCGTCGGGCAGACCGGTGAAGCCAGGCGCGGTCGGCAGGTAGACCACGACGTTCCCTGTCCCCGGCATCGAGCGGGGCCTGGGTAGCCATGCAGGGTCGAGCACCGGAGCTGCCGGTGCAGAAAGCGCGCGCTCCGAGCCGTCCGCCAGGTCTATCGCCAACACGCACTGGGGCGAATCGACCGGAGTGCCGAGAATCACCAGGGTGTCGGAATCGGAGGCGACACCCCTGACGCTTCGGCAGGGCTGGGGCACCTCCGCCACCTCCCCCGTGATGGAGTCGAGTATGCCCACATGGTCGCCCTGGATGTCATGCCAGCGACACGCCAGTCTGGTCTCGTCGAGGGCCGCCATGGTCTGCTGCCCGAGAGACCAGTCGGGCTCGTGGAAATCCACCTCGAGACCCGATGCGCGCGCCACGGGGCCATCCGGGTCATCGGGGCGATACCGGTAGGGCTGCCACCAGCCGCGCTCATCTGAGACGAACCACAGGCTGCCGTCTGGCCCCCATGTAGGCTGGCCCACGGCCACCTGCTCGCCACCAGCGACGAGATGCTGGTGCTCGAGCACGGGTGCGCAGGTGCCGTCTTTTCCTGCCGCCACGTAGGAAAGATCGGCCACCCAAAGCTCGCTCGAATCCCAGGGCATTGACGGGTGGTCCCAGCACATGAAGGCGACCCGCTTCCCGTCAGGGCTGGCGCGCCCGGCTGAGTAGAAGTCATGCCCTCGAGCCAGTGTCACGACCCATTGCCCACTCGCCGCCTCGGCCTGTGCCCCCGGTCCGCTCGGGTCAGGCGAATCCCCCTCGGCCTGTGCCCCCGGTCCGCTCGGGTCAGGCGAATCCCCCTCGCCAGCGGATCCTGGCGCGCTGCCCCCGCGCGGAGCGGCCAGGGAGATCGCCACCAGCTCGTTCGTGACGTGCTCGGGCTCGTGGCGCTCTCGGACCCCGAGCAGCCACGCTGCCCCTGGCACTGGCCACAGATCGCCGTAGCGATGCTGCTCGCCAGGAGCCGGCTCTGGCGTGAGCCTGACCCTCGAGCCGTCGTGGGTGAGCATCCAGGCCGCCTGCGAGCCCTGCTCGACGTATGCGAGCCCCTCTGCGCAGATGGCGAAGGCCCCGCCTCCGTACTCGTGAACCCGGCTGCGTACACTCGCGTCCGGCGGCGAGGCGTCCTCGCCAAGTCCGTCTCCGGCCGTCGGCTGCATGGCACTCGACGAGGAAAGAAGCGCTCGCAGCACCACCTGGCGCCCAGATTGCTCGGGACGGCTCTCCAGCCACCAGGCAGCCCCTTGCCCCACTCGCAGTCCCGACAGGGACCTGCGCATCCCCGCCAGCCATCCCGGCCCGAAGGGAGATGGCCATGTCCCATACCCCCGTGCTACCGGCAGGTGCCCGAGATCTTCTTCGATGGCGAGTCCTCCGTTCTTCCCATGAAATAGGCTAGGCCATGCATTCGGCAGGCTTTACGACACTGGATGGTGGGATCGAGGAGCCCTTCGAGGCCTACGTCGTCGAACGTATGGACGGCAGCATCGTCCAAGGCGTCAGAATGCTCGACGCCGACTCCTTGCCCCCCGGTGAGGTAACGGTCAGGGTCGAGTGGTCGGGCCTGAACCACAAGGACGCCATGGTGACAGAGGTGGGTAACCGTGTAGCCCGCATAAACCCGCTGGTCCCAGGAGTAGACCTCGCCGGCACCGTGGTGGAGAGCAGATCTGCCGAGCATCCTCTGGGCAGTCGCGTAATTGCCCATGGGTTCGACATCGGCGTCAGCCGCCACGGCGGCTTCTCCCGATACGCCAGGCTGCCAGCCCAGTGGGTGATCCCACTGCCCGCGGGGATGAGCACACGTGAGGCAATGGTGGCGGGCACTGCCGGCTTCACCGCCGTAGCATCGGCCAACCTCATCGAGTCCCACGGGACCAGCCCTTGCGCGGGGCCAGTCCTCGTCACCGGAGCCTCAGGCGGGGTCGGGTGCTTCGCTGTAGCCGTGCTGGCATCCCGTGGCTTCGAGGTGGTGGCAAGCACCGGCAAGTCCTCGGAGGCGTCCTGGCTGAGGGAACTCGGCGCCGCGCAGGTCATCGGCCGGGAAGACCTAGAGATGGCCCCGGAGCGTGTCCTGGCACCCGAGACCTTCGCGGGAGCTGTCGACTGCGTAGGGGGACATACTCTGGCGCTCGTAGCTAGGAGCCTGTGCTATGGAGCCGCCGTGGCCGCGAGCGGCATCGTCGGCGGGTCTGCCCTCGAAGGAACCCTGTTCCCCTTCATCACCCGAGGGATAACCCTCTACGGGGTGGACACCGTGCTCACGCCCAGAGACGGGCGCGAGGCCATCTGGCAACGACTCGGCGAGGATCTCTTCGGGATCGAGGGAAACCAGACCGCCGAGCTCACCGATCTACTGGTCGACAGAGAAACCGATCTGTCCGGCCTGCCAGTCGCGATCGGCGACCTGCTCAGCGGACACGTACGCGGCCGTGTTCTGGTACGTCCGACTACTTCCCCGAAGTCCTAGCTGCTGAAATCCTCGGGTCTTACCTGCTCCAGGAACTCACGGAACTCGCCCACGATCTCCTCGGGACTCTCGTCCTCCTGATCTTCCTCGTCCTCGTCCGGAAGCATGATTCCCTCGTCGTCCATGAGCTCGTCCGAGACGAACAGAGGGCTCCCGGTGCGCACGGCCAGTGCGACCGCGTCCGACGGTCGCGCCGAGACCGTCACCTCCTCTCCTGCGCTTCTCAGGTGCAGCTCCGCGAAGTAGGTCTTGTCGCGAAGGTCGGTGATCACCACCCGCTCTAGTACCACGCCCAAGGCATCCAGGGTGTCACGTAGCAGGTCGTGGGTCATTGGGCGCGGTGTCACCACCCCCTGGACCGCGAAGGCGATGGCGGTCGCCTCGGGTGGACCCACGAAGATAGGAAGCGTCCTCCCGAGACCCACGGTCTCGGTGAGCAGCAGGACCGGGGTCTGCGAATGCAGGTCCACCCTGACGGCTCCCAATCGCACTTCGACCATGTATGAAACTTACCGCCCGTCGACACCTTTCACATACGCATTCTGGTCGGCCACCAAGAATTCCTGGTCCACGGCCACTATCCGCGAGAGGTTCGCGTAGCGACCGCTGAAGGACAGGCCGTAGCCCACCAGCATGTCCCCCGGTGCCTCGAAGGCCCCGAACGCGATCCGGAGCGGCACCACGCGCCGCCCCACTCGATCCAGCAGCGCACATAGCTCCAGCCCGGCCGGATCGCGCCTCTTCAGCTCTTCCATCACGAATGAGCAGGTCAGACCGGTATCTACTAACGTCTCGACGAGGAGCACGGGTTCACCCTGGATGTCGGAGTCCAGATCCTTCACTATCCGCACCCGGGAGCTGCCAGGTCGGTATGCAGACAGCGCCATGAAGTCCACCCGGCATGGCACGCTCAGCCTCCGAACCAGGTCGGCCATGAAGACCACGCATGCGTCCAGAACCCCCACCAGCACCAGCCCTTCGGGGTAGGCCGCAGAGATCTCCTCGCCGAGCCTGCCTACCGCCTCGGCTATTTCCTCCCGGTCCAGGAACGCTGCCGCACCCTCTGGTGTGGGTGCTCCGGGACACCGCGCAGATCCGCGTCTGGTCACCCTCCCAGGCGGTGCCTGAGAGCCGTAGCGAGAAGCGATGCCCGCAGTGCCTGACCATGCTGGCTGAGGAGGGCGATCGTGTCATTGGCTCGCTGGCGCGCCTCTGGGTTCCTCTGGCGTAACAGTGGCATGACCACCTGGCCTACCAAATCTGCCTCGCGCTCGGCTGCGTTCTTGTACATACGCAGGTGCCGTGGCTCGACGCCGTAGGTGCCGAGCGCGCTCGCGATGCGGGCCACGGTAAGGGCATCCTCGTCGTAACAGAGAGTCCCAGCCACCACCCGGCCTTCTATGAGACCATAGGACTCGAGCTCCTCGATGCCCGCCATGTCAGTACCACTGGCCGCGGCGAGCTCCGCCCCAGAGAGGCTCACACCACTGAAGGAGCCCGATGCATCTAGGGCTCGCTCACCAGGTGCAGTGCCACCAACGGCTCCCCTGATACCTGCCGAGCGTGCCCGCAGCTGATCTGCTTCCAGGAATATCTGCGGACGGGGCGGACGGGCCCGATGGCCAGCGCGCCCCGTGGACGAGCCCGGTCGACTGGGCTCGGCGCCAGCCTGGGGGGCGCCGGCCTGGGGGGCACCGGCCTGGGGGGCGCCGGCCTGGGGGGCGCCGGACTGGGGGGCGCCGGACTGGGGGGCGCCGGACTGGGGGGCACCGGCCTGGGGGGCGCCATGAGAGGCTCGGGATGCACCCGTGGCGCCCCCTGGGGACGGGGTGACCTCTGGGGAATATCCGCCGAAGTTCTCTTCCGAGACCATCGACGGCATCGAGAGTGAGGACTCGCCATCGGGCCAGGCATCCATCCCGTCCAGCAGGTCGCCGTCCAGGCCGTCACCCACTCTGTGGTCGAGGGTGACATTTCCTACGGGAGACAGAGGCGGGCTGGAGGTCTCTGACCGGGCCGCCTCGAAGCCCGGCAGTGGCTGGCCCTGGGCGAACCGCGATCGTGAGCCTCCGACTCCTACCTTGGCACCAGTGTTGGCGTGGGTCCCGGGTGCGCTGTCGACGTCCTCTATCAGGCCTCCCTCTATCAGGCGACCCTTTATCACCTTCAGGGGCAGGAAGTTCTCCCTCTGCTGGCGCAATATCCACCGGAGCCGCTCCACGTCGTGCTCGTAGAACTTCCGGTAGCCCGACGGGGTCCGCTCAGGGTTCACCAACCCCTGACTCTCGAGGAACCTGATCTTCGAGATGGTGATGTCGGCAAACTCCTCTCTCAGCAGGGTCAGGACATCCCCGATCGAGAGGTAGCTCCGCCCGCTCATTCCCAGCACCCACCCAGCATCAGCCGTCCTACCCCGCTTCTTCCTCGTCGGCCGCAGCTATGTACGCCAGCTTGAACTTCCCTATCTGCACCTCGTCGAGCGTATGCAGCAGCACCTCGTCGATTCTCTCCCGGTTCACATAGGTGCCGTTCAGGGAGCCCACGTCGCGCACCACGTATCCGTCGTCCTGCCTGACGAACTCTGCATGACGGCGGGAGACGGTTATGTCATCGAGAAATATATCGCTCTCGGGATGCCGTCCTGCACGGGTCACCTCGGCATCCAGCACGTAACGTGAACCGGCACCCGGTCCCCTCTTGACCACCAGCAGTCCGACGCCATGGGCTCGCTCGGGGAGCTCGATGCCTGCCTCCTCGTCCAGGTCACCCGCATCCACCGGCGAGAGGGTAACTGTGGTGTCCGACGCGATGGCACCCAGGGGGCTACCGCAGGAGGAGCAGAAGTTCGCCCCGAGAGGGTTCCGATGCCCGCAGGTCGCACACAGCACGTCTTCTACGGTACTAGCTTCTGCGCCGCCAGGTGCCATGCGCCCCGAGAGCTCAACTGCCGCCGCCGGGGAACCCGCGACCCTCAGGCCTCCGTGAGCGCCCGGTAGGCCTGTGCATCGAGGAGTCCCTCCAGGGCAGATGGCTCAGCAGGTTCTATCTCGCAGATCCAGGCCTCGCCATAGGGATCGGAGTTCAGCAGCTCCGGCGAGTCGCTCAGTCGGGTGTTCACCTTCCTCACCACTCCAGCGATCGGCGCATAGACCTCGGAAACCGACTTAGTCGACTCCACCTCACCGAGGAGACCACCGGCATCCACCTGGGTGCCCTCGGCAGGCAGCTCCACGAACACTACGTCGCCCAGGGCATCCTGCGCGTAGTCCGTTATGCCCACCCTCACCAGGTCGCCCTGCTGTCGAGCCCATTCGTGATCAGCGCTATAGCGCAACTCGTCTGGAACCTGCACGCCGACGACCATATCCGATCAGCGGCTCTCCCGCCCAACCTCATCTGGCGCACCGTGCCAAGGGACTCGCAGGAACGGCTAGCGAAGCATCTGGCGTATACGCACGGCATACTCCTGGGCTCGTGCGCGTGATACGGCAGGGGTGGGACCTTCGGCCCATACGTGCGTGAGGGGCTCCTCGGGATCCGGCGCGACCAGCGCCCAGCCATCCTCCTCGGGGATCTTCACCCCGTCCACCAGTATCACCTTTCGGTTCTTCACGCGGTCGATCATCGTCCGCATCACCGCGCCCTTCTGCTCCCAGGGAGTGGCCACCTGCTGATGGGCAATGTGTATGGGCGGGATGGCACCCGAGAGCTTCGACACGCGCTCACCAGTGGTGGCCACCATCGACATGAGGTGCACCAGGGTGGCGGCGGCGTCGAAGGCAGGAAGGAAACGCGGGAACACGAACCCACCCAGCTGGCTGGCCGCGAAGGCCACCTCCCCAGACGCAGCTACCTCGAGCAGGTGCTGGGCCGAGAGCTTCGTCCATACCACCTCCGAGCCCCCCGACGCGCATATACGCTCGGCAGCCATCGGTGCAGCCACCGGAAGCGCCACCTTGCACCCGGGGTGTACCGACACTACCAGCCCGGTGAGCAGCAGTAGAGCCTCGTCGTCGCTCAGGACCCTTCCCTCGTCGTCCACGAGAGTCAGCCGTTCGGCCCCCGAGTCCACCACCGCGCCGAGGTGGGCCCCCGAGGCCCGGACCAGATCACCGACCCGATCTGCTGCCCCCAGCCGGTCGCTGGCCATGACTGCCGCGGTACTCGCATACGGGTTCACCACCAGCACGTCCGCGCCCAGCTTCGCCAGCACGTTCGGCATCACGAAGCTGGCGGTGCCATAGGAGTAGTCGAGCACCACCTTGAACTGCGCCTCCTGGACTGCCGCCAGGTCCACCGAGTCTACGAGTGCCGACGCGTAGAGCTCGAGTGCTCTGGGCGGGTAGCCGATGTCACCGATCTCTGCCGCTGGCACCCTGCGAAACTCCTCGCGGTGGTAGAGCCGTTCCACCCGTCTCTGCATGGACTCGTCCATGTCGATGCCGGCGCCGTCGAAGAAGCGTATGGACACAGACTGCGGATCGTCCTCGGAGAGCCTGACGGTGGCTCCGCCCTGGCTCGACGAGGAGGTCACCTGCATGCAGGTGACGGGAACCGTGGCCACCTCCAGGTCGTCCACGTTCACGCCGACGGCGTTGCAGCCGACCATGATGGCTCGCTTCAGGACACGCGCGGCGCGGCTGGTGTCGCGCGACGCGCAGATGGTGGAGCCCTTCTCCAGGGTGCTGGCCCAGGCCATGGACAGTCGTACTGCCAGCTCGGGACTGATGTCGACGTTCGCCAGGCCTGTCACACCCTGGCGTCCGAAGAGGCTGCGGGCACCCTTGGACTCCCAGACTATGGAAGAGTTCACCACCGCTCCGGCCTCGACGGTCTTGAACGGGTAGACCTTCACACCGGCCCGGACGACGGCCTGGCTGCCCACGAAGCACTCCTCGCCCAGGACAACGCCCTCTTCGCAACGGGCCCCCTGGCGAAGATCGCCGGAACGACCGATCACACATCCATCCAGCCGCACCCCCGAGGCGAGGACGCATCCGTCGTGGACCACCGAGCGGACGATCGCCGAGTTATCCCCCACACGGGTGTTCGCGCCGATGACGCAGTACTCCCCCACCTTCGCGTCAGGTCCGATACGGCAGTTATCCCCTATGATCGCCGGACCCTCCAGCAGCGCACTCGGGTCCACCTCGGCGCCCTTTCCGAGCCAGACCCCGGGACGCAGGGCGAAGCCCGACACCTCCACCCGGACCCGCTCGTCGAGGATGTCCTGGTGGGCGCGGACATAGGCCTCGATGGTCCCGACATCCTCCCAGTAGCCCTCGGCGACATAACCGTGGAGCACCCTGCCCTCGCCAAGGGCGGCGGGGAAGACCTCGGCGGAGAAGTCGACGGCACGCCCTTCGGGTATGAAGTCGAAGACCTCGGGCTCGAGCACGTAGATCCCCGTGTTTATGGTGTCGCTGAAGACCTGGCCCCAGGTGGGCTTCTCGAGGAACCGCTCTATCGAGCCGTCGTCACGGGTGATCACGATCCCGAACTCCAGGGGGTCCTCGACGGCCTTCAGGGCGATGGTGGCGAACGCGCCCTTGGCGCTGTGGGACTCGACCACAGCGGAGAGGTCGATGTCGGTGAGCACGTCTCCGGATATGACGAGGAAGCGCTCGTCGAGCTCGTCACGTGCGTTACGGATGGAGCCGGCGGTGCCCAGAGGGGTCTCCTCGGTGGCGTATACCATCCGGACGCCGAACTCCGAACCATCCCCGAAGTAGCTTCGGATCGCGTTGGCCATGAAGGCAACTGTCACCACTATGTCGTCGAAGCCATGGTGGCGCAGCAGCTTCACCACGTGCTCCATCATCGGCCGGTTCGCCATCGGCAGCATGGGCTTGGGCTGGTTCGAGGTGAGGGGCCTGAGGCGCGTTCCCTCTCCACCGGCCATGATGACTGCCTTCATGTGTGCTCCGCTGGCGCTCCGGTGTTCACACCAGCAACCTTACCCGGCACCCGTGTTCCCCGCCCTGCCCGCGCGCCCCTTCTGGAGGGCCCGGCGGGCCGCGGGGACGTAGGCGCCGACCGCGTACCAGCCGAGGGCGAGACCCCCGATTCCCGACACCCAGGCGACCACCCTGAAGGGCTCCTGCCAGCCTGCAGAGCCATAGGAGAGCAGGAATGCAGGATAGGCCAGCATCACGCCGAAGGTGCCCGCCTTACCCACCCACAGGACGTCGATCCGTTCCGCACCGAGCGTCGCGAGGAGCAGGACCGCCAGCGATACCACCGCCTCGCGCACCAGCGTCACCACGCCGAACCATACGGGAACGGCGCCGTAGACGATGATGGACATCACGCCTGTAGCCACCAGCACCCGGTCGGCCACCGGGTCGATGATCTTCCCCAGGGTCGAGACCTGCCCGAGGCGGCGGGCCAGGTAGCCATCCACCCAGTCCGTCGCCCCGAGGATCCCGAGTAGCACGGATGCATCCACGGGACGGTTGTGCCAGAAGAGCAGCCATACGAATACAGGCACCAGGAGCAGCCGTAGGGCCGTGATGGCGTTCGGGATGGTGATGACTCGATCCAGGCCTTCGGATGCTTCAACCGGCGAGTCGTCCTGGCGCTCCACGCGCCAAGCTTAGGGGACCAGCAGGCCTGCGAGGGGACCTGAGAAGTGCTCGACATGTGCAACGATGAGGCCACCGTGGCCGACATCACCCTGGATAACCGTCATGCCGGCAGCATCCGTCCGGCCCTGGTGCTGCTGCTGGCCGTGGCCTGTGGCATGGCGGTGGCAAACCTCTACTACGCGCAGCCTTTGCTGGCCACCATAGCGACCGCCTTCCATACTTCCTCCACCACCGCGTCCCTCGTCGTAACCGCTGCACAGCTGGGCTATGGAACGGGACTCGCGCTGGTGGTGCCGCTCGGCGACCTCCTCGAACGCAGGAAGCTGGTGCCCTTCGTGATGCTCGTCACCGTTGGTGCCCTGGTGCTCGCCGGCCTGTCGCCACGCATCGAGATCCTGGCGATAGCGGCAGCCCTCATCGGGGTCACCTCCGTGGTCGCGCAGATTCTGGTGCCATTCGCCGCACACCTGGCCAGCGACTCCGAGCGCGGCCGGGTGGTGGGGATGGTGATGAGCGGTCTGTTGATCGGCATTCTCCTCGCCCGTACCGTGGCGGGCCTGGTAGCCGAGGTAGCTGGTTGGAGGACCATATATCTTCTCGCGGCAGCCTGGATGGCTCTGCTGAGCGTCGTGCTGATGAAGACACTGCCGCGGGAGGATTCACGGCCCCGGATGCCCTACGCCCGGCTACTCGGGTCGGTGGTACGTCTGGTGAGGGACGAACCGGTCCTCCGGCGACGGAGCCTCTACGGTCTGATCACCTTCGCCTGCTTCAACGTGCTCTGGACGAGCCTTGCCTTCTTGCTCTCCGGGCCCCCCTACCACTATTCGAACGCTCTGATCGGCCTCTTCGGGCTGCTCGGAGTCGGTGGCGCCACAGCGGCCTCGATAGCCGGCCGCCTATCGGACAGGGGCCTCGACACCTCGCTGACTGGCCTCACCATGTTCCTCGTGGCGGGGTCATTCGCCCTCCTGGCCCTTGGCGGACATTCCCTCTGGCCGCTCATGGTGGGCATCGTGGCTCTGGATCTCGGTACGCAGGGCACCCAGCTCTTCAACCAGGCCCAGATATACCGTCTGGACCCCGCAGCGCGCAGCAGGGTCAACACCGCCTACATGGTCGCCTACTTCGTAGGCGGTTCCCTCGGATCCCTCGGTACGGGTGCCGTCTTCGCCACAGCAGGATGGGACGGCGTCTGCATCCTGGGAGGGTGCATCGGAAGCTGTGGCTTCGTCCTATGGCTGACCGAACGTCCCTGGCGTCGCATGGGTGCGCAGTCGCAGTAGCTTCCCCAGGGGGCTCGGGGAAAGCAAGCAGCTGCTAGCTGCCGAGCTCGCGCTCCCTCGCCCGGTTACGGCGGGCCCGTGCCTCGAGATCCTCGAGCATCGCGTCGAGCCTGTCGCGTTTGGCCCTCACCAGAGCCCGTAGCCGGGTGTTTATCTCCATGGCTTCCCGCAGTATCTCCCTCCTACGGTCTACCGCTACGTCGGCCTCGTAGGCATGCCTGAGGGCCGACAGCTCGTCCTCGGCACGCAGGATGGTGCCTATCTCGCAGAGGTCGAAGCCCAGCAACTCCTGGAGCTCGCGTATCCGGTGTATGCGGGCGAGGTCGTCATCGGTGTAGCGCCGCGCCCCACCAGCCGAGTGCTCGGACAGCGCCAGGAGGCCCAGCTCCTCGTAGTAGCGAAGGGTCCGGCAGGACACCCCACTCCTCTCGGCGGCCTCACCTATGCGCATGAGCTCACCAGTGCCCCTGGCACCAGACTGCTTTGGCGCCTGGCGGGTCGGCAGCCCCCGGGCGCCACCACCACCCCTGGTATCCTCCTCTGGCGATGCTGCCATGCGACAAGTATTATTGACCTTTACGTTCACGTCAAGGCATGGGGGTCCGTTCGTGTGCTACGCAAGGAGACATGCCTCGTTTCAAGCCCTTCGCCGGCCTCCGCTACAGCAGCTCCCTCAGGCTGGATGACTGCATCTGCCCTCCCTATGACATAGTCGGTCCCGAGGAACGGGAGCGCCTTGGCCTGCTCAGCGAATCGAACGCGATACACGTCGAGCTGCCCGCAGAGGACCCCGAACGCGGCCTGGACCGTTACCAGGCCGCTGCGCGCACCCTGGCTGCCTGGCGCGCCGGTGGCGTGCTCGAGCTGGACGGTGAGCCATCCTTCTACGTCCTGCGGATGACCCTGCCAGACGGGACGACCACACGCGGCGTGATAGGGGCACTCGGCTGCGAGGCGCCTGGAGGGGAGGTGCTGCCCCACGAGGAGACCATACCCAAGGACAGGAGCGACCGGCTCGATCTGCTGAGAGCATGTCGCTCCAACCTCTCGCCCATCTGGGGACTCTCGCTGGCCTCGGGCCTCGCGAAGCTCTGCCTCACCGACGATCCGCCACAGGCCAGGGCAGTCGATTCGGACGGCGTGATACACGAGCTCTGGCAGGTGAGCGATCCATCGCAGATCCAGAGCATCTCCTCCACGGTCGCAGGCTCGCCAGTGGTCATAGCCGATGGGCACCACCGCTACGAGACCGCGCTGGCCTACCAAGCCGAGTGCGGCCCGGGTGGTCCTGATCCAGCCGGTGCGGACCATGTGATGGCCTTCGTGGTGGAGCTGTCTGCTGACGAGCTGAGCGTCCGGCCCATACACCGGGCGCTCCACGGCCTGGCACCTGGACTGGACGCGTCTGGGGGCTTCGAGGAGCTCTTCAGCGTGGCTCGCTGCGGACCAGGTGACGATGCATCCATAGAGCGCTCGATGGCCTCGGGGGGCCTGACACTTCTGAGCGCCTCCACCACCTGGTCGCTCGTCCCGAGGCCTGACGCGCCGGCCAAGGCCGGATCCGACCTCGACTCGAGCATCGTGGCACGTGCGGTGGAGTCCATCCCGGGCGCATTCACTTCCCACCACCACAGCGTCGAGGCTGCAGTCGCTGCCGTCCGCACCGGGGAGGCCGACGCCGCGGTTCTCTTGAGGCCGGTCACCGTAGACCAGATCGCGCTCTGGGCCCGCGACCGGCGTCGTATGCCCCCGAAGACCACCTACTTCTACCCGAAGCCCGCGACCGGCATGGTGTTCCGCTCGCTCGACGAGGCCTGAGCGCAGCTACCCGCTAAGCCTCCACGGTCCAGGTGCCCCCAGAACGCAGGAGGGCTCCTAGATCGCCGACGCCCTTGGCCTCCTCTGCTCTTGCCATCTGAGCCGTCATGGCGTCGCCGTACTCGGGACGCTCTACAGCCCTGAATACACCGATCGGGGTGGGCTCGAAGGGGCCGCGTGCCAGCCGAGAGAGCTGGAACGCGAGACCGGGATCCTCACGGGCCTCGTCATGGACAAGGAGTGATTCCACTCCCACGTCGGATACCTCCACCAGCCGGAGCCGGCCGTCGGCATCCAGCATCACGCCATGCTCGCCCTCGGCGCCGAAGCGGATCGGCTCTCCGTCGACCAGCGGGATCAGCTTCTCCGCCCGGGCGTCCTTGCCGGTGATCGCCTCGAAGGCACCGTCGTTGAAGACATTGCAGTTCTGGTATATCTCGACGAGCGCCGCGCCGCGGTGGAAGTGCGCGCGCCGGAAGGTCTCCATCATGTGCTTACGGTCCATGTCGTGCGTACGGGCGACGAAGGTGGCTTCCGCCCCTAGGGCCAGGCTCACCGGGTTGAAAGGGGTCTCCAGGGAGCCGAACGGCGTGGACTTGGTCACCTTTCCCTGCTCGGAGGTGGGCGAGTACTGGCCCTTGGTCAGACCGTAGATCTGGTTGTTGAAAAGGAGGATAGTCAGGTTCACATTCCGCCGGAGCGCATGGATGAGGTGGTTCCCACCTATGGACAGAGCGTCACCATCGCCGCTCACCACCCACACGTCGAGATCTGGTCGGCTCACCGCCAGGCCCGTCGCTATGGCGGGTGCCCTGCCGTGTATGGAGTGCATTCCGTAGGTGTTCATGTAATAGGGAAAGCGCGCCGCACAGCCGATGCCCGAGACGAACACGGTGCTCTCCCGGCGCACTCCCAGTTCCGGGAGGAGCATCTGGACGGCGGCCAGTATCGAGTAGTCGCCGCATCCCGGGCACCAGCGCACTTCCTGGTCAGAAGTCCAGTCCTTACGCGTGGTCTGGGGAACGATGGTGTCGGTCATCAGGAGGCCTCCTCTACAGGGCTCTGCAGTTCCATGCCGGGCTGTGGCGTAACCCCGAGGGCGTCCAATATGGCCTCCTCTATCTCCGAGGCATGGAAGGGCACGCCCTGGATCTTCGTGAGTGACCTCGCCTCGACCAGGTACTCGGCACGTAAGAGCCGCACCAGCTGGCCAGTGTTCGCCTCGGGGACCAGCACCGCCCGGTAGGACGCCAGAACCTCCCCGAGGTTCGCGGGAAACGGGTTCAGGTGGGTCAGGTGTGCATGGGCGACGTGGATGCCCCGCTTGCGAACACGCCTCACCCCCGCTGCGATCGCGCCGTAGGTCGACCCCCAACCCACCAGCAGCAGTTCAGAGCCGCCCGGGTGCTCGTCGTCCACCTCCACCGGTGGTATGTCATGGGCGATGCCGGCGATCTTCGACGCGCGTATCCGCACCATCTTCTCGTGGTTCACCGGATCGTAGGAGACATTGCCAGTACCGTCTGCCTTCTCCAGGCCCCCGATCCGGTGCTCGAGACCTGGGGTCCCCGGCAGCGCCCACGGTCGCGCCAGGGTGACCGGATCCCGCTGGTAAGGCCAGAAGGAGGAGGATCCATCAGGGTCCGAATGATTCGCCTCGGTAGCGAACTCGACATGAATGTCAGGCAGTTCGGCGAGCGTCGGCAGGCGCCAAGGCTCGGAGCCGTTGGCCAGGTAGCCGTCCGAGAGCAGGATCACCGGTGTGCGGTATTTCAGGGCCAGCCTGGCCGCCTCTATGGCCATCTCGAAGCACTGGGAAGGGGTACTGGGTGCGACGATGGGAAGGGGCGCCTCCCCGTGGCGGCCGTACATGGCATGGAGCAGGTCGGACTGCTCGGTCTTCGTGGGCAGGCCCGTAGAGGGACCGCCGCGCTGGATGTCCACCACCACCAGGGGCAGCTCCAGGTTTATCGCGAGGCCGATGGTCTCCGACTTCAGGTCCACACCCGGTCCACTCGTCGTGGTCACCCCGAGGGCCCCGCCGAAGGCCGCACCGAGCGCAGCTCCTATCCCTGCTATCTCGTCCTCGGCCTGGAAGGTCCTCACCCCGAAGTTCTTATGCTTCGAGAGCTCGTGGAGGATGTCCGACGCGGGTGTGATCGGATAGGAACCGAGAAACAGACCCAGCCGCGCCTGGCGGGCAGCCGCGATCAACCCCCAGCTAAGCGCGGTGTTCCCGGTCACGTCCGTGTAGGTGCCCGGCAGGGCGGTGGCGGGATGCACCTGGTAGTTCGACTCGAAGAGCTCCGCGGTCTCGCCGAAGTGGAACCCGGCCCTGAAGGCCCTGGTGTTCGCATCGAGGACCTGGGGCTTGTCTGCGAAGCGCTTGGCGATCCATTCGATGGTGGACTCCGTCGGCCTGGAGTAGAGCCAGCTCACCAGGCCCAGCGCGAAGAAGTTCTTGGACCGCTCGGCGTCCCGCGGCTTCACGCCGGCCTCCCGGCATACCTCCATGGTCAAGCTGCTCATCGGCACCTCGTACACCCGGAAGCCATCCAGGGTGCCGTCTAGCAGTGGATTGGACCCGTAGCCTGCCTTCTCCAGTGCCCTGTCGTCGAATGCATCGTTGTTCACGATGACGATTCCCCCGCGAGCGACAGTCCCTATGTTCGCCTTCAGGGCTGCCGGGTTCATCGCTACCAGCACGTTCGGGGCGTCGCCGGGAGTGAGGATGTCGTGGTCCGATATCTGGACCTGGAAGGCCGACACCCCAGCCAGGGTGCCCGCGGGGGCACGGATCTCGGCGGGAAAGTCTGGCAGCGTAGCGGTGTCGTTCCCGAACAGAGCGCTCACCGTCGTGAACCTCGTGCCCGTGAGCTGCATCCCGTCGCCCGAATCGCCGGCGAAACGGACCACCACCCTGTCGAGGTCGATCGTGGGTGCCCCCTCCCGATGGCTCCCATTCGTCTGGCGATCCGTGGTAGTGGACGTCACCTAAACCTCCCGTATGGTCCGTGCGAAATGTGTCGAGACTGTTACACGCAGCATACAGCCGGGTGGCTAGAGGTCGGCATTTCGAGGCCGGTGCCGGGCCGAGCGTCCTCGGTGAGGCACCTAATCCACCAGGGCCCAACGATCCGGTCTCGGAACGATCAGAACAGGCAGCGGACTCAGTCGCTGCCCCAGGGCTTCAGGGGCTCCCAGGGCCCGGGGGGCTGGGGGGCCTGTGCTGGAGGCGGGGGGATCGAGTCATGGGTGGCGATCTGCTGGAATGCCGGTGGTCCTGCCGGCAGCCCGTCGCTGGTCATCTGCGTGGGCGGCCGCATGCCCGGGTGCCGGCGGCCGTAGTCGGCGATGGCATGGACAACCGCTCCATGTGCTGCGGCGGCATCCGAGTAGTCCTTGTTCGAGCGGCGGGTGGTGACCGCCGGCACCATGATGGGCCGGCCATGATGTGGGAGCAGGTACAGGACGTGCGCACGCCCCTGGGTGGGGAAGAAGAGCCATCCGAGCAGCGCGTATACCATCCCTACCAGGAAGATGTCAGTCCAGACTGCCGCGGCCGAGGGTCTCCAGTAACCGATCCGCCCCGGCGTCGTGCTCCTGTCGACAAGCGTGTCGCGCTCTGCCAGGGTGGCTCCGTCGATGTGAGCTATCGGTGTCTCCCTCTTCGTGAACAGCCAGTAGTCGACCAGCATGTCCGGGTAGATCTCCAGGCGCGACCGCAGGCGACCGATACCGACCGCCATGAAGAGCAGGCCCACGAACACCGACAGGGCCGCGAAGGGAATCCTGGCACTCTGCGGTGCCGCCGCCAGGGAGACCAGCCCGCCGGCCACGATGATCAGTACCCCTACTACCAGCATCCCGGCCGCCGAGACCCTGATGGTCTGCGATCGGAACACCCTAACGCCGCCGGGTGCACTACCGGTACCCCCGTCCTGGGGTGCAGTCCCGCTCATCTGCCCATGGCCCTAGGCAATCGTCACTGACTGGTCGAGAAAGACGTCCTGGACCGCGTGGAGCAGCTCGATGCCTTCGGGCATGGGCCGCTGGAAGGACTTCCGCCCGACGATGAGGCCGGTGCCACCGGCACGCTTGTTTATGACAGCCGTCCGGACAGCCTGCGCCAGATCCGAGGAGCCCGACGACTCCCCACCTGAGTTAATGAGGCCGATGCGCCCCGCGTAGCAGTTTAGGACCTGCCAGCGCGTCAGGTCGATCGGGTGGTCGGTGGTGAGCTCCTCGTACACCAGCGGATCGGTCTTCGAGAACGCCAGAGCCGTGAAGCCGCCATTACATTCCGGCTGCTTCTGCTTGATCAGGTCTGCCTCGATGGTGACGCCCAGATGGTTCGCCTGGCCCGTGAGGTCGGCAGCCAGGTGGTAGTCGTGCTCCGGGGTCCGGAATGCACCGTTGCGCAGATAGCACCACAGGACCGTGAAGAGCCCATGGCGATGAGCCTCGGCGAATGCCTCGGTCACCTCGCGCAGCTGGCGATCGCTCTCGTCGGAGCCGAAGTAGATGGTAGCTCCCACCCCCACTGCGCCAAGGTCGACTGCCTGGCGCACTGACCCGAACATCACCTGGTCGTATCGGGTCGGGTAATGGAGGAGGTCGTTATGGTTCAGCTTCACGATGAGAGGGATCTTGTGCGCGAAGCGCCTCGCCACCACACCGAGGCCGCCCAGCGTCGTCGCCACTGCAGAGCAGCCTCCCTCCACGGCCAGCTCGCAGATGTTCGCCGGATCGAAGTACGCGGGGTTCTTCGCGAAGCTGGCAGCGGCAGAGTGCTCGATGCCCTGGTCCACAGGCAGTATCGACAGGTAGCCGGTGCCTGCCAGGCGACCGTGGGAGAACATGCTCGCCAGGTTCCGCAGTACTGCCGGAGGGCGGTCGCTCTCGACCATGACCCGATCCAGGTAGTCCGCGCCGGGCAACACCAGCTCGTGGGCTGGGACACCCTTGCACTGATGGGCCAGGAGCGACTCGGCTTCGGCTCCGAGGAGTGCCTCGATATCTGTCGTCATGTCGACTGCCTCCGTTTCGCAGGGCGTGGCGCCCGCAGTTTAGAGCCTCCCAGCTCCTCCAGTCTCGCCGGAACATCCGCCAGGTCCGGAGCGTGAGTCACCAGCCGCCTGAAGAGCTCCCTGGCTCGCGGGATGTCGCCCGAGCGTTCGTAGAGGTCGCCGAGCGCGTACCACTGGCGGATGTGGCGCTCTGCGGGCCGGCGCATCGCTCGAGCCGCGCCCGCCTGCACCAGCACCTCGATGGCCCGCCCGAGGTCGCCACGGTCCGCGTAGGTGCCTGCGAGAACCAGTCGGGCCTCTGCGAGCAGATCCGCTCCCGGAGAGGACCGCCTCAGCTCCTCGAACAGGGCCTCCACCTGACGAGGCTGCTTCAGCGCGCGCCTGCAGTCCATGAGAACCGGCACCTGATCGGCCTCACCTGTCTTCACCCAGATCGGATACAGGAACCGGATCGCGTCACGCCAGCGTCCGAGCCTGTAGCACGACAGGCCTGCCAGCTCCCTGGCAGCCAATGACTCCGGTGCGTGCTCCAGGACCGCGCGGGCTCCTGCGAGGGCCTCCCGATACCTGTCCCGCTCGTAGTACCTGGCGGCATGGCCGAGTCTCTCCGAGAGCTCTACGGCATGCCTCCTGCCGACCGCGACCGCGAGCTCCTCCACGACGGAGGCATCCAGGGGTACCGGTCGCTCCGGTCGCTCATCGCGACGAGCGGCACCCCGCTGCGAGATCACGGCCTCGCCCCGCCCCCCATCGCCGCCATCCACTCCCTGACCCAGCCTGCTTCGAGGTGGTCGGTCACCTGCCAGGAGCACCATCTCAGCGGTACCGGCTGATGGCCTTTCACGCTCCACCGGCGTCAGGCGTCTCCCGCCGGACCGTCCTACACCGGCAGGGCCCTGCGCACGCGCTCCTTGAATGCCCCTGCGGGCAACCTGTCCTTCCAGCCCACCTGGGGCGCCCTCCCTCGTCAAAGCGGCCGCGCCGTGGCGCGCGACGCTCCCCCATCCCTTCGGTGTGCGCGCCGCCGGCTTATCCCACCCCGGCACACGGCCCTGCTCACGGCCCGGCTGGCGGTTCTGCACACGGCCCTGCTCACGGCCCGGCTGGCGGTGCTGCACACGGCCCTGCTCACGGCCCGGCTGGTGGTTCTGCACACGGCCCTGCTCACGGCCCGGCTCCGAGCGGGTCCTGCCGGCCGAGCTCGTCGCCGACCGGGTCTCCTTCGACGCCCGTTCAGCAGGGCGACCCCGAGGGGCTCCTGAGCGAGGGGCTCCCGCGCGAGACCTGGCCCTCGGCCCTCCTCTTCGTGGTTCGGCTGAGCGCGGAGTACCACGAGAGGCTGAGTAAGCGGTCACGGGACGAGCGTAGCAAGCAGAGCCGCGTGAGCATTCATAACGCTCGAGGGGAGCTAACTGGTGGTCACCTATGCCATCGCCACCAGCAGCCCGCCTGCCACTACCGGCAGACAAGGGTGGGACACAAGGCACGAAGAAAGGGCACCCGCAAGCGCAGGTGCCCTTTCTTCTCAGATTAAATCCGGCGACGTCCTACTCTCCCAGGGGACCACTCCCCGAGTACCATCGGCGCTGGCAGGCTTAACTTCCGTGTTCGGAATGGGTACGGGTGTCTCCCTGCCGCCATGGTCACCGGAAACCTACGCCCACTCTCCGAGCGTTCCATAGCGAGCACGAGCAAGTCTCCAAACCCTCGGCCGATTAGTACCGGTCGGCTGAACACGTTGCCGTGCTTACACCTCCGGCCTATCAACGTGGTCGTCTGGCCACGGGCCTTACCAGGTTAACCCTGTGGGAGATCTCATCTTGGAACGAGCTTCGCGCTTAGATGCTTTCAGCGCTTATCCCATCCGCAGGTCGCAAACCAGCCGTGCCCTTGGCAGGACAACTGGCACACGAGAGCTGCGTCCGTCCCGGTCCTCTCGTACTAGGGAC
>JAJYXR010000007.1 GCA_021801795.1 Actinomycetes bacterium
CCTCGCCATCGCCTCCTCGCCTGTGGGAGACGTAGCCGCTGACCAGGTGGCCGAGGCGCCCGAGGTCGGATCCGACGAGGTGTAGACCGCCGTCGACGGACGCGTCGGAGCCCGGCCGACGGCGACGCAGAGCGAGACCGAGGGGCAGGACACCCCGTTCAGCGCACCGACGCCAGAGGGCGTGGGCACTGCCGACCAGCTCTCACCGCCATCAGAGGAGAAGATGATTGCGCTCGAGGACTCGGAGGCTCCGACATCATTCACGTAGGCACCGACCGCGACGCAGTCGCTGGTGGCGGTGATGCAGGACACCGACCTCATACCGCCAACCCCGCTCGGGGCGCTCGCCGCCGACCAGATCTCACCGCCGTCCGTGGAGTAGATCAGCGCGCCAGCCTTGCTATTGCTAGCACTGGCACCTACGGCTACGCAGTAGACGCCCGAGGTGCCCTTCGCACACGACACCCCGTTCAGGCGACGTATGCCGCTGGAGGGGATGGTCGCGATCTTCCATGCGTCCCCCCCGTCGGTCGAGTACCCGACGAGATCGGTCTCGGGTGCGTATGTATCCCAGCTCACGGCCGCGCAGAGCGAGGTACCAGTAGCGCACGACAGGTCTTTCATGCCAGCGAGGCCCGACGCGACCGTGGAGCCTGCCCACGATGAACCCCCGTCGGTGGTCGTAAAGCTGGCGAGGCTCCCCGGTCTAGTGCCCGTACCCGGGGGAGTCCCTTTGGTCGCCCCTGCCAGCACGCAGTCCGCAGGACTGGCGCACGACACCGCCGTGGCTCGGTACATGGAGAGCCTCGCTCCCGGTGTCACGACGTCGGCTTCACCGCCGGACCAGGTGGAGCCGTCGGAGGTGGATATGGATACGAGGGTCGAGCTGATCGTCCCTACCGCCACGCAGGCCGTCGTGGAGGTGCAGTCGATGCTGTCCAGGCGCTGCCAGGTGGCCCCGGTCGGACCGGCTTCGCTGGACCAGTCCACACCCCCGTCGGTGGACTTCGCGACCTCGTAGGTCGTACCAGCCGGTCTGCCGACCGCGTAGCAGGTGGTGGCCGAGGGCGCGGAGCCGGGTACGCACGACACCCCATGAAGGTCTGCCAGGCCCGTTGGAGGAGTGGCAGCCATGCTCCAGGAGCTAAGGCTGGTGGTCGAGTAGATGATGTCGGCTGTGGTGCTGGAATCATCCCCCACGGCCACGCAGGCTGTGGCGCTCGTGCACGCGACGTCCCAGAGGTGACGCCACCCCACGCCGGTCGGTGCAGAGACGGTCGACCAGTCCTTCCCGGCATCCGTGCTGTACGCGATCTCATAAGGCGAGGAGGAGCAGCTCGACGCACCTATAAGACATGCGCCACCCACTGCCACGCAGGTGGTGGTGGAAGGAGCGCACGAGACCGCCTTCAGGTCGGTCATCCCCGAGGGGGAGGTGGCAGGAAGCGACCAGGTGCCAGGACCGCTCGTCGTGTAGACGATGGCAGGGGTATGGGCGCCCGCGTTCCCGACTGCCACGCAGTCGGTGCTGCTGGAGCACGACACGGAGCGCAGCTTCGCGTCGCTAGTCGTGTCCGGGAACCCCAGTGGGGTGGATACCGGAGACCAGGTGGCTCCCCCGTCGCTCGACACCGCGATCCCGGTGCCGAGGTGGTCGCTGGTGGCTATGCACTCGGTGGCGCTCGGGCAGGCCACGTCGAGGAGGCCGGCTCCGGCGGGACCTGAGCTCAGTGACCAGCTAGAACCTGCATCGGAGGTGGAGAATACGTCGGAGCCAGTAGAGCGATCACCCGACACTGCCAAGCAGCTAGAGGCACTCGTGCAGGCAATGCCGACGTTGGCGCCACTGTTGTGGCTCACCTGGTACGCGCTCACACCGTGCGCGACCAGCCGCCAGGGCGAACCTCCCGCCGAAGCAGGCGGCACGGCCCCGAGCACGAGCACCGAGGCTAGCGAACCGAGCACCACCGCCACCCCGGCCAGGGGTGCTGCTAGCCTCCAGGCGCGATGCCCCATCAGCCTCCCGGAGCGCCACCGGGCTGAGGTTGGCTGGCGTCCTTCTTCGTTCGTACCCGTCACTGGCTCTGCCTCTCCTAGTAAAGCGCCCTCAGGTGGTACAGCGCCCTCAGGCGGGGTCGCTCCTATGGTGAGAGGCCTGGCTGGCTCATGGCCTACCAGTTCGGGGTAGACCGAGCCAGCTCGGATCTGGCACCGGTAGTGGAATGGTAGCAGAAACCAGTTACAGGAAGGCCGGTAATACCCGTTTTCTCAGCCGCCCACGATGACGGTGCCGACGTCCTCGCCAGCCAGGGCCTTCGTTAGCTCGCCCGGCTCGGTGCCGTTCACGATCTGCACCTCCCTGCAATGCCTGGCGTGAGGAAGTAGCTGGAGGACGAGGTCGTCGAATGGAAGGGTGACCGGCCTGTCGGACAGCAGCTCGGCCACCTCGATGCGCCTTATCAGCCTGGCCTCAGGGTGCAGCTTCGGGTCGGCGTCGTAGAGGCCGTCGACGTCCTTCACGTAGATGACCCGGCTCACCCCGTAGACCTCGGAGAGGAGGAACATCCCGGTGTCGGTCCTGTTCGGCGGTATACGACCGAGCGCAGGGGGGTGCTCCCAGAGCTCGAAGGGGGGCATCCCGTTCACCACCACGCCGGTGCCTGCAGTCAGCAGCAGCGGGAGGAGGTGGATCACTTGAGCGGGGGGAAGCGCCACCACCCCGTGGGGGGCGAGGAGTGCTGCGAGCATGTGGGCATTCTGCTCGGCATCCGCGGCAGCGAGCGTCGCGAGCACGCCCGTAGGGAGCCCGAGGTCGAGACCCACCCCGAATACATGGCGGGAGCGCACCCCGGCACCCGCCCCTATCACCAGGCGGTTGGTCCCGAGCGCGCCGACTACCTCGTCGAGCAGTGGCCCGACGCGGCTGCGGCCGTGGTCGATGATGCTCCTCCCGCCGATCTTCACCGTCTTCGCGAAGGGCAGCAGGCGCACCACCTCGGTCTCGGTGGAGCGCTGGGTGGCTTCGGAGAGAAGCGAGTCGCGCATGAGGAGCGAGGTGAGATGCCTGTCGCCTCCCAGGTCGAGGTCGAGGTCGCTCGACGTGGCCCCCCCGGTCCTGGATGCATCTCGGGGCTTCATAGGGGTTCCCCCATCAGATGGAGGGTTCTTCACGGAGCCTCGATTATGGTGCCGACGTGCTCGCCTGCGAGCGCCCGGGTGAGGTTCCCCGGAACGAGCCCGTTTATCACCTGGATGCGGCGGCTGTGCGCGGCCCTGCGCATGAACTCGAGCACGGGGCGCTCCACCACGAGGTCCGGGATGTCCGAGTCGAGTAGCTCGTCCACCGTGATGCGGGGGATGAAGGTGGCATCGGGGTTCCTCTTCGGGTCGTCGCTGTACAAGCCGTCCTCGTCCTTCACGTAGATCATCGAGGCGGCCCCGAACACCTCGGAGACGAGGTAGCAACCGGTGTCGGTCCGGTGGGGAGGTATCTGGCCGACGTCGGGGTTGTGCTCCCAGAAGGTGTAGGGCGGCATGCCAGGGAAGACCACCGCGTGACGTTCTGCCAGGTAGAGCGGCAGGTGGCCGAACTCGTTCGGCAGCACGAGCGGCACGCCCTCCTTCGCGAGCAAGAAGGCCAGGATGCGGGCGTTCTGCAGGGCAACGCCCGTGCCGAGGGTGGTGAGAACTCCAGTCGGCATGCCCAGGTCCACCCCCACGCTGTATGCGTGGCGCGCCCGGGTACCGGCCCCGGTACCTATCACCAGGTACAGACGCTCGATAGCGGCACGGATCTCCTCCAGGATCGGGTACACCGCGCGCCTGCCCCGGTCGATCATCGACTGCCCACCGATCTTCACCACGTGCGCGTGCGGCAGCAGCGCGACGCCGGGAACCCGCCCGGTCTCGGCGAGCAGCCCCAGGTCTGAAAGGGCTCCGGTCACCAGCCGGCTGGCCAGTCCCGGTGCGCGGTCGTCTAGGGTGAGCGACTCGGTGCTCATGCGGGCACCACCGCCCGCGGCCGTCCGCGCAGGCATGTGTTCATCTGGTCAGCCTATCTATGGGCTCTGGCTACTGGTACCAGCCGAGCACGTCGAGTGTGACCTCGGTGGTGCCCGCGTAGTTATAGACGTCTATGGCCCCTGAAGCCGGCAGGGTGGCGATCACGAGGTTAGTCACGTCCGCCCCGGGGGCGAAGTTCACGTCGGAGACCACAGGACGGCTCTCGCCGGCGGGGTAGACCGACAGGAAGCCACCCGAGGTCGGGTCGACTGCTGATAGCTCCACTACTACGGCGCCAGCCGAGGAGGGCACCCCGGATACGCCACCGAGGGTGACGGTCAGGACCCCACCTGGGCCGGGCGCCTTGCCAGTACAGGGGTTCGGGGCAGATGTGGTCCTCGTGTCGCATACCCGCACCGGGTCGGCCAGGGGGTGGAAGACGCCCGGGGAGGAGGGGCTCGTCACACCGGCTGGCACGAAGTAGCCCGAGACGTCCACTGCGACGTTCGTGGAGGCGTCGGAGACGAGGTCTATGGCACCGGTGGCCGACAGGGTCACCACCGCCCTGTTCGCCACCACCTGTCCCCTGGTGAAGTTCAGGTTCGAGGCAGTCGGTGCAGTCGATCCGGCCGGATACGCGCTCAGGTAGCCGGCCTCGCCGGGTCCGATCGCGGTGAGGTTCACCACGGCTGCGGTCGCCCCAGCGGGCACTCCGGCCAGACCTGAGATCTGCACCGCCAGCGGCGTGTTCGGCGAGAGGGTGTTCCCCTGGCACTGGGCCGCCTGGCCAGAGAGGCCACTTGGATTCCCAGCCCGGGTGTCGCATATGCGAGCAGGGGAGGAAAGCGCTTCGTAGAGGGAACCCGAGCCCGCTGAGCTCTGGGGAGCTACGTAGCCCTCCACGTCCACGATGAGCCCGGCCGAGGAGACGTCAGTGGCCACGTCTATAGCGCCAGAGGAAGAGAGCCCCACCTCGGTGAGCCCCGCGGTGTTGGCGCCTGGCGCGAAGCGCAGAGTCGAGGCGGTGGGGACTGGCTCACCGGCAGGGTAGGCCACGAGGCTCCCCTGAGCAGAGGGGTCCACCACCGTCAGGTTCGCCACCACCGCGCTGGCGTCCGCAGGCACTCCCGCTAGGCCTGATACCTGCACAGCGAGGGGGCTCGATGCAGAGAGGGTCTTTCCCTCGCAGTTCGCCAGCGCCGCGCCCGAGAGTCCCGAGGGGTTCCCAGCCCGGGTGTCGCATATGCGCGCTGGAGAGGAGAGCGCGAAGTAGGCAGGCGACGGGGCGGTGTAGCTGAACTCGGGAGCGCCCGATGAAGGCGAGGTGCCAGCCGGGGTTATCACCTGCACGGCCACGCTCGTCCCGGCGATACCGGGCGGGCTCAGGGCGCTCACCTGGTCAGCCGAAACGTCCACCACATGGCTGGCGACACTGCCCCCGAAGAGCACGTAGGCGGCGTTCTGCAGGTTCGTGCCGGTCAGGGTCACCGTGGTGCCGCCGCCGGCAGGCCCGGAGGTAGGCGTGATGGAGCTGACGGAAGCCGGTGCCTGGAGGGGCGGCGGAACGGGGAAGGGGTCCGCGCTGTAGGCGACCGTGGTGTAGCTGCTGGAACTCGAAGAGCGCCCGACCACGTAGCAGGCGGTCCCCGCGCAGGAGACGCCTGAGAGGTCCTTTATTCCAGAGGGCAGCATGCTCCCCTCGTTCGTCCAGGAGGTACCGCCATCGGTGGTGACGAAAATCTTCTGATACCCATGACCCCGGTTACCGCCTCGGTCGCCGACAGCCACGCAGTCAGCCGAGCTCACGCACGACACGCTGGTGAGCCCGCCAGAGATATCGGGAAGAGCAGGAAGATCGGAGGTGACCACCTGCCACGTCGATCCGTCCCATACAGCCACATACTGTGTCTGGGCATTGCCGTAGAAAGGATCATTAGGGCCGACAGCCATGCAGAAGCTCGCGCTCGGGCAGTCGACCGCGTGGAAGAGCGCGTCGGCGGTCGCAGGCAGGCCATTCGAGGCAGCCGTCCAGGTCTGCCCGCCGTTCGTGCTGATCGCAGCCGCCGGAGCCGACGCGGCACCGCTCTGGCCCTTGCCGACCACCATGCAGGTGAGCCCCACGCAGGAGACCCCGCCCGTGTAGTCCATGGAGGGAGGTAGGTTCGACGTCTCGTCGACCCAGGTGGACCCAGAGTCGTCGGTGTATGCGACGGCCACGCCAGCGTCGAAGTCGCCAGTGGCCACGCAGGTCCCCTGGCTCGCGCACGAGACCGAGGTGAGCCCGTCGAACGAAGAGCTGAACGCGCTCGACAGCGCGCTCGACTCGTCAGTCCAGGTCGAGCCGTTCCAGACGTCGACCGCTCCCTGCGGACTAGAGCTCGTCCCGCCCACGGCAATGCACCAGGAGAGACCCGGCGTGCACCACACCGAGTGGATGAGGTACCCAGACAGAGTGCCCGCCGAGGACTCGTTCGTCCAGGTGGTGCCAGAGTTCGTCGTCTCGGCTGCCGCCGGATACCCGCCGGTCACCATGCAGGTGCTCTGGCTCGTGCAGGTGACTCCGTTCAGGTCACGGATATTGGGCGTGGACTGGAGCTGCCAGGTGACCGCAGCAGAGGCTGCAGAGCCGCCGAGCTGCTCTGCCACGAAGGTCACGCCGCCCGCCAGCAGGCCGCCACAGGCTGCCGCCAGAGCGAAGCGGGCTAGACCCCGCCTCTTCCTGGAGGTGCCAGAACTTCCCCGCTCTCGGTCGCTGCTGTCTCTCATGAAAGATCCTCCAGGTTTGGAACCAGACCGGGCTACCTGCCGAGCAACGCCACACAGCGGGCCAAGGCCACCAGGCAATGAGGTGACCGCTCGGCCAAGTAGATCACGTTACCATGTCTGCTCGTGGAAGACGACACAGCTCACGATTGCGCCTCGCAGGCCACCAGCCGCCGGACACTGCTAGCCTCCTTCGGGGCGCTGGGTGGGGCACTGGCCGGAGGTGCGCTGCTGGGTGCCTGCGGGACGCCCGCTGCCACGCAGCGCTCTGGCCAGAGCGGGGTCTCGGGACGGCCTTCCCATCCACATCTGGTCCGCGTTCTCGCCGCAGCCTCCATCTACGCCACGGGCGTCCTCGGATACCTGGCCGGAGGATTCGAGCGAGCCAGTGGCTACCGGGTCGACCTCGCCACCTCGGGCGACGTCCTCCATAGTGCCATGCAGGGGCGAGCCGACCTGGTGATCTGCGACTACGTATACGGGGCGATCACCAAGGGACACCCGCGGGGCCACGGCCGCGGGGCCCACCAGGGGAGTGGGAACGGCACGGGGCCCGGCACAGGTCGGGGCGTCCCGGGCAGTGGCGCGGGTCGAGGGATTCCCGGCAGCGGCACAGGTCACGGCGTCCCGGCCGGCAGCACGGCCGGCAGCACGGGCAGTGGCACGGGGAAGGGGGGCGGGATGCAGCCCGGCATCACCACCGAGTCCTTCGTCATGGGTGGCCATGGGCTCTGGCCTGCGCCGTTCCTGTCCATCTCCGCCATGATCGCGGGGCCTCCGTCGGACCCGGCCGGGATCCGGGGGGAGCCGAGCGCGGTGGCAGCCATCCAGCGAATCGCCGCCACGGCCAGCGCCTACGTCGTCCCCGGAGACCCCCTCGCGGCCTACCTGGACCAACTTCTCTTCACTCTCGGCAACGTCACCGAGGGCTCGTGGTGGGAGCCCACCACCATGACTGGCCAGGATGCTCTCGCTCTGGCGGCTGACAGGTCGGCCTACACCATCTGGAACGGCGGACCCATACCGGCGTCCCTGGCCAAGGCGGTGTTGCCGATGGTGACCACGGACCCGCTTCTCAGGCGTGACTTCGTGTCGGTGGTGGTGAACCCCGCCCGGGTTCCGGCGGTGAACGCCCTTGGAGCGGAGGCGCTCCAGAACTATCTGGTCGAACCCGACATCCAGGCCGCTGCTTACACTTACGGTATCTCCGGTGGGATGGGGATCCAGATGCTCCCCGACGGCAGCGACGACATCGCCGTCTAGTAAAGTGATGCCTTACATATACAGTCAGACTAAGACATTGAGCTGGGCATTCGTGATGCACTACCCACGGTGACGCAAGTGCTGCTTGACCAGATGGACCGCCTTCGCTAGCGTGACCGGCCATGACCAAGTCGCCCTCTGCCATCCGAGGCACCAGGCCATCGGCTGTCGCAGCTCGCTGGGCGAGCCTCGTGCTGACAGCCGGCCTGGTTCTCGCAGCCTGTTCGTCGGCTGCCGGCTCTGGCAGTACTCACCAGGTGAAGACAAGCCGGAGTGCCACCAGCGCACCTGCCAGAGCCGTCTCACCACGGCCTGGCACTGCCGACGTGGCCTTCGCCGGGAGCCTGCTGGCCCTGGACAACGAGGTGATAGGCCCTGGCTTCGAGCGTGCGACTGGCTACGGCTACACGGGCCGTGGAGGAGGGTCCATCGGCCTTGCCCACGAGATAGCAGCCGGCGAGATAGCTCCCGATGTCTTCGAGAGCGTGGGGGCCTCGCCCATATCTGTCCTGGAGCCGCGTTTTGCCACCTGGTCGGTGCAGCTCGCATCGAGTCCCCTCGTGATCGCATATAACCCGCGCTCTCCCTACGCGTCGACGTTCCGCTCGGTCGCATCCGGGCACGCCCCGCTGTCGGACGCGTTCGAGGCGATGGCCTCGAAGGGATTCCTGCTAGGCCGCACGAACCCGGCCACGGATCCCCAGGGGCAGGCCTTCGTGATGATGATGGAGCTTGCACAGAGCTACCTGCACCTGCCGGCGGGCACCGTGGAACGCATACTCGGAACGGGCATCGTGAGCGGCCAGGGCGGTAACGAGAGCCAGATCTTCTCGGAGACCTCCCTGGACGCCCACCTGGAAGCTGGCCAGCTCGATGCAGCCAGTGCGTTTCTCTCACAGGCAGTCCAGCTCCACCTCGCCTACCTGAGGCTCCCGGCGTCCATCGACCTGGGCGACCCAGCCTACGCCTCAGCGTATGCGAAGGCTCACCTGGTGGTTCCAGGCGCCACGCCGGGCACCACCACCACGGTGCACGGGGCACCCCTGGTGATAGACGCCACCACCATCACCGAGCCAGGCCAGAGCGCTGCGGACCGCGCAGCCGCTGCTGCCTTCGTCGCCTACCTGGCCTCCGCGCCCGGTAGGTCCTCTTTCGCTAAGGAAGGATTCTCCCTGGTGCCGGAGACCATCGCGGGCGATCACCGCGATGTCCCCAGGGCCGTCACCCAGGCGGTGGACGGCGCGTCCTAAGAGCCTGAGGGCATGACCCCGGACGCTGCATTGCCCCCCTATGGCGCCAGCATGCAGCGTCGTGCCAGGGCATCCAACGTCGCTGCTCTGCTCGCATCGGTGGTGGTGTGGCTGGCGCTACTCGGACCGCTCGGCGCGCTGCTGGTCCACATCTCCCCCACGGCCACACGCGAGGCCCTCGGCGCACCGGGAGCACTCACCCCTCTGGTGACCTCGGTGGAGGCCAGCCTCGTCGCGCTGGCGGTGCTGGTAGTGGCGGGTACTCCCCTCGCGTGGATGATGGCCCGGGAACGCCTGCCGCTCCCGCGCCTGGTGGAGGCCGGCGTGCTCGTCCCGCTTCTCATGCCGCCCCTCGTGATCGGCCTCCTGCTCGTCTTCTTCCTCGGCCCCGCCACGCCACTTGGCGGCGCGCTCTCGCACCTCCACCTCTCGGCCTCGAACACCTTCTTCGCTCTCGTGGTCGCCGAGGTATACGAGGCGGCTCCCTACTATGTCCTGGGTGCCCAGAGCGCTTTTGCCTCGGTGGCCGTGGAGCTCGAGGAGAACGCCGCGCTGCTCGGCGATCCGTGGCGCCGTACACTCAGGCGCGTAACGCTGCCCCTGGCCGCTCCGGGACTGGCCACGGCACTCGCCACCGGATGGGCGCGGGCCATAGGAGCCTTCGGTGCGGTCATAGTCATCGCCTACCATCCCTACGGCTTGCCCATGCAGATCTGGGTGACCCTCCAGCAGAGCGGGCTGGCTGCGGCCCTGCCATTCGCCCTGCTGCTGGTCTTGGTCTCGCTTCCCCTGCCTCTCCTGGCCTTTTCCTGGAGCGCCAGGTCCAGGGTCGGGACGCGGGTGGCGACATGAGCACGCTGTGCGACCGCGGGGAGCCCCTCGGGTGACCTCTGGGCTGGACGTAGACGTCCGGGTGACGAGAAGGCACTTCGAGGTCTGCGCTCGCTTCGAGGTGCCCCCAGGGGAAAGGTTCGGCCTATTCGGGCCTTCGGGGGCGGGGAAGTCGACGGTGCTCTCTGCCATCGCCGGGCTCGTCGGGATCGACTCCGGCAGGATCGTGCTCGCGGGAAGGGTCCTCTCCGCCGCTCCCGCCGCCCGGACCACGGCGCGAGCGCGGCGGTCCCGGTCGGCTGGGGCAGGTGCCTTCAAGGTGCCGCTCCACATGCGAAGGGTCGGCCTGCTGCGCCAGAACGCGGGCCTCTTCCCGCATATGACCGTGGCGGCGAACATCGGTTACGGAACGGATCCCTCCACCGAGGACTCCGCGCATGCAGTAGGGCACGCCGCGCGACTGGTGGGGGTGGAGAACCTTCTCGACGCTCACCCAGGGGCACTCTCCGGCGGCCAGCGCCAGCGCGTGGCACTCGCCCGGGTGCTCGCCAGCCGCTTCGAGGTACTGCTCCTGGACGAGCCCTTCAGCGGCCTCGACAGTGCCCTGCGCGTACGCCTCGCATCCCTCACCGCCGAGGAGGTATCCAGCCGGGCCGTACCCGCGGTGCTGGTGACACACGACCTGGCCGAGGCCCAGTCCTTCTGCTCGCAGGTGGGCGTGATGGACAGGGGGGAACTGCTGCAGGTGGGAGATCCCCTGGAGGTCGTCCTGCGTCCGGCCAGCGTGCCAGTGGCCCGGATGGTCGGCTACCGAGCATTCGTCCCGCTGGCGACGACCCTCCCCGTGACGTTCCCTGCAGCCCCCGCCAGATCGCTCCCGCTAGGCTCGCCAGCCGCCGGCAAGCCGTTCACCAGGCCTGGCCCCAGCGCCCATTGCCTCGTCGGGCTCCACCCCGACAGGATCACCATGGTGGACGAGGCCGATGCTTCGACGGCGGGCATCTCGGGCGGGCTCCAGATAGGGGCACGGGTCGCATCCTGCAGACCCGCGGGGGCGGGGTTCGAGGTCGATGTCGCCACTCCAGACGGCTCCACCGTGCCCTGCAGGCTGCCGACCGGCAGGCAGGTGCCCCAGAACGGCGACCCATGCACGATACTGGTCGTCGATCCGCCACTCTTCGACGGCGACGGCCGTGCCCGCCCCAGCCAGGGGATGGAGAGCTGATGGAGGCCTCGCAGGTAACAGGACTACCGGCTCGATAGCGTGGCTCTCGTGAAGGATCTGAACGACACCGGTGGAGGGACCGACCCCGGGCGAGCCGACGGGACGCCATCGCGTGCAAGCCGTCTCAGGCTCGCACGCCTGGCGCGTGGCCTGTCCCAAGACCAGCTCGCCGCCATGTCGGGCGTGACACGCCAGGCCGTAGCGGGCCTGGAAGCCGGTCGTTGGGATCCTTCGCTGAAGGTGGCGCTGAGGATGGCAGCCGCGCTCGCTACGTCGGTGGAGTCCCTATTCGCGTCTCCCGGTGCTGGCGCAGAGATAGAGGCTGTGCTGATATCTGGTGGCTCGGCACCGGGAGCGCCCCATGACGGCGAAACGGGCCATGCAGCGCCGGAGGGTTCGGAGACTGGCAGGGTGCTCCTCGCCCGGATCGGCCAGAGGATCAACGCATTTCCCCTCCTCGGAGATGCTGCCACCGCGGGGGGGTTTCGCCCAGCGCATGGCTACGTAGTCTCGGGTGCCTCCCACGGCGACTCGCGTCCCAGTGGCGAAGTGGCGCCCACTGGTCCGTACAGGACCGTGGCGGTGCGCGCCAGTGGATCGGGCTCGCTGGCCGACCCAGCTCATGGGGGGACTCCCGCCGCCCGCGTGGTCGCCATAGCGGGCTGCGATCCAGCCATACCCCTCCTGGCGGGGCCCCTCGGGACACTCGACCCCCCGGTGGAGCTCCTCTGGTGGTCCTGCTCCAGTATCCGTGCCCTCGAGCTGCTGGCCGCCGGAGCGGTGCACGCAGCCGGGATGCATGTACGTTCGGAGCCATCCCATTCGTACAACACGCCACTGGCGCGCACTCTCTTCGCGAGCGAGGGTGCCGAGGTCATCGGCTTCGCCTCCTGGCGGGAGGGTCTCGTCATGAGGACTGACCTCGCTGGTGCGGTCGAGACGGTAGCCGACATCGCCCGGCTGGAGGTCCCTATCGCCAATAGGGAGCCCGGCTCCGAAGCCCGCGCGGTCCTCGAGCGCGAGTGTGCACGCCACGGTGTCGACCCCTCGACCCTGAGCGGGTACCGCTCCACCGTACAGGGACATCTGGAGGTGGCCTCTGCCCTACGGGCGGGCCTTGCCGGTGCGGGGGTAGCCAGCGAGCCAGCGGCCAGGGTCTACGGACTCTCCTTCGTGCCCATCACCACCGAGCGCTACGACATGGTCATCAGGGCACGACAGGTCCATCTGCCCGAGGTCCAGGCCCTCATACATGCTCTCGGGGATCCCGCCCTGAGTGAGCAGCTGGACGCCTTGCCCGGATATGACGCCTCTGCCTGCGGAACAGTCTTCGACATCTTCTGATCCCATACCGGCTCCCACCCGCTGGTGAAGGAGCCGCCACCTCGCCTGCCGGTATGCTTCCCAGATGCGCCGCGAGCCCCCCGTAGCCGACCAGGTCGATCCCGGGATCCAGACCGAGGCTCCCGAGGGGGTCCCTGACGGCGACACCGGTTCGACACCGCCATGGCCACCCAGGATCGGCCGTAGAGGCTTTCTCGGCGCCATAGGCACCACCACTGCCCTCGCAGGCCTGGCGGCAGCGTGTGGAACGGCCTCGGAGTCAGGAGCGAGCAGAACTTCGCGCAAGGCCACACCGCCCACCGACCCACACCTCGTCAGGGTCGTGAGCGTGTACACGCCTTACCAGAGCGGGCTGCTCCCTGCTCTCGTGACACCATTCGAGTCGGCGGGCACCTACCGCGTCGACATCCAGGCTACGAACGACATCTTCGAGCCCGCCATGCACGGCCAGGCGGACCTCGTCGTCTGCCATTACGCCCACCGTGGCGTTCCAGGGCGTCAGGCAGGCCATCCTGGTGCCCGCCACGGCTCCGTGGTGCCCGGAAGCGGCGAGGGCGGAGGCCACGGTGGCGGTGGTGGTGGCGGTGGCGGTGGCGGTGGCCACGGTGGCGGTGGCCACCCTGGCGTAATACCTGGCAGCGGCGAGGGCGGCGGCCACGGTGGCCGTGGCAGCGCAGAGACCTCAGCTACGGCCTCACCCGCTAAGTCCGCTGAGATGACGACGAGCCGCTTCGTCCAGGAAGGCTTCGGCGAGTGGCCGGCCGCCCTGTTCTCGAACCAGGCACTCCTCCTCGGACCGCCCTCTGATCCGGCAGGCGTCCTCGGTCTTACGAGCGCCTACGAGGCGTTCGCCCGTATCGCCTCCACCGGCCAGCGGTTCCTCGCTGCGCCCGACGAGCGGATCAGCTACCTGAACGAGCTCCTGCTCTCCCTCCCAGGCATCACGAAGGGGTCCTGGTACGTCCCCACGACGGCCGTAGGTGCCGCTCTCCTGGCACAGGCTGCCGACGAGGGGGCATACACGATGTGGGGAGACTCGAACGCCGCCCTCGCCACCGTAGCTGGCCAGCTGGTCCCCATGGTGACCACCGATCCGCTACTGCAGCGGCTGATGGTAGCCATCGTGGTGAACCCCGACACCGTGGCCGGGGTGAACTCACCAGGAGCCATTGCCTTACAGTCATACCTCATCTCGGCTCCCGTGCAGGCGAAGGTCTACTCCTTCCGCGAACCAGGCTTCACCACGCCGACGTTCTGGCCTGCTGGCGTGAGCGACGTCATCACCTGAATCACTCTCGCATCTTCCTGGGGACGAACGAAGGACCGGCCCGCAGGGCCGGTCCTTCGTCTCACACCCCGTAGGGAGCTGAGCCTTTCGGCAGCTTCCTACTGGTACCAGCCCATGACGTCTGCGATGACGTCGGTGGTGCCGGAGAAGTTATAGATGGTCACCGTGCCGGTGGAGCTGAGCGTGGCGATCACCAGGTTCGCCGTCGTGGCCCCCATCGTCCAGTTCAGGTCCGAAGCCGTCGGCGGAGTACCCGTACCTGGGTAAACCGTCAGGTAGCCACCCGTGCTGGTGTTCGTAGCCGTCACGTTCAGCACGACCGCGGTGGCCGTCTTCGGCACGTTCGCCAGACCGGCGACAGTGACCGTGATGGTCTTGCCCGATCCCACGGTACCGATCGAGGCATTCGCAGTCGGGATGGCCTCACTGGAGCAGTAGCTCGGCGCGTGGCTGGCAGCGCACCTGGTGTCTAGGATGCGAACCGGCGCGGGCTCGGCGTTGAACTGTGCGCCGGTGGCGCTCGAGCTGGCTGCGGTGAAGTAGCCGTCGACGTCCACCAGGGCGTCGGTGGTCACATCACTCACCAGGTTGATCGTCCCGCTGGAGCTCACCGGCACGATCACCCGGTTCGGCACCGCACCCTCGCCCATGTGGAAGTTCACGTTCGATACCAGGGGAGGCGTGGTGATGCTCCCCGGGTAGGCGGTGAGGTATCCACCACTGGAGTATCCGACTGCCGTCAGGTTCAGCACCACGGCGGTCACACCCGAGCTGGGTATCCCACCGTTACCGGTGACCTGCACGCTGAGCGGCGTGTTCGGTGCGAGCGTCTTGCCATTGCACTGAGCATCCGCACCGGTGAGGTTCGACGGGTTACCGGACCTGGTGTCGCAGATGCGGGCCGGGGCCGAGAGGCCGTTGTAGAGGCCCTGGCCGGCAGCGCTCGGCACCGAGTAGTAGCCCTCGACGTCCACGATGATGTCCGTGGAGGTGTCAGCCGAGATGGCCACCTGGCCGTTCGTGCCCACACCCACCTCCACCAGGTTGGCGACGGCGTCGCCGGCCTTGAAGTTCAGGTTCGAGGTGCTGGGCTGGCTCGCACCGGCAGGGTACACCGTCACGAATCCACCGGTCGCCTCGTTCGCAGCCGTCACGTTCAGCACGACCGCCGAGACGCCCGAGGTGGGCACACCTCCGATACCGGCGACCGTCACGTCCAGCGGGCTGCTCGACGTGAGCTGGGTTCCGGAGTTGGCGCACTGGCCGGTCACCCCAGAGGTCACGTCACCCGTGCCACCGATGCTCGCAGCGGAGCGCGTGTCGCAGATACGGGTGGGCGTGAGGGCCGTGTAGGCAGCCTCGTAGGTGAACTGGTCACCGCTCACGATACCGCTGGTGAGGCTGTTCACGGTAACCGTGACGTTCACCGTGCCGGTCATCTGAGCAGGCGAGACCACCGTGATCGAGGTGGAGGACACGACGGTCACGCTGGTGCCGGCCACGGTGCCGAAGTCCACCGTCGCACCCGAGCTGAACCCGGATCCGGTGATGGTCACCGTGGTGCCACCAGCAGTCGACCCAACAGTCGGGCTGATGCTGGTCACCACCGGAGCGGGCGGCGCAGACAGGGTGTAGGTACCGCTGGTAGCTGCTATCAGGTCTGCAGAGGTGCTCACCTGCATGGTGTCAGTACCGGCCGGCGGGTTCGTCACGCTGGCTATCGACAGCGTCACGGCCGTCGAGTCTGCTATGGCCACAGGCGTGGTGATGGTCACGGTGGCGGTGCCACCTCCGGTCACCGTCGTCGCCGCGGCCCCGGCGCCACCACTAGGCGTCACCACGTAGTCCGATGCGGCCGACGGGAACGCTGTCCCCGTCGGACCCGCCAGGACGATGGTGCCCGTGCCTGCCACCAGCGCACCGCTGGCACTGGTGGTGAAGTCCACCGTGTAGCTGGCAGACTCCGTGCCCACTGCAGGGCTCACCGTCACGCTCGGGCAGGCCGCGACGCCGGTCGCACAGGTCGTGGTGTCCGGACCAGTCACCGTCGAACCGATGGTGTAGCTGGAGGTGGCCACAGGAGCCGTGTCCGACGAGGTGTTCACGCTCAGCGTGTAGTTACCAGACGGCGGGTTCGTGACACCGCTGATGGTGAGCGCAACCGAACCACCCGCAGCCACGGACACCGGAATGTCCACGGTCGCCTCGTTATCGGTGCTCGAGCCGTTCGTGGCACTCAGCGATGGCGTCACGGTCGCAGCGGTGCTGTTGAACACGTAGTCGCTCGCCGTGGAAGGCATGGTCGTGCCAGGAGGAGCGTCGATGGTCACCGAACCCACAGGGGAGCTGGTCGTGCTCAGTGCACCGGTGGAGCTGGTCACGAAGTCCAGCGTGTAGACAGCGTTGGTAGCTGCCTCCGTGGCTGGAGTCGGGCTCGGCCCGGTCAGCTTGCTGATCTCACTCCCAGTCGCGAAGGTCGGTGACGCCGCAGGAACGGTGTCGGCCGAGGTCGAGACCATGAGCTCGTTCGAGGTGCTCGCTGGCGGGTTCGTGGCACCGGAGATCACGACGATCACCGGAGCGCTGTCACCCACCGAGACCGGGATGGTGATCACCGCGCTGTTACTCGTAGCGCTCACCTTCGCAGCAGCCATGCCGTTCACGGTGTAGTCGCTGGCTGCACTCGGCATGGTCATGCCAGCAGGCCCCGTGATGGTGATGGTGCCGGTGCCCGCCACGAGCGCACCAGTGGAGCTGGTGTCGAAGCTCACCGCGTACTCCGCGGGGCTACCGCCCGCCAGCGACGGGTTCGGGTTCGTCGTTATGTAGGGGAAGCTCGAACTCCCGGACGGGAGAGCCACGGATCCCACTGACGTCCCGATCGAGTACTCGCTCGTCGTCACCGGGTCGGCGTCAGTCGACGTGAAGAGGCTCGCCGTGTAGGTCGTACCAGACGTCGGGTTAGTCGCTCCCGTGATAACCAGCGAGGTGGGAGTGCTCGGCGAGATGTTCGTACCAACCGTCACCACCGCACAGTCACCGCTGGTGCAGGTAGGCGTCGGGGAGCTTATGAGGCTCACGCTATAGGCGGCGACACCACCGACTGTGTAGTCGGTGACCGCGCTGGGCAGGGTCGTGCCGCTCGGTACCACCACGGTAACCGTGCTCGTATCGCTTACCAGGTTGTAAGTGCTGCCCGATGCAGTCGCCGAGCTCGTGGTGAAGCTGAACGTGTACTTCGCGCTCTGCGAAGCGCTGGCGGGGTTTATCGACAGATCCAGGCTGCTCACCGCGGTCGGAGTGCTCACCGTATTGAAGGGCGTCACGGCCGCAGGCGCCGGGTCGGCCGAGGTGGAGACGCCAGCGGTGTAGTCACTCGTCGCGACGGCTGGGTTCGTCGTGTCGTTCACGTTCACGGTAACCGGTGCATCCGCGTTGATCGTCACCGGGGTGGTGATGATCGCGCATGGGGTCGAGCAGGTCGACGGGTCCACCGATACGGTCGAGGCCTCGACGCCGTTCACGACGTACAGGGCGGCAGTGCTCGGGAAGATCGTGGTCGCCGTGGACGTGATCGTGATCGTGCCATTACCCGCAGTCAGCCCACCGGTGGAGCTGGTCGTGAAGGTGAAGTCGTACTGGCCAGGGGTGAAGCCCGCGTAGTCGTTCGGCTCCTGGCTCAGCTGATCGAAGCTCACCGACGTGGTCGGCGTGCCGATCACGTAGTAGCTGCTGTCGACCACGGCGGTGTCGTCTGTGCTCGTCACCACCGTCCCGACGTAGTTCCCGGCCGAGGGGTTCGTCGATCCGCCGATGACGACCGTCACCTGACCATTAGGCGTGACGTTGGCCGGAGAGGTGATGACCAGGTCATCGGTGCCAAGCCCCGAGAGGTCGCCCGAGGGCACCGGGATCCCGTTCACCGTGACAGTCGCGCCGCTCGATCCGAGAAGCGTGCCAGCAGTAGCCGTGATGGTGATGGTGCTGGAGCCACCCACGAGGTTGTACGTGGTGTTACCCGAGGCGAACTGGCTGCTCGTGGTGAACTGCACCGTGTAGGTGACACCCGCGGCATCGGCCAGGGAAGAGCTCGGGCTGAAGCTGACGCCCGAAACCTCGTTCGACGGTGCAGCCACGATCGGGTAGTAGCTGGTGGTCGCGGTGGCCTTGTCAGACGACGTGCTCACGCTGAGCTGGTCACCCGATCCTGTGCTCGCGGCTGGGTTCGTCACGTCGTTGATCGTTACCACCACGTCGGTGGAGTTCCCGATGGCCGCAGGCGTGACGATGGTGACTTCGTTCGACCCGCCGCCGGTGACCGCCGTGGCGATCGGGGCCGCCGTGGGCGTGCCGTAGAGCGAACCCTGGCTGATCGTGTAGTCACCGGTAGAGGTGGGGAACACCGTGCCGCTCGGCGCGTCGATGCTGATCGAGCCTGATCCGGCTGCCAGTGCTCCGGTCGAGCTGGTCTCGAAGGCCACCTGGTATACGGTCGGGGCACCGGCGATATCCGATCTCATGGTCACCGTCTGGCTCGACACGGAAGAGTAGATGGTGTAGTTGCCGCTCGTGACCGGCATGAGGTCGGACGAGGTGAAGACCGTGACGGTGTCGTCCACGCTGGACGTGGTCGGGTTCGTCACGTTGCTCACGATGAGGTTCACAGCGGTGGAGGCCGCGATGCTCTGTGAGATCGAGACTACGGCGGTCGAGGCAGTAGAGGTTCCACAGGTCACGCTGGTGCCCGCGGAGTTCTCACAGGCCACGGAGCTCGCTGTGGCCTGGCTCACGGAGTAGTCGCTTGCCGCTGCGGGGAAGACGGTACCGGCAGGTGCCTCCACCGTGATCGACCCGACTGGCGAACTCGAGCTGCTGAGCGCCCCAGAGGCGCTGGTGGTGAAGCCGATGCCGTAGGTGGCCGTGGTGACGCCAGTGCCGTTAGGCGTGGGGTTCCCAGCCGTGGCCGTGGTGACGCCGGAGCTGGTGGCCGTGGAGCAGCAGACCACCTTCGTGACTGCGGTCGGAGCGGCCGCGATGGTGTAGGTCTCACCGCTGCCGAAGGTCTCGGTCTTCGTGTCGGAGGAGGTGCTGATGGTGAGCGAGTCGGTGGACCCGCTGGCAGTGGCGGCGGGGTTCGTCACGCCGCTCACGACCACGTCCACGCTCCCGTCCGCCGGTATGGCCACGGGGGTGGTGATCGTCGCAGTATCCGTACCGCCACCGCTCACGGTCGATGCAGCGACGCCGTTCACCACGTAGTCACTGGCACTCGACGGGAAGACGGTGCCCGTGGGCGCTGCCACGGTGATGGTGCCGCTGGCGGCTGCTAGGGCGCCGGTGGCCGGGGGGCTGGTGACCACAGCGCTGGTGGTGAAGGTGAATGCGTAGGTAGCCGCAGACCCTGCGTAGTCCGGGCTCGGGTTGCCAGCAGCGGGCAGGCCGGTGCTGGCACTGATCGAGCAGCACACACCGAGGGTCACCTGCCCCGGAGGGGCGGTGAGGGTGTAGGAGGGTATGACTGCCGGGACCGTGTCGGCCGAGGTGGCCACGGTGGCGGTCGTGTAGGTGCCCGGGGTCGACGGGTTCGTCACGCCGTTCACCACGACGGTGACGGCGGTGCTGGCGGCGATGCTGGCGGGCACCGTGATGGTCACGGTGCTGGCGGTGCCGACCGTGCTGGAGTTACTGACCGTGGGACTGGCACTAACCACGGTGCCGTCCACGGTGTAGGCGTTCGCGCTGGATGGGAACACCGTCCCGGTCTGTGGAGACGCCGCCTGGGGACCGGGAAAGCTGAGGGTGATGGTGCCGGTTCCACCCGCGAGCGCGCCGGAGCTGCTCGTGGTGAAGCCGACGGTGTAGACCGATGTTGCGCTGGTGGTCGCAGGGTTGGCCGCGGGGCCGCTCACGCTCGTCACCGAGGTGCCGGTGGCGAAGGCCGTACCCGCGCCGAGGAAGGGCACGACGGCCAGTGCGGCTACGAGCGCGGTGGCGCTGGCGCGCAGAGCACGCCGGATGCCTCTGGGTGTTATGGCCGTGCGAGTGGTCTCGCTGTTCACGTGGAGTGTCCTCCCTGTGTCGTTGTTCGGATACGCCTGGCGGCCCGACCCTTCGTTTATTTCCTGAGACACCGCTCGAGCCTTTCTCTCTCCGCTTCCGGCGTGCATTGACGCCCCGATCATTGCCTGTGCGATCCCCGGATGCACGTCAGCCGGCTGGGAGGTCTTCCCAGCCGGTCGGCTCGATCCGGTTCCTTCTTCATTTCTATTGCCTTCGAATCGCACGTCACAACCTCAATCGTCGTGGGATGCCGGACCGTTACGACCCTGCCCCGTCTAACGCCTGTACACGTCTGCCCGCGAAGTCGCGGGATCGGCGGAACCTTACGCGTGCCAGCAGGTCGTGTCAAGCACCGTCGGTGAAACTGCCAGCGTGGTCGTAGCGCCAGAGGCACATCCGTGCGAGAATCCCACCGATGTCGCCTGGAGGATCGTCCGAGAAGTCCGCCGAGAGGTCGTCCCTGGCGGCTGGGTCCTATGGGTTCGAGCACGGCCTGGTGGCGGTGATCGGCCAGGGGCATATCGGTCTCACGCTAGCACTGCGAGCTGCCGAGGTGGGCTTTGGCGTGGTCGGCTACGACATCGACGAGCGGTTGGTGAAGGAGCTCGGGAGCTTCGTGAAGCCTGCTGGCGGTAAGGCTTTCGAGGTGGGCGCAGATGCATCCGGAGCCCCTCGGTTCAGGGTGGCTGCAGCCCTCGACGGCGTGGACCCGGCCCGCCTGGCCGCGGTGCTCTCCTCGGGTGCCTACTCGGCGACCGCAGATCCTGGTGACCTCGAAGGCTTCGACATAGGGGTGCTCGCCGTCCCCACGCCGCTCGACGATTCGGGTGTCCCCGATCTGGACCCGATGCGCGCAGGTGCACGCCTCCTCGGCACCCACCTGCACCCTGGGGCAGCCGTTTCGGTGGAGTCCACGCTCTATCCTGGCGCCACCGCCTCGGTGGTGATCCCTGCGCTCGAGTCGGCCTCGGGTCTGGTCGCCGGGCGGGATTTCCATGTCGGCTACAGCCCCGAGCGCATAGACACGGCCGGTGGCGAGTTCGGGTTCGAGAACACCCCGAAGCTGGTATCCGGTATGGACGCGGCCTCCCTCGCTGCTCTCTCAGGCTTCTACCGGAGGCTCGTCGAGACGGTGGTGGAGGTTCCCGGCATGGCCGAGGCCGAGATGGCCAAGGTGGTCGAGAACACCTTTCGCCATGTGAACGTGGCCCTGGTGAACGAGCTGAACCTGGTGGCGCGCTCGCTCGGAGTGGACCTCGGCGTGGCACTCGAGGCCGCTGCGACCAAGCCGTTCGGGTTCATGCCCTTCAGGCCGGGCCCAGGTGCGGGAGGTCGCTGCCTGGCAGGGGCGGCAGGATATCTCTCCTGGGCCGCACGCGAGGCGGGCGCGGGCGCTCTGACCCTGGTGGACGCAGCGACAGCCCTGAACGAGTCGATGCCCGCCCGGGTGGCGGCGCGCGTCGAGACGGGCCTGGCCGAGCGCTCCATGACCATGGCCGGTGCTTCCGTGCTGCTCGTCGGCCTCGCGTACAAGCCCGGGGTCTCCGAGACGAGGGGCTCCGCGGCCGTGGCGGTGGCGAACCTGCTGGCAGTGGCAGGCGCCAGGGTGGCGGCGGCAGATCCGCTGGTCGGTGACTGCCCGGGTCTGCACGACTCGGTGGAGCGGGTCGAGCTCAGCCCCGACGAGGTCGCGAAGGCCGATGCGGTGGTGCTCCTGGTGGACCATCCCGGACTGGACCTCGACACCCTGGTCGCGAGCGCTCGGTGGCTGCTGGACACCCGAGCGAGGCTCCGGGGACCCAGAGTCGAGTACCTCTGATCCGACCGTAAGCCGCGTCCCCAGTTTCTAGTCCGGGTGCCCCCGCCGGTCGTCCAGCAGCGAAGCGTAGAGCTGGGCGTGGGCGGCCACGAAGCGGTCGATCCCGAAGCGAGCCGTCGCAGCCCTCCTCGCGGCCTCGCCCATGGACGCCGCGAGCGCCCTGTCCGAGGCAAGCCTACGGATGGCTCCTGCGAGGTCATCTGGGCTGCGGGCAGGTACGAGAAGCCCCGAGACACCCTGTTCGACGACGGTTCGCACACCACCTACGTCGGTCGCCACCACGGGCCTCCCGGCGGCGGCAGCCTCGATGAGCGCCATCGGCGTGCCCTCGCTCACGCTGGTGAGGACCACTAGGTCCAGGTCGGCCAGAGCGGCTGGCATGTCCCGCCACCAGCCGAGGAAGTGCACCCTGTCGCCGATCCCGAGCTGGTGGGCCAGTGCCCTCAGCTCGCCTTCGAGCTCGCCGTCTCCGAGCACCGCCAGATGCCAGTCGCCCATGTGCCGGTCTCCCAGCCCTGCCATGGCCGCGAACAGCGTGGCGTGGTCCTTCACCGGCACCAGCCTGCCTGTCACGCCGATAAGGACCTCGCCTGCGCCGAGGCCGATCCGGCGCCTCAGCTCACCAGGTGCCGAACGCTCCCCCAGGGGTGGGACCGCGCCGAGGGCTTCGGTGTCCACGCCCAGCTCTATGACGTGCCAATCCTCCGGCCGCCCCACGCCCATCTCGAGCAGGCTGTCGCGCACCTCGGGGCTCACCGCCACCAGCGCGTCCGAGACCTTCGCTAGAAGCCGCTCCGCCGCGAGGAAGGCTGCAGTCGCGCTGCGACCGAAGTACCCCTCCAGCACGTGCCCGTGGTAGGTGTGGACCACGACAGGGCGAGGACGGATACTGGCCGCTGCCAGCCTGCCGAGCGCCCCGGCCTTGGCCATGTGGGTATGCACCAGCGCGCTCCCTGCTAGCGCTCCCCGCAGACGCACCAGCGCGGCGAGGTCGTGTGCGGGCCTTATGGGCCTCACGAGCGGTACGCGCTGGACGACGATCCCAGGGGCATGGAGCTCGCCCTCGCCATCGGGTGCCCTGCCCGCCACCACCCGCACCTCGAAGCCCCCCGCCAGGCCAGAGCCGAGGCCAGAGGCGAGCCCCATCACGGCGCGCGTGGCACCCCCCACGTTCGGGCGGGTGAGCACCTCCGTGACCAGCGGCGCTCCAGCACCAGCGACGCCAGCTCTCTCATGCGTCTCGGACGCACCTGATGCGCCGTGGGCGGCCGACGCATCGGCCATGTCGGGAACGTCTCCCACCATGGCCGCAAGCTAGCCGAGCTCCAGCCACTGCCTGTATCTCTCACCACGGCAAAGCTCCCCGCCCGCTGCATAGAGATAGCCCGCGTCGACGAAGATGGCGCTGCGGTCCATGCCGCAGATCGAGAGCAGAAGGGGCCCCCTTGCAAGAGCCACGCCGGCCATCCCAGGGCAACCGGCTCTTCAGCCTGGCCTATCGAGGCCGGCGCGAATAGGCAGAGCGCGCCCTGGTGTGTCCAGCGATGACCCTGTCAAGGACATGGTTCCGCACCCAGCGGACAGGCGCGCTGACGCGCCAGGAGGTGCTGGCGTATACCTCGGCCAGTTCTTCACGCAGCGCGGCTTCCTGGTCATGCACCGCCCCGAGCGCCTTCTCGTACTCGTCCGCCTGGCGGCTGTGTTCGGCTTCGATCTGCTCGACCGTGACGCGATGGTGTTCTGTGAGGGCTGCGATCCCGGCACGAAGCTCGTCCGCCTCGGCTTCGAGAATGCGGTTGGCCAGCCAGGCTGCTTCCGGCGTGGAGGCGGGCACCTCCTGAAGCATGGCACGCAGCCGGTCGGTGCTGCCCTGCCCGCATCCCTGAGCGGCCTCGAGGAACGACTCGACCACTGCCTCGAGGCACAGGCGCTCGGCATCAAGCGTCGTAACGACGGGCTGACCCTCGGAGCCTCCGAGGACCGGGTCCAGGCCGGGACCGGCCGCCGGATCGTCCATGCCAGGACCCCCAGTTCGCGCGCGCACGCTCGGGGAATGGCTGGCGATCACCCAGGCAGAGCTGCCCTCCCCCGGCACCGTGTACGGATCCAGGCCGAGCTGTCGCAGTATCCCCGCTGGGCCCGCTCCGGTCGTTGCCGTCCGACTCGTAGCCGTCGTGGTCGTCCCGGACGGCTGGTCGAGGCGGCAGTCGGCCACACTCCCTCCTGTGGCCACGCCGATCACGCCGGCGGGGCTGAGCCGCCTCACCCACTCAGTGAGCCAGCCGGCATCACTGCCCCGAGACGACGACCCGAGCCAGATGAAGTCCAGCGACCCAGGCTCGAAGCGCTCGAACGGATAGCGACCTGCATCAGGGACCATCTCCACACGCTCGTGGAACGTCGCGACGCGCGCCGCGAGCTCAGCCATGTCGAGGCGATGCTCCGGCGAGTCCGCGCCGTCGTCCAGCACGACCAGCCTGCGACATCCCCAGTGGGCGAGGATGTGAGACACGAGGCGCCCGCGCCCGGCATTCACTATCACCCCGGTCCCGTCGAGGCCCCGTGCTTCGAGGAAGTAGGGCAGCTCCTCGGGGAATGGGAGCCGGGAGGCAGGGTCCCCATAGTTCCACCTGTACCAGGGTGCAGAGAGCGGCGCGTCGGGACGCAGAGCGATAGAGCGCGTCCAGCCCCGCTCTGGCAGCGGCAGGTCCACATAGCACCCAGCAGCGCGCCTGAGCTGCACACCGGCACGAGCCAGCGAAACAACAACCGATACGCCGTCTCCATCGAGGCCGTCGCTCGCACGGAGCGCGCCGAGCGCGTCAGCGCGCTTCATGCCCACGGCGGGTAGGTCGCGCTCTGCGCCGTACAGCGAGCACGAGCCTGGCTGGAGCAGGGTTCCGTCAGCCTCCGCGCCCAGTATCTCGTCACTCCAGTAGGCCCTTGCAGCGGATGCGCCCGCGTCGAGTGCCGCGCACAGGGCGTCCAGCCAGCCGGGCCGGGGTCGCACTGCGCCGGCCAACAGGGCCACGAGCTCGTTACGAGCGCTCTCGCAGCCGACCTCCCAGGCGTCGGTGAGGCCGTAGCCGCCCGGCACGCGCCTGACGGTGGCCCCCTGTAGCGAGGCGAAGAGTCCTCCGAGTCCCGAGGCAGCGTCCACGATCACGACCTCGTCGCCGTCGGCCAGTCCGGAGTCCCCGAGCGCCGCTAGCGACGCAGCCCAGCGCTCGAAGCGTCCCGGCAGTACCGGAAGGATCACCGAGATGCCGGGGCGAAAGCTCGCCGGGTCCTCTAGAAGAGCGCCGGAGCTGGCCCGGCCCAGTGCGAAGCGCTCCGCGTAGCCCGCTATGAGCGGGGCCCTCTCCAGCAGTTCTGCCCTGGTGAAGTGCACGATGCGAGGGTTTGGGTGCGGATCGAACGCCATCGAGCACCACTCGGTGCCGAGCATCCCCACCCGGCTGGTCCATCGGGTGTCGCCGGTGAAGGCTACCTGGTCGGGCAGGCTGATGTCATAGCCGATGAGCCTCATGATCGCGGCCTGCTCCCACCAGGGATGCTCTACCAGGTCCTCGCATCCCCAGACCTCGTCGAGGAACTCCGCTGCCTCCCCACCCGCATGGAGAGCGAGCACCGCTGCACATGGCTGGCGCCCGCCGCGATAGGCATGCTCCACCATCCACAGGAAGCGCTCGGGAGTGGCCACGTCAGCGATGTCGGCGGTGGTGTCGGCGAAGGTGGCGTCGGCATCCACCCATAGCACGAAGTCGTAGCGCTCGGTGAGGTCGCGCATGAGCAGAACCTTGCTCCACGAAACAGGTCTCTCGTGGCAGAGCGAGCGGGTCTCCAAGACGAGATCGTAGCCGTGACGGGACGCGTAATCCTCGAAGGCAGGTCCGGACAGGTCGAGGAAGCGCCGGTGCGAGCCCACTGCCAGGGAACAGAGGACCTTCCTCAGGGGAGACATGCCGGTCTCGTCCTCGGCGCGAGCCCTCCTGACCTCGATGCGGACGGGGCAGCGCAGCCGCATCCCAGCCAACGGGTGCTCCCCGCTACAGGACGCGATCCACGTTCGGGTGGCCGCTCGCTCATCGCGTCAGTCTCTCCCAGGGAGACTGCTGCTGCCAGCGAGCGTCCAGCGCGCCATCCACCTCCGGGGCCTAGTCTTTGGCATCAGAACCAGACGAGCCGAGCGCACATGAGCAATCCTGAGCAGCCTACGCACACCACCACGCCTGATCCTCGGGACCGCGTGCCAGTGGGCATGGCCGTGCCATCCCTCCGGATCGCCTATGTCACGGTCCCCAAGGCTGCCTGCACCAGCATGCTATGGGGGCTCGTTGGCCTGGCTGACGACCGCCCTGGCGTGAGGCAGGGAAGCAGCGACATCCCGGAGGTGACCCCGGAGCTCACTATCCACGACTGGCGGACCTGGCCGGAGAGCCTCACCACCCTCGATCGGCTGCCGGACTCCGTGCTGGCAGAAGGCACCGACGCTGCCGGCATGAGCTGGCTCGTGTTCTCCGCCGTGCGAGAGCCACTTGCCCGGCTCTTCTCGGCATGGCAGTCGAAGATCCTCTGCCAAGAACCGCTCTACGTCGCACGATACGGCGGCCAGCCCTGGTTCCCGCCACCGCCGCGAAGCACAGGCGAGGTAGCCGAAGGCTTCGCGGCATTCGTTGAAGCCCTCGGCGCTGACCGGTCGCTGGCAGTCGATGACTGGCACTGGATAAGCCAGGTTCGCCTGCTCGCCATCGACCGGGTCCGCTACGGATGCATCGCTGGCATCGACCGGGCCGAGCCTGGAACCGCCCATACCAGTGGCCTCGAGATCCAGCCTCTGGATTCCCTGGTCGCTCAGGTGAACGCCCATGTGCATGACCAGGGCAGCAGCGCAGTGTTGGACCTCGCCAGGCGCAACGCGACCCTCCTGCCACTCTCTGCCGAGACGGTGAGCGCGAAGACCGCTCAGCTCGTGGCCGACATGTACGAGGAGGACTACCTCGCTCTTGGCTACGAGCCACCGTCGCTCGAGTCCGCGAAAGGGTTGTCCTGGGAACCGCTTCTCCGGGCAGTCCGCATGCTGGTAGATCGTCACGAGCGCATAGCCGACCTCGCCCGGATCGCCCGCGAGCGGCTGTCCAAGATCGAGAGCCTCGAGTCGGCCAACTACCACGCTCGCCAGGAGTCTGCGGCCCTCCAGGCCCAGGTCGAGCACCTCGAGGACGAACGCACGCGGCTCGGCGAACGCTCCAGAAGCATCGAGGACGCGCTCGAAAGCCTCGTGAGGGACAGGGAGCACCTGGAGAGGATCCTCCACAGCCGGACCTGGCGCTGGAGCGAGCCGTTACGACGGATCTACGCGCGCACCAGATGAGCGGCCGGCAGCTCGCGATCCCGTGGCGATGCCGCCGGGCCGAGTGGGCTAGGCGACCACCAGAAGGGGGCCGAGCGCCTGGGCGAGGGCGGCGCGTGCGTTCTCCTCACGGTATTCGCCCACCGACGCAGATATCTGAGCCGGGTCGGCGGTCCGCGCCAGGCGGAGTCCTTCCATGATCGCGCGCCACCAGCGGGCCGGGTCCTCTCCCTCGCATAGCACCCCGTTCCTCCCGGGCACCACCACCTCGGGCGCGATGCCGATGGGGCGCGCCACCACCGGGCATCCTGCGGACAGGGCCTCCACCACCGGCAGGCAGTACGCCTCCTCCCGCGAGCACATGAGGTATACGTCAGCCTCCCGGTACGCCTGGTAGAGCTCCGCTTCGCTCAGGTAGCCGCGAAAACGAACCCCCGCCGCGCTGAGAAGCCGGCACCGGCGCGCCCTGAGCGCGGAGCGCGGCTCGGTCCCGACCACCACGAAGCGCACCCGCTCGCGTCCCGAGGCACGTTCCAGCGCAGCCCTGAGCGCCAGGCGCTCGACGATGTCCATGCCCTTGCGGTGCCACTCGTTCAGGTCCACCACCATCAGCACCTCCGACCCCCGACGCCTGCTGGCTGGCGCTGCCCCGGGGACAGGAGGGGCAGCATCGCCCACAGGAGCGGTGAGGTCCTGCGGCTCGAGGTAGCCGCCGAGCAGGCACACCCGGCTGTCTCGTGCTGAGAGTCCCGAGGCGTCCCATGCCTCGGCCTCTGCGGCGCTGTCGTGGACCACCAGGTCGGCCACCTCTGCCACGCGCGCGAGCGCGGTCGAGACCCGCTCGCGCTGTGCAGTCGACATGGGCACCGAGGAAGGCGGCTGGTAGTGGGGGAAGAACGCGAGGCGGCACCCCGCGTGCGCTTCCCTGATGCCGCATACCTCCTCGATGGCCCACGCGTTCGCCCAACCGTTCAGGACGAGGAGCAGCCTCTCCGCTTTCGTCCCGCCGGCGAGGCTGTCGAGCGCCGGCACCGCGGGATCGAGCGTGTCCTGCTCCGGGTAGCCCCTGAGAACCCTGAGCGCGGCACCCGCCTGCGCCGAGGCGCGGGCGAGCGCACCGGCGCACCTGGCGTCCCGGTCGTCGGTGACCACGGTGAGCCCCGGCGCCTCAGCCCCGAGAACGCCTACCAGGCGCCGCAGGTGCCTGCCCAGCCCCGAGTACATCTGGGTAGGGGAGGGCACCACCAGCAGCGCCTCGCGCCTCACCTCCGGGGGAGCGACGCGGCCAGCAGGCTCGACCGGGGCTTCGCGCAGGGCACTCAACGGCGTCGCAGGGTGCCCGCCCGCCTGGCCAGGTGGCCGGCCCGGCGTGCACGATCCCTGACCGCCCCCCAGGGAATGCCCACGCGGTCTCCCATGGCCACCACCTCGTCTGCGAGCCTGTACCTGAAGCGGTCCCCCCGGCTGGGGCCTGGCCGGGCGGCCCAGCCAGAGAGCCTCCGCATGTAGAGCAGGCGCTCCGCGGCTCGGATTCCCTCCTCCAGGCTAGGCGGACCCAGCTCGGCTGCAGCCTCGGCCAGGATCTCCTCCACGCGTGGGCCCACCACGGTCTCTAGGTCGAAGCGCTCCGCGACGACCCCCGCCGCCCGCTGGCGCATGCGTGCGAGCTGTCCCGAGCCAAGTGCAGCGTGCAGGGCTGAAGCGATGGCCTCGGGGCTGGCCCCTGGTGCCACTGGGACGTACTCCTCGGAGGCCGACAGCCACTCGGTCGCCCCGCAGGGCGAGGTCGTCACCACCGGGCATCCTGCCGCCAGTGCCTCGATGACCACCAGGCCGAATGGCTCGGACTCCGGGAGCGGCAGCAGCGCCACGTCGTAGGAGGGGAGCTCGGCTAGCAGCCTCTCGCGTGCCAGCCTTCCCCTGAAGCGCAGCCGGTCCCTGTGGCGCGAGCGCTCGGCTCTCGCCTGGAGCTCCTTGGCGAAGGGGTTCCCGACGTCCCCGAAGACGTCGAGGGTGAGGGCACCGTGGCGGTCGTTGTAGACCTCAGCGGCCCCGACGGCGCGGTCCACGCCCTTGTGCGCGAGGATCTGGCCGAAGGACACCGCCCTGATGCCTCCACCTTCCCCGGTCCTCGTGGATCTAGCTCCGCCAGTAGCGTCGTCGGCGCCAACAGCGAAAGCGCCGAGACGCAGCCAGTTCGGGAGGAGATCGACCCGCTCGAAGCTTCCGAACATGGCATTTCCAGGCAGTATGACAGACGAGCAGGATATGGCCCAGGCGCGGGCCTTGGCCGAGGCGAGCAGGCCGCGCAGCGGTTCGTCGTCACGGATCGCGTCGGCCATGGTCAGGTCCATTGCGTCCTCCAGGTGTACGACCAGCGGCACCGAGGCTGCTGCCACTGCGAGCAGGCCCACCGGGCCGCTTCCGAGCGGGTTGAACATGTAGACCACGTCGGGCCGGTAGTCGCGGATCTCGCGAAGGAGCAGGGCAGCGCTGGCCTGGTCGAAGCCGCGATGCAGCCTGGTCGCGCCTGGATCGAAGAGCCTGGGGTTATGACTTCGCTCGAGGGCGTAGCCAACAGGGGCAGGCAGCACCTGCGCGAGCTCGTAGTCGACGCCGGGAAGCGGCACCCCGTGGTCCCGGTCCGGGGTCACCGCCTCGCGAGGTCCGTAGAGACCGCCAAGCGAGGTGAGCACGCGCACCTCGTGGCGCCCGGCCAGGTACTCGGTCATCTCCCTGCAGAGCACCTCGTAGCCGCCGAGCATCTCGGGTGGGAAGAGGTTCGTCACCACCATGATCCTCATAGGCTGGCCTCTCCAGAGGAGACTCTCCCCAGGGCCCCATCGGCTGCTGCCTCCGGGACCCGCGCCGGGATCCCGCTGGTAGCCCCGTCGGCATGACTGCCGGTGCCATGGTAGTTCCCGGTACCAGCGCTGAGGAACGCTAGGACCGCGCTGGCCCAGCGCCGCCAGGAGAACTCGCCAATGCGCTCCTGGGCACCCTCCAGGCGGCTGGCCACCTCTGCCGGCTCTCCGCACATCGAGCTGACCACGCTCTCGATCAGCCCGGCGAGGCCGGACACGTCGCCGTCGGGGTACACCCAGCCCTCCAGGCCGAGCGTCTCCATGGTCTCCGCGTAGGCGGGTATGTCGGAGGCGAGGACCGGCACGCCCAGGGCCACCATCTCCAGGATCACGAGGCCGAGCAGCTCTACTGGCCCCTCCAGGTAGCCCGAGTAGGTGATGTGCGTCGAGGGGCAGACCGCCAGGGTAGCGCTCGCCGAGACGCGCCTCAGCGCCGCGTCGGGCAGGTCACGGCGGAAGGTGACCTCAGGTCCCGAAAGCGAGGCCAGCTTGCGCAGGTGCTCCTCGTAGGAAGGGTCGCTCTCGCGGTAGCAGATGTCCACCGACCAGCCCTCGCCGAGCTGGCGGGCGGCCTTCAGCAGGTGGTCGATGCCCTTGTGCGGGAGCAGCCTTCCCACATAGAGGAGGCGCCGCTGTCGGGCCCTCGCAACCATGTCCGCTGCCGTCACCTGCTGAGCGGCCGTGTCGTCGATCCCGCCGCGCACGAGGCGCACCTCGGGGCGGTAGAAGGCCCGCATGGTGTCCTCCGCCGCCGTCTTGCTCTGCTCCAGGCAGGCCACTCGCGCGGGTGCCCAGGAGACCACCTCGTCGTAGAGTGGCCGCCTGGTGTTGTCCCCGTGGCCGCTGAAGAGGACCGGCACCCCCGAGAGAACACCGGCCAGGATGTGGAGCGTCAGGTCGTTCGCATAGGGCTGGCTCACCAGGAGCGCGAGGCAGGATGGGGCGTTGCACGCCACCACTACGTCCTCGACGCCCACGACCCTGGAAGGCAGGTCCGCTGCGGAGGCACCACCGCCCGTGCGGGAGTGCAACGGGCTGGCCCCGTGCTCGAAGTGCCCCGACCCTCCGGGTCCGAGCACCCTCTCGTAGAAGGTGAGCCCTGCCGGAACGCCATCCCGGGGATACTCGAAAGGCGCCTTGGTCGCCTGGAAGAACCTCACCTCCACCTGCTCGCCGAGCGCTGCTGCCATGCCCTCGGTGAAGCGCTCGCCACCGCCCCGGTAGCGGTCGAAGGGCGGGTACAGCGAGATCACGACGACGTGCTCGTCGCGGCCTGCCACTGCCCGCTTCAGTCCTCCTGCCTTCGACACTGCGTCATGGTAGCCCGCGGCCGGCTAGCGGGAGTCCTGGCGCAGCGCCTCGCGGGTCAGGCGCACCAGTGCTCCGGGCACCTCGGCCGGATGAGCCATGACCTGGGCCGCGATCCAGCCAGCCCGGTAGACACGCGTATGACGCTCGCGCATCTGAGCCCGCAGGCTCCGGTGCTGGGCCCTCGCCCGCCCGAGCGCCGATCCCGGTCGTCGCCTGTACCACAGGGTGGCCTCGGGTACGTACACCCCCCTGATCCCCTGGTCGAGGCAGGATAGCCAGAAATCCCAGTCCTCGTAGAGGCTGCTCACGACCTCCGAGTACCCCCCCGCGCGCTCCCAGGTGTCTCTTGGCATGAGCGCGCAGTAGGGGACGACGTTTCCTGCCAGGAGCGCTAGCGAGTTGAACCGAGGGATCCGCCAGCGCCTGCTCACCGCGCCGAACATACGGACACCCGGGTAGGCGTAGCCCACGTCGTGGTGCTCTCCGAGTGCGGCCAGCAGGAGTGCCACCGAGTCAGGCTCCAGCCTGTCATCGGCGTCGAGGCAGAGCACGTAGTCGGTGGAGGCCGCCGATATGCCGGTGTTACGGGCTGCGGACACCCCACGGTGCTCCTGGGCGATGACCAGGGCGCTTCCTTCTCGTTGCACGCGGTCGATGATCGAGCGCGTAGCGGGATCGGTGGAGCCGTCGTCGACCACGACCACCGCCACCGGGACGCTCTGTGAGCATGCCGAGCCCACTGCCTCTGCGAGGACAGGACCGTCGTCGTGACAGGGGATGACGATCGTCGCCACGGCCATGGTCTCCACCACCATGTCATCGTGACACAATGTCTCCGATGCCAGGCGACCACTCCGAAGCCCTCGGCGTGAGAAGGTCGCTGGCCCTTCTGGCCAGGGCATCGGAAGCGTGGGAACGCTGGAGTGTCCGGGGAAGCGTCGCAGTGGAGATGGCGACGACGCACGCTGTTCGCTGGGCGAGGACAGTCGAAGTGTCCACCAGCCGGAAGGTCGCGCCGGGTGGACCTCGGACCCGGGGTAACGCACACCTTCCCGGGGCATTGTTCGTCGTACCGTGGCTGCGCGTAGGCGGTGCGGACAAGGCGGTCATCGACCTGGTGCGGCACCTGAATGGCTCGGCCATAGACGCGACGGTCCTTGCCACTCTCGGGATGAGGAATGGATGGGCTGGTGGTCTCCGGGCAGCCGGGGTGCCGGTGGTCGTGCCTCAGGACCTGCCACCTGGCTCCAGGGCACGGCGTGCAGCCATGGACGCTCTGGTGGAGGACAGGTCCATCCGCCTGGTACAGGTATCCCAGAGCCGGGCCGGTTACGGGATGCTCGAGCACCTCCGCAGGGTGCATGGCGTAAGGACGGTCTCCCTCGTCCAGCTTCCCGACCCGAGAGCCATGGAGAGGGACTTCGTGGCTCTCTCGGCCCACCACCGCGCCTCCATAGACCGCCATGTGGCAGTCGCTCCCCACGTAGCCGAGGCGCTGGTATGCAGAGGCGTGCGAGAGGAGGACATCGAGTGCATACCGAACGGCGTGGACACCGAGCTGTTCAGGCCAGCCGACCCAGACGCGGGCATCGAGCCCGACGGCCTGCTGGCTGGCCTGCCTGCCGACCAGCCGGTGGTGGCTTTCGTGGGCAGGCTGGTCGAGCAGAAGGACCCGATCACCTTCGTGCAGATGGTATCCAGGCTGCGCCACAGGCTCGGCTCGGGCTTCTCGGTCGTCGTGGTTGGTGGTGGGCCGCTCCGTCGCCTCACCGAGGTGATGCTCCGGGCGACCGGCCATCCTGGTCTCACGCGATGCACCGGGCCAGCGTCGGAATCAGAAGTGGCCTCTGTGCTGCCGAAGGCATCGGTGGTCGTTGCACCGTCGCGCTACGAGGGGCTCCCGCTCGTGGGGCTCGAGGCCATGGCATGCGGCGTGCCGGTCGTCGCAAGCGACGTAGATGGGTGGCGCGACCTGGTGGCGGAGGGACGGACCGGGTTCCTCTGCACTCCTGGTGACCCCGACGCCTTCGCGGAGAGGACGGCGACACTTCTAGGCGATCCGGGGCTGCGCGAGCGGATGGGCACCGAGGCAAGGTGCGTGGCAGAGGAGCGCTTCGCTCTTGGCCTGGTCCTAGCTCAGTACCGAAGGCTCTACGCGGACCTGCTCGCCTGACTGGCGAGCACGGGCACCGTCCCCCGGCCACTGATGCTCAGATCTATATCACTGAAGGTCAGGGCCCGCTAGAAGCCTACGTAGGCGGCTGGCGACACCATGCCTTCGACTCCCTGCTCGTTGTAGGGGATCACCCGGTACCAGAGCGCCGAGGCCGGAGCAGTTGGGTCTGTCCAGGGTGTCGAGTCGTCCGTGGCACAGCGGTCGCAGACGGTGGACCAGGGGCCGTCGGGACCGGTGGCAGAACGCTCCACGCTGTAAGTGGCGGCGTCGGTGGTGCCGCGCCAGGCGATCACCACGGCCGACTCGGCGTGAGCGCTCCCAGATCCGGCGTCAGGCCCCGAGGAGCCACCTCGGGAGCGGGCCACACTGGTGACGAGCGGCTCGCCCGGCGGCGGCTCGCTCGGCGGAGCCGGGTCCCCCACCTCCGCCGAGCGAACCGCCGCCCGAGCCGAGGAGTCCGCAGGAGGAGAGAAGACCGGCTAGCGACACCACGAACAACATGTGGCGCAACGCCACGGCCGCACGGCGCGCCGAACGGTCCCGATCCTGCCCCCCATCGGGAAGCAAAGCTAGCGGGTGCAGTGGCTTGGTGCTGCGAGGACCCGCTCCTCGGGTCCGTTGTGCGCACGACTTCGACCACCACTGCAAGGAAACGGAAAGAAACGGGACGCCAGGCTGTCTGGCCCCGGACAGATCGGTTAGCGTTGGGCGGCGATGAAGGCCCTCGTCACAGGCGGTGCCGGATTCATAGGCTCGCACCTGGCAGAGCACCTGCTAGCCGAGGGCCACTTCGTCACCGTGCTCGACGACCTCTCCACTGGCCGCTACGAGAACCTGGCCCACCTCATGGACCACCCACGCATGCGCTTCGAGCTCGGCTCGGTGCTCGACCACGAGGCCGTGGAGAGGGCGATGGAGGGCGCCGACAGCGTGTTCCACCTCGCAGCGGCAGTGGGGGTGGAGCTCGTGGTGGAACGCCCCCTCGAGGGCATAGCCACCAACGTGAGGGGCTCGGAGATAGTGATGGAGCACGCCAACTTGCATCGAGCCCGGGTGCTGGTCACCTCCACGAGCGAGATTTACGGGAAGAACTCCTCGGACTCGCTCTCGGAGGACGACGACCGCATACTCGGTTCGCCTCTGAAGAGCCGCTGGTCCTACTCCGAGGCGGGCGCCGGACATCTCCAGGGTGCGTGCGCTGATCGGGTTCGAGCCCGCGGTGAACCTGGACGGCATCATCGCCAGGCTCGTCGCGTACGAACGCGGGGACCACACGGGCACGTGAACGCGCGCACCCGGGTGGATGACGCCGAGGCGCCTACGCTGCCCACTCGGACGGCTGAATGAGTATGACCGTGCCTCGATCTTCAGCGCGCACGGTCTCGTCGACCGACCCCCCGACCACGGCCGCCACGCAAGGGACGCCAACGGCTGCCGCCAGCAGCTCCGCACGCCGTACCGCTCGGTCGAGATCGTCCATGTGAACGCGTGCAGCTACCTCGCTCACCACGTATGTTGCCGTGCCATCATCCCGACGCACGGCCGAATGGACCGAATCGGCAAGAAGTATGTCGTCGTGATCGGCGTCGCCCAGCAAGCCAGCATCACAGGCGTCGTCGAGCAGCGCTGCAAGGGCGCCCTTGTCCACTAGCTTCACCCTCCGGAACCCACGGCTGCCCAGGTAGGCATGGGCGTTCCTCTCCCACTTGGTCTCGAAGTGCCCACCTCTCAGGTCCGCGACATAGCCGGTCAGGCGCTCCAGGGTGGCCTCGTGGCGCTCCAGGGTGGCCTGGTGGCGCTCGGCGACCTCGAGCAGGCGGGTGAGGATCGCCTCGTGGCGCTCCAGGGTGGCCTCGTGGCGCTCCAGGGTGGCCTCGTGGCGCTCCAGGGTCTCCTCGTGGCGCTCGGAGACCTCGAGCAGGCGAGCCAGCCTGTCGTCCATGGACGCGATCCGCTCGGGCACGGCGAGCAGCTCCCGCGAGAGCACCACTGCCCTCAACTCCTCCGCCAGAGCCGGGTTGGCCTGCATCTCCTGAATGATCTCGAGTGTGTTCATGGCCCACCACTATGGTAGCTGGCTGTATCACTGGGCGTCCGAGTTGCGGCCGACGCTAGACGGTAGGTGCGGCGGCAACTCAGAACCCACTGGCTGAAAGCCTGGCCTCTCAGGCGTAGTAGCGGTAGACCACCTCCGCCACGCAGCAAGGTTTCTCGGAGCCCTCCGCCTCGATGGTAAGCCCCAGGGTGACCTGGACTCCGCCGCCAGAGACTTCCTCCACCTTCGCCACCTCCGCACCGAGGCGTACCCGAGAGCCCACCTTCAAGGGCGCAGGGAAACGGACCCGGTTGCACCCGTAGTTCACGCCGAAGCCCATCCCCTCCACCTCGAGCACGTCATGCAGGAGGACCGGCGCCAAGGAGAGGGTCAGGTAGCCATGAGCGATGGTGCTGCCGAAGGGACCCGCAGCCGCCCGCTCCGGGTCCACGTGTATCCACTGGTGATCGTCGGTGGCATCCGCGAAGAGGTTCACCCTGTCCTGGTCCACCAGGTGCCAGTTAGACCAGCCGAGGTGTCTTCCTTCCAATGGCTGGAAACCCTCTATGCCCTTCACCACGGTAGCCATGGCCCGAGACACTACCGCCGAGCGAGGTCTTAAGCCATCGGCGCACACTCGACCCCGATCCATCGCATAGTCTGCGCACCTGGTGAGCGACCTTCCCCTCTACGCGTACCCGCTCCTCTTCCTCGGGGCGCTCGCTCTGAGTGCCCTGCTCACCCCGGTGGCCATCGGCTTCGCCACCCGGCACGGCATCCTCGATCACCCGGCCCCGGGCAAGTCCCACACGAGGGCCGTCCCTTACCTGGGCGGGGCGGCGATCGTGGCGGCGTTCTCGGCGGCGATCGTGGTCGGGGCCTTCGTGGACCCGCCCTCGGCGGGCCTCGGCCAGCTAGCGGCACTGCTCGGCCTGGCGCTAGTGCTCGCCGTCGTCGGTCTCGCGGACGACGTGCGGGACCTGCCGATCTGGCTGCGCCTCGCTGTGGAGGTGGCGGCCGGGATCGGGGTGTGGGCCACCGGCACTGTGATGCACCTGGCGGGATTCCCGGGTTGGGCCGACGCGCTCGTCACCATCGCCTGGGTGGTGGTGGTGACCAACGCCTTCAACCTGCTCGACAACATGGACGGCCTCTCGGCAGGCGTGGCTGCCATCGCCTCGCTCGGGATATTCGGCATAGCCGCGATGAAGGGCGAGTTCCTGGTCGCGGCGCTCGCTATCGCACTGGCGGGATGCGCGGCCGGGTTCCTGCGCCAGAACTTCCACCCGGCTCGTATCTACATGGGCGACGCAGGGAGCCTCTTCCTCGGCTTCATGGTCTCGGTGCTCGCATTGAAGCTCCGCGACAACCCGGCGACGAGGGTGGACGTAGCCGCGCTCGTGGCGGTGCTAGGAGTCGCCCTCTTCGACACCGCCCTCGTCGTGCTCGCCCGGATCGCGCACCACCGCAGCCCCTTCAGCGGGGGCCAGGACCACACGAGCCACCGCCTGGTGCACCTGGGCCTTCCGGTGAAGGCGGCAGTGGGGGTCATCTACCTAGTGGCCGCGGCGCTGGCAGGGATAGGAGTGAGCCTCGCTGATGCAGGATCGGCGGTCCACGTCGCGGGAATAGCGATCCTCGGGATCGTCGGCGTCGTGGTGCTGGCCGCGTTCTTCCTCGTGCCCGTCTACGGCGACAGCCTCGACGAGCGCATACGACAGGCGTTCACCAGGCATTGATGCCCGGCGGGGACGCCCGAGGATCGCCCGCCGTCTCCACCGGTCGCTACGACACGGTGCGACCAGCGTCGTCCGCTTCAGCCGTACGCGACGGCTAGGTCCCTGGCAAGCTGCGGACCCGCCAGCTGGGCGGCCCTGGTATCCGCTGTAAGCCACTGCCCACCGATGTCCTCCGCCAGGGCGACGAACGTCGCGTCGTACCCGGACAAACCGCTGCAGGCCCAGTGTGCCATGCGCCCGAGCGCCCGCTCGGAGAGGGCGAGGGTTCGCACACCGAACGCCAGGAACAACGCCAGCGCCTTGGCGACGAACTGCTCGTCACCGGCCGATTTCCGGGCGAGGACGTGGATCAGCTCCGAGTGGAGCAGGTGTGGCACCACAAAGCGCGCCGGCTCGTCGCGAAGCTCGCTCCTGAGAGCGAGGGCAGCGGGGCGCAGCAACTCGTCCTCGAAGAACCAGGCGACCACCACCGAGGTATCGAGCACGACCAGCCGGCTTGAACCGCCTGCAGGGCCGGCGTCCGGCACTGCTCAACAGCCCGTACGCGCCAGGCGCAGGATCTCCACCGAAGGCGTGGGGTCAGCCGCCGGACGGGCCAGCGCGTCCATCTGCTCGATGAGCCGATCACGCTCAGCGGCAGCAGCCTTCTCCACGAAGCGCTCCTCGAAGTCGCGCAGCGACACGAGCGCTGCCACCGGACGACGCCCCCGGCAGAGCAGGACCGGCTCGCCGCCCGCCTCGAGCGCGCTGACGACCTTCCCCAACGACTGGCGCAACTCGAGAGCGGTTACACTCTTCACAAAAATAACGTATTAGATGTCTACCCAGGTGTCAAGTTAGCGCCACGGAGCTGGTCGGCCACATTGCCGCCATCTCGTGCGAGCCGGATCCATTAGCGTGATGATGCGATGAACGCTCTCGTCACCGGTGGCGCCGGTTTCATAGGATCGCACCTCTGCGAGCACCTGCTGGCAGGTGGCCACTCGGTCGGGGTGCTAGACGACCTCTCGACGGGCCGCTACGACAACATCTCGGACCTGCTGGACCATCCCGGGATGCGCTTCGAGCTCGGATCGGTCCTGGACCCGGATGCCGTCGACCGGGCGATGCGAGATGCCGACAGCGTCTTCCACCTGGCTGCCGCGGTGGGGGTGGAGCTGATCGTGGAGAGACCGCTGGAGGGCCTGGCGACGAACGTCCGGGGCTCGGAGATAGTTCTGGAGGCAGCCCACCGCTACGGCGCGAGAGTGCTCGTCACCTCCACCAGCGAGATATACGGGAAGAACTCATCGGACTCGCTCTCCGAGGACGACGACCGCATCCTCGGATCCCCGCTGAAGAGCCGCTGGTCGTACTCCGAGGCCAAGGCTATCGAGGAGATCCTGGCCTACACCTACTGGCGTTCCAGGTCTCTCCCCACTGTCATCGTCAGGCTGTTCAACACGGTGGGCCCCCGCCAGTCCGACCGCTACGGCATGGTGCTGCCCCGCTTCGTGCGCCAGGCGTTGCTCGGTAACCCGCTCAGCGTCCATGGTGACGGTCGCCAGACGCGCTGCTTCTGCTTCGTGGGAGACGTGGTGCCTGCCCTGGTCCGCCTGATCGAGCACCCCGAGGCCTACGGGCGGGTGTTCAACGTCGGCAGCACCGAGGAGATCTCCATAGACGAGCTGGCCCACCGGGTGCTGGCCGCGACGGGCTCCTCCTCGAAGATCCGCTACGTTCCCTACGAGGAAGCCTACGAGGAGGGCTTCGAGGACATGCCGAGACGAGTTCCGAACATCACGCGGGTACGCGACCTCATCGGCTTCGAGCCCACGGTGGACCTCGACCAGATCATCCACACGCTGATCGCCCACGAGCGATCCTCGAGCTAGTCATGGATGCGGACCAGCCCAACATGGACCCGGCGGGACACGAGGCACAGCGCCCGAGGAGACCTCCCGCTGGTGAACCGCCGCCCATGGACCACCACCACCGGAACATCCAGGGTGGCTGGGCGCGAGCCGCGGTCTTCGGGGTCAGCGACGGGCTCGTCACGAACGTTTCGCTGGTGCTCGGCATGGCAGGAGCGCACCCGGTCCAGTCGATAGTCAGGCTCGCCGGGCTCGCAGGGCTCATAGCCGGCTCCTTCTCCATGGGCGCGGGGGAGTACATATCGATGCGTGCCCAGCGTGAGCTACTGGAGCGGGAGCTGGCACTCGAGCGATACGAGATACACCACCGCCCCGAGGGCGAGCGGAGGGAGCTGGTTCACATATACGAGTCACGGGGCCTCGAACCGCAGTTGGCCAGGGAGCTTGCCGACCAGATGATGCGTGACCCCGACGTGGCCCTGGAGACTCACGCTCGCGAGGAGCTGGGGATATATCCCGGTGCCCTCGGCGTCCCGCTCCAGGCAGCGGCATCCTCCTTCCTCACCTTCGCGCTGGGCGCCCTGGTGCCCCTCCTGCCCTGGCTGTTCACCGGCGGTACGCGAGCCGAGCTCGCATCGGTGGCAATGGCCGGCCTGGCGGCTCTCGGCATCGGCTTCGCGCTGTCCTTCTACACCGGCAGGTCCCGCTGGTGGTCCTCCCTGCGCCAGCTCGGCATCTCGGCAGCCGCGGCAGCCATCACCTGGTCCATCGGGCATGCTCTCGGCGGCGGGAGCGTCACCTGAGCGCGCCGCCATGCGCCATGTGGCAGGCTGCGGGACGCTGGGCAGCTCAGGAGTAGTAGCGGTAGACCACCTCGGCCACGCAGCAGGGTTTCTCGGCTCCATCGGACTCGATGGTCAGTGCGGCGGTCATCCGGCGGCCTTCAGGTCCTTCCGGACGGTAGCCAGGTACTTCCTGAACCCCGGGTCGCGCGGATCCCAGTGCACGGCTGCCTCGGTCTCGCTCAGTGCCTGGCTCAGGTACGACCTCTGCTTCGCCGGGTAGAGGTGCGAGAGGCCCACGAGCACCTGGGCGAGCTCGTAACGGTACTGGCTGGCCTCGGGCTCGGCCCTCACGGCTGCCACCAGGTAGGTGTCTGCCTGGGAGAGGTCGGTCTGCTGTGTGCTGGCGGTGGTGGACTTGCTCGCCGCGACCGCCAGATCGACGCCCGCGGCGGCAGGGTAACGCGCTGCCCAGGGGTTCAGCACCATGGCATGGTTCAGATCCGCGAAGTACTCGCTACCGAGATGGCTCACGGCCGAGGAGGAGGCACCGGACTTCTCCGCGTGGACATAGGCGGCCTGTATCTTCTCTGCCTGCCAGTAGTCGTGCCCTGCACGCCAGGGACCGTCGGCGCCGTAGGCGACCAGCCCACCCACCACGATGCAGGCCAGGCCGGTCAGCAGGGTGGGCCATCCCCGCCCGTCCCACCAGCCGGTGCGCCCAGGCGCAGCTCTGGTGGCCTTCGCACCTCCAGCCCCGGGGGCGCCTGGGGGCTCAGGGGTGCTGGAACCCGAGACACCGGAGCGCACCAGCAGATCCAGGGCCCCCGCGCTCACCACGGCCAGGAGCCCGAGCAGGAGCCACCAGGACATCGAGAGGGCTATCTGCTGGATGTTGAAGACGGCCTGCACCACGTAGGCCACGAGCCCGGCTGCCACCGCCCCGAGCACCACCCGCCTGGTGGTGGCCTCTGCCGACTCGGCCACCCCGGCGCGCTCCACGCGCCGGAGCCTCATAAGGGCTCTGAGCGAGATCACCCCCGCGGCCACCACCAGTGCCACCAGTAGGGCCAGCCCGACGAAGCCGCGGTCGGCCAGGGTGTTCATGAAGATGTCGTGCGCTCCGTCTGCTGCGTATACGAAACCCAGGTACTTCGCCCAGCTGGCGCTCTCGTAGCGGGGGAAGACGTACACGAAGGTGTCCGAGCCGGTCCCTGTGAGCGGGTGGTGGGCCGCGATATGGAGTGCCGCGGTCCACATGTCGAAACGCTGTGCGACGCTGCTGGAGGGCCCGGAGCGAAAGAGGCTCGATATCTTCCCACCGACGTAGTGGGCCCCACCCAGGGCGAAGATGACCGTGGCTGCTCCTGCTGCTGCCAGAACGCCGGCAACCGGCAGCGCGGGCCGGCGGCGGATCTCCGGCCACATGACGATGGCGAGCACCACCCCAGACGCGATCACGGCCACCCAGGCACCCCGGGCCGCGCTCTGGAGCAGCTCTGCCAGCAGCGCTACCACCAGGACGCCTACGCCGAGCTGGACGAGCCGGTTCCTCGACCGCAGCCCCAGCAGCACGCAGGTGGGCAGCACGATGGAGATGTACCCCGCGAGGTGGTTCGGGTTACCGAGGGTGGAGAAGACGTTATGGAAGGGGAGGCCCTTTATCCAGTGGACGAAGTCCCAGTGGTGGCCGTGGAGCACCAGGTCGTGGAGCTGGACCAGCCCGTACCAGGCCGCCACGCTGCCTGCGCCGAACGCGAGCGTTCCGAGCACCGCGGGCACGTCGGAGGCATCGAATGCCTCTGCAGCGGAGAAGGTGAGGGTGACGAATGCCAGCGCCGAGTAGAAGCCGTCGTAGGAGCCATGCGCCCCGAGCATGCTCAGGTGCACGTTCACGCTGGTGAGGGAGCTCACGAGCACCCAGAGCAGGTAGGCGCCGAGCAGCCAGTGCAGGCCGTTGCGCCACCTCGGCAGGGCTCCGCTCGAGACCGTGCCGGTGATCCACAGACCAGCCAGGACCAGGGATCCGACCACCAGCACGGTGTACTTCGGCAGGTCGAACACGTCGGTGGTGTGGGGATCGAAGACCACTGGCACCACCAGGGCCATCGCCATCACGGTGAGGGCCCTGGCCGCCCTGAAGGGCTCCTTGCCCCGCGCCACCGAGGCCGCGGCCACCCCAGTCCCCACGAGGGCCCCTAGGAGCACCATGAGGAACACGGTGAAGGTCCAGGAGGTGATGATGCCGCCGGCCCATGCGAGGACGAGCACCAGCCAGGCCGCCCCCAGCCAGGCCGCCACGGGAACAGGCACGCCGGCGGGCACCAGCCGCTCGAAGCGCTCCATCCAGGGGGCCAGTGGGCGTCCTGTCTCGTCGGCCACCCGATGCCCGGTGTGCCGGTTACGGTTCGCTCCCCGCGGGGCCTGGCGTGTGGCCTGCCGCTGTGCCTGGGTCACCTGGGCTTCCCGAAGTGCCCTCTTGCGCGCTCCCTCTCTCGGCACGAGACGCGAGGCTAGCCGCTCGGCGCCGGGGCCGAGCGGACACAGGCTTGGTGCCCCCGAGACGATCCGGGAACGTCCGCCGGGCGGAGAAAGCTCAGCGGACCCGGCGGAGAAAGCCTCTCGGGTTGAAGGTCATGGCGAACTTCTCGCGGGAGGCGTCCACCTCGAAGCGGTCGTTCCTGGCGAGGAAGTCCTCTACCGCCTCGTAGGGCCCTGGCCCGAAGTCGGCTGCCACCGGGTGTCCGTTCACGTTCGTGTCCTCCACCACCAGGTAGCTCCCGAGGGTGACCAGGGGGGCATACACCTCTAGCTCGGCGCTTACGTGGGCTGCGGAGTGGTCGGAGTCGAGGATCACCATCACCACGGTGGCGTCGTGGGCCATCTGGCGAACCCTGCCTACCATCTGGGGGTCCGTGGATGAACCATGGAGGTAGCTGATCCGCGGGTGGACGGGGCGCTCTGCGATGTCCAGGACGTCCACCGACACCACCCTCCCGGTTCCGAGGAGGTCGCAGATCGAGGCCAGGTACAGAGCGCTGCCGCCGTGGGCGGTGCCGGTCTCCACCACCAGGTCAGGCCGTAGCTCGTACATCAGCTCCTGGTAGACCCAGAGGTCGAGCGGGCACTTCTGGGTGGGGACCCCGAGAAAGTAGGTGTCCTGCCAGGTCCGCTCGAGGCTGTCGTAGTAGAGCCGGTGGAAGTCCTCTACTACCCGAGTGTCGACCCGTGGCTGGCTGGTGGTGTCATCGCTGCTCACTTCCGCACCATCTGGCGCAGCCTAGTGCAGTGTCTCAGTTTTACGCGGTGACTCGATCGAGGGCGATCCGGTCGCGCATTCCTGCCATCTGGGCCCAGGGGTTGGCTCGATGAGCCGGGCCAAGGCTGCCGAGCGCCGGACTCATAGGCGCTGATGTGGGAACCCGGCTGAAGATCGCCGATGCCAGAGGATCTCAGAGGGCGAGGTGGGATCCCTCCCAGAGGCGGATCCCGCCGAGTATGCCCGCGGAGTTGTCGACGATGCTGACGTCATGACCGAGGTCGATGTCTATGCGCCTGGCGTTGCCACCGCCTATGTAGCAGTGGTCGAAGAAGGTGAGCGCCCGCATGGCCGCGACGGCCTTCCTGACCCTGTGGTTCCACTTCAGGTCGCCGATCAGCCGCCTGGTCGGCTCGCCGAGCTGCTCGTTATAGGTCTCGCCCTTCCTGAAGCGCTGGTGCGCGAGCTCGAGATGGGGTAGGAGCTTCCCGTCGAAGAAGAGCGCGGTGCCATAGCCGGTGCCGAGGGTGAGGACCAGCTCGAGGCCCTTGCCGGCCACGACAGCGGCCCCCTGGACATCGGCGTCGTTCGCCACCTTCGCGGGGCAGCCGAGCCTGCTGGCCAGAGCCGCGGCCAGGTCGAAGTGGCTCCAGGCGTCGACCAGCTCGGGCCTCGATTCCGTGCCCGGTCCGGCCTCGGTGACGAAGTGGGGTGCGCTCAGGATGCGCCCGCCACGCACCATGCCGGGAAAGCCAGCGGACAGCCTGTCGAAGGCCGGTAGCGGCGCCACCAGGTCAGCCAGAACATCCACCATCCGGTCGGGGGGCATCGGGTAGGTGGTCGGCACCTTCACACGGTCTGCGACCATCCGCCCCGACGCGTCGAGCACCGAGGCCTTCAGGCCGGTACCCCCTATGTCGATTGCGAGGGTGAATGGGTGCCGAGGCGCCTCCTGGCCAGCGAGTGGCGAGCCAGTCGTGTCTCCACCGGGAGCGGTCACGTCCGGGTGAGCTTCCAGGTGAGCGAGGCCCCGCTCAGGCTCCCCTCGGCCACCACAGGCACGCTGGCCTGCTCGGAGCCGATCGAGACGACCAGGTTCCCCATGGGGGAGCCCTTCACGATGGGTGCCGCTACCTTCCTGGTGAGATGCAGGGTCTCGGTCACGGTGGCTCCTGGCCATGCCACCAGCGTCGCTCCCGAGGCCGCCACCAGAGGGACCGAGGAGCTGTAGGGGGCGGTGATGGTGGCCACCGTGGTCCCCTTGGCCAGCACCTGGTCCACCTGGACAGCACCTGCGGCCGCGGTGGCAAGCGAGGAGCCGACCGACAGGGCAGTGGGCAGCGGGGTCACCCCCTGCTGGCCGAGCACCGCGCCTATGACCGTCACCTTATGGGCGTCGACGGTGTGCTGGGCAGCGAACACGAACGACCCCCCACCGGCAGGCACCCAGCCGGTCTTCACCCCCACGATCCCGTTCTTTCCCAGATCTGCGTTCACGTTCGGCTGGACCCCAGCCACGGGCAGGGTCACCTGAGCCATGGAGACGATCCCCGCGAAGACCGGGTTCGCCATGGCCGCCTCGGCGACCTTCAGCTGGTCCCTCGCAGTGGAGACGGTGGCGGGGTTCACCCCGCTGGCATCCGCGTAGTGGGTGTGGTGGAGGCCGAGAGCCTGGGCGCGCTGGTCCATACGGGTGACAAAGGCGGGCACGCTGCCGGCATCCCAGTCGGCCAGCAGCTCTGCCATGTTGTCCCCCGAGGGTATGAGGGCTCCTTCTAGTGCCTGGAGCTCCGTGATCTTCTCGCCTGGAGTGACGGCGACCACCGAGTCGCCCTCGGACTTATCGGTGAGGTACTGCTGGACGTCGGCCTGGGTGATGGTGATGGAGGGGCCGCTCTCGCCCAGGGTGAGCGGGTGGTCGTCGAGGATCACGAGCGCGGTCATCATCTTCGTCAGGCTCGCGATCGCGTACTGCTGGTCACCACCGTAGGAGCCCATGGTCCCAGCTCCTTCGACCGCCACGGTGGCCGTGCCCATGGAGGGCCACGGAAGGCTCGGGGGACCGCCGGGGAGGGAATGGGATGCAGGAACGTCCATCGTGAGGGCCGGCGCAGGCGTGGAGCGCACCAGCTGGACCACCACCAGCACCAGCACCACGATCACCACCAGGGTGACGACGATGCGCGACATGGCCAGGGGGGCATCGGATCGTGCGGCATGGCTCGCACGGCGTGTCGTGTCGTAAGGGCTCACCGGCGAGACAGGTTAGGCGACGCCGGCACCCCCGATGGGTCGCGCAGGCCCCAGCGCTCGTGATGGACCACCGCGGACAGGGGGAGCCTGCTCCGCCAGCCTGCCCGTTCCAGATCGGGGACCTCCTGGAGCGAGCTGACCGGACCGATGCAGAGCCATGCCACGGGCCTGATCGAGGCGGGAATCCCCAGCAGGTCCGCGAGGAAGGACTCCCGGTAGAAGGAGACCCATCCCATCCCCCATCCCTCTGCCGTGCAGGCCAGCCAGAGATTCTCGATGGCCAGGCAGACCGAGTAGAGGCCGGCGTCGGCTATGGCGTGGCGCCCGAGCACGTTCGGTGCGCCACGGGCCGGGTCGTAGGTGACCACCACCGAGAGGCTGGCCTCGAGCACCCCGTCGATCTTTATCCCCGCGAAACGCTCCGCCAGCTCCCCGTCGAGAGCGGCGGCGAAGACCTCTCTCTCGGACTGGACGTGCTCCCAGAAGGCCTGGCGCGTGGCGCGGTCCTCCACGATGACGAAATCCCACGGCTGGGAGAGGCCGACGCTCGGGGCGCTGTGGGCTGCGGAGAGGACCCTGTCTAGGACCAGCGGGGATACGGGCTCGCCGGTGAACTCGGCACGCACGTCACGCCTGGCATGTATCACCTCGTAGAGGCCGGGTGCCGCTTCACTCGGTTGCACGCACCGACCTTACCGGGTGCCGGCCCGCCCGAGCGCGGCCCGAGCGCGTGCGCAGCTCGTCCCGAGGGTGGCACGAGCGCGGGCCGAGCATGGGCCTTCAAGTGCCCGGCGGAAACGGCACCGGCTGTCCTGTGCCGGTAGCCTGTCTGCCGTGACCACTTCACCCTGGCTGTCGGATGCCTGCTCCCTGGTGGACGCCTACCGCAAGGGCGAGACCACCCCGACGGAGGCCACCGAGGCCTGCATCGAGGCCATCGGCTCGTCGAGCCTGAACGCGGTGTCCTATGTGGATGCCGAGGCCGCGCTCGAAGCCGCCTCGCGGGCCGACGTGTCACTTCCCTTCGGTGGGGTCCCCATGGGCGTGAAGGAGCTCGACCAGGTGGCTGGCTGGCCCTACAGCGAGGCCTCCCTGGTGTTCGCCGACCGGAAGGCCACCGTGACGACCACGATGGTGGAGCGACTGCGGGCCGCTGGAGCCGTCATTCTGGCTCAGACCACGGCCAGCGAGTTCGGCGGGGTGAACTGCACCAGCACCCGGATGCATGGCACCACCTCGAACCCCTGGGACCAGGAGCGCACCCCGGGAGGATCCTCAGGGGGTTCTGCTGCGGCGGTGGCAGGAGGTCTGGTGCCTATCGCCACCGGCGGCGACGGGGGCGGCTCGATACGGATCCCGGCGGGCTTCACCGGCCTGTTCGGGCTGAAGTCCACCTTCGGCCGGATCCCGAAGGGTCCCCACGCCACCCAGACCCCCCTCACCGTGACCCTGGGATGCCTGTCGAGGTCCGTAGCCGACACTGCTCGCTGGTTCGACGTCTGCAACGGCTACGACGTTCGCGACACCCTCAGCCTCCCCAGGGTCGAGGGGTGGGAGTCGGGGCTCGGAACCCGGCTCGGCGCACTGGCCGGGAAGCGGGCCGTCATCTCGGTGGATCTCGGCACCGCCGTGGTAGCTCCTCGGGTGGCCGAGGTGGTGAGCGATGCTGCGGAGGCACTGGTGGCAGACGCTGGCCTACGGAGGGTGGACGTAGCCATCTCGATCCCGCAGGGTGGTTTCGAGTGGGCCATGTCGAACCTGGTCACCCTCGCCGCGACACTGGGTGACCGCTACCCGGACTGCGCGGACCTGCTGACCCCTGAGATCCTCTTCGGGATGAACATCGCCTCCCACCACTTCGACCTCACCATGGCGGGCGCGAACGAGACCTTCCGGGTGGGGCTGAACGAGACGATGGCCGAGGTCTTCGACCAGGCGGACTTCGTGTTCGCCGCGACGAACCCCGACGTGGCCTTCGCGGCAGCCGGCCCCCTCCCGACCGAGGTGGGGGGGGTGGAGCTGGCTAACTCCCTTGGATTCGAGAAGGCCCTCGCGAACAACGGCGCCCTCACCATGCCGGCGAACCTCACCGGGTGCCCCGCTGTGTCCATACCGGCCGGGCTGGTAGATGGCCTGCCGGTGGGCCTCCAGGTGATCGCCCGCCATCACAGCGAGGAGCTGCTCCTCGAGCTGGCCCTCATAGCGGAGCGGGAGCGTCCCTGGCCGCTGGTGGCACCACGCGCACCCTGCTGAGCCGAGTCCTGCGCACCCTGCCGGGCCGAGTCATGCGCACCCTGCCGGGCCGAGTCATGCGCACCCTGCCGGGCCGAGTCATGCGCACCCTGCCGGGCGATCATGAGGTCGTCTTCGTACCAGGGCCTGAGCGCCAGCTCGGCGGGGGGGAGGTGACCGTAGACGAGGACTCCCCGCCCCGGCTCCAGCCGGCGCATGGCGTCGGGGGCGAGTAGCCGGCTGGCCACGGGGGAGTCGGTGGTGGTGGCCATTCCCGAGGCGTCCCTGGTCATGGAGCGCTGCTCGTGCTCGGCCTCCCCTGCGAGACGGCTCACGTGCTCCAGGGTCTCGGGGTCGGCAATCCCCGATAGGAAGAGCTTGGCCCGGTGGTTGTTCACGATGCTCCCGGCGCGCGACCCATAGCGTGAGGTCACCTGCGCCAGGTCCTGCCAGATGGTGAGGAGCTGGACACCGTGACCGGCGGCAGTGGAGGCCAGCACGTCGAGCTCCGCCAGAGGCGCCACGTTCGCTGCCTCGTCGAGCACGACGAGCAGGGGTGGGTCCAGCGGGACCCCGGCCAGGCTGGATCTCGTGTAGGCCTGCTCGATCACCTCTGAGACGAGGGAGGCGAACACCGGACGCACGAGCCTCTGGTGATGGGCTGGAGCGCAGAGATAGAGCGTGCTCTCGCCGTCGAGAAAGGATGTGGGATCGATAACGGCCCGGGAGCCCTCTGCGTTCCACCCCGATCCGGCCCTGGTGGCCGATGCGGCGACCGATGGATCTGCGAAGACCTCCAGCACCGTCTCCGCGGTCGCGTAGACGGAGCTGCGCTGGCGGGGGTCGCGGTTCCAGGAGGCCTCCGCTGCCTGGAGTGCCTCCGATGCTCCCGGGGATCCCTCCTCCAGGGCCTTGTCCAGTATCCTGCCCACCTCCGCCACCTGCTCGGTATCGAGCCAGCGGACCACGTCGGCCATGCTCAGGCCTCCGAGCGCGGCGGCATGGAGCATCGGTGCTATGAGCTTCGCCGCAGTCGCGTACCAGAAGTCCGCGTCGGCCATCGGCTGACTCGAGGAAGACCGTGCGACCTCCACCAGTGCCCTGGCTACGTGGCGGGCCCCTCCCCAGGTTCCAGAGGATTCGAGAGGAGACCAGTAGTCGCTGGCTCTGCCAGTGGAGCCTGTCGGGTCGTAGACCATCACCTGCCCGCGCGTGCTGCGCCATCCGACGGTGTCGATCAGCAGGTCGGACTTCACGGAGGCCGCCACTACGGGCCCCTCCCATTCGAGGATCGCGGGAACCGCCAACCCGGTGGTCTTGCCCGACTGGGTAGGACCGACCACCAGCACCGAATGCCCCGGCTCGGCTGCCACCAGGCGCGCCGAGCGCATGTTCCACCTGGCGATCTCCGGCCGCGCTCGGACGATCCTGCGTCGTAGCAGCGACGGCCTGCGCCTAGCCGCCACCACTCCCAGCCCTATGCGGCCCGACTCCGGACGCGCCACCGTCAGCTCCGCGAGGTCACGAGGGCTGGCCCAGCGTGCCAGGGGCCTGGCCACCGAACCTCTGGCAGCAGGCCTCGACGACCAGGCCAGTCCCCCGAGCGCGAGACGCCTGGCTGGCGGTCGCCTGCTGGCGTTGCCGGTTACCGACGGGGAGAGAGCCCCCCTGCGCCGAGGATCGCTCCCGCTGGCTGGCCGGCCCTGGGCGCGGGGGCCATGCGCGCGGGAGCTGTATCCCGGGGCGTCGGGTCCCTCGGCCCTACGCATTGCCCAGAAGAGCGCACCGGCCAACCCTGCGCCGAACAGCGGAGCCAGCGGGTAGTAGGTCACTGCCCATTCGGAGGCCGGGCGCGCATCGCGGCGTCGGTGTCCACCATCTGCTGCTCGGCTGGCGACAGGAGGTGCCTTACCACGAAGGAGCGCCCACCGACCTGCCACAGGGCGACCCCCCGGCCGAGCTGGCCTAGTAGACCTGCTTCCGTGAGGCTGAGGCCGAGCTCCCGCCTGGCCTCTGGCACCTCGCTCGGTGCCTGGCCGTAGACCACGCGCGTCTCGGAGTCTGCCAGCAGACCCCTGGCCAGCTCCACCTGCTCGCTCCCGGCTGCTCCCGCGGAGAGTAGGTCCGAGAGCCTGTGCATGACCGCGACGTTCGCTACTCCGAAGGATCTGGCCAGCTTCCAGGAAGACTGCAGCCAGCGGGCCACGGCCAGGTTCTTCATCACCGCCCATGCCTCGTCCACCACCACGATCACCCGTCCTGGCGCCCGGTCACCCGCGCCTGGCGCCCGGTCACCCGCGCCGAGCGCAGCCTGGAGCCAGGCGGTGGCACAGGTGATGATGACCCCGAGGGCGTCGGAGCGGTAGAGGGCAGACAGGTCGAGGACCACTAGGGGGCCGTCCAGGTCGATGCCGGGCGTGGTGTGCCCGTCGAACATCCCCCTCAGGTCGCCGGTGACGAGCCGTCGGAGCTCCAGGGCGACCTGACGCCCATCGGCGGCCAGCAGTCGCCTGGCACTGTGAAGGGAGCGGGCGGACTCCTCGGAGGGATCCAGCATGGCCTCCACCACACCGGGCAGGGTCGGTTCGCTCCCGGAGGCCTCCACGGCGAGATCGATGGCGCTTCGCTCCTCGGGGCTCACCGCGCGCCCCAGCGATGCGGAGGCCAGCGCTGCGAGCAGCTCGCCGCGACGGCGGGCCTTCTCGTTGGTGGATAGCCCCTGCGCGCTGGTCAGGGGCATGTCGAGAGGGTTCAGGCGGAGGTTCCCACCGGGAAGGAGCCGCAGGGGCGCTACCCCCCAGGCACGAGCGAGACCACCGTACTCACCTTTCGGATCGACCACCCAGGCGCGGGTGCCGAACAGGGCCTGGCGCCACAGGAAGGACTTCACGAACGCGCTCTTGCCCCGACCGATCTGACCGAGCACCAGCATGTTCGGGCTGGTGATGACGCCAGCCGCGTAGAGCTCGAAGGGATCGAAGCTGAAGATGCCCCCGAAGACGTCGTGACCCACGACCACGCCACCACTGCCGAGCCCCTCTGCCACCGCGAAGGGATATGCCGCTCCCAGGTGCCTGGTGGTGGCTCGGTGCGCGGGATAGCTCACCTCAGGCCCCGTCCCAGCGGCAGGGTGTAGCTGAAGGCCCCTGCCTGGTCCCCGTAGCACCTTCGCAGCTCCAGGCCCGACAGGGCGGCTACCTGCTCTACCTTCTCGCAGGCCGCGGCCAGCTCCTCCAGGGACGAGGTGGTGACCGTCACGTATCCCGAGTACCTGACGAGCGCCTGACCCTCGGCGAGCTCTGCTTCCTGGCGTGCCAGGTCGTCTTCCTCCCGGCGCCTTCGTGCCGTGGCTAGGAAGCCGCCGCGGTGGCGCAGCTCTGCATCGGCTACGTCCGCTGTGCGGCGCTGCTCGACATGCCTGGCGGCCGCGGAGGCGCTGAAGGGCTCCATGACGAGGGCCACGGATCTCCTCACCCCCGATAGCACGAGGAGCGGGGCGAGCACGTCGGCACCTACCTCGAGCCGGGGCCATTCGGAGATCCAGAAGGTAGCGTGCCAGGTCGAGTCGACGCGTAGATGCTCCCATGAGGCCTTCATCGCCATCGGCCATGGCGACAGGCCCCCCGCACGTAGACCCGATGCCCCATGGCCGCTCATCCCCGGCGGGTGAGGGCGCACGGGGTCGTATCCGCGCCTGATGGCAGCGGCCACTCCACCGGCGTCGAGTGGAGGAGAGGTCTCCACGTCTGCGGACACCAGCCTGGAGCGAAGGGCGTCCAGCTCGTCTACCAGGACCGATACACCGCCGGCGAGTCCGCCCCCGGCTGCCCTGATGGGTCTCGATGCCCGCCCGTACTGGACGCTAAGGAGCACCAGGACCTCGTGGCGGTCGGCCTCCACGGCGACGCTCTCGAGCAGATCCTCATACGAGCGGTAGGCAGGATGCGAGGGATCGAGGTGGGTGCCTCGGCATAGGTGGGCGCGCTCGGAGCCGGCCCCGTCGGGAAAGCTGCGTGCCACCCATGCCAACCGGTGCACCGATGCAGTCTCCCTGGAGCTGGCCGCCAGCACCCTGGCCCACATGTCCACCTGCCGGTCACGATCCGAGGGACCCTCCAGGACGAACCCGTTCCCGGCAGCCTGGACCATGGCGCTGACGGTGCGGGCACGCAGATCATGGAGCACCCCGACCTCTGCCCCGGGCGCGCCTACATGGAGGATGGACAGCGCTCCCAGGGTCCCCCCCGCCAGGGCGGACCCGCTGGCGCGTGGTCCGGCCGTCATGCCGGCTGCGGGCGACGAGCTGGTAACGAGGTTCCTCCGGGTAAACCAGGCTGCTACGTGGCGGATGACATCTGGAGCCCACTCCTCGGCAGTACGCCCCTGGATCGGCCATGTAGCCGCGCCGACCGCGATCCCCAGGCATCCGAGCGCGAGCAGCGCTCCCGCCATCGAGGGCCAGGTTCGGAAAAGCCCTATCCCTGTCAGCAGTCCGGCCACCAGCGCCCCCACCTGGCCACCGCGCCAGCCGGCCACCACCCCGCGGCGTTCGAGCGCACCGAAGCGGTACCGCTGGGCCTCGACCTCTTCCACCACCTATTCACTCCTCCCTGCATCGGGCGATCTGCGCTCCAGAGGCCCCCGAGGAGGCCGGATGTCTCGGTCCCTTGCCCGCTCGTCTGGAGCGCTGTTCGAGTCAGAGGGAGAGGTAGAGAGCCTGGTCGAGGGAGAGGGCCTGGTAGGGGGCGAGGTAGAGGGCGAGCTGGCCGGCATCGGGTCCAGGGGACTACCGGGATGCACCGGCACGCTGGCCAGGCCACCTCCTGCCGGAGCACCTCCCGCTGGACCACCTCCGGCCGGAGTACCTCCCGCTGGACCACCTCCCGCTGGACCCCGCCCAGTCCCGGGAGCGACCCCCAGCCGGCCCGCTCCGGCCAGGCCCCCGGTAGTCCCTGGAGAGGCTTGGGAGGAGCGGGATGCTGCCTTCGTGTACCAGTACTTCGCGCCTAGGGCCATGCCCTTCGCGGCATCGAGCGGCTCGATGGCTGCCTGCGTGGCGCGCCGGCGCGCGCCTTCCAGGTGCAGGATGGCTCCAGCCTCCATGACCGGCACCAGCCTGAGCACCACGAAGGGAAGGAACGCGGCCAGGACGAGAAGCGCTATGCCAGCCATGGCCGAGGCGGCGGTCCTGTAGCCACCGCCTGAGCTGCCGGCACCCGCCAGTGCCGAAGCCCCGAGGGCCAGCACGGCCACGATGACGAACTTCGACAGCACCAGGGCCGCCAGCGTGTCGGCCAGCCGCCGGCACCAGTGGGACACGGCAGGCCAGACAAGTGCCGCGAGCACGAGGGGCAGGAAGATGAGGGACGCGGATATCGCCGCGGAACGCACGATCATCTCCATCCACAGAGCCAGGGCGGCCGCGCTGACGATGATGCCTGCCGCGAAGAGTACGAACTGGGGGAGTCCGCTCATGGAGCCCACCGGCGACACGAAGCCTGCCAGCCCCCCGAATATCCTCTGGATGTCTGCCCCTGAGCCACCTGCCACCGCGCCCGAGAGCGCGTCGGTAAGGGAGAGCGCGAGGCGCACCAGCACCACCGCTACTCCTGAAAGCACGAGGGCAAGCGGCAGGTGCACGAGGAATGACCGCAGGAGCTGGGAGAGGTTCTGGCGGTACACGGCCTGGATGGTGCCTGCGAAGAGCATCGGCATCACCACCGCTCCCGCGAGTGCCACCATCACGCCTTCGTGAGAGGTGAACCACCCTGCGCTCAGGTCGGGGGCCGTGCTCATGGTCATCGCATGGCCGGTCTGGTCGAGCAGCCACACCGCGCTGGTGGCCACCCAGGCCGCTGCCGCACCGAAGATCGCGTTGGCACCGGCGGCGCCCAGAGCTCCCCCGATACCACCCCCGGCGCCCAGTCCTGCGGCGCCCAGTCCCGCGGCGCCCAGTCCTGCGGCGCCCAGTCCCGCGGCGCCCAGTCCTGCGGCGCCGAGGCTCGCTAGCTGGGCTCCGGAGGAGGGGAGGGATCTGAGCCCTTCGGCTAGAGCCGTCTCCATATTCCAGGCTGCTCTCAGTGGACCTTCGCGCCGGTGGAGAAGAAGAACTGGACCAGCGCAGGCGCGGCTCCGACTAGCAGGGCGGCCAGGGCGGAGACGAGAACGGCCCTCCTTCCGCTGTAGGACTGGTGGTAGTTCTGGGTATGGGAGCCGAGCGCCCAGGCTGCGGCACCGACGAGCATTCCCACCAGGGCAAAGACCAGCGCCCACCAGCCGAGTCCGTTGGTCAGGTTCTGGAGCACGGACCCGCCGGGGAGCGCGGTGGGGTCTGGATGGAAGAAGCTCGTGTAGGGCTGTGCCGCCACGAGTATCCGAGCAGCCTGCATGGTGTCTCCTCCTCCCGGCCCACCATCGAGGGGCCGCCTGTCTGACCAGTACATGTAGTACCTGAGATGATCTTATCTGTATTTCTGGAGTCTTACAAGTAGTTTCAGTATTTCTCTATATTTGCCCTGATCTCCAATGTCCCTGATTGGAAAGGAAGGGCCTCCGGGGCAGAACGATGCGCGTCCGGCGCGCTCCGGGCTGTCATGCTGGAAGTGTGAGTTCGGAGTCGTTACCAGTGGCACCAGGTCGGGCGGCGGGCATGGCTCACCCGTGGACCCTGCTCGCGACGGTCGCCCATGGATCTGCGAGGAGCGTCGAGGAACTGGTGGTAGTCGCCGTCGCGGGAGTTCTCGGGATCGTCATTGCCACTGTTCTGGGAAGGCGTTCGGGAAGGCGTTCGCTGGAGCAGCGCCTGACGGCACTGGCCACGCGCATGGGGGTGGACATCCCCGAGGACGAGCCGGGGGGGGTGGAGGCAGCACTCACCCATCTGGAGCAGGTGACCGACAGGGCCGCAGAGGCCGTGGCCGAGGCCTCCTCGGATGCCATACGCCTGCGCCGGGCCCTAGACACGATGCCCCAGGGGGTGATCGTCTGCGACGAGAACGGCGAGGTGGTGTTCCGGAACGCGCGTGCTGCCGGGCTCATGGGCGGACGTCACGGCGATGCCCTGGCAGCACAGGCCGTGGTGGATCTCCTTGCCAGCGCGTGGTCGACTGGAATGGCGGAACGGACCCTGGATCTCTACGGCCCACCCCGCCGGACGCTGACGGTACGGACGCAGCTGATCGACGACGGCCGGCGTACCCTCGGGGTGATAGCCATCATCGACGACGTGTCCGAGCGCAGGCGGCTCGATGAGGTAAGGCGCGACTTCGTGGCGAACGTGAGCCATGAGCTGAAGACCCCCATGGGCGCCCTGGGCCTGCTGGCCGAGACGCTGGTGGCCGAGGAAGACCGCGACATAGCCCAGCGGCTGGCCAGCCGGATCCACACAGAGGCCTTCCGGGTCAGCCGGATAATCGACGATCTCCTCGACCTCTCCCGGATCGAGGCCGAGGAGTCGCCGCCGCGCGAGCCGGTGCTGGTCAGCCTGGTGATGGCAGAGGCCATGGAACGGGTGAGGTCTGCCTCGGATCAGCGGGAGGTGAAGATAGACCTGACCGAGCCCGACCAGCCCCTGTCGGTGCTGGGCGATCGCCGCCAGCTCGTGTCCGCGCTCTATAACCTGCTGGACAACGCGGTGAAGTACTCGCCCGAGGGCGGGACGGTCCGGTTCTACGCAGAGCAGTCGTCGGGCCAGGTGTCGATCGTGGTCGAGGACGGGGGAGTAGGCATACCCAGCAGGGATCTGGAGCGTATATTCGAGCGCTTCTACCGGGTCGACCAGGGCCGCAGCCGTGACACCGGCGGGACCGGCCTAGGGCTGTCCATCGTGAGACATGTGGCCGCCAACCACCAGGGCAAGGTGGAGGTCGAGTCGCGCGAGGGGGAGGGCTCTACCTTCCGGTTCGTGGTACCCCTCCAGCCCCTCGGAGCATGAGATGAGCGACGGCAGGCAGGCTGGCGCCGGGGGCAGCCACGTGGAGGAGCCCGGGAGCGGCCCTTCCGAGCGCGCCGGCTCCTCCAGGATCGACGACCCGGTGAACGTGCTGCTCGCCGAAGACGAGGAGTCCTTCGTGGACGCGCTGGTGGTGGGGCTGGGAAGGGAGGGCTTCTCCGTCACGGTCGCCCGCGACGGAGCGGAGGCCCTCGACCTGTTCGGCACCATGGACTTCGACGTCGTGCTGCTCGACCTCATGCTCCCGAAGCTCTCCGGCATCGACGTCTGCAGGTCCATCCGTGCCCGCTCCACCGTCCCCATCATCATGGTGACCGCGAAGACCACCGAGATCGACACAGTGGTGGGCCTGGAGGTGGGAGCCGACGACTACGTCACCAAGCCCTACCGGCTGCGCGAGCTGGTCGCGAGGATGCGGGCGGTGCTGAGGCGCTCTCCCACCATGGCTGCCCCCGCCGCAGGCACCACCCGTCACCAGGCCGCGGGGCACTCGGCCGCGCATGCACCACGCGTAGATGTCCGGCCCGACAGGCCAGGAACCCGACTGACCACTGCCGGCAAGGTCCTCCATGCCGCCGGCATCGAGGTGGACCCCGACCGCCACCGGGTGTTCGTCCGCGGGCAGGAGGTGCAGCTGAGGAGAAAGGAGTTCGGCCTGCTGGAGCTGCTCATGGAGAACGCCGGGATGGTGCTCACCCGCGACATCCTCATAGACAGGATCTGGGGTGCCGACTACGTGGGCGACACGAAGACCCTCGATGTCCACATAAAGCGGCTCCGGTCACACATAGAGGTGAACCCCTCCTCCCCGCGTATCATCACCACGGTACGTGGGGTCGGATACCGCTTCGAGGTGCCGCCACCTGGCGGTGAGTTACCCGCAGGCTGCTAGTAGTAGCCGAGGCGGTTCATGAGCTGGCTGGCCTCGGCATCGACGTCCTCCAGGTCCCCGGGGCTGAGGGCAGACAGGTACCTGCCTATGGACCCGGTGTGCGCGTAGGAGAGCTGTTCGACCAGGGTCTCCGTATCGCAGCCGACAGCAGGGGCGAGTACGCGGCCAACGCCCTGGGGATCTGAGCAGAGCTGCTCGTAGTGGAGCATCAGGGACGCCCTACCCGGAGCGGCCAGGTCCAGCGCCGCAGACACGTAGCGCCGCCAGCACCAGGCGGCCCGCCTGGCATCGGATACCTCGGAGAACTCACGCCTCCTCGATGGCTCGGTCCAGAACCGCGGAACGTTTCCCAGCTGCCAGTCGTTCACGTCGCGATCGGAGTTGGACGCAGACAGCCAGCCGTCACGCATGAGCGAGGCGGTCACATCGCGCCCGTCGCGCACTATGTGGATCACCGACACCCTCTCACCGACGTGCTTCAGCGCATGGGCCACGAACGCGAGCTCAGGTGCGTGGACTACCGGGCGCAGCATCCGGCCAGAGGGCTCCCTGTGGCCCGAGCCAGCCGGGGTATCGGCCTCCGCAGTCGGCATCTCGTGGCAAACCGGATCTCCCATGACATCGAGGATCGCCTGGCGGATCTCTGCTGCGAGAGCCCGAGGGCGCCTTCTCAACAGATCCGGGAGCTTCGGCTTGAACTCCGGCAACTCGTCGCAGTCGACGAAGCCCGGCGCCGCTGCTATGGCCCTGCCGAGGAAGGTGGTGCCCGAACGCGGGCTACCTACCACGAACACCGGCGAGATGTCGTGGCCGCTGCCAGGACGGCGCCTGGTCATCACGAGGACAGGACGCGCGGTCACCGCCATAGAGCCTACGGTGAATGTCCCCAGTTCGCGCGGATGCTCCCAACAGGCGGTACCGCCCGCCGCGTCAGCCCGCCGCGTCAGCCCGCGGCGTCAGCCCGCGGCGTCAGCCCGCCGCGTCAGCCCGCTCGGCGGCGTCAGCCCGCCGCGGGACGCGGCTGGATCAGGGTGGATCCTCCGAGGTAGGGCCCGAGGACCTCCGGGAGCGCCACCGAGCCGTCGGGACGACGACCGACCTCTACCAGGGCGGCCCAGATGCGGGCCCAGGCTAGGGCGGAACCGTTCAGGGTGTGCACCAGCACCGGGGAGCCACCCGAGGAGGGCCGGTAGCGTATGGAGGCCCGGCGGGCCTGGTAGTCCGAGAACCAGCTCACCGAGGACACCTCGAGCCACTGGTCGCATCCGGGCGCGTATGCCTCCAGGTCGAAGGTGCGTGCGGAGGAGGCCCCCAGATCCCCGGTGCAGAGGTCGACGACCCTGTACTCGAGACCCAGATCCTTGAGCAGCTTCTCGGCCCTGGCGAGCATCTCGGCATGGAGACCCGGCGCCTGCTCGGGAGTGGCGAGCGCCAGGATCTCCACCTTGTCGAACTCGTGAACCCTGAGAAGACCCCTGGTGTCACGGCCTGCAGCACCAGCCTCGCGCCTGAAGCAGGCAGTGGAGGCTGTGAGCCTCACCGGCAGGTCCTCCTCGGCGAGGATCTCGCCCCGGTGAAGCGAGGTGAGGGGCACCTCGGCCGTGGGTATCGCCCAGAGGTCGTCGCGCTCTACGTGGTAGGCCTCGTCCGAGAACTTCGGGAGGTGGCCGGTGGCCACCATGGTCTCGCTGCGCACCAGCGTCGGTGGCCGGATCTCCTCGAAGGCATCCGCATGGGAGTCCAGGGCGAACGCGCTGAGTGCCCGGAGCAGTCGTGAGCCCATGCCCCTGAAGAGGGGGAACATGGAGCCCGAGAGCCTGGCCCCACGCTCCAGGTCGAGGATGCCCAGTTCCTCGCCGATGGTCCAGTGGGGCACCCTCTGGAAGGGCTCGTACACCCGCTGCCCTTCCGGCCAGCGCCGTATCACGACGTTGTCCTGGGGGCCGGTGCCGTCGGGTGCATCCTCCGATGGGATGTTCGGCAGTGCCAGCAGCAGGTCCCGGACCTCCGACTGTGCCCTGTCCACCTCCGCGTCGAGGACGCTCCCAGCCACGCCGAGCTGGCGACTCTCTGCCGCCAGGGCCTCGGCTCCGTGCTCATCACCTTTCCGGCGGGCCAGGGCCACCTGGCGCGATATCTCCTTCACCCTTGCCCGCAGCTCGTCACGCTGTCCGGTAGCGAGACGGCTCGCCGAGTCGAAGTCCCCGAGGCGGTCCACCAGATCTGGGGACACTCCCCTGCGCCCCAGAGCGCGCTTTACCCCAGCAGGATCCTCTCTCACCAACCGAATGTCGATCATGTCATCGCCAAAGCTAGCCTGCAGCAGTAGTGGAAGGAACCTCTGAAGACAGAGCCGCGGTGCACTGCGAGGGCCTGGTGATGAGATATGGAACCACCCTGGCCGTCGACGGTCTGTCCTTCGAAGCACACCGGGGCCAGGTTCTGGCGATACTCGGACCGAACGGAGCAGGAAAGACCTCCACCGTCGAAGCCCTGGAGGGCTACCGGAAGCCAGAGTCGGGAACCCTCCGCATCCTCGGGTTGGATCCCCAGCGCCACCACGCCGAGCTGAGGGCTCGCATAGGCGTCATGCTCCAGCGCGCAGGGGTATACCCGGTCATGAGCGCCCGCCAGGTGCTCAGACTGTTCGCCTCCTACTACCGCGACCCAGAAGACCCCGAGGACCTCCTGGCGCTGCTCGGGCTCAGCGAGGTGGCCCGGACTCCCTGGAAACGGCTCTCGGGTGGCGAGCAGCAACGCCTCTCGCTCGCCCTGGCCCTGGTCGGCCGTCCCGAGGTGGTCTTCCTCGACGAACCGACTGCCGGCGTCGACCCCGAGGGTCGCATAGCCATCCGCTCGGTCCTCCAGGGCCTACGCGAGCGGTCCGTGGCGGTGGTCCTGACCACCCACGAGCTCGCCGAAGCCGAGAAGGTGGCCGACCAGGTGATCATCATGGCGCAGGGGACTGCTCGCGCCCGGGGAACTGTCGACGAGCTGAGGAGGTCCTTTGCCCGCGCGCTTATCCAGTTCAGAACCGCTATCCAGATCGACGAGTCCGCTCTGGCCGCCGCCCTCGGGATACCAGCCGGTGGGGTCGCCCGAACCCCTGGGGGAGACTACGAGGTCCTGCTCCCCCCCTCGGCTGACCTGGTCTCCCGTCTGGCTGCCTGGCTACAGGAGCATGGCGTCGAGCTGACCTCCCTATCCACCGGCGAGGGGACCCTGGAGGACCTGTACATGGAGGTGCTGGCTGGCGTGGGCCAGTCAGGGTCCTCGGCGGTGGCAGCCGCGGAGCCGGCGACCAAGTGAGCGACTCGAGCCATAGGGAGCCCGCTTCGTCGAGCTCGGCGGCCAGGAGGCTCGGCGCACAGACCGCCGCGGAGATCTCGATGACGCTGAGGCGGGGCGAGTCTCTGCTGCTCACGATCGGCATACCGGTGGTGCTCCTCGTGTTCTTCTCCTCGGTCCATGTGCTGCCTGCCGGTAGGCACCCGATCACCTTCCTGGCACCGGGGATAATCGCCCTGGCGATCATGTCGACCTCCCTGGTGAACCTCAGCATCGCCACCGGGTTCGAACGGGGATATGGCGTCCTGAAACGCCTGGGATCCACCCCGCTCGCCAGGCCCACGCTGCTCGCGGCAAAGGTGGCGGCCGTGCTCGTGGTGGAGCTGGCGCAGATCCTGGTCCTCGTCGTCACAGCCTACGCGCTCGGCTGGCGGATGAGTGCCGACGCAGGGGCGGCAGTCGCCGTGGTGCTGCTCGGCACCGCCGGCTTCGGCGGCATCGGGCTGCTGATGGCGGGAACGCTGCGGGCGGAGCTGAACCTGGCGGCCTCGAACGGCCTCTGGCTGCTACTGCTGCTCGTGAGCGGGATGCTGGTCCCTATCGACAGGCTCCCACACTGGCTCGCAGACGTGGCTCGGGTCCTGCCCTCCGCTGCTCTGGCCAGCGCCCTGCACCGGTCTCTCGGCCTGGGCACCGCCGTGGGACTCGACTCATGGGTGGTCCTCACCGCCTGGGCAGCCGGGGCAGCGGCGGCAGCAGTAGCAGCCTTCCGCTGGGAGTAAGGGCCGCCGAGACGCTCCCGGGCATCCCCTCGCCCCGGGTGGCAGCAGTAACAGCCTTCCGCTGGGATCAGGAGCGGCGAGAGCTGGCCTCCAGGCGAGGGATCCAGGCCAGCAGCAGCTTCGGGGTGACAGGGCCGAGGATGGTCTTCGCGATGGTGCCGTTCGCGTAGACCAGCACGGTGCTGGGCAGCCCGCGCAGGTCCAGCAGTCCTGCCGCGACCCGGTCGTTCGGATCGGACCCCACCGGGAAGCGCACCCGGGCGCTCCTTATGAAGGGGAGGGCGCTGGAGGCGGTGTCGTCGACGTCTATGCCGATGAAGGCCACCCGGGACTCTCCATGCGGTGGCGGGGGGCCGCTGGCCACCCGTGCGGCCACCTGGGCGACCTTGGGCACCTCGGCCCTGCAAGGTGGGCACCATGACGCGAAGAACACCAGCACCACCGGCCGGTCGACGCCAGCTCCGAGAGCCGGCAGCCTGATGGACTGGCCACCTCCGAGCCGCTGCAGGCTGAAGGCCGGAAGACTGCCAGGTGAGCCGCCATGCAGCTCGCGGGGGTTTCCCGAGGCTGGCGACCCTGAGCTCCCCTGGGAGCCGCCGGAGCTGAACAGCCCGGCAGCCAGGAGGCCGGCCAGGACAATGCCTACGGCGACCGAGAGCAACCGCCTGCGCCCTCGATGGTCCTTCTGGGCTGGCCTAGCGCTCTCTGGCTCGACTCCTGGTGCTGCCAGCGGAGGTGCCTGGTCGGGGTCCACGACTGGATCAGTGGAAGCGGACCAGCACGTCTCCGGCCATGGCGACGAAGAGCATGGTGAGGTAGGTGATGGAGTAGTGGAAGAGGCGCATGGCAGCCTTGGGGCTCTGCTCCCGCAGGAGCCGCAGGGCATTCAGGACGAAGATCGCTCCCAGCACGAGAGCGCTGGCCAGGTAGAGGATCCCCATGTGCCCGACGGGGTAGAAGACGATGGTGAGTGCGACCATGAGGACGGTGTAGGCCAGTATCTGGCGCGAGGTCTTCGCGAGCGAGGCGACTGCCGGCAGCATGGGGACGTGCGCTGCCTGGTAGTCGTCGCGGTAGCGAACGGCCAGCGCCCAGAAGTGGGGTGGGGTCCAGACGAAGATGATGGCGAAGAGCACCAGAGGCGCCCATCCGAGCCGGTCGGTCACCGCTGCCCAGCCGACCAGCACGGGCACGGCTCCCGCGGCCCCGCCGATGACGATGTTCTGGCTGGAGGTCCGCTTCAGCCAGATGGTGTAGACCAGCACGTAGAAGAGGGTCGCGGCCACGGCCAGCAGGGCCGAGAGCAGGTTCACCGCGAACCAGAGCTCCAGGAAGGCGGCCACCTCGAGGCATACGGCGAACACGCCCGCCGCCAGTGGCTCCAGCTCCCCTGTCACCAGGGGACGGTTGCGGGTCCTGTGCATTACCTGGTCGATGTCGCGGTCGATCACCATGTTCATGGCGTTGGCACCACCCGCGGCCAGGGCACCACCGGCCAGCGTCGCCACCATGAGACCCACCGATGGCACGCCCCTGCGGGCGACGAACATCGTCGGCAGGGTGGTGACCAGCAGGAGCTCGATGATCCGGGGCTTCGTAAGAGCCAGGTAGCTGCGGATCTTCGCTGAGCGCGACCTGATGCCTGCCAGTGCAGGGGCGAAGGTGGACATCAACGGGAGCCTACGTCCGCTGGCACCACCCCGACAACGCGGAGCCTGACACGGACTGCGCGGGTCGCGGCCCGCCAGGAGACCCCCCATCAGGCCTGCCGCCTAGTGCAGGATCGCGCACCGCTATTAGTATTGGCTTCCAGTGCAAGCCGAACAGACTCCCGTATCGGGCCGCGCCGGTATAGCTGGAGGCTCCGGTGCTCCGGGGCCTGGCGGCTCGTCCGGTCCGGGGCCTGGCGGCTCATCCGGTCCGGGGCCTGGCGGCTCATCCGGTCCGGGGCCTGGCGGCTCATCCGGTCCGGGGCCTGGCCAGGTGCCAGGGGGCCGGCAGAGGTGGTATGCCCGCCCCGTAGTCGCCACCCGTCTGGCCCAGGCGGCGGCAGTGATGGTGGTGCTGAACATCGTCTCGGGTGGTTCGGTGCGGCTTTCTGGATCTGGCCTCGGATGCCCGGACTGGCCGACCTGCTCGAAGAGGAGCATCACGCCCGCTCTGTCGCTGCACCCGATGATCGAGTTCGGGAACAGGATGGTGGTGGTCCTGCTGGTGATCGTGGCTGGGGCAGCGCTGCTGGCGGTGCTGGCACGCAGGCCATACCGCGGTGACCTCGCGTGGCTGGCATCGGGTCTGGTGGCCGGAATATTCGCGGAGGCCGGGGTGGGGGCTGCTGTGGTCTACTCCCACCTGAACCCCTACGTGGTGGCCGGCCACTTCTTCCTCGGGATAGTGCTGCTGGCGAACGCGACTGTGCTCGCGCTGCGCTCGAGCCACGCGCCGGGGAGGGGAGTCCCGAAGGTGGCCCGACGCGAGCTGCGCCTGGCAGCCATGACCCTCGCGGTGCTGGCATGTGCCATGGCGGCCGGCAGCGCGGCCACCGGAGCCGGGCCTCACGCTGGTGGACCAGGAGCCAAGCGGATACCGGTTCCCTTCGAGGACCTGGTCCGTACCCACTCGATCGTGGTGATCGTCGCGGGCGCCATGCTTCTCGTGCTGCTCGCTGCCCTCTACCGCGCTGATGCTCCAGTCGACGTCCAGGACCGCGGCAGGATCCTGCTGGTGGTGATGGCAGCCCAGGGCGTGCTCGGCTACACCCAGTACTTCCTCCACGTCCCCGCGGTGCTGGTGGGCTTCCACATTCTCGGGGCAGCGCTGGTGACCGTGATCGCCATCTGGTTCGTGGCATCGATGCTCTACCACCAGCCAGCTGACACCGAGGGATCGCGTCCGGGCGCACCTGAGGAGTACGTGGCATCCGCCAGGCACCTGGACCGGGTCGGCGCATGAGGGTGAGGTCTGCCGAGACCTCGGGGGCACCCGCGGAGGTGATGCCGGAGAAGGTCGACGAGCCGGTAGGCGGCGAGAAGGACGTAGCCGATCGCCCCTGGCTGGTCATCGTCTGGAACGACCCCATTAACCTGATGACCTATGTCACCTACGTCTTCCAGAAGCTCTTCGGATACAGCCGCGACCGGGCGACGAAGCTGATGCTGGACGTGCACAACCGGGGCAGGGCGGTGGTGTCCTCAGGACCGAGGGAACGGGCCGAGCTGGACGTGTTCCGTCTGCACGAGCACGGGCTCTGGGCGACCATGGAGAAGTCTGAGTGATCCTCGGGCACCGGATACATCGTCGCCGGGACGGTCGCTTCCAGATCCGCCTGACGCCACCGGAGCGCAGCCTGCTGGCAGCACTGCCTTCGCAGGCCCGTGTCCTGCTCGACATGTCCGACCCCTCGACGGTGAGGCTGTTCCCGCCCGCATACCCTGGCTCACCGGACGCCGAGGCCGACTACAGGGCCCTGATAGGTAAGGAGCTCCTGAGGCGTCACGCGGGCGGCCTGGAGATGATCGCGTCGACAGCCGACGCGGAGGAGCTGGACGAGGAGCAGCTCCAGCAGTGGCTCGCGGGCCTTCAGGTGCTGCGGCTGGTGCTCGGCACCCAGCTCGACGTGGCAGAGGACGGCACTGCCGGCTCCAGTCGTCGCCGGCAGGCTGCTGGCGGGGATGCAGGGCCATACGCTGACTCCTCCGCTGGCGAGCAGGGTGACGGCGCAGAGGGCGACCGGGGCTTGGAGGGCAGCGAGGAGGTCGACTCGCACCGTGCCGACGACGAGACCCGCCTGGCGGTCTACCGCTACCTCAGCATGCTCCAGGCCGAGGTGATCGATAATCTCTCCTCCCGGCTGCCCGCCAGGGGTCGCCACCAGGGCCCCTGAGAAAGCCGCCGCGAAGGAGCGGTGCTGGCTGGCTATCTGGCTGGCTGGAGGCGTGTCTGTCTGGCTGGCTGTCTGTCTGTCTGGCTGTCTGGCTGGCGGCGTGTCTGTCTGGCTGGCTGTCTGTCTGTCGGCGGCGTACCAGGAAGGCGCGGCGCAGGTGCTCGGATGGCATCGGGCGCGAAGCTGGTAACCTTCAGAAGCCCTAACCGGTCGAGCCCCCATCGTCTAGCGGCCGAGGACGCCGCCCTTTCAAGGCGGTAACACGGGTTCGAATCCCGTTGGGGGTGCGTAAGGTGGTGAGGGGTGATCGAGGTCCTGTGGTGCAGCCTGGAGTGCACGCCGGCCTGTCAAGCCGGAGGTCGCGGGTTCAAATCCCGTCAGGACCGCAGCAGTTCTAGGTCGGGTAGCTCAGTTGGTAGAGCGCGCGCCTGAAAAGCGCGAGGTCACCGGATCGACGCCGGTCCCGACCACCGGGAAAATACAGGTCTGGCACCCGGAGGCTTCGGGCCAGTCATCGCGCTATCCCCGCCGCTGATACAGGTCCTCGTTAGGATGCCTTCCATGAGCGTCACCGGGCCGGTAGGCCCCGTCCCCAGGGGCGGGCAGGAGGCCACCGTCACGCCCCTCGCGAGCGCCAGGAGCAGGCGCCCGCGAGGCACCACGTCCACCGTGAACTTCGGCTCCGGACGCCGCGAAGGCCACGATGCCTCGGCGTTCTACGACCGGTTCGTCCCCCCGGAGATCTCGACCGACTCGGCCATAAACCTGCCGGCCGAGCTGGATGTCATCTACCAGGCCGACGCACGGGATATGGCGCGGGTGGTGTCGAGCTCGGTCGCGCTGGTGGTGACGTCGCCGCCGTACTTCGCCGGGAAGCAGTACGAGGAGGATCTGGGCGTCGGCGGCGTTCCGGCCGACTACTTCGAGTACCTGGAGCTGCTCCGTGGTGTCTTTGCCGAGTGCAGGCGGGTGCTGGAGCCTGGTGGGCGGATCGCGGTGAACGTCGCGAACCTGGGCCGCCGTCCCTACCGCTCGCTGTCGGGCGACGTGACGGAGATCCTCCAGGACCTCGGCCTACTGCTCCGTGGCGAGGTGGTCTGGTGGAAGGGGCGCGCCGCGGGCGGCTCCTGCGCGTGGGGCACCTTCCAACGGCCCTCGAACCCTGTGCTGAGGGACGTCACCGAGCGCGTGGTGATCGCCAGCAAGGGCCGCTTCGACCGAGCCCTCACGCCCGCGAAGCGGCTGGAGCGGGGCCTGCCATCCACCGCCACGATCTCGCGGGACGAGTTCATGGAGGCTACGACGGACCTCTGGGAGATCTCTCCTGAGAGCGCCACGCGCGTTGGCCATCCTGCGCCGTTCCCGGTTGAGCTGCCGAAGCGGCTGATCGAGCTCTACACCTATGAGGGCGATGTGGTGCTGGATCCCTTCATGGGCTCGGGCAGCACCGCTGTCGCAGCTCTTGGAGCGGAACGTCACTACATCGGGTTCGACACAGACGCGGGCTACCTGGCCATCGCTGAACAGCGCATCGCCGAAGAGCGTCGTCGGATCGAGGCCGCCATGGATGACGCGAACAGGAGGTTCCGGGTCGAGCTGCCAGCGGTCGGCAGCACCGGTGAGAGCCTGGACTTCCAGACCCGGGCAGTCCGCGAGGGCCGCCAGGCCCGGGAGATCGCCGAGATACTTCTCGGCGCATCCGGGTTCGAGGACATCCGGGCCGAGGTGAAGCCGCGGGGCCTCGGAATCGTGCTGAGCTTCGTGGCGAGCGACCAGTCGGGCGAGGACTGGGCATTCGATGTCTCTGGGGCCTTCACCACGAGCCGAGCGGGGCTACGGCGGGCTGAGACTCTGTGGAGGTCTCTCGCCAAGGCCGCGGTGCTCCACGAGAGCCAGGTCCAGGCTGGCAGCGGTGGACAGCGGGGACTACGACTCGTCCTGCTCACCACCGACGCGCCGGCCAAGGGGACTGCCGGACATCAGGCCCTCCGGGTGATGCGAGGCGAGGGACGCCCCGTCTTCGACGTCATCGAGATCCTGAACGCCGACGACCAGGCGCGACTTCGTGCCTACGCAAGCGGGATCCGAGAACTCCCTCAAGCGCCGTCGTAGTCGAAGCCGAGATCGGGAGCACCGAGGACTGCCCTGAAGGGGACTCCCTGGGAACCGAGCAGGTCCCCTGCCGCGCCCCCCCGGTCGACCAGCGCGAGGGCGAGCACCACCTCTGCCCCACACTCCCTGACGGCCTGGACGGCTTCGGCGAGCGAGGTGCCACGCGTGGTGGCGTCCTCGGTGACCACCACTCTGTCACCGGCGTCGAGCGCGCCGGCTATGCGTCCCCCGGCCCCGTGGTCCTTCACCTCCTTCCTCACGCTGAAGGCCTTCAGCTCCCGACCGACACCCGATGCGTAGGCGGCGGTCACGAAGCTGACCGGGTCAGCCCCCATGGTGAGCCCCCCGATGGCGGTGGCCTCGGCGGGGATCTCGGCCAGGACCGCCCGCGCGACGAGAAGCATGCCCGGAGGACGGCAGATGGTCTGCTTCGCATCTATGAACCACGGGGACCTCCGTCCGGACTTGAGCACGAAGTCGCCCCTGCGCACGGCGTGCTCCAGCAGGTGAGCCGTCAGGGCCTCCCTGAGCTGCGAGGTCGTGAGCGCTCCGAGCTCCCGCTCGGTAGAACGCCGAGCGCCGTCTGCGCTCACCAGGAGCCTTCCAAGACCACGCCGCCCGAGGAGTCCGGGGAGTCCGGGGAACCCGGGGAGCCCGGGGAACCCGGGGAGTCCGGGGAACCCGGGGAGCCCGGGAGCACACGGCCGACCTCGGCGGTGTCGTAGCCGAGGTCCTCGAGGAGCTTCCGCACCTCGGCTGAGGCGGAGTGCTCGACGACGAGGACCATGCCGAGGCCGAGGTTGAAGACCCGCTCCATCTCGCCGGGGTCGACCGGCCCGAGCCTCTCGATCTCGGCAAAGACCTTCGGCACCACCCAGCTCCCCCGCTCGACCAGTGCCGTGCAGGAGTCGGGTATGACCCGTGCGAGGTTCCCTGCTATGCCACCCCCGGTGACGTGCGCGGCCGCGTGGAGCGCGCCGGTGGCGAGTGCCCTGAGCACCCCGGGCGCGTAGATGACGGAGGGCCTGAGCAGCTCGTCACCGAGGCTGTGGCCGGCCCCCTCCCAGGCCGGACCGGCCAGATCGAGGCCAGCTCCCTCGATGAGCACGGCCCTGGCCAGCGAGTAGCCGTTCGAGCGCAGACCGGGCGAGCCGATGCCGACCAGCAGGTCCCCTGGCTGGACGCGATCTGGACCCAGCATCTGGTCGCGCTCGACTGCCCCGATGGCGAAGCCCGCCAGATCGAACCGGCCCTCCGGCATGGCGCCAGGGTGCTCTGCCATCTCGCCGCCTAGCAACGCGCAGCCGGCCTGACGGCAGCCTTCGGCGACACCGGCTACCAGCTGCTCCACCTCTTCGGGGTCCAGTCGTGCGGTGGCCAGGTAGTCGAGGAGGAAGAGCGGCTCGGCCCCTAGGCAGACCAGGTCGTCGACGCACATGGCCACCAGATCCACCCCGATGGTCCCGAAGCGTTTGAGCTCCTGGGCGACCAGCGACTTCGTACCGACCCCGTCGGTCGAGGCCACGAGAACCGGCTGGCGCCACCGCGACGGCTCCAGAGCGAAGCAGCCCCCGAAGCCGCCTATGGTGCCCAGGACCTCGGGACGCGAGGTGGAGGCCACGAGGCCCCGTATCCTCTCCACTGCTCGGTCGCCGGCAGCGATGTCTACGCCCGCGGCCTGGTAGGTGACCCCAGGGTCCAACGGGTCAGGCATTGGCTATGGAGCGATGGCCGGCCACAGCCAGTGCATCCGCGCCGGCGAGCCCGCCGGCTGGCAGCGGAGCCAGCTCGATGCCGGCCTCGGCGGGGACGGCAGCAGGGTAGTGACCCGTCAGGCAGGCACTGCAGAAGCCCGCGTCTGCCACTCCGGTAGCCATGAGGAGGTTCTCGAGGGTCAGGTACTCGATGGAGTCGACGCCGAGGTACTCACGGATCTGGTCCACCGTGCGGCTGGAGGCCAGGAGCTCAGATCGCGTCGGGGTGTCTATGCCGTAGAAGCAGGGCCAGCCGAAGGGCGGCGAGGAGACCCTCAGGTGGACCTCGACAGCCCCCGCCTCCCTCAGCATCCTCACCATCGATCGGGTGGTGGTGCCGCGCACTATGGAGTCGTCGACCACGACGAGTCGCTTCCCGGTTATGTTCTCCCGCAGGGGGTTCAGCTTGCGGCGCACGCCAGCAGCACGGGCTTCCTGGCCGGGGGTTATGAAGGTCCTCCCGATGTAGCGGTTCTTCACCAGTCCCTGACCGTAGGGGATCCCGCTGCGGAGCGCGTAGCCCTCGGCAGCGGGGAGACCCGAGTCGGGTACCCCCATCACCATGTCCGCCTCCACCGGAGCCTGGGTCGCCAGCAGCTCGCCCATGCGGCGCCGGGTTCCGTGCACCTCCCTGCCGTAGAGGCGACTGTCCGGCCGGGCGAAGTACACGAACTCGAAGATGCACAGCCTGGGGTCTACGCGCTCGGCCGGGAAGACCTGCTCGCTGCGGACGCCGTCGGCATCTATCGCCACCATCTCCCCAGGTCCCACCTCGCGGACGAAGCTGGCTCCTATCACGTCCAGCGCGGGCGTCTCGGAGGCCAGCACCCATCCCGAGGGGTCCTCCTCGGGGCCCAGGCGTCCCAGGCAGAGGGGCCTGAAGCCATTCGGGTCTCGCACGCCTACGACCCCGGTGGCGTCGAGGAGGACGAAGGAGAAGGCCCCCTCTAGCATCGGCAGCACTTCTGCGAGGGCTGCTTCGAGGCTCACCCCTGGCTTCTGGCGCTGTGCCAGAAGCTCTGCCACGAGATCGCTGTCGGAGGCGACGAAGCCAGGCAGCATCCCCGCGGCCTCGGCCAGTGCCTCGGTGTTGGTGAGGTTCCCGTTATGGGCCAGGGCGAACCCTGCGGTGCCGGTCGGGCGGAACACGGGCTGGGCATTGCGCCAGGTCGAGGAGCCGGTGGTGGAGTAGCGGGTGTGCCCGATGGCCAGATCACCAGGCAGGCAGGAGACGGTCCTCTCGTCGAAGACCGTGGTGACGAGACCCATGTCCTTCACCACGGTGATGGCCTCGGTATCGCTCACCGCCATGCCTGCAGACTCCTGGCCGCGATGCTGGAGCGCATAGAGACCGTCGAAGGTGAGCTGCGCCACTGGCGCACCAGGTGCATAGACACCGAACACACCGCAGGCTTCCTTCACCAGCCCTGCTCCTCTGCAGGCACCAGGGTTACCGGGTGCCTGGCTGCTGTCTCGTCGAGGCTTTATCGCACGGTCGTCTCCGGTGAGACAAACGAGGTCACCGAACCCCCCGCCAGACGCTGACGCGAACCGGCACAGACGAGCATAGTGGCTGGGGAGAAGGCCCGGCGACCCGCGCTATCCTCCTGGTGGTGAGCCGCCGGTGATAGACCTTCACACCCACTCGACGGTCTCCGACGGATCGGAGAGCCCCGGACGGATCTGCGAGCTGGCTGCCGAGGCCGGCTGCAGCGCTGTGGCCCTCACCGACCACGACAGCCTCGCGGGTCTCCCGGACGCCCAGGCGAGCGCGACCAGGCTGGGCGTCGAGCTGGTGCCTGGCTGCGAGGTGTCCTGTGCCTACAGCTCGGGCTCCATGCACGTCCTGGTCTACTTCGTCGAGGATCCCGGGAGCCCCTTGGGCGAGGAGCTGGCGCGCCTGCGCCAGGACCGCCTGACGCGTAACCGGAGGCTGGCCGACCGGCTGGCCGACCTCGGCCTGCCCATCACCTACGAGGCACTGGTCGAGCGCGCCGGTGGGGAGGCCGGGCTGGGCAGACCCCATGTCGCGGCCCTGCTGGTGGACATCGGGGCCGCCGACTCCATCCAGGACGCCTTCGACCGCTGGCTCGGCGCGGGACGCCCTGCCTACGTGCCGAAGGCCAGGATCACTGCTCCCGAGGTGGCCCGGCTGGCACGCGACTCGTCTGCGGTGGCGGTGCTCGCCCACCCGCTCAGCCTGGGCCTGGCTCCTGGGGAGCTGGCCGCGACCGTGCGGGAGCTGGCCGGGGCCGGTTTCGGCGGGATAGAGGCCATCTACGGCCGCTACAGCCCCGAGGAGCGCGGGATGCTCGAGGACCTGGCTGCCGAGAGCTCCCTGGTGGCCACCGGCGGCTCGGACTTCCACGGATCGTTCAAGCCCGACCTCTCGGTCGGCACCGGCAGGGGCGACCTGGAGGTGCCCGATTCGGTCGTGGAGGATCTCGCGGCCAGGCGCCGAACGACCGCTAGGCGCCGAACGGCGGCTGGGCTGGCGCCGGGGATGACTCAGCCGGAGACTATGCCGATGGGTCGGCTGGCGGGTGACTGACCGGCCAGGGAGCCGTAGAAGCGGGCATCGCCGAATGGGTAGACGGCTCCGGTGGAGGTCATCAGCCAGTATCCCTGGCCATTCGCTGCTGCCGTGATCCCTACCACCGGCTGGTTCACAGGGTGGTCCCTCAGTGAGCCGAAGTTCCGGGCAGCCCCGAAGGCGTAGACCACTCCCTTGGCGGTGACCAGCCAGTAGCCATATCCGGCTGGATCGGAGGCGATGCCGACCACGGGTGAAGCTGGGGGTCCACCTGGGATGGGACCGAACTGGTTGAAGGCCGCCTCCCCGAATGCCGTCACGTTCCCGGCGGAGTCCGCGAGATAGAAGCCGTCGCCGTCGGGGATGACCGCTATGCCCACTATCGGGGCGCTGGTCCCGCAGGCGCCGTAGCGGGTGCAGGAGCCGTAGTCGGTGGCGTCGCCGAAGTCCATGACCGCGCCGTTGGAGGTAACCAGCCAGTAACCCTTGGCATCGGGGGTGACGCCTATGGCGACCACCGGCTTGGACATGTCGGGGCTGTTCGTCGCCGCGAATGCCTGGGCGTTGCCGAAGGGGTAGACGTCCGCGTTCGACGCCACCTGCCAGTAGCCGAGATCACCGGGAAGGGCCGCCATGGCCACGATGGGAGCGGACAGCGACTGGGACGCCATCGAGCCGCAGGAAGGTGCGCCGTATGCGTACAGGGTGCCGTTCGATGCGTACTCCCAGTAGCCCTTGCCGGATGTGCTGCCGGTGCAGTTGGGCAGGGTGACGGACGCCGAGGGCTGGCTGGGCAGGCTGGTGCCTGCCGAGTCGGTGTCGGTGACGGTGAACTCGTAGGTCTGTCCGGCCTGCAGACCGGTGAAGTCCACGGAGCTCTGGCTGCCTGGAACCGTCATGGTCTGGCCTCCGGGGCTGGCGGTGACCGTGTAGCTCGACACCTCCGTGCCTCCGAGCCCGAGCACCGGTCGCCAGCTCACCTCCGCGGCCTGCGAGGAGGCAGTGGCCACCACCTCCTGGGGCGACGCGGGGATGGTCACGTCAGGCACCTCCCTGATCCGGTTGTCCCCGGTAACCGCCTGGTTCTGGTTGGCTACCGGGTAGGCACCGGTGTCGGCGATGAGCAGTCCGCCGAGAGGATCGATGGCCACCCCCCTCGGCTCCCAGAGCGATGCCGAGGTGGCGGGGCCGCCGTCACCGGCGAAGGCCTGCTCACCGTTGCCCGCGACGGTCTCCACGATGTCGTTGCCCGCGTAGACCACCCGGACGCGGTTGTTCCCGGTGTCGGCCACGTAGACGTTCCCGAGTGGATCGACGGCTATGCCGGTGGGGTCGTCCAGCTCCGCCTGGGTGGCCGTGGAGCCGTCCCCGCTGTAGCCGGCGGTGCCGGTCCCCGCGATGGTGTAGAGGTCCCCGGCTGTCATCGAGATGCCGAATAGCTTCGTGTTCCTGACCGGCACGAAGTCGATGCTGTTGGAGCCCGAGGCAGCTATGTAGAGATCTCCGGAGCTGTCGAAGGCCACGCCCTGGGGGGCGTTCACCTGGGAGTAGGCGGCCGGCATACCGTCGGGAAGGCTGGAGCCCGGAGCGCCGGTACCGGCCAGTACTGTAATCACCCCCGTGGTGGGGTTCACCTCGCGCACGAGGTCGTGGCCGGTGTCGGATATCACGAGGTAGCCGTCCGCGGGATCGATGGCTATGAAGCTGGGGTCCGAGAGGACCGCGTCGACGCCCGGACAGCCATCGCCATAGGAGTCGGTGGCACCCTGGCAGGACCCGGTCCCACCCCCTGCCACCGTGTAGATGCGTCCCTGGAGCATCGGGATGCCGAAGTAGGTCCCGTCGGCGCGCGGGATCATGCGGACCCGGTCGTTGCCGGTGTCGGCTATGAAGACGTCACCGGCTGCGTCCACGGCGACGTCCTCGGGCTCGTTCAGGTTCGCTACGAACGCCGAGCCGGAGTCCCCCGAGTACCCCCTCACGCCGGTACCGGCCTCCAGGTAGCCATATCCCGCGTTCACGCTGATGAGGTGGTACTGGTCAAAGCTGTGCGCTGCGATCATGCGCACGCGCTCGTTGTCGGAGTCGGCTATGTAGAGGTCGCCGTTCGGCCCGAAGGCCATGCCCGCGGGGTGGTTGTACTCGGCCTCGGTGGGCGTCCCGCAGGGGAAGCTGCTGCCGCAGTCCCCGGACTCCCCGCCCGCGCCTACCTCGAAGGGGATCGCGTTCACCGGGCTGGCCAGCCCGAAGAGGCCCGAGAAGCCGTTACCGGCGAGGTTCTCCATCTGGCCGCTCGAGTTCACGTAGCGCACGCCGCCGGAGTCTGCGATCAGGAGGTCCCCGGCTATGGAGCCGCTGGTGGCGTACTCCAGAGCCGTGGGGTACTGCAGCGGGGTGGTGGTCGCGCTGCAGCCGTCGCCCAGGGTGTCGGCTGCACCCGGGCATGGCGACTGGGCCCTGCCGGGGGGGATGCCTGCGACCAGGGATATGGTTCCCGTGGAGGCACTGACCTCCTGGACCACGTTGTCGTAGTAGTTCACCGTGAGCAGGTTCCCGGCGGAGTCCACGAGCTGACCTGCCGGGTCGGTCAGGTCCACCTGGGTGGCCTGACAGCCGTCCCCCGCGCCGTCGGTGGCAGAGGAGCAGTTCGAGCTGGCACCTCCGGCGACCGTGTAGATGTCCCCGGCCGTCATCGTGATCCCATATCGCGTCTGGTCGGTGTTCGGGATCTCCAGAACCGGAGCTGCCGAGTTCAGGTCCTCTCCGATGAAGAGGTTCCCGGAGGGGTCCACGTAGACCCCCTGGGGGAGGTCGAGCTCGGCGCTGGTCGCCGGTGTGCCGTCGGCAGGCGGGGCGCTGCCCTGCTTGCCCACCACGCCTGCCACGGTGTAGATGTAGCCGGCTGTCATGTTCGCAGGAGCCCACGATGGAGGGTTCGGGCCCCCGCTCGCCACTATGCGGACCAGGTTGTTCGTCTGGTCCGCGATTATCAGGTCGCCGTTCGAGTCGAATGCGAGACCGACCGGACCGAGCATGGTGGCCTCGGTGGCCGGGCAGTCGTCTCCCACCCCGTCGTGGGGGGGCAGCTTCCCACATACGCTGCCCTGGTAGCTGCCGTTCAGGTAGGGGATCCCCGCGATGGTGTAGATGTCGCCTGCGGTCATGGAGATCCCCCACTGGGTCCCCGAGACCGCGGGCACCTCCCGGATCACGTCGGCAGCCTGGTCGGCTATGTAGAGGTTCCCCTCGGAGTCCACCGCGATGCCCGACACGAGATCGAGCGAGGCGCTCGTCGCGGGTCCTCCGTTCCCGCTGTAGCCCGCCTGGCCATCCCCGGCTACCACCGTCTCCGCGCCGGTCGCCGTGTCTATGGCACGGACCACGTTATTAGCGAAGTCGGCCACGTAGACGGTGACGCCGTGCAGGGCGATGAAGTAGGTCGACTGCGCTATGCCGGTAGCCTGGCCCGCGCCGAGACCACCGGCCACGGTGTATATGTCGGGAGAGGACGCGGCTGCATCCAGGGGGGCCACCGTCGACGCTGCCAGCCCCGCCAGCGCACCGGAGGCGACCCCCAGGCCGGCCGTACCCGCCACCAGCGCTAGCGCGCCGGCCAGGGCGCGTGGCGAAGAGCGAAACCGCCTGGAAGTGGCCCTGTGGGCGCTAGCGAGCACGACTGTGTCCTATCGGCAACACGGGAGTGGAAGTTTAGACCCTGGCCTGCTCAGGCTGTGGGACCGCCGGGGGCCGCCGGGGGCTGCCGGGGGCCGCTCAGGACCGCTCAGGACCGCCGGGGGCTGCCCGGGGACCGCCGGGGGCTGCCGCCCTAGGAGCATTCCGGGCTTGGAAAGGCTAGCCAGCCAGCTCGTCGAGGGAGGCCGCGATGGAGCTGCGCCATACGCGATCGGCCTCGGCTATGTCGAGGTCCAGGAGGGAGTCGACGAGCAGACGGTTCCCACCTGCCAGGCCGATGGACCGGGCGCCAACCCCCGCCTCCGTGGCCAGGCCTGCTAGCTGCTCGGGGAAATGGGTGCATACCAGCACCCGTCCGGGCTCTTCGGAGAAGAGCTCTGCGCGATCCGCCACCCCGTGGACCCTGAAGCCGACGGCGGGGCCTACCGGGGAGCCGAACGCAGCCTCGCACAGGGCCACCCCGAGCCCCCCCGAGGAGACGTCGTGTATGCCCTCCACCAATCGCCCGGTGACGCCCGGGATACCCGGAGCACCCGCGAGCTGTGGCGAGACCAGAGCCAGGACCAGGTCGATCAGCCTCCTCTGCGCGGCCAGGTCGAGGGGCGCCAGCGAGCCTCCCCGATGGCCGCGCAGGTCTATGGCCCAGGCGGAGCCTGCCAGGGAGCGGGCGGGAGACTCGGGGTCCTCTCCCAGGAGCACGATGGTGGCTCCCTCGGCCAGCCGGGCGGCTGGTGGCTGGCTGGCCAGGCAGTCGATCAACCCGAGCACCGCGACCACGGGTGTCGGGTCTATGTCGGCACCGGCGCTCTCGTTGTAGAGGCTTACGTTCCCGCCGACCACCGGGATCCCCAGCGCATCGCAGGCCTCCGCCATGCCGTCGACGGATTCGGAGAGCTGCCACATGACCTCGGGGTGCTCGGGGTTACCGAAGTTCAGGCAGTTCACTGCTGCCACGGGGCTGGCCCCAGCACAGGCGACGTTCAGGGCCGACTCCGCCACGATGTATGCAGCACCGGCCCGCGGGTCTACAGCACACCAGCGGTGGTTCGAGTCGGTGGAGAGCGCGATGGCACGCTGGCTGGGTGGCAGGCCGGGGGCCTGGAGGCGTAGCACTGCCGCGTCGGAGCCGGGACCGATGACGGTGTTGAGGAAGAGCTGGTGGTCGTACTGGCGGTATACCCAGGAGGGGTCGGGATGCAGCCTGAGGAGGTCCAGCAGGTCGCCGGAGCAGTCTCCGGGTGCCGCCAGGCGGCCGGGGTCGTCTGCCCGCCTGGTGGCCAGGTCCACCGGTGGCGACTTCGGGCGGTCGTAGAGCGGCGCGTCGTCCGAGAGGCTTGCCGCGGGAACGTCGGCGAGCACCGGGCCGCCGGGTCCCTGCCTCACGACGAGCCGGCCGGCTCCGGCGGTGACGACCCCGATCACGGTGGCGCTCACCTCGTGGTGGCGGCAGACCTCCTGGAGGTCGGGCAGGGCAGCGGGGGTCACGATCGCGAGCATCCTCTCCTGGCTCTCGGAGGTCATGACCTCCACCGGCACCATTCCCTCCTGGCGGAGCGGCACCGCTCTCACGTCGACCTCCATCCCCATGCCGGCACGGGCGGCCGTCTCCGAGGTGGCACAGGCGAGCCCTGCGCCACCGAGATCCTGTATACCGACCACCAGCCCGCGGTCGAGAAGGTCCAGACAGGCCTCTATTAGCCTCTTCTCCTCGAACGGGTCGCCCACCTGCACGCTGGGCCGCTTCGAGCCGAAGCCGTCGGCATCGGCGCCGGAGGAGGAGTCGAAGCCGGCAGAGGCGAGCACACTCACCCCTCCTATGCCGTCTCGCCCGGTGGCGGATCCGAGGAGCACTGCCAGGTTTCCCTCGCCGGACGCCCGGCCGAGGACCAGCCGCTCCACCGGCATCACCCCGAGGCAGAGGACGTTCACGAGCGGGTTGCCCGAGTAGCAGGGGGCGAAGGTGAGCTCCCCTCCCACGGTGGGCACTCCCACCGCGTTCCCGTAGCCGGATATTCCTGCTACCACCCCCTCGAAGATCCAGCGGCTCCTCGGGTCCTCGATGGGGCCGAAGAAGATGGGGTCCATCAGGGCTATCGGGCGGGCCCCCATGGTGAAGATGTCCCTCAGGATCCCACCGACGCCGGTGGCGGCACCCTGGTAGGGCTCCACGGCAGAGGGGTGGTTATGGCTCTCGATCCGGATCGCTATGGCGATCCCGTCCCCGGCATCGATCACGCCGGCGTTCTCGCCGGGTCCGACCAGCACCCGGGGCCCCTCGGTGGGAAGCCGCCGGAGGTGGATGCGGGAGGACTTGTAGGAGCAGTGCTCACTCCACATGACCGCGTACATGGCCAGCTCGAGCGAGGTCGGTTCTCGCCCGAGTATCTCCACTATGCGTGCTGCCTCGTCGTCGCTCAGCCCCAGGGCTCTGTGGATCGCGGCATCAGGCATGGTGCCACGGTACCCTCGTGCATGACCCGACTCGCACATTCGAGGTCGAGCGGCCTCGCGAAGCTCTATCTGGCAGCCCTGACGGCCGGGGTGGCGCTCCTGGCAGCAGCCTGCTCGGCGACCCCGGCTGACCACCACCGGTCGGGTGCGACCCAGGCGAGGCCCCCCAGGCGCGCCAGTACCTCGGCTGGACCATTCGGGACGAGCGTCCGATCCGCTATGCCGGTGATGCCGGTGTCTCATTCGGGACGGTGGCTGGTAGATGCCACCGGCAGGGTGCTGGAGGTCCATGGGGTGAACATGGTGGAGAAGCGGGCCCCCTACTACCCGGCGGCCTTCGGCTTCGACTCCGCCGACGGTGCCTGGCTGGCCGCGAACGGCTTCGACGTGGTTCGCCTGGGCGTGCTCGCCACCGGTGCGCTGCCAGCTCCAGGCGTGGTGGACAGCAGCTACATAGACCACCTGGCCAGCACGGTGAGGATGCTTCAGTCCTACGGGATAATGGTGCTCCTGGACGCCCATCAGGACGGATATGGCCCCTCGGTGGGCTCCGACGGCTTCCCTGCCTGGATGACGCTGACCGACGGCGCGCAGAACACCCATGTGGGCTTCCCGGACTATTACGTCGCGGACCCTGCTGTCCAGCAGGCTTTCCAGAGCTTCTGGAAGGACCAGGCAGGCCCCGGTGGAGAGGGCCTCCAGCAGGACGACGCGTCTATGTTCAGGGCACTGGCGCAGAAGTTCGCTTCGAGCGAGAACATCCTGGGCTACGAGATCCTGAACGAGCCCTGGCCGGGCACCACCTGGCTTCCCTGCGCGACTGGGTCGGGATGCCCGGCTCTGGACAGGAGCGAGCTGGACCCCTTCTACGCCCGCATCGACCGGGCAATACGATCGGCCGATCACGCCCATCTGGTCTTTGCCGAGCCCTTCGTGCTGTTCAACCTCGGTACCTCCAAGACGAGCATCAGCCTGCCCGGTGGAGACCCGGACAGCGGCATGGCCTTCCACGTCTACCCGACTGACCCCTCGAATGCGGTCGACGTGATCGACAATGCGGTCAGCTGGTCGCGCTCCACCGGCGGCGCGCTGCTGGCCACCGAATGGGGTGCTACTACCTCACCGGCAGCCATTGAGGTCCAGGAGGCGGCTTTCGACTCGTCTCTGATGCCTTGGCTGTTCTGGTCATTCAACGTGTCGATGGTGAAATCGATATCGGCGCCTCCGACTGGCTCGAACCTGCATAGAAGCGCGGTGGCTGCCCTAGTGGAACCGCATCCCCTGGCTGTAGCAGGAACTCCCAGGACACTGTCATACGACCACGCGAGCCATGTCCTGCACTTCTCCTGGTCCACCTCACGGGTTGGCGGCGGAAGCTTTCCTCCCGGCGCGGTGACCTCTATACAGGTGCCGAAACTGGCCGAGGAGAATGGCTACAGGGTCCAGGTGACCGGCGGGAAGGTGACCTCACCCCCGTGCTCGACCATGCTGAGCATCGTCGCCCTCTCGGGAGCGAAAGAGGTATCTGTGACCATCCACCCGGCCGCCACTGGGACGAAATGCGCTACTGCTTCAGGCGCCTCGTAGGATGCAGCGCTGACAGGCTATAGCCCCTGACTGGCTATAGCCCCGCCTTGCATTTATCCTGTGGTGGCTGTAATACTTCTGGTCATGGCTACTGTAAAACCGCGTAAGCGTTCACCCATGTCCGCATCACACAAGGAAGCTCTGGCCAAGGGCCGTGACGAAGGTCGCGCCATCCGCCTATACCTGGATGCACTCCAGAGCCAGCGCCCGAGTCGTGGCCGCCCGAGGTCGAAGGAGAGCATGGAAAAGCGCCTTGCTGCCATAGAGGCGAGGATCCCCACCGCGGACTCGCTGGCTAAGCTGAGGCTCCACCAGGACCGTCTGCGCCTGAAGGAGCAGCTCGGCAACACCGGGAAGTCCGTCGACATGGCAGAGCTGGAGAAGCAGTTCGTGAAGGTGGCGAAGGGCTACGCGGAGCGTAAGCACATCGGCTACGCCGCCTGGCGGGCGGTTGGGGTGGACCCGAAGGTTCTCGAGAAGGCCGGCATCACTAAGAGCGCGAAGATCTGAGCTAGCTCTTGGCGGCCATCTGGGATATCCCGGCGATGGCCTGCATGAGGGCTGAACCGTCATTGGAGCCGGTTAGTGGATCGCATGCCCTCTCGGGGTGCGGCATGAGCCCGACGACATTACCGGCTGCGTTAGAGATCCCGGCTATGGATTCTATGGAGCCGTTCGGATTCTCCACATAACGGAGGACTATCCGCTCCTCGGCGATCAGCATCTGAAGCGTCGAGGCGTCGCAGGTGTAGCAGCCTTCGAAATGGTTTATTGGGAGCATCAGTCGGGTGCCTGTCTCGACCTGAGATGTGAGGACAGATCGCGCCGATGCCACCTCCACCTCGACGGTCTCGCAGAGGAACCTGAGGCCGCGATTCTTGTGAAGCGCACCGGGGAGCAGCCCCGCCTCGGTGAGGACCTGGAAGCCGTTGCATATGCCGAGGACCGGTCCGCCCGATGCTGCGAAACGCTCTATCGCAGCCATGACGGGGGAGAACCGGGCGATGGCTCCGGGCCGGAGGTAGTCGCCATGGGCGAAGCCTCCGGGCAGCACCACCGAGTCGTATGTATCCAGGGATGCCTGGTCATGCCATATGAGCTCCGCCTGGCCACCGAGGCCCACGAGGGCCCTCACGACATCGTGCTCGCAGTTCGTGCCCGGGAACACCACGACTGCCACCCGATTGCTCAAGACGGCGCCTCCAGCAGGCCCAGCAGGCGCACCCCTGCCGACTCGATCACCGGGTTCGCCAGCAGGCGGTTCGCCACCTCCTCGGCACGCAGGAGGGCATCTTCGGGCCCGGGAGCCTCTACCTTGAACCGGACGGCCTTACCGACGCGCACCCCCTCCACCCCTGCGAAACCCAGGGCCGGCAGGGCACGCTCGACGGTGGCGCCAGCGGGGTCCGCGATGTCGTCGTGGAGGCGCACCTCGACGAGAACCTCGTACTTCATGGGGTGCGGTTCACTCCGTGCATTTCACTCCGTGCGGTTCAGGTGGTGGATGCCGGGGGATCCTCAGGCGCCCGGACGGTACCAGTCTGCCAGGTTCTTGCCACTCAGGCGCTCGTACGCGGTGATGTAACGCTCGCTGGTCTGGCTCACCACATCCGGGGGCAGGGAAGGCGGGGGGGGCGACTTGTCCCAGCCGGTGCCCTCCAGCCAGTCACGAACCGGCTGCTTGTCGAAGGATGGCGGGGAGCTGCCCGGCACCCAGGCGTCTGCCGGCCAGAAGCGGGAGGAGTCCGGGGTGAGGACCTCGTCGCAGATGGCCAGCTCACCGTCGATGAAGCCGAGCTCGAACTTCGTGTCGGCCACCATGAGGCCGACGGCCTCGGCCTTGGCACTGGCGCGCCGGTAGGCCTCCACGGACAGGTCGCGGGCCTTCTCTGCCACCTCCTTGCCCACGAGGTCTACGGATGCCTCGAAGGAGATGTTCTCGTCATGCCCCTCGGCCGCCTTCGTAGAAGGGGTGAACAGCGGCTCGGGCAACCGGTCGGACTGTCTAAGGCCGGCTGGCAGGGGCATGCCGTGGAGCGTCTGGGTACTGCGGTACTCGGCCCATCCGGAGCCGGCGAGGAAGCCCCGCACGATGCACTCGATGGGTAGCATCTGAGCGCGCCTCACCAGCATGGCGCGCCCTGCCTGGGCCTGGGCGGTGTGCTCCGCCTGGGCGGACTCCGCCTGGGTGTGCTGGGGCCCCCCGCCAGTCGGGCCGCCGGGGATCTCCAGATCCTCCTCGGGGAACTCCCGGGGGTCTGCGGAGATCAGGTGGCTCGGTGCCAGGTCCGCCAGGTCCGCCAGCCAGTGGACGCTGAGAGCGGTGAGCACCCGTCCCTTCTCTGGTATCGGCTCTGGGAGCACGACGTCGAATGCCGAGATGCGATCGGAGGCCACCATCAGCCAGAGCCCGTCCCCCGCGTCGTAGATGTCCCGTACCTTTCCGCTGTGGACCAGGGGAAGCGTCATATCGGTATCTCCTTCAGGGCGTCGGTGAATCGATGGATGTTCCCGAGGGAGCGCTCCAGGCCGAAAGCGTCGTCGAGCTCGGTCTGGGAGAGGTGGACCTCGGGGTCGGCCGCGAGCACGGAGCGGAAGCTGCGACGTTCTTCGTGGGCCTTCCTGGCGTCACGCTGGACGATCCTATAGGCAGCGTCCCGGTCCATGCCGGCCGCCACGAGTGCCAGGAGCACCGGCTGGCTGAAGACGAGCCCGAGGGAGCCCTCGGTCAGGTTCTCCATCATCCGCTCGGCGTGGACCACCAGCCCGTCTACGAGCCCGGCTGCCTTGGTGAGCATGTAGTAGGTGAGCCCACAGGCGTCGGGCAGGACGATCCGCTCGACCGAGGAGTGGGATATGTCGCGCTCGTGCCATAGGGCGACGTCCTCGAGCCCCGCGCCCAGGTAGCCCCTCAGCACCCGTGCGAGGCCGGATAGCCGCTCGGAGAGGACCGGGTTCCGCTTATGGGGCATCGCCGAGGAGCCTTTCTGCCCTGGCCTGAAGGGTTCCTCCAGCTCCCCCACCTCGCTGCGGGCCAGGTGGCGAACCTCGGTGGCAATGGTCTCCACGGTGGTCCCCGCTGCCGCGCATGCCCAGAGCAGCTCGGCATGGCGGTCCCTGGCTATCACCTGGGTGGCCGGCACCGGCAGCAGCCCCAGCTCCACACAGACGCGCTCCTCGACCCGGGGGTCGATGTTCGAGTAGGTGCCGACCGCTCCGGAGAGCTTCCCGACGGCCACCCGGCCCCGTGCGAGCCTGAGGCGCTCGCGGTCCCGATCCGCCTGGAGGCACCACAGTGCGCACTTCGCCCCGAAGGTGGTGGGCTCGGCCTGCATCCCGTGGGTGCGGCCTGCCATGGGGGTGTCGATGTGCTCGAAGGCCCGCCTGGCGAGCGCGGCCACCAGCGCTCCGCTGGCCTCGATGAGCAGGTCTGCAGCCTTGGTCAGGGTGGCGCTGAGGGCAGTATCGACCACGTCGGAGGAGGTGAGGCCGTAGTGGAGGAACCTGGCCTCGGGACCCCCTATGGCAGCCTGGACCACGTCCACGAAGGCGGCCACGTCGTGGTCCGTCACCTCCTCGCGCTCTCGAACCTTCTCCACCAGCTCCGGCGTCGGCAGGGGGGCCCGTTCTCTCAGCTTGGCTACCTCGGAGGCAGGAAGCACGCCTATGGCTGCCCAGGCCTCGGCTGCGAGCAGCTCCACCTCCAGCCAGATCCCGAGGCGCGCTTCGTCGCTGAAGAGCGCCGCCATACGGGGGTCGGAGTAGCGGGGGATCACGCGACGGGCACCTCGGCGCCGATGTCGCTCCGGTAGGTGATCCCGTCCCAGTGAATGTGGCCGACGGCCTGGTATGCACGATGGCGTGCCTCCCCGATGGTCCCGGCCTCGGCCACCACGTCGAGCACCCGCCCCCCGGCGGTAACCAGCCGACCCTCGGCATCGAGGTCGGTGCCTGCGTGCAGAACCGACACGCCTTGAAGGCTAGAGGCTTTCTCTATGCCCGTGATCGGATCCCCCCGCCTGGGATTCTCCGGATAGCCCTCGGCAGCCAGGACGACGCAGAGGGCCGTGGCAGCGGAGAAGCGGGGCTCGGTGCGCAGGTGCCCCGCGGCCACCTCCGAGAGGACGGCCGTGAGGTCCTCGGTGTGCAGGGGCAGCACTACCTGTGCCTCTGGATCCCCGAATCGGACGTTGTACTCGAGCACCCTGGGACCCTCCTCGGTGAGCATCAGACCCGCGTAGAGCACGCCGCGGTAGTCGATCCCACGGCGTCTGAGCGCGAAGAGAAGCGGCTCGACGGACAGCTCCATCAGGCTGTCCACCTCAGCGGAACCGAGATCGGCTACGGGGCAGTAGGAGCCCATGCCCCCGGTGTTCGGTCCCTGGCCGCCGTCGCGGAGCCTCTTGAAGTCCTGCGCGGGCAGGAGGGGGAGGACCCGCGATCCGTCGGTGAGGGCCAGGAGGGAGCACTCGGTCCCGACCAGCCCCTCCTCCAGGACCACCCGGCGGCCGGCCTCTCCGAAGGCCCTGCCGGAGAGCTTCGCCTCGACGTCCTTCAGGGCCTCGGGGAGCGAGTCGGTCACGAGGACTCCCTTGCCCCCGGCCAGGCCGTCGGTCTTCACCACCCAGGGCGGGCTGAGGCTGCGCAGGAACTCGCCGGCCTCGGCCAGGTCGTCGAAGACCCCGAAGCGGGCGGTGGGTATGCGGGCCTCGGCCAGGAGCTCCTTCATGAAGGCCTTCGATCCCTCCAGCCGGGCGCCGTCCGCGCCGGGTCCCACCACCTGGTGCCCGGCTGCCCGGAGCCGGTCGGCCAAACCCTCTACCAGGGGAACCTCGGGGCCCACGACGAAGAGACCTGCGCTCAGCTCCTCGGGAGGCGCATCGGTGATGGAGATGCGGCCCCCGCCGGGAAGCTCCTGGACCATCCCAGGATTACCGGGTGTGACCACCACCTCGGCGGTACGCGCCAGGGCAACCGCCAGGGCGTGCTCACGCCCTCCGGAGCCGACTACGCAGACCCTCACGCGGCGAACCGGACGAACTGATCGCGACCGGGTCCGACCCCTACCAGCCTTATGGGCACGCCGATCTGCTCGGCGAGGAAGGCCACGTAGTCGCGTGCCGCAGGTGGGAGATCCGAGAGCTCGGTCGCTCCAGACAGGTCCTCCTGCCAGCCGGGCAGCTCCTCGTAGACGGGGGTCACCTGGTGGAGCACCGATTGGTGGTAGGGGGGGTGGACGTACCGCTCGGATCCTGCCTGGTAGGCCACGCAGACCTTCAGGGAGGCGAAGGTGTCGAGGACGTCGAGCTTCGTGAGGGCCACCTCGGTTAGCGAGTTCAGCCGGACCGCCTGTCGGGCCATAACCGCGTCGAACCAGCCGCAACGACGGCGCCTGCCGGTGTTCGTGCCGTACTCGTGGCCGCGCTCTACGAGGATGTCGCCTACCTCGTCGTGGCACTCGGTGGGGAAAGGTCCCGATCCCACCCTGGTCACGTAGGCCTTGGCTATGCCGATCACCTCCCCGATGTCCCGTGGTCCCACACCGGAGCCGGTGCAGGCCCCTCCTGCGACCGGGTTGGAGGAGGTGACGAAGGGATATGTGCCGTGGTCGAGGTCCAGGAAGGTGGCCTGGGCCCCCTCCAGGAGTACGTGGTCCCCACGGTCGAGAGCCTCGTGCACGAGAGCCACCGCGTCCACGACCATGGCCGAGACGCGATCGGCCAGTTTTCCAAGGTATAGATCACAGATGTCGTCCGCGTCGAGCGGCAGGCGGTTGTACACCTTCGCCAGGAGCGCGTTCTTCTCCTTCAGGACCACGTCGAGCTTCTGGCGGAATATCTTCGGGTCGAGCAGGTCCTGGACGCGCAGTCCCACCCGGGCCGCCTTGTCGGCATAGGCGGGACCGATTCCACGCTTGGTGGTACCGAGGGAGTTCTTCCCGAGATAGCGTTCGGTCACCCGGTCGATCTCCTGGTGGTAGGGCATAACCAGGTGGGCGTTCCCGCTCAGGGCCATCCGGCTGGTGTCGACTCCCTTTGCCTCGAGGGTGTCCAGCTCCTCGATGAGCACCACGGGGTCGACCACCACACCGTTACCGATCACCGGCACGATGTGCTCGTAGAGGATCCCGCTCGGGACGAGCTGGAGGGCGAAGGTGTCGTCTCCTACCACCACGGTGTGGCCGGCGTTATGCCCACCTTGGTAGCGGACCACCATGTCCATGTCTCGGGCAAGGAGGTCTGTGAGCTTCCCCTTTCCCTCGTCACCCCACTGGGTCCCCACGACCACTGTTGCGGGCACGCGCTCATCCTCCGTCGACGGCTCCAGGACGCCAAGAGTGTAGCCCTCAGCGAAGCACCAGTACCCCGGAGCTCTCGTCTAGGTCCACCACCACCCTGTCCCCCTCCGTGTAGCGGCCTTCGAGCACTGCCAGGGCCAGGGGGTCTTCGACGGCACGCTGGATCACCCGCCTGAGCGGCCTGGCCCCGAAATCAGGGTCGTAGCCGGTGCGGGCCAGCCAGCTCATCGCGGCATCCGTCACCTGGAGTTCCAGCCTGCGCTCTGCCAGCCGTGCGGCCAGGAGGTCGACCTGGATGTCCACGATCCTCCGCAGGTCAGCCTCGGTGAGTGACCTGAACCTGACTATCTCGTCGATGCGGTTCACGAACTCCGGCTTGAAGAAGCTGGAGGGATCCACCGCTAGGTTCGAGGTCATGATGAGGACGGTGTTCGTGAAGTCCACGGTGCGCCCCTGGCCGTCGGTCAGCCTGCCGTCCTCCAGCACCTGGAGCAGGACGTTGAAGACGTCGGAGTGGGCCTTCTCGATCTCGTCGAGGAGCACCACCGCATAGGGACGGCGCCGGACCGCCTCGGAGAGCTGTCCGCCCTCCTCGTAGCCGATGTAGCCCGGAGGTGCCCCGATCAGTCTGGACACGGTGTGCTTCTCCTGGTACTCCCCCATGTCTATGCGGACCATGGCGCGGTCGTCGTCGAAGAGGAACTCCGCGAGAGCCCTCGCGAGCTCCGTCTTGCCGACTCCTGTGGGACCGAGGAAGAGGAAGGAGCCGATCGGCCTTCGCGGATCGGCCAGACCCGCGCGCGACCTCCTGATCGCATTCGCGACGGCGGCTACCGCCTCCTGCTGGCCGACGACCCTCCGGGTCAGTGACTCCTCCATGCGGACCAGCTTCTGCACCTCGCCCTCCATGAGCCTCGACACCGGTATGCCGGTCCATCGGCTGACCACCTCCGCGATGTCCTCGGCGTCGACCTCCTCCTTCAGCATCGCACCCTCGCCCTGGAGCTCCGCGAGGGCCTTGGCGGCCTCCTCCATCCGGTGCTCGAGCTCCGGCACCCGGCCGTAGCGGACCTCCGAGGCCCCCGTGAGGTCGCCGTCGCGGGCCAGCCGCTCGGCTTCGGAGCGCGCTGCCTCGATCTCCTCCTTCAGGGACCGTATGGCGCTTATCGCATCTCGCTCTGCCTCCCAGCGGGCAGTCATGGCCCTCAGCTGCTCGTTCAGGTTCGCCAGCTCCTCCTCGAGCCGGGCCAGGCGCTCGGCGGATGCGGAGTCGGTCTCCTTCGCGAGCGCCACCCTCTCGATCTCCAGCTGGCGCATACGCCGGGTCACCACGTCGATCTCGGTGGGCATGGAGTCGATCTCTATCCGGAGCCGGCTACCGGCCTCGTCGACCAGGTCTATGGCCTTGTCCGGAAGGAATCGTCCGGTCACGTAGCGGTCGGAGAGCACCGCGGCCGCGACGAGGGCTGCGTCCTGTATGCGCACACCGTGATGGACCTCGTAGCGCTCCTTCAGACCGCGCAGTATGGCAATGGTGTCCTCCACGCTCGGCTGGCCGACATGGACCGGCTGGAACCTGCGCTCCAGGGCGGCATCCTTCTCGATGTACTTCCGGTACTCGTCCAGGGTGGTGGCACCGATCATTCTCAGCTCGCCGCGAGCGAGCAACGGCTTGATCATGTTCCCGGCGTCCATGGCACCTTCTGCAGCACCGGCTCCCACGATGGTGTGGAGCTCGTCTATGAAGGTGACCACCTCGCCCTCGGCGTCGGTTATCTCCTTCAGGACCGCCTTCAGGCGTTCCTCGAACTCGCCCCGGTACTTCGCACCCGCGACCATCGCGGACAGGTCCAGTGCGACCAGCCGCTTGTCCCTCAGGCCTTCGGGGATGTCCCCCTCGACTATGCGGTTAGCCAGGCCCTCCACGATCGCGGTCTTACCGACCCCGGGCTCGCCGATGAGGACCGGGTTGTTCTTAGTACGCCGCGAGAGGACCTGGATCACCCTCCGGATCTCCTCGTCGCGGCCGATCACCGGGTCCAGCTTTCCCTGGCGGGCGAGCTGGGTGAGGTCGCGTCCGTAGCGTTCGAGTGCCTGGTAGGTCTCCTCTGGGTCCGGCGAGGTGACCCGCTGGCTGCCCCGCACCTGGCGCAGTGCCCCGAGGACCTGGTCCCTGGTGGTTCCGATGCGCTCGGCGAAGACCAGCAGCAGGTGCTCCACCGAGAGGTACTCGTCACCCATCTCCCGCCGGATGGCGTCTGCGTCGTTCAGCGCCGTGGAGGCCTCGCGCGAAAGCGTGGGGTCGGCACCCCCGTAGGTCTTCGGGAGCTTGGAGAGGCGATCCGCGACCTGGTTGGCCACACGGGTCGGCTCGAGGCCCAGGCGGCCCAGTATGGGCATCGCGATCCCCTCCGGCTGGGCAAGCACCGCTGCCAACAGGTGATCCGGCGTCACCTCGGCGTGGTCCGCCGCACGGGCACGCTCCTGGGCATCGGCCAGGGCCTGCTGGGTCTTATGGGTCAGGCGGTTCGGGTCAAGTGCCATGGTGCATCCTCCTCATCTACGCCCCGGCCTGCTGGGGCGCTGCCTGAACACGAGGGCACTCTGGCGCGCGGGCACCAGGTCCCTCCTGTAGTGCCGGTGCGTCCGCTCGACTGCCTCCTCGGCTTCGAGCCTGACCCTCTCGACCTCCGCCTGGAGCCTCTCCACCTCCGCCTGGAGCCTCTCGACCTGAGCCTGGAGGGCGAGCACCTGGCGCACTCCCTCCAGGTTCAGCCCCGCGGTGGTGAGGTTCTGGATCTGCCTCAGCTGCTGGATGTCCCGCTCGGAGTAGCGCCTGGAGCCCCCGCCGGTACGGGAGGGATCCAGGAGGCCCCTGCGCTCGTAGATCCGCAGCGTCTGGGGATGGACCCCTGCGAGCTCTGCAGCCACCGATATGACGTAGACGGCCCTCGACGGGTCTGGGTCGCCCTGACCGGTGGATCCGGTCTGTCCGGTCTGTCCGGTCTGTCCGGTCTGTCCGGTCTGTCCGGTCTGTCCGGGCATTAGTCCACCTCCAGGAACGCGCGCGGCTTGTCGTCGCTCACCTTCGCCAGTTCCTCTAGAAGGCTCTTCTGCTCTGGGGTCAGCTCCTTTGGCACCGCGACCTGGACGGTGACGAGCAGGTCCCCAGCTCCGCGGCCGGCTCCGGCGGAGACGCCCCTGCCGCGGACGCGGAAGGTCCGTCCGGATGGGGTGCCCGGCGGGATCTTCAGCGTCACCGGCTGGTCGAGGGTCGGTACGGTGATGGTGGCCCCCAGGGCTGCCTCCGCGAAGGTGAGGGGCACCTCGATGGTCAGGTTCCGGCCCTTGCGGCCGAAGAGTGGGTGCCGGTCGGCGTGGACGGTGACGTATAGGTCGCCTGCCGGACCGTTGTTGCGTCCGGGGGTCCCCCGACCCTTCACCTTTATCCTCTGACCGTCCTCCACCCCCGGAGGTATGCGCACCTTCACCTCGCGTGTCCGGCGCGTCACGCCGGTGCCCCTGCATTCCGAGCAGGGCTTGTCGATGGTGGTCCCCCTCCCGCCGCAGTCCGGACAGACCCTGCTCAGCGAGAAGAGGCCCTGGTTATCGTCTAGAACGCCCCGGCCTGCGCACCGGCGGCAGGTCACCGGCATGCTGCCAGGTGCGGCCCCGGTACCGTTACAGCGGGCACAGGTCGCCTCCCCGCTCACGTTCACCCCTGTGGTCACCCCGCGCACCGCGTCCTGGAAGGAGAGGTGGAGAACCGCCTCTAGGTCGGTTCCCCTGCGGGGACCGGCATTACGGCTGGCGCGGTTTCGCCCGAAGACGGTCCCTATGCCTCCTAGGAGGTCCCCGAGGTTGCTCATGTCCTCGACCCTGAATGTCGTTCCCCCAGCCCCGCCGAATCCGCCGATGCCACGTGTGCCCAGACGTCTTACCTCGTCGTACTCCTTACGCTTCGCGGGGTCACCGAGGACGTCGTAGGCTGCGGTGATCTCCTTGAACCGGTCCTCGGCACCGGGGTTCGCGTCGGGGTGGTACTGCTTCGCGAGCTTCCGATAGGCGCGGGTGAGATCCTTGTCCGATGCCGTCGAGGGAACGCCGAGCACCTGGTAGTAGTCCTTGTCGATCCACTCGCGCTGTACGGTCATCCCTGTGCCTTCACCATCGCGGGCCTCACCACCCGGCCCTTCCAGCGGTACCCGGCACGCAGCACCTCGCTCACCACGGGGCCATCGGCCTGCCTGGCCTGAGATCCGGAAGCTGCCTGGCCGGCCGCGACTTCTCCGGCCGCGACTTCTCCGGCCGTAGCGTCTGCGGGCGCGTGCTCGACCGCTTCGTGCGACTCCGGATCGAAAGGAACCCCGGCCTGGTCGATCCTCTCCAGGCCCTCCCGACCCAGGAGGTCGTCCAGGAGGGCGGCGGCCTGCAGAAGGGCCTTGCCCTCGACGCTGGCAGATGCCGGGTCCGCCAGGTGGGCACGGGCCAGGTCCAACGCGTCGATCACCGGGAGCAGCTTCACCACCAGATCTCCCGCGGCACGCTCGACGACCTCCCCCTGGAGACGGGTCGCGCGCTTTCGGTAGTTCTCGAAGTCCGCCTGCAGGCGGCGCAGGGCGTCCAGGTACTCGTCGCGCTCGGCGCGCACGGCCGCCAGCAGGGCCGCGGGATCCCCGGCTGGATCCCCGGCTGGATCCCCGACAGGCACCGCCCCGGCTGGATCTGTGGCTAGTGGCGATCGGGGCCCTGGGCTGCCGGATCCACCTACGGGTGCGTCCTGCCCCCGTGTCGCGTCAGGGCTAGCCCCGGCCGGCACAGTGGCAGCCGCCCCGGCCGGCACAGCGGCCTCAGCACCGGCGCTCTGGCTGGCTGGAGCGCCCGGGTTCGCCTCCCTGGCAGACGACCTGGCCGCACCCCCGGCGCCGCTGCCGGCGTCAGCACGGCCCGCACTCATGACCCTGGCTCGTCGACGATCTCGGCGTCGACCACCTCGTCGTCACCGGACTCGGCACCGTCAGCCGAGGCATGCGATCCTGCATCTGGGCCAGCGGAGTCGCCCCCGGAGCCAGATGCGCTGGCAGCCTCGTCGTAGAGGCGCTGGGTGAACTCGTGACTGGCAGAGACGAGCCCGTCGGTGGCGTCCTTTATCTTCTCGACGTCAGAGCCGCCGAGGGCATCCTTGAGTGCCTTCAGGCTGGCCTCCACCCGATCCTTCTCGTCTCCATGGAATTTCTCTCCCTGGTCCCGCAGTAGCTTCTCGGTCTGGTAGACGAGCGTGTCGGCGTTGTTCCGAACCTCGGCTTCCTCCCGGCGGCGGCGGTCGTCCTCCGCGTGGGACTCCGCGTCACGCACCATGCGCTCGATGTCCTCGCGCGACAGGGATGACTGGCCGGTGATGGTCATCGACTGCTCCTTCGAGGTGGCCAGGTCCTTCGCATAGACGTGGACGATCCCGTTGGCGTCGATATCGAAGGTCACCTCGATCTGGGGCACGCCGCGTGGCGCCGGAGGCAGGTCGACGAGCTGGAACTTGCCGAGCGTCTTGTTATACATGGCCATCTCCCGCTCGCCCTGGAGCACGTGTATCTCCACGGAGGGCTGGTTGTCCTCGGCAGTGGTGAAGACCTCCGAGCGCTTCGTGGGGATGGTCGTGTTCCGCTCGATCAGGCGGTGCATCACCCCGCCCTTGGTCTCGATGCCGAGGCTGAGCGGGGTGACGTCGAGAAGAAGGACGTCCTTCACCTCTCCCTTCAGCACCCCCGCCTGCACCGCGGCACCCACCGCGACCACCTCGTCCGGGTTCACGCCCTTGTGAGGCTCCTTGCCGGTGAGGCTCGACACGAGGTCCTGGATAGCAGGCATCCTGGTGGAGCCTCCGACCAGCACTACGTGGTCGATGTCGGACTTCGAGAGTCCGGCGTCGGAGATCGCCTGGTCGAATGGGCCCTTACAGGCCTCGACCAGATCCGCGGTGAGCTCGTTGAACTTCGACCGGGTCAGCTTCAGGTCCAGGTGCTTCGGCCCCTCGGAGGTGGCCGTGATGAAGGGGAGGTTTATCTGGGTCTCCTGGACCGAGGAGAGCTCGATCTTCGCCTTCTCCGCTGCCTCCTTCAGGCGCTGGAGTGCCATCTTGTCCTGGGAGAGATCCACGCCCTCGGTGTCCCGGAAGCTCTTCACCAGCCAGTCGATCACCCGCTGGTCCCAGTCGTCGCCGCCTAGATGGGTGTTGCCTGAGGTGGACTTCACCTCGAACACCCCGTCGCCGATCTCTAGAAGGGAGACGTCGAAGGTGCCGCCGCCGAGGTCGAAGACGAGCACCGTCTGCTCCTTGTTCTCCTTGTCCAGACCGTATGCGAGGGCCGCTGCCGTCGGCTCGTTTATGATCCGCAGCACCTCCAGGCCGGCTATCTGCCCTGCCTCCTTCGTGGCAGTCCGCTGGGCATCGTCGAAGTAGGCGGGCACTGTGATCACAGCCTGGGTGACGGTGTCTCCGAGGTAGGACTCGGCGTCTCTCTTCAGCTTCTGTAGTATCCGGGCCGAGATCTCCTGGGCTGTGTACTTCTTACCGTCGATGTCGACCGTCCAGGAAGTTCCCATGTTCCGCTTCACCGAGCGGATGGTGCGGTCGGGGTTCGTGATGGCCTGCCGCTTGGCTACCTCACCAACGAGGACCTCGCCGGACTTCGCGAAGCCGACTACCGAGGGCGTGGTGCGGCCACCCTCGGCGTTCGGTATGACGACGGGTTCTCCGGCTTCCAGGACGCTCACCACCGAGTTCGTGGTACCGAGGTCGATTCCAACTGCCTTCGCCATGTGGATTTCCTCCGATGCTCTCTGATGGCTGCTTAGAACTGCGGTGGGTTACCTGCAGCGAGCGCTTCAGCCAGCAGTGGCTCGGCCACCCATTGCAGCCCCTCTAACTCTCTTCATGTATGAGTATAGCAAACTTGAGTATCGTATTGTCAACTCATATGAACAGGCTACCATATGGCGGTGCAACGCGGCGGGGGCCGCTGGGCGGGATGACCCGGCAGCTTCGGTCGGTGCAACGCGGCGGGGGCCGCTGGGCGGGATGACCCGGCAGCTTCGGTCGGTGCAACGCGGCGGGGGCCGCTGGGCGGGATGACCCGGCGGTGACGATCAGCAGTGAGGAAGCGGTGCCGGGCTCGGACCTGCCAGATAGTGTGCCTGGTAGGACCCAGGGTCCGGGATGGAGAGACGGCTCGGAGCTGCGCTGGCGGCGGACACCGACTGGGGTCGCGCTGCAGCAGCCGACGAGGGGCTCTGGTACCAGCCCTCCAGGTCGACGATCACGTTCACCGAGCCCGCGGCATTCGATATGGTCACGGCCCCCGACGAGGACAGCGCCACGACCACCAGGTTCGGAATGGTCTCGGCCGCAGTCCAGTTCAGATCGGAGACTGCCGGCTCGGAGCTGCCCGGGTAGACGGTGAGGAAGCTGCCCGCGGTGCCCCCGGTCACGGTGACGTTGAACACCGCCCCTTCGACGCCCGACGCGGGCACGCCGTCGGTGCCGGCCACCTGAAGGGTGAGGCTCTGGCCAGCTCCCAGGGCAGAGCTGCTCTGGCGGGTGTCGAGAAGCCTCACCGGCGAGGTGGCCACGTACTGGTCGCCGGTGGTGGCGGTCGAGTAGTAGCCGCCGATGTCGACGATCACGTTCGCGGAGCCCGCGTAGTTCGCGATGTCGACCTGGTCTGACGTGCCAACCGGCACCACCACGCGGTTCGGTATCGTCTCGCCGGCCCTCCAGTTCAGGTTCGAGGCGGTGGGCCTGGGCTGCCCGGCAGGCCAGACGGTGAGGTAGCTGCCTGAGGTCGTACCAGTGACGGTGACGTTCAGCACCACGGCTCCGACCCCACTCGCGGGAATGCCGTCCAGACCGGCAACGGTGACTGCCTGTGGGGTACCGGGCCCGAACATGGTGAGTCCGGCATTCTGCGAGGGAATGTGCTCGTTCGCGCAGAACGGAGGCGGGGATGAGGCACCGCAGCGGGTGTCGGCTATGCGCACCGGGCTGATCGGCGTGTAGCTGTCACCGGATGTAGAGCCCGAGGCGGGGCGGAAGTAGCCCTCCACGTCCACGATCACGTCGGTGGATCCTGCGGAGTTATAGACATCTATCGCTCCGGAGGAGCCGAGCTGGACCTGCACCAGGTTCGGTATCGTCTCGCCGGCCACGAAGTTCAGGTTCGAGGCGACAGGCTGGGTGACCCCTGCAGGCCAGATGGTGAGAAAGCCGTTGGCCGTCGGACCGGTCACGGTTACGTTCAGCACGACCCCGACCGCACCGCTGGGTACGTTCGCCTGCCCGGTCACCTGGACCTCCAGGGTTCCTGCAGGACCGAGGGTCTTACCGGTGCACTGGTCGCTGAGCCCAGAGATGCTGGACGGACGGGTGTCGCAGATACGTGTGGGGCTGACGGGGTTGTACAGAGACGCTGCCGAGGCAGATACGACGGTAGGCGCTATGGACACCGTGAGGGAGCCACCCCCAGGCGTAGTGGAGCCGCACTGCTCGCTGGAGAGCCCGACCGCTATGCACTGGGTAGTGGACCCGCAGGAGACGCCATCGAGCTGGTTCGTCGTTCCCGATCCAGTCGCGCCACCATCGGGTGCCGCCACCTGGCTCCAGGAGCTGCCGTTCCACTCCATGATGAAGGAACCGGTGGTCGGTGTAGAAGACCCCGGCGTGCCGGTGGCCTCGGATCCCACCGCGAAGCAGGACGCCGACGTCGGGCAGCTCAGAGCAAAGACGCCTGCGCCGGAGAAGCTGGGAACGGAACCGACCGTCCAGGAGGTGCCGTTCCAGGTCTCCGCGAGGACACCCGAGGCCGAGGATGAGCCAACCGCGGTGCAGAAGCTGCTGGTCGGGCAGGAGACTGCTTCGAGAGCACTGTAGGTGCCCGACGAGGGGGCACTCGCGGAGGTCCAGGAGCTGCCGTTCCACTCGGCGACGATCACGCTGGCGGCCGGCGGGGAGGTCGAGTAGTCCGCGCCCTCCCCGACGGCCATGCACAGCGTGGCAGACACGCAGGACACCGATGCAAGCGAGTTCTGGGGTTCCGAGGTATCAGGGGGCGACGAGACCGTCCAGGAGGTGCCGTTCCAGGTCTCCGCGAGAGTCGAGTAGGCGGGCGCACTGGAGGTGTAGGTTCCCTGGTCCCCTACCGCGATGCAGAAGGTCGCGGTGGCACATGAGACTCCGTACAGAGAGCTGAATGCGCTGGTGTCGCCGGTGCCGGGCGCGACCACGCTGCTGGCAGACCACGAGGTGCCGTTCCAGGTCTCCGCGAAGGCATCCTGGCCGGCATTTCCCACCGCCATGCAGAACGTCGCTGAGGTGCAGGACACCCCCGCGAGGCTCAGTGGGGCGGTGCTGCTCGAAGAGTCCACCGAGCTGGAGGTCGCCCAGGAGGTACCGTTCCAGATCTGTACCAGCGGTCCGCTCGAGGTGCTCGAATACACATTCCCCACCGATACGCAGAAGGTGGCGACAGGGCACGACACTGCCCTCAGGTATGCGTCCGGCGTGGAGGAAGTGGGAGTCGTCATCACCGTAGCGGTCGTGGACGCCCCCGCAGGGGCCAGGCCGGGAAACCCCGAGACCAGGAGGCTCGCCAGCATCGCCAAGGTGCCCGAAGCGGCTATGAGCGCACGGCGCAGGCCAGAGCCGGCGAAGTGGGTGGGAGCTGACCTTTTACCGCCTGAAGTGGGTTCCATCAACGCAGCATAAGGGTGGAGTCGCTGCGTAGCAACTGGTTTCGCCTGCCAAGGCCTGGCGACGCATCGGCCCACCGGCCCATCGCGACGCCTGGAGGCCCACCGGCCCATCGCGACGCCTGGCGGCCCACCGGTGCATCGCGACGCCTGGCGGCCCATCGGTGCACGGCTGCCCGCCTGCCGGCGTGAAGGGGCAGCTCCGGCGTCAGGTTATGCTCGGCTGCGTGCCCGACCTGGTGCTGCTACGCCATGGGGAGTCGGTGTGGAACGCCGAGAACCGCTTCACCGGCTGGACCGACGTCGACCTGAGCGCTACCGGCGAGGACGAGGCGCGTGCGGCTGGCCGGCTACTGGCCGACGAGGGGGACCTCGACCTGCAGGTAGTCCATACCTCCGTGCTCACCCGGGCTGTGCGAACCGCGAACCTGGCCCTGGAGGAGATGGGTCGATCGTGGCTGCCGGTGAGAAGGCACTGGCGCCTGAACGAACGCCACTACGGCGATCTCACGGGGCGGAACAAGGCCGATACCGCCGAAGCCTACGGGCCCGAGCAGGTTCGCGCGTGGAGGCGAGGCTACTCGACTCCCCCGCCGGCAGTTCCCGCCAGCGACGAGCGCCACCCGGCCACCGACGCCAGATACCGCCATGTGCCGGCGCGGGAGCTGCCGGCCACCGAGTGCCTGGCCGACGTGGTGGCACGCCTAGTTCCCTACTTCGTGGACGCGATAGTCCCCGACCTGCTCGCGCTCGGCGGGGTTCTGGTGGTGGCTCACGGGAACTCGCTGAGGGCGATGGTGAAGTACCTGGAGACGATCGGCGACGAGGAGATAGTCGACCTGGACATCCCTACGGGCATTCCCCGCCGCTACCGGCTCGGCAGGGACCTGTCGATAGAGGAAGTCGGCTACCTGGGTGACCAGGATGCTGCCCGGGCCGCTGCAGAGGCTGTGGCGCGCCAGGCTGGCTGAGGCTTGACCCTGAGCCCGGGGCTGGGGCTGGGCCTGGGACTGGGACTGAGCCAGGGGCTGGGACTGGGGCTGGGACTGGGGCGCTACAGGGCGTCGACGCCCCTCTCGCCCGTGCGCACCCTGACCACGGTCTCGACCGGCAGCACCCATACCTTGCCGTCGCCGATCTTTCCGGTGGACCCGGCGGACACGATGGCATCCACCAGCTCCTCGGCCTGGCCGTCGTCCACCAGAACCTCGATGCGGATCTTCGGCACGAAGTCCACCTCGTACTCGGCCCCACGGTAGACCTCCGTATGTCCACGCTGGCGTCCGTAGCCCTGTACCTCGGTGAGGGTCATGCCCTGCGCACCCAGCTGCTTCAGCGACTCCTTCACGTCGTCGAGCTTGAACGGCTTTATGACTGCCACTACCAGCTTCACGGTTCCGGTCCCTTCCGATCGGTACTGCTCGTCGGCCGCGACATTACCTTTGAGCAGCGCTCTGGGAGGCCTGAGCTCAACCGAGCAGGGTCCAGAGCTGCGGGTCGTCCTCGGAGATGGCACGGTCTATGTCGCCAATCCGTGACTGTCCCCACATCGCAGCTCCGTGATCGCGCAGCTTGGTGGCGCTAATAGCCGATGGACCCTCCGAGGGATGGCCGGCCGCGCCCCTGGGGACGTCGGCATAGGCATCCCTGGTCTCGTGGCCCTTCATCCGGAGCGTGACCCGCGCTGGAAAGGCCATCGCGAAGGCGCCCAGCGCGTCGGGGTCCCACCAGCTGGCAGCGACCTGGCGGGTTCCCATCGGATCGGACGTGGACCCGGGATGACGGATCTCTCCCAGCAGGTCCCTGAGCATGGATACGTCACCGAGTAGCCGGAGGTCGCCGAGGCTGAATGGCGACAGATCGCCCCCGAGGCCGAGGATGCTGCGACCGCGTAGCGCTCCGAGAGCGCTGATGCGCTGGGAGCCGGCCGCGGAGCGCCGGAGCGATGCGGCGGCGCGCGCCAGCCCACCGGGGCCCACCGCTCGCGCGACCAGGCCTGGTGGTAGGACAGACGCGAAGGACGACACTGCCTCGCGCGTCAGGGACGGGTCATGGCGGAGACGGACCTTCGCGGCGGCAGCGCGGAGGGCGGCTGAGTTCTCCTGGAGCCAGGCGGCGTCCACCTGGGCAGGGCCGGGTTCGCCTGCGACCAGCGCGACCGCGATGCTCCAGGCAATGGAAAAGGTGACCACCACCGGCGTGGGCACGCTGGTCGAGTCAGAGGCATAGTGCGCCGACATCGAGTCCATCACGCAGGTGAGGATGCTGGCGTCGACCTCTACTCTCTCCACGTCCCCCGACCGGGGCCAGCCCAGCTTCCCGAGCGCGTCGAGTGCCGTGTCAATGTATGCGCATCCGGGATAGGGCTTCACGCATAAGGTGGTCGTCGCCCAGCCCTCTCCGAGCGCCCCGAGCACAGCGACGAGAGGAACGTCGGCAAATGCAGAGAGGAACCCCTGGGGATGGTCGAGAGCGTCCAGGGGTCCGGTCACTCCCGAGGCTGCCAGTCGCGCCGCCCGCAGGCCGGCGACAGCGGGCTCTGCTGCCGTCAGCAGTTTCGAGTCGGGCATGAAGAAGCCTGGAGCGGTGGCTCTAGGTGGCTGGTAGAGCGAAAGGGCGAGAGCGTGGGCAGTCTGCTCCGGCGTCAGACCGAGCAATCGGGATGCCGATACGGCAGCGCCTGCGGAGTGGATGAAGGACCATAGCTGGCCGTTCTGGGGGCCGATGAGGCAAGCCCCGCCAAGGCGTGCCTCCACCTCGTTCGCGGCCAGCTGTGCGAGGAGCTGCTCGCTACCCGAGGAGTCGGTCTCTGCTGCCAGCAGCAGCGGGACGAGCACGGCTGAGTGGCCGGTGTGCCCGAAGCAGACGTAGTCGTCGAAGTCCAGAGCCATGGAGAGGGCTGCTGCGTGGTAGATGGCGTCCTCGACCCTCACCCGGCGAGCGCGCCGGCCCGCTCCGACCAGGTGAGCCGGTCCCGGTGATGACCAGGCGCGTACCGCGTGGAGTACCCGCTTGGCGGCCGCGTCGTCACGGGAGGCAGCCATGCCACCTATGACGGAGCGACGCTGGACCCGGCAGAGCTCGACCACCGGGTCGGGCACCTGCTCTAGTCTGAGACCAGAAGCCCAGTTGGCAAGTCTCTCCACGGTCGTAGGCACCCAAGGAGACTAACGCCTGGCCCGACCAGGAGGCGCCATTCCATTAGGCTGAGATCGCGGGCCGGATGAAGGAGGATCCACATGAGCTTCCACCATGTAGCGGTGGCCACCAGGGACCTGGAGGCGACTCACTCGTTCTATACGGAGGTGATGGGCTTCCGCCTGGCGAAGGCCGTGGTGGCCCCCACCGGATCTGCGGGGGGCGGCTGGGCGAAGCACCTCTTCTACGACACCGGCGACGGCGAGTACATCGCCTTCTGGGATCTCCACGACGAGACCATCCCGCCTGGCTTCGAGACTGCCATATCGAAGGGCCTCGGTCTGCCCGAGTGGGTCAACCACATAGCCTTCGATGCGCGAGACCTCGACGGCCTCGCAGACCGCTGCCGACGCTGGCAGGAGCACGGCATCGCGGTGGTGGAGCTCGACCACGGCTTCTGCAGGTCTATATACGCCACCGATCCGAACGGGATCCTGGTGGAGTTCTGCGCCGACACCCGCCCGCTAGACGAAAGGGACGCGGCCGAGGCCGCCCGACTGCTCGCTGATGCGGAGCCACCCCTCGAAGCCCTTCCCAGCATGACCATTCATCCAGCACTGGAGCCTGCCGGCTGACTTCCGAACAGGTTGGCCTCACCCTGATGTCCCAGCCGGGGCAGTCCTCGCCGAGCAGAGGCGGCTGGCTTCGGCCGATCAGCCTCGGGCCATGTTCGCGAAGCGTGCGTAGTGGTCTATGAAGGCGAGCTCGATGGCACCGGTGGGACCGTTACGGTGCTTCGCGATGATCACCTCTGCGGCACCCCTGTCCTCGGAATCGGGGTTGTAGACCTCGTCCCTGTATATGAAGAGGACCACGTCGGCATCCTGCTCGATGCTTCCCGACTCCCTCAGGTCCGCGAGCATCGGGCGCTTATCGGAGCGCATCTCCAGGTTGCGCGATAGCTGGGAGAGTGCCACAACCGGGATCTGGAGCTCCCGAGCGAGGATCTTCAGCCCTCGGCTTATCTCCGAGACCTCGACCTGCCGGTTCTCGGCATTGTTCCGGCCGGTCATGAGCTGGAGGTAGTCGACCACCACGAGGCCGAGGCCGTGCCTGCTCTTCAGGCGGCGTGCCTTCGCACGGATGTCCATCACGGTGATGTTCGGGTTATCGTCGATGAAGATAGGGGCGCTGCCGAGCCGCCCGACCGACTCGGCAATCTTCCGCCAGTCCGACTCGGCCAGCCGCCCGTTCCTCATGCGCGACGCGTCCACCTGGGCATCGGAGCAGAGCAGTCTCTGGGTGAGCTCTATGTGGCTCATCTCGAGCGAGAAGAGCAGGACCGGAAGGTTCGCCTTCATGGCAGCGTGTGCCACTATCCCAAGAGCGAAGGAGGTCTTGCCCATGGCCGGTCTGGCGCCTACCACCACCAGGTTCGAGGGCTGGAGCCCGGCCAGGAGGTGATCCAGGTCCACGTATCCGGTGGGCACCCCGGTTATGGCCTCCCCGCGCTCGTAGAGAGCCGCCAGGTGGTCCATTCCCTCTGTGAGAAGGTCGCGGATGGAGGCGACGGAGTCCGAGACCCGCCGCTGAGCCACCTCGAACACCATCGACTCCGCCCGGTCGATGGCCGCGCTGACGTCCTCGGGAAGGCTGTAGCCGAGCTCGGATATCTCCCAGGCAACGCCCACGAGACGGCGCAGCAGGGCGTGCTCCTCCACGATCTTCGCGTAGTGGGCGGCGTTGGTCGGGCTCGGGGTGTTCACCTGGAGCGACAGGAGCAGGCCCGGCTCTCCGAGCGAGTCTGCGAGGCCCAGACGCCGCATCTCCTCGGCCACGGTCACCGGGTCTGCTGGCTCTCCCCTGGAGTAAAGGGAGGTGATCGCCTGGAAGAGGTGGCCATGTGCGGGCTTATAGAAGTCGTCCTCCGAGCAGCACTCCACTGCCGCAGCGACGGCATCCCTGCTAAGCAGCATGGCACCCAGCAGGGACTCCTCCGCCTCGATGTTATGGGGCGGAACCCGGTTGCCGACGGAATGCAGGCGGCGCTGAAGAGAGCTGTCGAGCGCCTGAGCCATCACCACCACACCCTGCACCATCGGCCCTGTGGGGAGCCAGAGCCAAAACCTATGGAAAGGCCTGTGGAAAGCTGCCGGCACCGGTGCACAACTCCTGGCTTCTGTGGAACACGCCAGCAGGCAGGCAGGAGCCCGGCTGGCTGGAGCCGACCACCGGACCAGGAGGCCCGATCTGGGATAGGCGTGGCATCACGGAACATGACCACATCTTCCCTCCTGGGTGTATCACTCCCCCGTGAGTGATACACCCCCCGCGTATCCTTCTGGTCATGTCCCTGATCGATCCGGCGGTCGTCAGCTCAGCCACCGATGCCGAGCTGGCTGATGCGATAGTCCAGCTGCACGGCGTGATGACCGCTGCCCACGCGAGGC
>JAJYXR010000011.1 GCA_021801795.1 Actinomycetes bacterium
TCCGACTTGCTCTGCCCACTCCGACAGATTCACCATGCTGAGGATAGAACATACTAGCGACTAACACAAGCAACTATGTGAGCAGCAGTTGACAACCCTACTCGGAGGCTGCGGAGGCGGCGCTCTAGGTGCCACTCGAGCGCCTCGGCCATGATCTCGCTCACCTCGTCTGCCACGGCTCCAGGCGGTTCCTCCAGGGCGCGGGCAAGTCCTCCGGAGAGAACGAGCCTCATGACCCGCAGGGCATCGGCAGAGACTGGCCTGGAACGCCTGCAGGACGCACAGAGGGCGCCACCGTGGGCGAGGTCGAAGGCCACCAGTTCGCCGTCACCGTGGCAGGCGGCACATTCGTCGAGCACGGGGGCCGAGCCGTCCAGGGCCAGTATCTTCAGGAAGAAGGCCGGTACCACGAGGGCAGGGTTCCCCTGCTGCATCACCCTCAGGGCCCCTACGAGCATCTCGTAGAGACCAGGGCTCGGGGTGCGCTCCAGCGAGATCTGCTCGGCTACCTCCAGCATGGAGCATGCCTTCACCAGGCGCGCCAGATCCTCTCGGACCGCACGGAAGCTGTCCAGGACCTCGACCTGGTTGACTATGTCGAGCTCCCGCCCCTGCCAGCAGAGCATCGCCACATGGCTCATGGGTTCCAGCCGCGAGCCGAAGCGCGAGGTGGTCTTCCTCACGCCCCGCGCCACGGCCCGCACCTTCCCGTGCTCGGCGGTCAGGATGGTGACGATACGGTCGGACTCGCCCAGACGGATGGTCCTGAGCACGACACCTGAGTCCCTGTAGAGGCTCATCCGTGCCGGCGCCCTCCGAGTCTGGTGCCGATGACGATCATCCCCACCAGCGCCGCGCCAGTAACCAGGATCTCGATGGCCCAGGTGATCCCGGCAGCCGCCATGGTGATCATCCCGGCCAGCACGGCGACGCCGAAGATAATGGCCAGGGCCCTCAACTCTCCAGACCGCCATAGCGACGATCCCGCCGCTGGTACTCGCCTACGGCTGCGAAGAGGTCCCCCCTGCGGAAGTCAGGCCAGAGCACCTCGCTGAAGACCAGCTCGGAGTACGCGAGCTCCCAGAGGAGGAAGTTCGAGATCCGGAACTCCCCCGAGGTCCGGATGACGATGTCCGGGTCGGGCTGATCCGGGTAATACAGGCGCGACCGCAGCGCCTTCTCGTCTACCTGTTCGGGCCTGAGGCCATCTGTCACCACCCGCCTCACTGCGTCGACGATCTCGGCCCGGCCACCGTAGTTAAAGGCCATGGTGAGCGTCATACGGCGGTTTCCTGCCGTGAGCTCGGCAGACTCGTCCATCCGATTCAGCACTCGTCTCGGGACGCGCCAGTCACGCCTGCCGGCGAAGCGGATCCTCACGCCCTTATCGTGCAGCTCGTCCCGCCTGCGCACCAGCAGCGACTCGTTGAAGCCCATCAGGTAGCGCACCTCGTCGCGTGGACGACGCCAGTTCTCGGTGGAGAAGGCGAACATGGTCAGCCATCCGATACCGAGCTCGAGCGCACCCTCCACGGTGTCGAGGAGCGCCACCTCCCCCGCCGCGTGACCCTCGGTGCGAGGAAGTCCCCTGGCGGAGGCCCAGCGTCCGTTACCGTCCATCACGCAGGCGACGTGCGCCGGTATGCGTGACGGATCGAGCCCATGGATGGATCCGTTGGAATGCTGTCCGGAGGTCTTCCCCACACGACGAACCTACCCGCTGATCGTCAACCGGGTGCGTTATGCCAGCCGCCGCGTCCTGGATTGGGGTGGCGCAGAATCTGAGCCTGCCACTCCAGCGCCGACCTCGCCGTTAGCGACCTCGCCGTTAGCGACCTCGCTGGTGGGCTACCAGGCTGTGGGCAGCCCGAGTATGTCTGGGGCCGGAGCACGGTAGCGTTGGCGTGTGGAGAGGCGATCGACACAGGGCGGAGATGGCACTGCCGAGCTGCTCGCCAGGGTGACCAGTGGTATCCCCGGCGGGGGCGAAGATCGCCCTGGACAGGCCGCGATGGCCCTGGCCTGCGAGCAGGCCATTCGCTCGGGGCGTCACCTGGTGGTCAGGGCCGGCACCGGAACCGGGAAGTCGCTCGCGTACCTGCTGCCGGCCGTGCTCTCTGGGAAACGGGTGGTGGTGGCCACTGCCACCAAGGCTCTCCAGGACCAGCTCTTTCTAAAGGATCTCCCATTCCTGGCCAAGCAGCTGGCCCCGGAAAGCACCTTCAGCTACGCGATCCTGAAGGGACGTTCGAACTACCTCTGCCGTCAGAGGATCGCCGAGGCACCCGACCCAGGCACTGCCACAGGTGAAGTACGCCAGGGTCAGCTCGGCGAACCGGAGCCTGCCGAGCCGCCAGCACCCCCCTACCGGTCGGCCAGTTCCGACCCGACCTCCCAGTTACGCGAGATCGTCGCCTGGGCTTCGAGAACCAGCAGCGGAGAGCGCTCCGACCTCGACTTCGAGCCGCTTCCCCAGGTATGGGCAGCCGTCTCGACGGCCGCGCGTGAGTGCCCGGGGGCCTTCCGGTGCCCATCTGGTGACTCCTGCTTCGCAGAGCGCGCCAGGGAGCGGGCGGCCGAGGCTGACGTGGTGGTGGTGAACACCCATCTCTACGCCGCTCACCTTGCCAGCGGTGGCGTCGTGTTGCCCCCGCACGACACGGTGGTCTTCGACGAGGCCCACGAGGTGGAGGAGATAATGACCTCTGGCCTCGGCATCGAGCTGACCTCTGGCAGGCTCGCTCAGCTCGCCCAATCGGCTCGAGCACTGCTCGGTGCCAAGAGGACTACCAGCCGAGACCGAGCGGCCAGCAGTCCCGACGCAGGAGCCGCTCAGTCGCCAGCCGATGCCGTCGCAGACGTCGCCTCGCAGATCGATGGCGCCCTCGGTGAGCTGGTCGGCCAGCGAGTGCTGACCGGCCAGCGGGTTCCGGTCCACGGGCCGCTGGCAGGCGGCTCTGGCGACGAGGAAGCCTGGTCGCAGGCCACTTACCCGGAGCCTGTAGCCATAGAGCGTGCGGCTCCGATGGTCCGCCATGCGTCGCCAGCCGGAGCAGAGTCGCCTGGCGCGGTCGGCGCGTCTGGCTCGTCTGGATCGTCTGGCTCGCCTGGATCGCCTGGATCGCCTGGATCGGGAGCCAGGGGGCCCGACGAGGCCCTGCGATCCCTCCTCTCCCTGGCCCGCTCGCGGGTCACCGCTCTGGTGGAGGCCCTGCGCGCTGCCGGTCGGGACCAGCTGGCTGGCAGGCTGCCGGTGGACGCCCCGGGAGCCGACGAGAACGCTGCCAGGCGGTCCCGGCTGGTAATGAGCGCTGGCCATCTGCTGGATGACATGGACCGGCTGTTGGCACTGGACGAGGGCCACGTGGCCTGGGTGGAACGCCGCGGGATGGGTGGAAGGGTGCTGGTGCTGAGGGCGGCACCCATAGACGTCGGGCCGCTGCTCGCCGAGAGCCTGTGGCCCGAGGTCACCGCGGTGCTCACCAGCGCGACGATTCCCGATGGTCTGGGCCAGAGGCTGGGCCTTCCCGGGGATCTCACCGACCAGCTCGACGTGGGCAGCCCGTTTCCCTACGAGCGCAACACCCTGGTCTACTGCCCCACCGACCTCCCAGATCGCCGGGAGGCGAACTGCGAGGCAGCACTCCACGGTGAGATGGAGCTGCTGGCCAGGGCGGCCGGCGGTCGTATGCTCGCCCTGTTCACCAGCTGGCGGGCGATGACGGCGGCGCTGGACGCCCTACGTGGGCGCCTGGAGTTCCCCATCCTGGCCCAGGGCGAGATGCCGAAGTCACGCCTGGTGGAGACCTTCGCGGCCGATCCGGCTGCATGCCTCTTCGCCACCATCTCCTTCTGGCAGGGAGTAGACGTGCCGGGCGAGACACTAAGCCTCGTGGTCATCGACAGGCTGCCCTTTGCGCGGGTGGACGATCCACTGGTCGAGGCGCGCCGTGAGCGGGCCGGGTCGGCGGCCTTCAGGCTGGTCGACCTGCCCAGGGCGGCCACCATGCTGGCCCAGGGGGCCGGACGGCTGGTGCGCTCCGCATCTGATCGCGGCGTAGTGGCCGTCCTCGACAGGCGCCTGGCCACTGCCGGCTACCGGAAGACCTTGCTCGCAGCGCTGGCGCCGATGCCGCTCACCACCGACCGGGCGGCAGCGATAGCCATGCTCGAGCGGATCCGCTCCGGGGTCCAGACCTGAGCGATCAGACAGCGATCGGCTGGAGAGGCCTCAGTAGCCGAGGCGCTCGATCAGATCCTCGCTCGCCTGCCAGTGGCGGGCGACCCCGACGTGGAGCTCGATGAAGGCTCCGGGATCCAGCTGAGCTCTCACGGCAGAGCCCACGGCCTTCAGCACCTCCCCTGAGCGCCCTATCACGATCGCCTTCTGCGAGTCGCGCTCGACGAGTATCTCCACCCTTATCCTCGGCCATTCCCATTCGACTACCCTGCAGGCGACCGAGTGGGGTAGCTCCGCCCTCACATGGGCCAGTATCTGCTCCCGGACCAGCTCGGCCACCATGAAGGCCTCTGGCGCATCCGAGAGCATGTCGGGCGGGAAGTATGGCGGGCCCTCGGGGAGGCAGCCGACCATCTCCTCGACAAGTTCATCCACCCCGTCGCCCCTGGCGGCCGAGAGGGGAAAGTAGGAGATGGTGGAATCGGTGCCTGGCGCCATTCCGAGCGCGAGGTCTACCGCATCGTCCGGAGCCGCCAGAGGTGGAGCGGTGAGGATCGACTGAGCCTCCAGCAGGTGCTCGGCCACCGCCGCCTTGGAGGCGCGATCGGTCTTGTTCACCACGACTATCGTGCGGGGGCCTGCCAAGGCACAGGCCAGTGCCCGCCTGTCTCCGGGTCCGATGGGAGCAGTCGCGTCGAGCACCACCACCACGATGTCCACGTCAGCCAACGCCTGGGAGACGTGGTCGTTCAGCCTGGATCCCAGGGCGCTTCGCGGGCGGTGGAGACCGGGGGTGTCCACGATGACCAGCTGCGCGTCCTGGCGGTGAAGCACGCCGCGTACCGCTCGACGGGTGGTGTTGGGCCTAGGCGAGGTGATGGTTACCTTCGTTCCCAGGATGGTATTGACCAGGGTCGACTTTCCGACGTTCGGGCGACCGACGATCGCTGCGAAACCCGACCTGAAGGCAGCCGCCGGCTGATCAGGTTTCACGCTCTAGATCCTGGAGCTCCGCCTCAGGGGTAGCCGCTGGAGACCCCTGATCCTGGCCGGGGCTCTCGCGGCCGGCCCTGGTGACGAGCACCCGGCCGATCCGGCTTCCCTGCACCCGCTCGGCCACGAAGCGAAGCCCGCCGGCCTCCAGGGACTCCCCCTCCACCGGCACATGACCGAGCACGTCGAAGACCAGACCCCCTACGGTGTCCCAGCCGCCAGCGGGAAGATCCACGCCGAGCACCTCGCTCAGCTCCCCCACCGCCAGGCGGGCCGACACCGAGACTCCCCCCGAGGGCAAGGTGACCACCGGAGGCTCCTCCACGTCGAACTCGTCGACGATCTCACCGACCAGCTCCTCGATGAGGTCCTCCAGCGTCACCAGACCCGCGGTGCCGCCGTACTCGTCCACCACGATCGCCTGGTGGAACTTCTGCTCCTGCATCTCCTGCATGAGGTGCGCGACTCGTTTCGTCTCGGGCACGAACCGCGCCGGACGTATGTGATCCCTGAGCGGCTGGCTCCCGCCGTCGGCTCGTTCGGCCCTGAAGAGGTCCTTCAGGTAGGCGATACCTATCACGTCGTCCACGTTCCCGTCATGGACTGGCAGGCGGCTGAAGCCCGCCTCCATGGCCACCTCTATGCCCTCCGCCACGCTCAGGTCCGCGTCGAGGGTACGCATATCGGGGCGGGGGACCATGACTGCCCTCACCACCGTGTCGCCGAACTCGATGATCGAGTGGATGAGCGCGCGCTCCTCGGTGGCGATCACCTTCTCCTCCATGGCCACGTCGGCGAGCGCGAGGAGCTCGGACTCGGTGACACCGGCGCCCGCGCTGGACCCCTGATGGCTGCCGATGATCAGGTCTGCGATCCCGAGCAGCCCAGCGGAGAGCCAGCGGAGGGGAGCGAAGCCGACCAGCACCCTGACGAAGGGCGCCGCGAAGAGCGCGGAGCGGTCGGGATTGCGCACCGCCCAGTTCTTCGGTATCGCCTCGGCCAGGACGAAGATGACCACCACCTCGACCACCGCTGCTAGTGCGACGCCGACGGCGCCGAAGAAATGCTCGGCAAGCACGCCGATGAGGCTCGCCGCCACCAGCTGGCAGACCAGCACCATGAGCAGCACCCCGCTCAGGAACCTCTCGGGGTGCTCGACCAGCTCTACGAGTTGCCTGGCACCTCTGCGGCCCTCGTCCTCGAGGCCAAGAGCCCTGGCCTTCGAGGTCCGTACCAGGCTGGTCTCGGCGAGGGCCAGCAGCGCGGAGAGCCCCACCAGCACAACGACCACCGCCAGGAGGAGCCAGTCGACCGTGGTGACGCCCCCCGAACCGCCTCCGGTCGTCCCGAGGAGGAGCTGGGTGCTAGCTGCCGGGGGTGGCATCCGACCGCCGGTCGTCTCCGTGGCTGCTCTGCAGCGCTCCCGAGAAGCGGGCCAGCAGCTCCCTCTCGCGCCGCTCCATCCGCTCGGCCTCGGCCTCGTCCTCGTGGTCCATCCCGAGCAGGTGGAGCAGTCCGTGGACCACCAGCAGCGAGAGCTCCTCCTCCAGCGATACCCCGTGCTCGTCAGCCCCTCGCTCGGCGACCGCTGGGCAGACGACCACGTCACCGAGCAGCATGGGAACCTCGGCGCTGGAGCCGGCCGGCACGCCGGGTCCGCTGCCTCCTTCGTCTGGCGATCTGCCGCCGGGGGGTGGTTCCTCGTCGATGGGGAAGGCCAGGACGTCGGTGGGACCGCTGCGCCCGAGAAATCGGGCGTTCAGCTCGGCTATGGAGGCCTCGTCCACGAAGAGGACGGCTACCTCGGTCTCGGAGCGCACTCCCTCGGCATCGAGGACCCGGCGCGCCAGCTCCGCGTACCGGCCTGGCTCCAACGCGACGGCCTGCTGCTCGTCAGCCACGTATACCTCAGCGCCCATTGCCACGACCCTTTCTCGCCCCCCCGAGCGAGGCCGCGTCACGACGCTCGTATGCCGCGACTATGTCGGCGACGATCCGGTGGCGCACCACGTCGCGGCGGGTGAGCTCTACGAAGGACACCCCTTCTATCCCGCTCAGCAGCTCAGGTAGACCCGCGAGGCCCGACCTGCCTCCGGGGACGTCGGCCTGGGTTATGTCCCCGGTCACCACTGCCTTGGAGTCGAAGCCGATACGGGTGAGGAACATCTTCATCTGCTCCGGGGTGGTGTTCTGGGCCTCGTCGAGGATTATGAAACTGCGGTTCAGGGTGCGGCCGCGCATGAAGGCCAGAGGAGCCACCTCGATGGCTCCTCGCTCTGAAAGGCGCTGGACGTTCTCGGGACCCAGCAGGTCGTATAGGGCGTCGTATAGGGGTCTCAGATAGGGATCGACCTTCGCCATCAGGTCGCCGGGAAGGAAGCCGAGCCGCTCACCTGCCTCTACCGCGGGACGGGTCAGGATGATCCGCTCGACCTGGTGCGTCTGGAGCGCACCCACGGCCATGGCCACTGCGAGGTATGACTTCCCGGTGCCGGCAGGCCCTATGCCGAAGGTGACCACGCTGGAGGCTATGGCGTCTGCATAGCGCTTCTGACCGGCGGTCTTCGGACGCACCGAACGGCCCCTGGCCGAGCGGAGCACCTCCTGGGTGAGCACCTCGCTGGGGCTCATGTCGTCCTTCACCATCGTTATGGTCCGCCCCACGTCCGCGGCGTCGAGGCGCTGTCCCTGCTCGAGAAGCACCACCAGCTCGCCGAAGAGCCGCGCAACGGTGTCGGCCTCTCTCCCCTGGGCAGTGATCTGGTTCCCGCGCACCACGATGCGAGTCCCGGCAAACCCCTGCTCGACCAGGCGGAGTAACTCGTCGTGCTGACCGAGAAGCCCGACCATCAGGTGGTTCCCCGGTACGATCACGGTGGCCGAGGGCACCAGATCCGGCTCGCCCCCTAGAGCACCTGGGTTCATCCGGGAGGCCACGCGAGCCGCCGGCCGGCCAGCACGTGGAGATGCAGGTGATCAACGGTGTTGCCGGCGTCCTGGCCGATGTTCATGACGAGGCGGTAGCCTCCGGACGCCAGCCCGCTGTCCTCGGCGACCTGCCTGGCAGCTATCAGCATCCCAGCCAGCACGTCGGCATCGCCGGGTGCCACGGACGCAGCGTCGGGAATGTGCCTCACCGGAACCACCAGGGCGTGTAGGGGCGCCTGGGGGTTTATGTCACGGAAGGCCACCACCTCCTCCGTGCGCATGAGGACCTCGCCCGGGACCTCTCCTGAGACGATCCGGCAGAAGAGGCACCCGGACACGTAGCTGCCCGACGCGGCTTCGCTCAAGACCCCGGTGCCTCTGCGGTACGTTGCGGCGTCCCCTTCAGCTCTGGGTAGAGGTGGTCCAGGCTGCCGGGCGCGACCCTGCTCTGGTCTATGAACTGGTCCACCTCGTCGGCCTTCAGGCGGATCACCCTGCCGAACCGGTAGGCAGGGACCAGACCCTCGTCGATGAAGCGGTAGAGACTACGCAGGGTGATGCCCAGGTACTCCGAGGCCTCCTTCGTGGTCATCCACCGGATCTGCTCGCTCATATCACAGCACCACGCGCAGGCCGAGCTCGTCCAGGCGCCTGCTCATGGCGTCGGGCGTGATGCCGAAGAGGCAGGCTATGGCCCTCAGGTCCTCCGCGCGAATGGTGATCATCCGACCGTTGAAGTCCTGGCGCTGTACCTGGATCATGCTGAGGAAGCGCCGCAGCAGATCACGCTCCGCGCCGCTTACGGAGTTCAGCTTGGTGAGGTCGATGGTCACCTTCTCGTAGCCGTCCCATGGACGTATAGGCCGCTCCAGGCCGCTGGGCCCAGCCGGGTATGCGCCGTCGGAGACACCGGTGCGCGCCCAGCGGCTGACCGCCTCGTCCTCATGGGGCAGGAGTTGGTCCACCGGCACGTCGTAGAGCTTCGCGAGGCGCTGGAGGCGGGGTACCGATATCGCCCGCTCACCACGCTCGTAGGCGCCGAGCACGGAGGCCTTGAACTCCTGCTCGGACATAGCCTCCACCGCCTGGAGCGAGAGCCGCATCTGCTTGCGCACGGCTCGCAGCCTGGAACCTACCGCACGGGCGTAGAGGGCGCGTACCTCCTCACCCTGCTCGTCGTCCTCTAGCTCCCTGGCCTCTACCCCGTCTTCGACCATTGCCACCTGATCCTCGCTTCTATCGTTGGTGACGCTCGGCCCAGCGCTGAGCATCCATGGTCACTCCAGCAGCTCCCCGGCCGACGCCTTAGCCGACTTGGCCACACCGTCAGTTTCTCTCACGGAGCGTGGTAATTGCAAGCATGGTCCTGGCCAGGGACTACAGAGGTCAGAGGCGAACCAACAGACAGATTGGCACCCTCCGTGGGCATCCTCAGGCCCGTTCAACCGTTCCGGGCGAGCTGCTCCAGCGCAATCAGAACCGCTGGCAGGATGCTTCAGAGGAATCCGTCCCGGCGGGCACAGAGCGCGTAGCCAGCGGCCAGCGCGGCGGTCTCGGCTCGCATGACCGTGCGGCCCAGGCCCACCAGCTCGGTGGCCCTCTCGAGCTCAGCCGGGTCCCAGCCGCCCTCGGGACCGACCGCGATGCTGCCTAGCGCCCCTCCGGGTGGGGCGGCTCCGGGGTGTGCCATCACGCATCCACCTCCACCAGCCACGACCTGCTCGGCAGCGTAGTCCTCGATGCCCATTACCCCTCGGATCTCCGGCAGCCATGCACGCCTGGACTGGCTGGAGGCTCCCCGGGCGACGCGACCCAGACGCGCCAGGGCACCGGGCACCCGCTCGGGCGGCCAGCGGACCACCGCCCTGGCCGAGGCGAGCACCACGATGCGGTCCACCCCCAGCTCGGTCAGCTTCTGTACCACCCACTCGGCGCGCTCGCCCTTGGCTGGCACGAAGGCCACCGTGACAGGCGCCCCGGCCGGCTCCTCGTAGTAGAGGGGGCTTACGGGCACCAGCACCTGCGTGCTCGGGGTGCCCGGCGAGCCCGAGTCGCCGGAGAACCTGCAGAGGCTGAAGCTTCCCCGCCCGTCGGCTGCCACCACCAGCTCGCCGGCCTTCAGACGTAGAACCCGGACCAGGTGGTGACGGTCCTCGGCTGATGGGACAGGCTTCTCGGGATCTGGCACGAAGACCTGAGCCACCCCGGGCAGGTCTCCAGGCGAGCGCGGTTCGTCCATGGAGCGTCAGCCAAGAGCAGAGCGCAGACGGGACAGGAGGCTGTCGGTAGGCGGCTGCACTTCGTCACCACGTTCCGCCGCGAACTGCCTCAGCAGATCCTGCTGGGCTTTGGTGAGGTCGGTGGGGATGTCCACCACCACGCTCACCACCAGGTCGCCCCTTCCCCTGCCCTTCACATGGGGCACTCCCCTGCCCCGCAGCCTGATCTCGTGGCCGGTCTGGGTGCCAGGCGCGAGGACTATCTCCTCCACCCCGTCCAGGGTCTCGAAGGGCACGGTGGTGCCGAGTGCAGCCTGGGTCATCGCCACGTGCAACCGGGCCCTCAGCTCGTCGCCGTTTCGCTCGAAGCGCTTGTCGGGCCGGACCGAGAGATGCACGTAGAGATCTCCTGGCGGACCGCCACGAAGTCCAGCGGGGCCATGGCCGCTCAATCGGAGGGTCGAGCCGTGGTCCACCCCTGCGGGCACATCGACGGTGAGGGTGCGCCGCTCCACCACACGCCCCTCACCTCTGCAGGTGGGACAGGGACTCGGGATCGACTCCCCAGTACCCCCACAGCGCTGGCAGGGAGCCGCTGTGACCACCTGGCCGAGGATCGACTGGCGCACCCTGCGCACCTCACCAGATCCGCCGCAGGAGGTGCAGCGGATCGCAGTGGTCCCTTCCCTGGCACCGCTTCCACGACACTCGGAGCAGACCACCGGCCCCTCGGCCTCTACCTCGCGCCTGGCCCCGAACACCGCCTCGCGGAAATCGATCTCCAGTACGATCTCGCCGTCCGCCCCACGGCTCGGGCCTCCACGCCGGCGCCTGGAACCTGCGCTGGGGGCACCGCCGAAGAAGGCATCGAATAGGTCGCCGAAGCTGGTCCCGAAGAAGGCATCCGCGCCACCCGGAACGCCCGGGCCATCCACTCCTTCGGGGCCGAACCGGTCGTAGCGTGCCCTGCGCTCCGGGTCACGCAGCACCTCGTAGGCGCGCGTCACCTCCTTGAAGCGGGCCTCGGCCACTGCGTCACCGCCGGTGCGGTCAGGGTGGAGCTCGCGTGCCATGCGCCTGTAGGCACGCTTTATCTCGTCATCGGAAGCATTCCTGCTCACACCAAGCAGCTCGTAGTAGTCAGCGGCCACGGCCGGATCCCTTCCTGGTGTCGTCGAGCCGGTGCGCGGCGCGCGCCGGCTTCGAGGTTCCCGAACTTCTCTGCTGGTGCTTACCAGTCTTAGCGCCTCCGATGCTCCCGGTCTCCCCCGCCGGTACGCGGGGCGCCTCTGGGCCTTCCATAGGGCTGGCCGTCAGCTCGGTCTCGGGAGCCTGGTCCATGCCCTGGCTCTCCGTGGGCACACCTTCGGCACGCATGAGGTAGCGCTCCAGGCGAAGCCCCAGCTGCTGGCCTACGGCCTCCACCGCTGCAAGGGCCTTCGGGTAGTTCATCCGGGTCGGTCCGACCACCCCCACGGTGCCGACCGGCTCTCCGTCGACGGCGACAGGTGAGATCACCAGGGCACAGGAGGCCAGGGGCTCGAAGCCGTGCTCCGCGCCGATGGCCACCGACATCCCGCTGTCGAGTATGTCCTCCATGAGCTCGACCACGACCAGCTGCTGCTCGAGTATCGACAGCACCGAGCGCACCGTCTCCACCGCGTCGAAGGCCAGGGCCATCCGCGAGGAGCCGCCGACGAAGACCTTCTCGGGCTCCAGCTGGGAGCCGATGGCTGCGAGCACGGCCATGCCGGTCTCCAGCAGGGTGCCCACGACCGGGTCACCGCTGGCCGGGGCAGCCATGGTGGACAGCGCCGAGAGAGGGTGCCCTCTGGCGTGTGCCGTCAGGAGGTTGCCTGCCGTGGCAAGAGCCTCCTCGGCTCGCCTGGCGTCGAGATCCTCGTCCAGCTCGATGGTCCGCTTCTCCACCGTGCCGTCGCCGAGAACCACGACCATGAGCACCACACCGGCAGAGAGCCCGACGAGCTGCACCGAGCACACCGGCGCGGAGTCGTGGACGGCGCCTATTACCACCGAGGCGTAGTCGGTCAGACCGGCCAGCAGGCCGCTGGTGCGCTCCAGGAGCTCCTCCACCTCGCCGTGGACGTGCGCGTAGAACGAACGAACCTGTTGGCGCTGGTCTGGCCCGAGGCGTCCCTTCGCCCCTAGGTGGTCCACGAAGAACCTGTAACCCTTGTCGGTGGGAACACGGCCGGCGCTCGTGTGAGGCTGGACCAGGTAACCCTCGCGCTCCAGGGCGGCCATCTCCGAGCGCACGGTAGCCGAGGAGACCTCGACGCCCGGCAGCCCGGTCACGTGCGCGGACCCTACCGGCTGAGCCGTCTCTATGTACTCGCTCACCACCGCGTTCAGTATGGACGCCTTGCGCGAATCGATTTCGAGTCCGCTCTCGGTGTCCGTGACGCGCCCTGCGTGAGGCCGCTCTTCGGAGCGACCGTGGCCGCGCGAGGAGTCGCGACCGCTGCCATGGTCGCGTCCAGGATCCCGGTCGCGGCCATGGATGAGTCGCCTCGATGTCCCGCTCATCGCAGGACCCTTTCGTGCTCGGGCTCGGAGGTCACGAACAGCCTGCTGCACATGGAGGCTCCCAGGGCTACAGCCTCGCCGTCGACGTCCAGGGTCAGGGTGCCGTCTGGAGCTCTCGCCTGGACAGTAGCCATCGCACCGGGGACCAGCCGGTGGCTGGCCAGGTAGGAGAGCGATGGGGTGTCGATCTCCACTTCCTCGGTTATTCGGGCGAGACGGACACGCTCGCCGGCCTCCACCTCTGAAAGACAGCGCTGGCGAGGATCGTTGCCAGCACCGGAGCCAGGTATGGGGTTCCCGTGCGGGCAGGTGGTGGGGTTCCCGAGCAGCTCCACCAGACGCTCCTCCACCTCGTCGGAGATGACATGCTCCCACCTGCCCGCCTCGAGGTGCGCCTTGTCCCAGTCCAGACCTATCACGTCTACCAGGAGGCGCTCGGCCAGCCGGTGGCGCCTCACGACGCGCTCGGCCATCTCCAGCCCTGCGCCGGTCAGCAGGACCTGGCGACCCGACCGTCGGATGAGGCCCTCGGTCTCCAGCCGCTCGAGCATCTCCGAGACCGACGGCGCCGAGCGACCGAGCCTCTCGGCCAGGCGGGCCTGGATGACCGGTGTGCCTTCCTCGGCAAGCGAGAAGGCCGCCTCTAGGTACTCCTCGAAAGGGGGGTGGAACCCGTCGGACACGCTCATATCGTACCGCCGGGGCCCGGCGGCGCCTTCAGCGGTCGTCGTCGAGCCGGAGCGCTGAGACGAATGCCTCCTGGGGCACCTCGACACGTCCGATCGACTTCATCCGCTTCTTCCCCTCCTTCTGGCGCTCCAGCAGCTTGCGCTTGCGGGTGATGTCCCCTCCGTAGCACTTGGCCAGCACGTCCTTGCGCTTGGCCTTGACCGTCTCGCGGGCTATCACGCGGCCTCCGACCGCAGCCTGGATGGGGACGTCGAATAGCTGGCGGGGTATGAGGCTGCGGAGCTTCTCGGTCATCCTGCGTCCGTAGGAGTCAGCCTGGGCCCGGTGGACCACCGTCGAGAACGCGTCGACCGGGACGTGGTTTATGAGCACGTCCACCCTCACGAGGTTCGCCGTCTGGGTGCCTGCCGGCTCGTAGTCGAGGCTCGCGTAGCCCTTGGTCCGGCTCTTCAGCTGGTCGAAGAAGTCCACCACCACCTCGGCCAGCGGGATCCGGTATACGAGCTCCAGCCGCTCCGGCGAGAGGTACTCCATGCGGAGCATCTCACCTCTACGGGACTGGCACAGCTCCATCACCGTGCCGGTGTAGTCCGACGGCACGATCACGGTGGCGCGCAGCATCGGTTCGTCGACATGGTCCAGGCGGCTGGCCTCGGGCATGTCGCTCGGGTTCTCGAAGTGGATCTCGCTCCCGTCGGTCAGATGCGCCACGTAGGCCACGGAAGGTGCAGTCGCTATGAGCGAGAGGTCGAACTCGCGCTCGAGACGCTCCCGCACTATCTCCATGTGCAGCAGGCCGAGGAACCCGCAGCGGAAGCCGAACCCGAGAGCCTTCGACGACTCCGGCTCGAAGGTGAAGCTGGAGTCGTTCAGCTTCAGCTTCTCCAGAGCGTCGCGCAGCTCGGGCAGCTCGTCGCCATCGAGAGGGAACAGCCCGCAGAACACCATCGGCTTCGGATCCCTGTAGCCGGCCAGCGGTTCGGGGGCCGGACGCTCCGCAGAGGTGACGGTCTCGCCCGAGCGGGCACGGCCGACGTCCTTTATGCCGGCGACCAGGTAGCCCACCTCGCCTGCCCCCAGCTGGTCCACCGGCGTGCTGGCCGGGGAGCGTATGCCTACCTCCTCGGCCTCGTGGGTGCTGCCCGCCTGCATGAAACGGATCCGGGAGCCCGATCTGAGCACACCGTCGACCACCCGGATCGAGCTGACGACCCCCCGGTACTGGTCGTAGGCGGAGTCGAAGATGAGAGCCCTGAGAGGCGTCTCGGGAGATCCCGACGGCGGCGGGACGCGTTCGACCACCGCGTCGAGCAGGGCCGGAACGCCTTCACCGGTCTTCGCCGATATCCGCAGGATCTGCGACGAGTCGATGCCGAGCACCCGCTCGATCTCTGTGGCGCAGCGTTCGGGATCGGCGGCCGGCAGGTCTATCTTGTTCAGGACCGCGACTATCTCGAGGTCGTTCTCGATGGCCTGATAGCACGTCGCCAACGTCTGGGCCTGGATACCCTGCGAAGCGTCTACCAGCAGGACTGCCCCCTCGCAGGCAGCCAGCGAGCGGCTGACCTCGTAGGTGAAGTCGACGTGACCGGGAGTGTCGATCAGGTGCAGCACGTGGTCACGCCAATGGACGCGTACGTTCTGGGCCTTGATCGTGATTCCCCGCTCCCGCTCCAAGTCCATCGAGTCCAGGTACTGCTCGCGCATGAGCCTCGGATCCACCGCGTGGGTGAGCTCGAGTATCCGGTCGGACAGGGTCGACTTGCCATGGTCGACATGGCTGATGATCGAGAAGTTCCGTATGGGTCGGGAGCCAGACACAGCACCCGGAGCGTACCGGGTGAGCGAGCAGGTGATAGTCTTCACCCCCAGTTATCCCCGAACGAGGAAGTCCCGTGGCCAACATCCGAAGCCAGATCAAACGTAACCGCCAGAACGAGCGCCGCCAGCTCCGGAACAAGTCTGTGCGCTCCGAGCTGCGCACCCGCTCCAGGCGGGCCGTCGAAGCCGCCGCGGCTGGTGCAGACGATGCCGGGGAGATGCTGAGGCTGGCGGTGAAGCGGATCGACAAGGCCGCCGCGAAGGGGATCATCCACCCGAACCAGGCTGCCCGGCGCAAGTCCAGGCTGGCACGGGCCAGCACGCCAGAGCACGGCTAGACCGCCTGGCTGGACTGCCAGAGCACGGCTAGACCGCCTGGCTGGACTGCCAGAGCACGGCTAGACCGCCTGGCTGGGCTGCCGGCGTCACCGCTCCACCGGGATCACCTATAGGTGATATCACTCGAATAGGTGGAATCCCGCGCTAGACTTTGGCCAGAGCGCTGGAACGGAGGTGGGCGGTGCTGGCTGTCGTGGTGAACGGGACGAAGTTGTCCCCATTGACCGAGGTGGCGGCCCTGGTGGCCGGGGTGGTCTGGGTCTGGGCGCTCGTCGACCTGCTGATGAAGCCTGACTGGGCATGGCGTCAGGCGAAACGCTCGAAGGTGCTCTGGGTGATCGTCACCTTCATCCTCGGCATACTCGGCGCCCTGCTATACGTGCTCCTCGTGAGGGGAAGGATCGTAGAGGCTCGTAAGGCACGCGCCGCTCCGGGCACCTTCGAGGGCGCCTGGGACGCCCCCCTGGACGTCACCGGACGTGGCGGCGATCGCGGCTCCCAGAAGCTCTACCAGCAGCCGGCGGCGCCCCCACGTCCGTTCACTCCTGCCTCCACAGGACCTGCCTTCACGCAGCCCTCCAGCCCCTTCCAGCCCGTCGGGGCTCCCCAGGGTCCAGCGCAGTCGCCCCAGGCAGGGTTCGGATCCCAGGGCGCACCACCGGCCTTCCAACCCCAGGCGTCCACTCAGCCAGCACCCCAGGCCGGGCCAGCACCCCAGGGCACCTCCCTGCCCCCTGCTGCCTGGCAACCGGATCCCACGGGTCGCCACCAGCTCCGCTACTGGGACGGGAGCCGCTGGACTGACCACGTAGCGGACAACGGCCAGCAGGCCCTGGACCCTATAAGCGCCTGAGCTGGTCGCCAGGGTGGCTATGGCAGGCTGCTGGCGCTGGCTCTATCCGATCTAGGAGACGGCACGCTCCGGGTCGGCCTCAGCGCTGTGCCGTGGAGCCGCGTGCCGGACGATGTGATCGCGACGGCGACGACCTGCCGGAACGCTGGCGCGCCTGGCGGGGAGCGAGACGGCTGAGGCGTGCCACCAGGATCTCCATGACCAGCTGGGCATCGAGCGCGCTGGCGCCCCTCAGGTCGACATCCGCTCGATGGAGCAGGCCAATGGCACGGGATATGCCCCCGTATCCCAGCCTGCGGCCCTGGTCCAGGGCCTTCTTCGCCACGAACGAGCTCCGGGCACCCAGTATCTCCGCGGCCTCACCCGCAGTCGTTGCACCGGATCCATCCAGCCGCAGCATCGCCTGGTAGTGCCGATGCAGTATCGAGAGCACCGCTAGCGGATGGAACCCGCCGGCAGAGCAGAGACGAGTCAGGGAGTCGAGGGCTAGCGGCGTATCCCCTGCGTCGATGGCGTCCGTCAGGTCCCAGGGTGCGACGCTCCCAGCCTGGCCCAGGAAAGGCGCGACCTCTGCCTCGCCGAGCCTGGCGCCTTCGCCGTAGGCGCCTACGAGGGTGTCGAGGATGCCGGCCAGCCTGGACATGTCCCCACCCAGATGCTCCCCTATGAGCCTGCCCGCGCGGGCGTCCAGCTTCACCGGGGCTGCCGCGAGGTGCTCTACCAGCCACTCGCTGCGGGCCCGGCCGGTTCCCGGCGCGCTGTTCACTACCCTGCCGCTGCGTTCGGCGGCCTTGGTGAGGACGGCGGGTATCGTTCCTCCACCTGCCCCGAGCACTAGGGTCACCCCGGGCACCGGATCATCGAGCCAGGTAACCAGTCGTCCGGCATCCCCGCTACTGATCCGGCCCGCGTCTCGAAGGACGACTATCCGCCTGTCGGCCAGGAAGGGGGGCGTCGTCAGGGCGTCGAGCACCCTCGCGACGTCGAGGTCCTCCGCGTCCGGTCCGCCATGCTCTTCGGCCACCTCCGCCAGGTCGTGCCCACCAGCAAGCTCGCGCACGGCCTGGTGAAGAGCCTGGCCCACGAGCGAGGGGTCGTCGCCCTTCACGAGCACGCAGGCCGGCAACGGATCGGTCATCGGATGGCACCGGCTCCTATGTCGACGCGAGCTTTCCAAGCGCCCCTGGCACTCAGAACCGCGTCGAGCGCGTCGCGAACCCTCCTCGTGCCCTCGACGTCGTGGACCCTCAGCACCCTGCAGCCGAGCACCACCCCTATCGCCGCTGCCGCCAGGGAGGCATCCCTGCGCTGGTCGATCGCCAAGCCGAGCCGGTCACCGAGAAATCCCTTGTTCGAGGCCGACAGCAGGAGGGGATAGCCGAGGGAAGCCAGATGGCCAGAGCGCCGGAGCAGCTCGAGGGACTGCGGGTAGGTCTTGCCGAGGTCCAGGCCGGCATCGAGAACCACGCTCTCTCGCGCGATGCCTGCCTGCTCTGCACGCCCGGCCCTGTCTAGGAGCTGAGCGGTGACCTCCCCGATCAGATCGCGGTAGCGGGGATCGGGGTCTGCCACCCGTGGTGCCAGGCGTATGTGGGTCGCCACCACCGCTGCCCCTGCCGAGGCTGCCGCCTCCAGGTAGTCCGGGTCGGCGAAGCCGCTTATGTCGTTGCCCATGGAGGCGCCTGCTGCATAGGAATGCCGAGCCACCTCGGCATTCCAGGTGTCGACAGAGATCGGGAGGTCGAACCGGAGCTTCAGCGCCTCCACTGCCGGCACCACGCGATCGAGCTCCTCGGACAGGCTCACCTCGGGACCTGGCCCGGCCTTCACGCCTCCCACGTCCAGTATGTCCGCCCCTTCTGCGACCACCTGGTCCGCACGACGCAGGAAGGCGTCGAATGCAAAGGTGGCTCCCTTGTCGTAGAAGGAGTCCGGAGTGCGGTTCAACACCGCCATCAGGAGGGCCCGGGTAGCTATGTCGTAGGAACGATCGCCGATCCTGAGCACCTCCGCGACTGAGCCGCGCCCGCTGAGATCCCCATCCTGGGTAAGGCCAGGCGCATTCGATCCAGGTTCGGTCATCTCGCTACCTGCTTCCTGGCAGGAATCGTTACGATCCTCAGAACAGCCGCGAGGCCAGTGCCCGGCGGTAGTGCCCGGAGCGTGGGTCGTCCTCGCCGAGGGTGGCCAGTAAGTCCAGGTACTGCCGGCGCGCCTCCTCGTCGCCCTTCACGCGATCGAGGAGCGCTTCGAGGGCACCTGCTATGTCCGCGCCACCGAGGTCCACGCCAGAAGCGCCCAGGCGCGCCTGGGCCGCCAGCTGTGCTGTCTCGGCTGTCTCGGGAATCCTGGCCAGCAGGGCGAGGGCTCCCTCGAAGTCGCCCGACTCCACCGCCAGGCGGGCCAACCCCGTCACCGCACCCGGGTGATCCGGGTCGATCTCCAGTGCCTTTCTGAGCGAGCTCTCGTCGCCTGCTGCCACCAGGAGGTCCGCCTCGCTGGCGACAGGCAGCAGCCTCGCCACGAAGGCCTTTACCTCTGCCTCGCCGAGCGCCCCGACGAAGCCGTCCACGATCTCACGATCTCTGAGCGCGTAGACAGCTGGTATCGACTGGACCTGGAACGAGGCCGATACATGGGGATTCTCGTCCACGTTCACCTTGGCCAGAGCGACAGCTCCATCGGTGGCGGCCACGACCCTCTCGATGATCGGACCGAGGCTGCGACACGGTCCACACCAGGGCGCCCACAGGTCGACCACCACCGGTAGCTGGGTGGAGCGATCCAGGACCTCCCGCTCGAAGGTCGCATCTGTTACGTCGATCACCCCACCGACCCTACCGGTCGCGTCCGACCTTGGCGACTAACCTGCCGGGGATGGACCCGTCGGACGCGAAAGGACCTGGCTCCAGCGCTCCTGAAGGGCTCGACCTGGAGGCAGTCGCAGGCTGGCTCGCTGCCTATGTCCCAGAGGCGAAGCTGCCGATCCAGGCCGAGCTGATCGCAGGAGGTAGGTCGAATCTCACCTACCGGATCGACGACTCGGCAGGCCACTCCTACGCGCTCAGGCGACCCCCACTGGGTCATGTCCTGCCGACAGCGCACGACATGGCGCGTGAGTACCGTGTCATCACCGCCCTCGGACCGACACCGGTGCCTGTCCCACGATCACTCGCGCTCTGCCAAGACGATTCGGTGAACGGTGCTCCTTTCTACCTGATGGACTACGTCGACGGGTTGATCATCAGGGACGAGGAAACCTGTAGAAGGCTGATGGACACAGCCACGAGGGAGCGTGCGGGCTGGTCGCTCGTGGAAACCCTTGCCTCGATACATGATGTCGACATAGACGCGGTGGGTCTAGGGGACTTCGGACGCCGGGAAGGCTACATAGAGCGCCAGCTGCGACGCTGGATAACCCAATACCGTGGATCGGTCGCCACCGTCCTCGAATGCCCCGCTGAGCCAGTAGCAGGAGGGGCGGCCGATGCAGAAGGGGCGTCTCCCACGGAGGTGACGGACCGGGCAGCTACGACTTCACCAGGAGACATCGTGGAGGAAGTCCACGACCGGCTGGCAGACGCCATAATGCCCGAGGGTCCTGCCACCATCGTCCACGGGGACTTCCGGCTCGACAACACCGTGCTCGCCCCCGACGGATCGGTGCGAGCGGTGCTCGACTGGGAGATATCCACCCTCGGGGATCCCCTGGCAGACCTGGGGCTGCTCATGGTCTACTGGGCAGAGCCTGGCGAGGAGGCATCGCTTACCGGGGTGTCCCCCACCGTCCTTCCCGGCTTCCCGAGCCGATCGGCGCTGGTGAGTCGCTACGAATCGCTCACCGGCAGGGACGTGTCGGGGCTGGCCTATTACGTGGCCTTCGGCTACTGGAAGCTAGCCTGTATCCTCCAGGGGGTACACGCACGCTACGCAGCAGGGGCCGCTGCTGGTGATCGGTCGAGCGTCGAGGGCTTCGCTCAGCAGGTCCAGCGACTGGCTCAGGCGGCAGCCTCGGCACTCGACGAGCTCTGAGCCCCAGGGCAGCCCTATGCACGACAGGAACATCGGCCCACCCACCTATCGACATCCGGAGCGACCTTCTAGACCATGACTGGACCATCGACACCTTCGACTCTGGATGGGGTAGCCAGCTGATGAGCCTCGTCGAACGCCACCTGGACCGGGCCCTCGATAACCCCCCCCTGGTGGTGGTGCTCGACGGCTGGGTCGATGCCGGTCTAGGGGCCACCGGAGCCATGGCACACCTGCTCGGCAGCGGCTCCACTGAGCTCCTGGCGAGCTTCGACACCGAGCAGCTCGTCGATTACCGCTCCCGTAGGCCCGTCGCGAAGATCGTCGACGGCGTAACCGAGCAGCTCGGCTGGCCCGAGATAGAGATGAGGCTCGGCCGGGACATGCAGGGTGCCGAGGTCTGCTACCTGGTCGGTGCCGAACCGGACCTCCGCTGGCGTGGATTCGTGAACGCAGTCGTCGGCACCGCCGTGGACATAGGGGTGAGGATGGCTGTAGGACTAGGGGCATTCCCTGCTGCCGCTCCACACACCAGGCCAGTCCGCCTCGCTGCGACGGTACCAGAAGGATCAGTCGACCTCGGCAGAGGCGTAGGAATCATCCAGGGCACCATCGAGGTGCCATCGGGCATATGGGGCGTCCTCGAGCAGACCTTCGGTGACGCCGGGGTGCCTGCCGTAGGACTGTGGGCCAGGGTGCCCCATTACGTCTCCACCATGCCCTTCCCGCCAGCCAGCGCTGCTCTGATAGACGGTCTGGCCGCCGTGACCGGCCTCACCTTCGACTCGGGCCCGCTCCATGCAGCTGCAGACGCCACGCTGAGCCAGGTCGACGAGCTGATAGCACGCTCCACGGACCACCAGGAGATGGTCCGCCAGCTCGAGAGCAGTATCGACGCGGTCGAGGGCAACCCCCTGGACATCGGCCAGGTCCCAACCGGTGACGAGCTGGCAGCAGAGCTAGAGCGCTATCTGAGAGAGCACGGCAGCGGACCTCCCGGTAGCGACTAGGCCGTCCGACGGCCCTTAGTGCGTGCTAGCCGACTCCGGCTCTTGGCCCTGGTGCCAGGTACGGCCCTGGTGCCAGGTACGGCGACCCGGCCCCATGGGCACTTACCCGAGCCGCCAGGTCGTCTCGATAGAACGACTGGGAGGCGTGGCTACCGAGCCCTGACGAGCCGGCGCCCGAGGCCTTTACCCGACTGGCCAACACCAGGCCCATGAGCAGAAGCACGAGCATCAGCAGCACGATCAGGGCCACTGCCGTCCAGCGATGGTCACCGCCAGCGCGCGATGCCTGCTGGGGCCTGCTGAGGCGAGCTATGTCCACGGGATCGAGTCCACCTGGCCAGGGGCTACCTCCGTTATAACCGGTCATGCCGGGCTGGGTCATGCCGGGCTGGGTCATGCCGGGCTGGGTCATGCCGGGCTGGGTCATGCCGGGCTGGGTCATGCCGGGCTGGGTCATGCCGGGCTGGGTCATGCCGGGCTGGGTCAGCGGCCTGTCGAAGATGGGTAGCTGCTGGACGAGTGGGGCCATCTGCTCGGCTGAGGTGGCCCGGGCAATGAGATCGAGCCTGTGGAGGTACTCTGCCTCGTCTATCAGGCCGCGTTCAAAGGCGTTGGTGAGCAGGCGGGAGAACTTCTCACGATCGGCATCCGCTCCAGGAGCACCGTGGGCGTCGCCACCATCCGGGCCATAAACCACGTCCGCATTGTCGTTTACCAGGAGCGCATCTGCAAGCACCACTTCGACACGGCGGGCTCAGGGCAGTTCGAGGCAGCACTCCAGCCGGTCGTATATGGTGCGGGGATGCGTGTAGACGGAGGTATAGGGTTCGATCCTTCGGGAGTGGCAGAGACTGCTCGCCGCGCCGAGGCAGCAGGATACGACGGGGTGTGGTGCCCAGAGACGGGTCACGACCCGTTCCTTCCCTTGGTGCTCGCCGCAGAGCACACCGAGCACCTGGAGCTCGGCACTGGGATAGCAGTGGCCTTCGCCAGGAACCCGATGACCACTGCAGCGCTCGCGAACGACCTCCAGGCCTACTCGGGAGGTCGGTTCATGCTCGGTCTCGGGTCCCAGATCAAGCCCCACATCGAGAAGCGGTTCTCGATGCCCTGGTCCCACCCCGCTCCGAGAATGCGGGAGTTCATCCTCGCCATGAGGGCCATATGGGCATCCTGGTCAGACCGGACCAAGCTCGACTTCCGTGGAGAGTTCTACACGCATACCCTCATGACACCCTTCTTCGACCCCGGTCCGAATCCCTACGGCCAGCCCAAGGTGTTCCTCGCGGCTGTCGGCGAGCGGATGACGGAGGTGGCAGGCGAGGTGGCCGATGGGCTCCTGGTCCACGGCTTCACCACCGAGCGTTACCTGCGCGAGATCACCCTTCCGGCCCTCGATCGCGGCCTGGCCAGGGCGGGAAAGGACCGCTCGGACATGCAGATCTCCTATCCCGGCTTCGTCGTCACCGGTGACTCCGAGGAGGAGATAAAGGCTGCGACACAGGCAGTGAAGGCCCAGATCGCCTTCTACGGCTCCACACCCGCCTACCGACCCGTGCTCGAGCTGCACGGCTGGGGCGACCTCCAGAAGGACCTGAACCGCCTCTCGAAGCAGGGCGAGTGGGTGAAGATGGGTGAGCTGATAGACGACGGGGTTCTCGATGCCTTCTCGGTGGTGTGCCCCCCCGAAGACGTGCCGCGCCGGGTGCTGGAACGCTTCGGTGACGTAGTAGATCGCTTCAGCTTCTACGCGCCATACCGTATGGATCCGGAACGATGGACCGCGATCCTCGCAGGCTTCAAGTCCTGAGCTTTCCGCGCTGAGCTCCCAGCCTCGGGCCAGGGCGAGCGCGCTGGTCCGAGCCCGTCGCGCACGCCCTGGCTCCATCCATGGCGACCGAGCCAGCGTGTATCAGTGCCGGCGTGGATCAGCCGGGCACCAGGTTCACCAGGCGGGGCACCTTCGCTATCACCCGGGCGGGCTGCCTATCGCCCAGGGCCTCGCTCACTCTGGGGCTCGCGAGAGCGAGAGACACTGCCTCGGCCTCGGAGATGTCTGCGTCGACATCTATGCGGTCGCGCAGCCGGCCGGCTACCTGCACGACCATGGTCACCCGTTCCTCACGTACCATCTCGGGGTCGTAGGCGGGCCAGGGCTCCGCGTGCACCCGGGAGCCAGGCCCGTGGCGGCGCTCCCATACCTCGGCGGTCACATGGGGGACCATGGGAGCCATTACCAGGTTCAGCACATCGATAGCCCCGTCGTAGGCGCCACGGTGGGGACCGGCTCCTGCGTCTGACTCCCTCAGGTAGCGCTGGAGGGCGTTCAGGTGCTCCATGCAGGCTGCCACAGCTGTGTTAAAGGACCACCTGTCTATGTCGTCGCTCACCTTCGCCACCAGGCGGTGGGTGGCCCGCTCCAGATCCAGGTCGGCGTCGTCTGGATCCCCGGTGCGCCACTGCCTTTGCTCCGAGGGCATCTCCAGGGCGAGACGCCAGAATCTATCGAGGAACCTCCCGCAGCCCTCTATCACCTCGTCGGTCTGGGAGGTCCAGTCCACGTCGTCGGCTGGCGGCCCCACGAAGAGATGGAACAGCCTGAGCGCGTCCGCGCCTACGGTGTCGACGTAGGTGGCCGGTGCGATGAGGTTCCCCTTCGTCTTGGACATCTTCGAGCCGTCCATCCGGATCATCCCCTGGGTGAAGAGGCTCGTGAATGGCTCCCTGCCCAGGCCATCGGCCAGGCCGACATCGATAAGGGCCCTGGTGAAGAAACGCGCATAAAGCAGATGCATGATGGCGTGCTCTATGCCACCTATGTACTGGTCGACCGGCATGAAGTGCCGGGCGACTTCGGGGTCGAAGGGGCGATCGGACGACCAGGGATCGCAGAAGCGGAGGAAGTACCAGGAGGAGTCGACGAAGGTATCCATGGTGTCCGTATCCCGCCGTGCCGGTCCGCCGCAGGATGGGCACTGGGTGACGGCGAAGGTGGGGTGCCTGGCCAGCGGCGACTCCCCTCCGGGCAGGAACTCGACGTCGTCTGGTGCGAGCAGCGGAAGCTCCTCCTCGGGAAGTGGAACGACTCCGCATGCCAGGCAGTGCACCACCGGGATCGGACATCCCCAGTAGCGCTGGCGGGACACCAGCCAGTCCCTGAGACGGTAGTTCACCGTAGCCCGGCCGATACCGCGCTCTTCCAGCCATTCGCGAGCGCGCTGCTTGGCAGCCGTTACATCGAGCCCATCGAGGAACCCCGAGTTCACCTTCAGGCCATCCCCGGTCCAGGCACCGCCCTCGAATCCATCCGGTGGCTGGGTAGTCCTCACCACCGGCAGGCCATGGGCCTCAGCGAAGGCGAAGTCCCTCTCGTCCTCGGCCGGGACCGCCATGATGGCGCCGGTACCGTAGCCCATGAGGACGTAGTCGGCTACGTAGAGGGGAACTGCCTTCGAGGTAAAGGGGTTCTCTACGTAGCTTCCGGTGAACGCACCGCGCTTCGCCAGGCCTCCCGACGCGGACGGGTCAGTGCCCGAAAGCCTCTCGATGTCGCTGGCCGCCTCGGCGCGCGCTCTCAGATCTGCGACCAGAGCTGCCTGGTCGGGCGTGGTGAGGATCTCCACCAGCGGATGCTCGGGTGCCATGACTGCATATGTCATGCCGAAGATGGTGTCGGGGCGGGTGGTGAAGACGGAGAGAGCCAGTGGTGCCCCCCCATCTGGCTCCATCACCGGAGTCCCGTCGGCGAGCACCACTCGAAGGTCGAACTCGACACCCTCCGAGCGGCCTATCCAGTTCCGTTGCATGGTCTTCACCCGCTCCGGCCACTGGAGGTCCTCGAGTCCTGCCAGTAGCTCCTCCGCGTAGGCGGTGATCCGGAAGAACCACTGCTCGAGATCCCGCTTCTCGACCAGGTCTCCCGAGCGCTCACAGGTGCCGTCGGCGAGCACCTGCTCGTTCGCCAGCACCGTCTGGCAGCCAGGGCACCAGTTGACCGGTGCGCTGTCCCTGTAGGCGAGTCCGTGGCGCAAGAAGCGGAGGAAGATGACCTGGTTCCACCGGATGTAGGAGGGATCGTGGCTACGCACCTCCCTCCTCCAGTCATAGACCGCACCGAGAGAGAGAACGCTCGCCTTCAGCTCGGCTATACGGGCGTCTGTGAAAGACCTCGGGTGCTCCCCAGTCCTGATGGCCGCGTTCTCCGCCGGGAGGCCGAAGGAGTCGAAGCCGAATGGAGACAGCACCGCGTATCCCTGCATGGTCCGGTGACGCACCAGGAGGTCGCCAAAAGTGTAGTTCCGCACATGGCCCTGGTGGGCAGCCCCACTGGGGTAGGGGTACATGCAGAGGACATAGGCAGAGGGACGGGGGTCATCCGCGTCGACTTCGTAGGTGCCCTCTTCAGCCCATACCCGCTGCCACTTTCGCTCGACCTCCTGCACTTCGTATGCCCGTTTCATCAGGCCGAGTCTACGGTGTCGTCGAAGACCAGAGGACTCCCGCGTCGCTCTCGCCGTGGGGAGCAGTGAAGAGGTCTATCGCCGCGTCCACGAGACGAGCACGCCACTACCCAGGGAGCCGAACTGTCCCCTGGCAGCGCAGGGGCGAGGCGATACTAGGCGGCGGCGGGCAGGGGCGCCGGACGGGATCCAGCGCCCTTTACCCTCAGACCGAGGCCGCTGTGGGCGCCGAAGCCGCCGTGGGCGCCGAAGCCGAACAGGTTCCCGAGGGCCGACAGGTTCAGGGTTCCCACCTGTGATGCCGGCGGAACCACCACGTTCACGGGAGTTCCGAAGTGGTCCAGATCCACCGTCACGCTGGCCGAGATGCCGAGCAGGCTGACGCTCGCTGCGGCCTGGCGTAGGTGGCCCTGGCCGTCCAGCCAGACCTCGACAGGGAGAGTGGCGCCTGCTGGGACGATCTTCGCGAGCAACGCCTCGGCACGCGCAACCTTGGCGGCTGGAAGACCCAGAGCGCCGGCCTTGGCCTCCGCAGCCGCGATCACCTTTGAGGCCTCGATGGTGGCCTGGTACTCGGTAACGGCCACACCGTTCAGGTCACTGTGGCCGACTACGGTCACCGAGCCAGATACCTGACCGAGCATCTTCAGAAGGCTGGAGGGATCGGCCCCGTTGATAGCGGCGACCGCGGCTGCGAACCCGCTACCGGAGAGCATCGAGGAGACCTTGGCGGGGAGGGTGTAGGAGAGCCACGGCTTTCCACCGCTCAGGAACGCCACATCGGGGAAGGTCGCGTAGAGGGTGGAGCCCACGAAGCGCACCTCGGCCACCGATCCTGCGGGTGCAGCCGACCCCATGGCCGGGATGCTCTTGCCCGCTACAGACACCGTGATGTCTGCGGCAGGGGGCGAGAACTGTACCGGACCAGTCGCCGTAATGGTCACCGATCCACCCAGCATCTTGAAGATACCCTGCACCAGGCCTGATCCAAGCGACGCGAAGGGGTTGCCTGTGGTGTTCGACGCTGGCGCAGTGGCACCCGAAGCCGTAGGCGCTGGCGCCACATGAACGGTGACCGTCACATCGGCACTGTTCGCACCGGCAGTCGCGCTCGGCGTAGCAGAGGACGAAGCCAGACTCACGTGGTGTATGGCCGTGGCGTCCCTCGCTCCGGATCCATTGGACCCCGCTGCCAGAGGACCAGATGAGTTCGAGCAGGCAGCGGTGGCCAGTGCCAGCGCTGCCAGCAGGCCTGCGGCAGAGCCGACACGCCTCCTGGTAGCCCTCCTGGTGAAGCTTCCCTCGGTATTCGCCATCACACGTCCTCCCCCCTCATGGCAGCGCCTACCTCGACGCACCCCCGGTACCCGGCGGTCAGCCGAGATGTACTGAAGGTTACACCTTGAACGCTCCGCGTGGCGAGCACGCAGGACCCGAGGTGTAAACCTCTATCCCCAGCCTGATATGGTGTCCCCCTGGACGGGGGCGTAGCTCAGCTGGTAGAGCGCTTGACTGGCAGTCAAGAGGTTCGTGGGTTCGAGTCCCATCGCCTCCACCGCGAAATCCCTGGTCACATAGCCTATGACCAGGGATTTAGCATCCACAACCCTAGGCACCCCGTCTCCAGGCCAATGCAGGACTCATAATGGGCCTGACTAGGGAAACTGTACTCAATGTCGCTGATTGTCGCTGCATGACGCTGGGATAGCCGAATGTCCATAGCCACCCATAGGCACCCCCGAGGCAAGGATGCAGCAAGCGACACGACGTGCATTGCCGGACGTCCAGCGAGCGCTTCAAGCGTCGCCGAGCCGCGCCCGTAGCTCGGCCAGGGCATGCCTACCAGCCTCGGACCCCCACCCGCGCTGCTCGACGACCTGCTCTGCCGGTCAAGTCCAGACGAGTGGTGTAAGACGACCACCGCACCAATCGTGTTGATTGGCTAACTGGCTACGTCGAGTTC
>JAJYXR010000017.1 GCA_021801795.1 Actinomycetes bacterium
CACTCCGAACTCGGCTGGCTCGGGGTCCGGCTCGGGGTCCGGCTCGGGGTCCGGCTCGGGGTCAGGGGTGACCGATCCGGTGGTGGCCATGGCGGCCACCCCAGACGGGCGGGGCTACTGGCTCGCCAGCGCATCGGGGGCAGTCCATGCCTTCGGGGACGCGGCCTACTACGGATCGCTAGCGAGCGGCTATGGCAATCCGAACTCGGCTGGCACCGGAGCGACCTCGGCTGGCTCGGTGCCTGGCACGGGGTCCGGCTCGGGGTCAGGGGTGACCGATCCGGTGGTGGCCATGGCGGCCACCCCAGACGGGCGGGGCTACTGGCTCGCCGGCGCATCGGGGGCAGTCCATGCCTTCGGGGACGCGGCCTACTACGGATCGCTAGTGAGCGGCTATGGCAATCCGAACTCGGCTGGCTCGGGATCCGGCTCGGTGCCTGGCACGGGGTCTGGCTCGGGATCCGGCTCGGTGCCTGGCACGGGGTCTGGCTCGGGATCCGGCTCGCCTGGCACGGGGTCCGGCTCGGGGGTGACCGATCCGGTGGTGGCCATGGCGGCCACCCCAGACGGGCGGGGCTACTGGCTCGCCAGCGCATCGGGGGCAGTCCATGCCTTCGGGGACGCGGCCTACTACGGATCGATGTCGAGCGGTCCGGTGAGCTCGGCAGGCCAGGTCGTCGCGCTGTGCTCCTGAGCCTCCATAGACTGGGGGGGTGGTGCATAGAGCGACTGCAGGGCTTAGTGTTCCTGGCATGGACGATGGCGCGTAGCTTCTACGTCCGTACCTTCGGGTGCCAGATGAACGAGCACGACTCGGAGCAGCTGGAGGCTCTTCTCAGCGCCGACGGCCTCGTGAGGGCCCCCGACCTGCAGAGCGCTGACGTGGTCGTTCTGAACACATGCTGCATCAGGGAGAATGCCGACAACCGCTTCTATGGACACCTGGGACATCTGAAGTCGCTCAGTGAGGCGAAACCGGGAATGCAGATTGCCGTTGGAGGATGCCTTGCCCAGCGGGAGGGTGAAGCCCTGTTGGAGCGAGCCGGGCACATAGACGTGGTGTTCGGCACCCATAACCTCGAGCGGCTTCCCCAGCTGCTGAAGAAGGCAGCGCTGTCGGGTCCTGTCGTGGAGGTGCTCGATGCCCGAGACCGGGTTCTCGAACCAGAGGGCCTGCCGGGACATGATCCTGCGGTGAATGAGCTGGCGGCGGCAGCTTCCCATGATGCCCTCGGAGCGCTGGCAGCTCGCCGGGTCCCCTACGCTGCGTGGATCACCATCCAACGCGGGTGTGACAACTCCTGTGCCTTCTGTACGGTGCCACAGGTGCGCGGACCCGAGGTGAGCCGACCATTCGACGTGCTGGTAGCCGAAGCGCGGGCACTGGCAGGCCAGGGGGTGACGGAGGTGACGCTTCTCGGCCAGAACGTGAACTCCTACGGGCGGGACATAACCCGCAGGCGTCCACTGTTCGCAGACCTGTTGCGTGCCATTGGCGCGGTGGAGGGTATCAGGCGGGTGCGCTTCACCAGCCCGCATCCGAAGGACCTTCGACCGGAGACCATCGCGGCCATGGCCGAGACCGATGCAGTGTGCGAGCACCTGCACCTGCCACTGCAGTCGGGCAGCAACAGGGTGCTCGGGGCGATGCATCGCGGGTACACCGCCCAGAGATACCTGGAGAAGGTGGCTGCTGCACGAGATGCCATACCCGATCTGGCCCTCACCACGGACATCATCGTCGGGTTTCCCTCCGAGACGGAATCGGACTTCGAGGACACCCTCGCCGTGGTGGCCGAAGCAGGTTACGACAGTGCCTACACCTTCGTGTTCTCGCCGCGTCCGGGTACGGCAGCGGCTTCGATGACGGGCAGCTTCGTGCCTGACGAAGTAGTCGCGGATAGGTTCGCGCGCCTGGTGGAAGTAGTCGACCGCTCGGGGATCTCCAGGCACCGTGCTCGCATCGGCCAGATAGAAGAGGTGCTGGTGGAGGGACCCTCGAAGCGCAACGCCGACGTGTGGACCGGAAGGACTCGCCAGGGCAAGCTGGTCCACTTCAGCCCATCCTTCGCCAGCGGGCCAGCCAGGGGACCAGGGGGCCAGCCAGCCAGGGGGCCAGGGGGCCAGCCAGGGGGCCAGCCAGCGGGCGGGCCGGGCAGCCAATCCAACGTCTGGCCGAGCCCGGCCACCTCTGGTGACCTGGGGTTGCACCGGGGGCTCCGGCCGGGTTCCTATGCCACCGTTCAGGTTACCGATGCAGCTCCGCACCACCTGGTGGGGTACCTGCGGGAGCTGGTGGCTCTCCCGGCGGACGCCGGCGGGGAGGTGCGCCGGCCGGGATCGGAGCCAGGTGGCCGAGCGAGACCGGTGGGGGTCGCACCGGAGCCGTCCGGTTCACCTGAGGGGTCTGTGGCGGTGGGACGAAGGCTGATCCCGGTGCGCGTAGGTTAGTCGCCGGTGCGCTTGGCTCTCGTAGGCCCCACGGCGTCCGGCAAGACCAGAGCGGCGATCTCGCTGGCCGAGAGGATCGGCCAGGTGGAGCTGATGTCCATGGACTCCATGGCCGTCTATCGAGGCATGGACATAGGCACGGCAAAGCCTTCTCCCGAGGAGCTGGCGGGCACGCCGATGCACCTGCTGGACCTGGTGGATCCATGGGAGGAGTTCACCCTGCGGGAGTTCCAGGGGGCAGCCTTCGAGGCCCTGGAGGACATTGCCGGCCGCGGTTCCCACGCGTTCATGGTTGGCGGGACGGGGCTCTACCTTCATGCGGTGGTGGATCGTCTGGATCTGCCGGAGCGCTTTCCCGTGGTAGCGGCCCTCCTCCAGGAGCAGGCCGACCTGCCAGGCGGGCTGCCGAGGCTCTATGACCGGCTGGTGGAAGCCGATCCCATCGCTGCCTCGAGGATCCAGCCAGGAAATAGGAGACGCATCATACGGGCGCTGGAGGTGACTCTGGGATCAGGCAGGCCCTTCTCTTCCTACGGACCGGGTGTAGCCACGTTCCCGCCAACCGACGTGGTGATGGTGGGCATCCGGTTCGATCCGTCGGTCCATGACCCGCTCATCGAGGAGCGGTTCGGCCAGATGATGAAGTCAGGTCTGCTCGAGGAGGTGAGACGTCTGGCTGGCACCGAGGGAGGCATGTCACGAACTGCCCGCCAGGCACTGGGGTATCGTGAGCTGCTCGCCCATATCGAAGACGGGGTTCCCCTGGCCGAGGCGTCCTCACGGGCGGTGGACAGGACGAGGGCATTTGCCCGCAGGCAGTGGGCCTGGTTCAGGCGCGATCCCCGCATCACATGGATGGATCCTGCTTCAGACGTGCCGGGCTTCATCTCCGAGCTGCTAGCGGATCGGATCGGGGCTGCGAGTGGCTGCTGACCCGGCCGAGCAGCGGACGCCCGGCGAGATACGGATGACGAAGCACCACGGAGCGGGCAACGACTTCCTGGTGCTCCTGGACCCTGCAGGCTCATTCGAGGTTTCCACGGAGCAGGTGCGCTGGATGTGCGATCGCCATCGCGGCATCGGTGCAGACGGTTTCATCCGTGTGAGGACAGGTCGGATGGTGCCACTGGGCATGGAGCTATGGAACGCAGACGGATCGGCTGCCGAGATGAGCGGTAACGGGATCCGATGCATGGTGCAGGCAGCGGTGGACGGGGGCATGGCCACCGAGGGAGAGGTGGGGGTGGAGACCGGGGCTGGCACGAAGAGCGTCATCTATGCGAAGAGGGGACCTCTGAGCGGTGAGGCCATAGTGGACATGGGCCCGGTGGTCTCGGGAGACGAGCTGGCAGCTCGGAGCCCTCTGTGGCCGAGTGACCACTCAGGCATGACCCTTCCCGAGGAGTCGGCCTTCGTAGCCGCTCGATTCGTGGATGCGGGGAACCCTCACCTGGTGGTGATCCTGGAGCACCGGCCGGATGGGGAGGTCATGCTCAACCAGGGTGCCGCACTCCAGATGGTCATGGCCGGCGGCATAAACGTCGAGTTCGTCTGGCCTGGGCCCGCCGATGGGGAGCTGTCTCTCTTCGTCTTCGAGCGCGGAGCTGGACCCACTCTCGCGTGTGGTACCGGATCGTGCGCGGCGGCTCTCGTGGCACGGGATCTGGGCATGGCGGGAGACGTCGTTCCCGTCCATAATCCCGGCGGCTGCCTCTCTGTCAGCTTCCTCGGGACGTCGGTGAACCTGAGCGGGCCGACTCTGAGGATCGCGGAGGTTCTCCTCGACGCGAAGGCCTTCGAGATCTGGGCGTTGGCGGTCGATCCGTGAGCCTCATAGAGAGGCGGTTTCGTGAGAAGATCGTGCTGGTCGGTGTGATCTTCCCTGGCATGGATGCCGAGGAGGTGGAGCGGGACCTCGACGAGCTGGCCTTGCTGGTGGACACTGCGGGCGCAGACGTGAGGGCACGGATCCTCCAACGCCGCGACCGGCCTGATCCGGCTACCTACCTGGGCTCGGGCAAGGCCGCCGAGCTGCACGAGGTCTCGGAGTCCCTAGATGCCGACACGGTGGTCTTCGACGACGAGCTGACCCCTGCCCAGCAGCGCAATCTGGAGGCGATACTGGGCAGGACTGCCATAGATCGCACCGCAGTCATCCTCGACATCTTCGCCCAGAACGCCCGCTCGGAGGAAGGCAAGGCCCAGGTGGAGCTGGCACTGCTTCGCTACCGCCTGCCGCGCCTCAGGGGCAGGGGAACGGCGCTCAGCCAGCAGGCTGGCGGTATCGGCACCCGCGGTCCTGGCGAGACGCGCCTGGAGGTGGACAGGCGGAGACTGCTGGAGCGCATGGCCCGCCTGGAGCGGGAGCTGGCCGGGGTGCGGAAGGTGCGCGCCACCCAGGCGAGAAGCCGGCGCCGCTCGAGGCAGCGACTGGCCTCGCTGGTCGGCTACACGAACGCGGGCAAGTCCACCCTCATGAACCGGCTGACCGGCTCGGGGGTATTGGTGGAGAACCGGCTGTTCTCCACCCTGGACCCGCGGACCCGACGGCTGGCCCTTCCCGGCGGTGAGACCGTCCTCGTGTCCGATACGGTCGGGTTCGTCCGGAAGCTCCCCCATCAGCTCGTCGAGGCGTTCCGATCGACGCTCGATGTCGTCTGTGACGCGGACATGCTCCTCCACGTGGTCGACGGAGCATCTGGGAACCCGGCTGGTCAGGTGGAGGCGGTGCGCGAGGTGCTGGAGGAGATAGGAGCGTCCCACATCCCGGAGGTACTGGTGGTGAACAAGGCCGATCGGGATCACGAGGCTGCCGGGCGCTTTGCCAGGACTGAACCAGGAGCGCTCCTGGTGTCGGCTGCGAGGGGAGACGGTATAGAGGAGCTCCTGCGCGCCATAGGCGATCGGCTGCGTGCGGCCGACAGGGTCATGAGGCTCTCGGTGCCCTTCGAGCGCGGTGAGGTGATGGCCGCGCTCCATCGGGAGGGCGAGGTCCTCTCGATGACCTTCCACGACGGGGCTGCCATCATCGACGTGGTGCTGGACGAGGCGGCGGCCAGGCGCTTCGAGCCCTTCGCGTGGACCGGATCGGGCGGTGTTGCCCGGTGAGCGTGCCAGGACCGGGTGGACCGGGTGGACCGGGTGGATCGGGTGGACCGGGTGGACCGGGTGGACCGGGTGGCTTCTCGCCGCCCCCCTATCCATACGAGAGGCTCTCCACCCTCGGCAGCCTCGGTGCCGCGCATGAGGGAGGGCTGGTGGATCTCTCGGTCGGTACGCCGTCGGATCCCCCCCCGGCGGCGGTGGTTGGTGCGCTGGCCACCTCTGGCTCGGAGAGAGGATACCCACCTTCGGTGGGCAGCCTCGAGCTGCGGGAGGCGGCGTGCGGGTGGATGGAGCGTCGTTTCGGCATCCCGGTGCGCGCCGATCAGGTCGCCGCATGTGTAGGCACGAAGGAGATGGTTGCCAGCACTGCTGGCTACCTGCGTCTGCGGGACCCGACGCGCGACACGGTGCTCTGCCCCACGCCCGCGTACCCGACCTATGCGATGAGTGCCCTGCTGGCCGGCTGCCGGGCCGTGGAGGTAGGTGCTCTGCCTGGGGGAGGCATTGACCTGGCGGCGATTGCTCCCTCCGAGGCAGGGCGTGCCCTGATGCTCTGGGTGAACAGCCCCTCGAACCCCACCGGAGCGCTCAGTGACCTCGCAGAGGCTGCCGCCTGGGGCAGGCACCATGGCGTGCCAGTCTTCTCCGACGAGTGCTACGCGGAGTTCACCTGGTCAGGGACTCCCAGAAGCATTCTCGAGCATGGAACCGACGGGGTGGTAGCAGTTCACTCGCTCTCCAAGCGGTCGAATCTGGCTGGCATCCGTGTCGGCTTCTACGCCGGAGACCCCGGCCTGGTGGGCTATCTGTCCGAGGTCAGAAAGCATGCCGGCCTCATGGTCCCCGGTCCCGTCCAGGCTGCAGGCGCCGTCGCGCTGAGCGACGACAGCCACGTCATCGACCAGCGGGCACGCTACCTCGGGCGCCTGGAGCGTCTCGCATCGGCGCTGGGCGTTGCCGGGGTGCCCGTCACGTTGCCCGAAGGGGGCTTCTACCTCTGGGTGCCTGTTCCGCCAGAGGTGAGCACGGCAGCGCACTCCACCAGCGCCAGGAGCGGATCAGCTGGAGGCGAGAGCCCCTCATGGAGGTTCGCGCGGACCCTGGCCAGCCGAGCAGGGGTGCTGGTGAGCCCTGGCGAGTTCTATGGCAGCGCGGGCGAGGGTTTCGTGCGGATCGCAGCGGTGGCTCCTGACGACCGTATCGAGATGGTGGCTGGTCGGATAGCGGCTCTCGGCCAGGGCTGGATGGTCTAGCCAGCCAGCCAGCTAGCCAGCTAGCTGCGTCGGCGCTCCTGGCCAGGGCTCGGGAGCGCCGAGGGCGGCGGGCAACCCTAGAAGCCATCTGCCGGTGGACCCGATGGGGCGCGCTGGAGCGCCGGGGCGATATCCTCGCCCGGTGAGCTCAGTTAGCTGTCCGGCTGCCAGACTTCGCCTGGGTGGTGTTCATGGCTGACCTTCGAAGCCGTATAGAGGAGCTCTGGCAGCGGTCCGGTGAGCTGGTTCCCGGGGAATCGGATGCCCTAGCCACGGTGACCGAGGCCATCGGCCTGCTGGACTCGGGTGACGCGAGGGTGGCCGAGGTGGATCCGGTGACCGGGGAGGTGGTGGTCCACATCTGGCTCAAGTACGCGATCCTGCTCCTGTTCAGGCTGCGGGAGATCACCACCGGCGAGGTCGGTCCTTTCGAGTACGCGGACAAGCTGCCGCTGAAGTCCGGGTACGCAGCAGCCGGTGTGCGCGTGGTGCCTGGAGCCTCGGCGAGGTGGGGCTCGTATCTCGGTCCTGGAGTCGTGCTGATGCCGAGCTACGTGAACATCGGCGCTCGTGTCGGTGCGGGCACCATGGTGGACACCTGGGCTACCGTCGCCAGCTGTGCGCAGATCGGCGAGCGTGTCCACCTGTCTGGTGGAGTAGGCATTGGCGGCGTGCTGGAGCCGCCTGGAGCTAGGCCCGTGATCGTCGAAGACGATGCCTTCGTGGGCAGCCGCTGCATGATCACCGACGGTGCGCGCGTGGGAGCCGGAGCTGTGCTCGGCGCGGGAACCATCCTGAACCCTTCCATACCCGTTGTCGACGCCACCACCGGGGAGGAGCTGACTCGTGGCGAGGTGCCTCCATGGAGCGTGGCGGTCGGTGCGTCCCGCCGGCGCGAGCTGCCAGGGGGGGAGTTCTTCCTGCCGTGTGTGCTGGTCCTGAAGCGCATCGAGCCCGGCGAGCGCCATGACAAGGCGAAGCTCGAGTCGGTGCTGCGCGACCACGGCGTCGGTACCTAGGACGGCCGCCATGATCCCATATGACATCTGAAGGCCTGCCGGTGCCGGACAGGCTCCCGGGTGAGCTCTTCGATCTGGCCGTCGCCCTGGTAGCGATACCGTCTACCAGCCGCTCGGAGGCCCGGATAGCGGACGCGCTCGAAGCGGATCTGCGTCGCTGCAGCCACCTGAGGGTGGAGAGGATAGGAGACTCCTTGGTGGCGCGCACCGAGCTAGGACGCGCGAGGCGGGTGGTGCTGGCGGGACATCTCGACACGGTTCCGGCCTCCGGGAATGCCGGAGCGCGTGTAGAAGGCGACGTGCTCTACGGCCTGGGCTCGGTGGACATGAAGGGTGGGATCGCCGTGCTGGTGGACCTCGCGCGCAGCCTTCGTGCCCCGGATGCCGACATCACGTACATCTTCTACGCCTGTGAGGAAGTCGACCACTCCGAGAACGCCCTTGCCCATCTGGCCAGGGAGCGCCCCGAGCTGATACGCGCGGATGCAGCGGTGCTCTGCGAGCCGACCGGCCGCGTCATGGAGGCCGGCTGCCAGGGGACCATGCGTGTCGCGGTCCGCATCGGCGGCCGCCGTGCCCACAGTGCTCGTCCGTGGATGGGCTCGAATGCCATCCACCGCACCGGGGGCCTGCTGTCGATGCTTGCTTCATACGAGGGGCGCCATGTGGTGATCGACGGATGCGAGTACGCCGAGCAGCTCCAGGCCGTAAAGATCGAAGGCGGTGTCGCAGGTAACGTGGTGCCCGACGAGGCGCTGGTGGTGCTCAACTACCGATTCGCTCCGGACCGCAGCAGCCTCGAGGCAGAGACTGCCCTGCGCTCCCTCCTGGGGCCAGTGATTGATACCAGTGCAGGCGACGCCATAGATGTCCTCGACGCAGCCGAGGGCGCACCGCCGTCGCTGTCCTCCCCCTTGCTGGCTGCCCTGAGGGATGCCACGTCGAAGCCGCCCAAGGCGAAGGTCGGCTGGACCGATGTCGCCACCTTCCATGCTGCCGGGGTGCCGGCCGCGAACTTCGGGCCAGGTGATCCCGCGCTCGCCCACTCCCCCGAGGAGAGGGTGACCAGGAGCGAGCTGGTCGGCGCCCGCAAGGTGCTCGCCGAGGTGCTGGGCAGCCGGTTCTGATCGGACCATCTCCAGCGCTGCTCCACCGATACCGATGTGCCTCCTTCCAGCCGGCCTCCAGGGCTCACCGTCGGGGAGGCCGGCCAGTCTCCGAGGCCAGCCGGTCAGCCGGTACCGGTGTGCGTGGGGGTGAGGCCACCGGGGGCCAGTATGTCGAAGCCGTCGGGTTCGTTCAGCATCCCTGGGGACGATCCAGGCGTGTGGGTGACGCCGTATTGCCATACCAGCGCGCCGGTGGCTGGGTCGATGGCGATCATCCGGTCGTTGTGGTCGTCGTTCAGCATCAGTATGCCGTTCGGCAGCATCTCCACGAGAGAGGGATGGTCGAGCATCCCGGGTCCCGATGCAGGCTGGTAGCGGAAGAGCACCTGGCCCTGGCGGTTGAACTCGAGCAGGCTGCCGGGCTTGGTATAGCCGGCGATCAGGTAGCGGTTCGGTCCTATCTGCTGGGGGTCCGAGGGGTAGGAGATCGGCAGGTGGACGGACCAGAGGGGCTTGCCCTGCTGGGTGAACTCGTCTACATAGGAGCCGTTTATCTCCGACACCAGGATGTCACCGTTCGGCAGCGGTGTGTCGCCGTTAGGGGAGCCGAGGGCTATGGGTGTGTCCATGTCATGTATGCAGCGACCGGTGGTGCCGATCTGGGTGACGATCTGGTTCGTCGCGGGGTCGATGATGATCACGCGGCAGTTCGCTATGTCTGCCGTGACCACGTTCCCATCAGGGAGCAGGTACGCATCGTCGGGTGTGTTCAGGTACCCGGGAGTGCTCCCGCGTATGCCGAAGTGACCGTAGGTCCAGAGGATCTTCCCAGAGGGGTATGCCACCTCGGCAAGTACGTCCTCGGTCTCCTCGTTGGTCACGATCATCGTGCCGTGGCGGGCGAAGAAGGCATCGTCGGCGCTGAAACCGCCAGGGGGCGCCGGGGCCCCGGCGCTCGGGTACTTCCAGACGATTGCCCCGGTGTCGCTGAGCAGCAGCAGCCGGTCGTTCCCCTCGTCGGCGACCAGCAGCTTGTCGCCGAAATAGGGCGATCCTGCCCCGGGAGCGCCAGCCGTTCCGAAGCTGCGGTTCGGCTGGACCAGCTGCACTGTCGACACGGCCATGGAGCCGGTGGTCTCACCGCCCACCAGCCACAGCCGTGATCCGACCACCGCTGCGCCCGCGTGGGCTACTGGTACCCGAAGTCGACCGGCCAGCAGCATTCTGCGAGAAGTCGGGTCGTATGCCCATATCGACCTGACCGGGTGGTGAGCCCCCCCGGATCCGGTCATCCCTCCGGCCAGGTAGGCGACGCCTGCCAGGGTGGCCGCCGCGGCACCGTAGAGGGGCTCTGGAAGGCTCCCCACCACTGTTACCTTGCCCGTCGAGGTGTCCACCTGCTGGATCACCGACACCGGCTGTCCTGGATCGGCGCCACCGACTGCCAACCCGCCGAAGACGATCAGCATGCGGCCCAGCGCGGCGACCGCCGGGTAACGGACCGGCACCCGCAGCGAGGCGACGGTGGAGAAGTCCACACCGTTCGTCGTGGCCAGCACCGAGCTGTCGGGGGCAGATCCGTCGTACCCGCCCACCAGGTACGCACTGGAGCCTATCGTCACGGCAGTCGAGTCGGACCTGGGCTGGGGCAGGTTCCCTGTTGGTGTGGCCGTGAGGGTCGGTGCCGCACCTACCCCTCCGGTCCCGGCTGACGTACCCGAAGAGCCAGCCGCCTGCAGAGCACCTGCTGGAAGGGACTGGACCCCGGCGACCGAGGAGCTGGACCCCCCGCCGAAGACAAGGTACCTGCCTGCCAGGGCTGCACCGGACGCATCGTGGAGCGGTCCGGTCAGGTTCGCGGCCCAGGTGAGGTCTCCGTTCGTCGTGTTCAGCGTGTAGACACCCGGCTCGGATGCACCGCCTGCGCTCAGCCCGCCGGCGATTACGACCTGGTTTCCCTGCCCGGGCAGCAGCAGCAGCCTGCTTATGGGGTTCGGCAGTGCCCAGGGCAGGGTACCCGATTCTGCGGCCGGCAGACCGCTCGACAAGGATTCAGCGACGCCAGACGCACTCGGGTGCACCCGGGTGGCCATGCGATGCCCGGGCGTGCTGGCGTTTGGGATCAACACCACAGCGATGACCAACGCGACGCCTGATGCAAGGATGGCGATGGCCCGGATACGCCTGTAGCGGATGGACCGCATATGGCGAGCACGCCGGTGAGCCGGACGAGGACGCTCCGTTGGACCGTGTGGCGAACCGGCGAGGGGATCCTGTCTTCGCACGGCATCGGTCTAGCCCTTGTGGCGCCAATGATGACAATCGCAGGTGACTCCCGTGGTCAGCCTTCTCACAGGATATGCCTCGTGCCGCACTGGCTCGGCGCCATAGCAGCTAGGCCGTTCGAGCAGATCCAATGCTGGCTGCCCAGAATCTGCCTATACGCGCTATACGCGCCGGAGGACAGTAACCACCTTTCCGTAGATGACTGCTTCGTGCGGGTCGAGCTCCATGGGCGAGTAGGAGGGGTTAGCAGGCTGGAGAATCACCTTCTGGCCCTTGCGCCGGAGCGTCTTCACGGTGGCCTCTTCGCCTGGGATGCCGGCCACGACTATGGCTCCGTCCTCTGCATCAGGCTGCTGGCGGACGACGACGTGATCGCCGTCGAGGATCCCGGCTTCGACCATGGAGTCTCCTCGGACGCGCAGCATGAAGAGCGTGCCCGAGCCGGTGAAGTCCTCGGGCAGGGGCACCAGCTCCTCGATGTTCTCTGCTGCCAGCACCCCGGTTCCGGCTGCTACTTCGCCGACCAAGGGCACGCTGCGGACCGGCCGGGTGCCGAGAGCTGCCTTCGAGGAGGGGTCGTAGCGAAGCTCGATAGCCCTGGGCTTCGTGGGGTCCCGCCGCAGATAGCCCTCACGCTCGAGCAGTCGCATGTGGCTGTGCACGGTGGAAGCGGACGCGAGTCCCACAGCCGCTCCGATCTCGCGCACCGAGGGCGGATACCCCCGGTCGTGGAGGTACTCCGCGATGTACTCCAGGATCTCCTGGCGCTTGTCCGAGAGAGCTTCGGCCATGTTCACCCCTTCAGTAGAGCCTCGTGGTCTGATGGTTCGCCGGCGGCAGGTTCACCCGGCGGGCCCGCCTGCGTCGAAACAGCCTGACCGCGTAGCACGAATGTTCGATGCACATCGTATATTGCCTGGCCGAGAAATGCAAACATCCGTTCGAGAAGTCCTTGACACGAACGGGTGTTCGTGCTGATAATAGAGGTATGCAGAACATACGTTTGCAGTCACGAGGACCCCGAGCTGGTGATCTGGCGGATGGCACGACTTGCCCCATGGTGGTGACGGCGTGCCACGGCCTGGAGCCGAGGGCTCATGTAGCTGGCGCTGGCGCGACGCATAGCGCGGTAGAGGCCTTGGCGGTGCCCGGGGCGGTGATACCGAGCGGATGCCTGGCGCGGCCGAGGCACCGGTTGGTGCCACCCGGCATGTCGTCGGTCGGACGCAGCCGCGGGTTCCCGGCAGTCGAGGGCGCCTCGGTCGAACCCGCCACCAGGAGGAGGACCTCGGTGCATAGGGTGTCTACCTGCAGCGTCGCGGGTCCGTCGAGAAGGCGGGTACCGGCCAGGGTGCGCCGCCGTCGCGCTGGTCTGGCTGCGGTGACACTGGCCCTGATGGCCGTTCTAGCCTCGCCGTTGCTCGGGACCAGCGGGCATTCCCCCGCCGCTGCTGGTCCCGGCACCCCAGGATCGCTGAGTGCTGACCGGACGTATGTGGTCCAGCCGGGTGACACGCTGTGGTCGATCGCGACGCGCCTGGACCCGAGTGGGGACCCGCGGCCCCTGGTCGCGGCACTTGCCCGCGAGGCCGGGGGCGACACGGTCTATCCGGGGGAGCGCCTGGAGCTTCCCTGAGGCTCCCGGCGCATCCTGGCGCTCGGCCTGCCGGCGCAGAAGTAACGTCAGGTGTATGCGTTGTCCGTGGTGCCAGAGTCTCGATGACAAGGTGGTGGACTCGCGTCTCGCGGAGGAGGGAGGGGCGATACGAAGGCGGCGGGAGTGTCTTGCGTGCGAGAGACGCTTCACGACCTACGAGCGGGTGGAGGGTGCACCCATGTGGGTGCTGAAGCGTTCGGGCGTGCGAGAGCCATTCGACCGCGCGAAGGTGATAGCCGGGCTGAGGGCTGCGTGTAAGAACCGCCCCGTAGGCGTCGAGGCGATCGATGCTCTAGCCCAGGAGGTGGAGGACTCGCTGCGCGGCGGTGCGGAGGTGAGCACCCAGCAGATCGGCGGAGCTGTACTGGAGAGGCTGCGCCACGTCGATGACGTGTCAGCGATCCGGTTTGCCTCCGTGTACAAGGGGTTCGACGATCCATCAGACTTCGAGCGCGAGGTGGGTCTGCTCACGAAGACCACCCAGCCGAAGCGCCGGGAGTAGGCGGTGGAGCTGCTGACGGGTACTCCGGAGCGGGTGCTGGCGGTGTACGCCCATCCTGACGACCCTGACGTTGCCTGCGCAGGCACCCTAGCGCGCTGGTCGGATGAGGGAGCCGAGGTGCACGTCCTCATCTGCACCGACGGCGGGAAGGGCACCATGGATCCTGACACCTCCACCGAGGAGCTGGTGCAGCGTAGGGCGGCTGAGGCCAGAGCAGCCTGCGACATCACGGGGATCACGGGGCTCCACACGCTCGGACGCAGAGATGGCGAGCTGGTAGACGATGGGGAGCTGGTAGGCGCGATAGTGGGGTACGTGCGACGGATACGCCCCGAGGTAGTCCTCTGTCCTGATCCCACAGCCTTCATATTCGGTGAGGACTACCTGAACCATAGGGACCACCGAGTCGTTGGTACCTGCGTCCTCGACTCCCTCGCACCTGCTTCAGCCCTCCCCCTCTACTTTCCCGACCAGGGCCCGCCTCACCAGGCGAGCGTCGCATACCTGACGGGCACGCTCGAGCCTGGGGTATGGGTCGACATCAGCGACACCGTGGAGACGAAGGTGGCCGCAGTCGCCTGCCATGCGAGCCAGTTCCCAGAGGGACCAGGTTGGGCACGCCAGGTGGTCCTGGAGAGGGCCTCGGCAGAGGGCGCCCGCGTAGGCGTTGCATATGCCGAGGCATTCCGGAGGCTGAGGCTGAATGGTTGATCGTGCCCCCGACGAGCTCGCGGGTGGAGCCTCACGTCCTCGTGGGGCCGAGCAGAGCGCCGCGCCCGGCTGCTCGGAGCCTCCGGCCCACACCGGCCAGGAGGCGTCGGCCGGAGGATCATCGGCACCGATGCCTCGCGTGATCGTCCATGTGGACATGGACGCATTCTTCGCCTCGGTCGAGACACTCGATAACCCGGAGCTGCGTGGGAAGCCGGTGGTGGTGGGGGGAACCGGCCCCCGCGGCGTGGTGGCATCCTGCAGCTACGAGGCCCGGGCATACGGGGTGCGATCCGCGATGCCCACCTTCGAGGCGAGGCGCCTCTGTCCCGACGCGGTGTTCCTCGCCGGCAGGTATTCCCGATATGCGGAGGTGAGCGAGCAGCTGCATCGGGTCCTGGCGACCTTCACGCCCCTCGTGGAGGCCATCGGGCTCGACGAAGCCTTCCTCGACGTGAGCCGTCCGGTTGGCCGGTCGCTCCCACCTCATGAGCTGGCGGCGGCTATACGCAGGGATGTGGTGGAAGCCACCGGGATCGAGTGCTCGGTGGGTGTGGGCACCAGCAAGCTCATCGCGAAGCTGGCCTCGGAGGCTGCCAAGCCGCCCGTGGTCCCGCCCGGGAGCACCACCGGCGGCGCAGCTGGCATGGCATCTCCGGCCTCGCCCGGCATCATGGTGGTGGACCCGGCCCAGGAGATCGAGTTCCTGCACGCGCATCACGTAGGTTCACTCTGGGGGGCAGGTCCTGCCACGGTCCGGCGTCTCGAGGACCTCGGGGTGCACAGCGTGGGGGAGCTGGCCGCAGTGCCTCTCGACATCCTCCAGCGGCGCCTCGGCGCAGCCTCCGGTGCGCATCTGTACCGGCTCTCGCGCTCGATGGACGAGCGAGCCGTCGTGGCGAACCGGAGGGCTAAGTCCCTCGGTCACGAGAGGACGTTCCCGGCAGACATGAGCGATCCGGATGCTCTACGCTTCGAGCTGGCCAGGATGGTAGAGGCAATCTCCGAGCGTCTGGTGGCTGAAGGGCTGCATGCTGGGCGACTCACCCTGAAGGTGCGCTTCGCCGACCGCCAGACGATCACCCGCTCGCGTGCCCTCTCGCCTGCTACCTGCTCCGCCAGGGTGCTGAGGGCGCTCGGAACCACCCTTCTAGGCGACGTCGACATATCCCGTGGGGTGCGGCTGCTCGGTGTAGCTGCTGGGAACCTCACGCGCAGGTCGGCATCCTTCAGGCAGCTTGCCCTGTCCGAGGCCCAGGTCACGCGAGGAGCTTCGCGGCGGAGGAAGGCAGCGTCGGCAGGCACAGCGTCGGCAGGCACAGCGTCGGCAGGCACAGCGTCGGCAGGCACAGCGTCGGCAGGCACGGCGTCGGCAGGCACGGCGTCGGCAGGCACAGCCCGCAGTGGGCCAGGAGAGGCATGGCAGGAAGAAGGCGCCGGCGATCCGGAAGCCTGGCAGGCCGTGGAGGGTGCCATAGGCAGGGTCCGGGTTCGCTATGGTCAGGGGGCGCTGGGGCCGCTCAGCCTGCTCTCGAAGAACGGCATCGACATGGCCAGGCAGGGCGAGTCGCAGTGGGGACCAGGGGAGGGAGAGACATGACGGTGCGGGTCGGGTTGGTGGGATGCGGGTTCATCGGTACGGTGCATGCATTCGCCCTGAAGGCCCTGATCGGCGGCGGGCTGGCTGACGCGGCTATCGCAGGGCTTTGCGACTCGGATCCCGACAAGGCGGCCTCGCTGGCAGGACTCCTGGGAGATCCGCAGGTCTTCGAGGATGCTGGGGACCTCATCGACGCGGTGGATGCCGTCTGGGTGTGCACCCCGACGAGCACCCACATGGACCTGGTGGGCCAGGTCGCTCATGGGGGGAAGGCCCTCTACTGCGAGAAGCCGCTGGCGACTGATCTTGCCGGTGCCGAGGCTCTGCTGGGCATGGCGGAGCGGGCCGGCATCCCTCATCAGGTCGGTCTGGTGCTGCGTTCGGGCCAGGGCGCGTCCGTGGCGGCGGCCGTACTGCGCGGTGAGCTGAGCACGCCAGGCGCCAGCGCGCTCCCGGCGCTGTCCTCTGGCACAGGCAGGCCGATGGCTGCGGCGCTGCGCGACGACCAGTACTTCCCGATCCAGGGTCTTTATAACTCGACCTGGCGCAAGGACGCGGAGGTCTCCGGCGGGGGCACCCTGATCGAGCACTCGATCCACGATCTGGACCTCCTGTCGTGGCTTCTCGGGCCGGTGGAGAGCCTGACTGCCACCACCAGCAGCTTCGCCGGATACCCAGGCGTGGAGGACGTGGCGGTAGTCACCATGGTCCACGAGTCCGGTGCCAGCTCCAGCCTGCTGAGCGTCTGGCACAACGTCACCAGCCGTTCCTCGACCCGGCGTCTGGAGGTGTTCTGCGAGGACGCCTACATCCAGGTGGAGAACGAGCATGTGGGCCCGGTCCACGTGGAGACCGCCAGCGGGGTGGCGGACCTTCCGATGTCCGAGGATGCCCTCGAGGTGCTGGGACGGCTCGACACGCTCGACGAGCTGCGCCCTCACCTGCTCTCCTACGCTGTGGCCGATCGGAGCTTCCTCGATGCCCTGGGCGAGGGGCGCGCTCCATGGCCAGGGCTTCAGGTGGGGGTCGAGGCGCACCGGCTGGCTGACGCAGCCTACCGCTCTGCCGCCCTGGGCTCGGTGCCCACCAAGCCATTGTCATAGGGCGCCGGACGCGCGATGATAAGGGGAGGCCACCGGCCTACCTGGAGCCGGACCGCGGTTGTCCGCGGGAGATGAAGGGGGTGAGCATGCCGCTTTCCGAGCACGAGCAGAAGGTCCTCGAGGAGCTCGAGCACGCCCTTTCGCAGGCAGATCCCGACTTCGCTCACCGGGTCCGCTCGGAGACCGTCTACCGCCACGCGGGCCGTTACGTGAAGTGGTCGGTAGCGGGTTTCATCGTGGGTCTCGTAGTCATGTTGGCCTTCTTCTCCTCCTCGGTGCTGCTGGGCTTCGTAGGGTTCCTCATCATGTTCGCCTCGCTGGTGGGTCTCTGGACGAACCTGGCCAGGATGGGGAAGGCGGGCTGGAACGACTTCTCCCGTTCGGGCAAGGCCGCCGATGCGACCAGGCCCCTGCACGAGACCCAGCGGTGGCTGCGCGAGCACTTCCGTCGCGAAGAGTAGGACCTCCGTCCGTCGCTACTGCCCTCGGCTACTACCTCTGCGCCAGGCAGCAGAGGCACCGGTGTGCCCCTGACTGGTCGGCGTTTCGCATGGTCGCTCCAGGGTGAAGACCTGCCTGGCAGTGGACATCGGGGGGACGAAGATGGCTGCAGGTCTGGTGGGTCCTGACGGCGAACTGAGTCACTCCAGGCAGGTGCCCACCCCTAAGACCGGTGACGCCGAGTCGCTCTTCGACTGCCTGGCCTCGCTCATGGGTGAGGTTCGCGACGAGGCGACGTCGAGTGACGGGCTGGAGCCAGAGGCATGTGGGGTGGGATGCGGGGGCCCGATGGAGCGCGATGGCGAGACCGTCTCCCCGCTCAACATCCCCGCCTGGAGGGGCTTTGCGCTCCGCAGGCGGATCGCGGAGGCGACCGGACTACCCGTGTGCGTGGACAACGACGCGAAGGCATTGGCCCTGGCGGAGGGCTGGAGAGGTGCCGCGAGGGGACGGCGGTCCTACGTAGCCATGGTGGTCTCCACGGGGATAGGGGGCGGGATCGTCCTCGACGGCAGGCTGCTCGAGGGCTGCTCGGGCAACGCAGGTCACATCGGTCATGTGATAGTGGAACCAGGGGGCAGGATGTGTCGTTGTGGTGCCCGCGGCTGCGTGGAGGCAGAGGCTTCGGGGACCGCCATCGAGGAGATTACCGGGAGACCCGCTTATGCAGCGGAGGCTGAGATGGTGGAGAGGTCGGGTACGCTCGTGGGTCGCGCCGTAGCGTCTGCAGTGAGCCTGCTCGATCTCGAGCTCGCAGTGGTGGCCGGTTCGGTGGCCCTCGGCTTCGGAGAGCCCTTCTTCCGTGCAGCCCAGGCAGAGCTGGCCCGCCGCTCGCGCCTGGAGTTCACCCGCGGCGCTCGGATCATTCCCGCTGGGCTGGCCGGCGCCGGTCCGCTGGTGGGCGCTGGTGCGCTCGCCTGGCAGATGCTGGGCATGAAGGTGCTGTCATGAGCGGTTGCCACGGACCAGCACGACCTTCCCCAGAGGCGACCCAGGCCGGTGAGGGAACTGCTCCAGGGGGCCTCCCCTCCGCGGCATTGGCAGAGATCGCGTGGCGCCCCTGGCTCTGGGCACCCGCTGCAGTCCAGCTGCTGCGCCTGGCCCCGAACCGGTGGTGGCAGCACTTCCCACCGCGCCTCACGCCCACCAGGGAGCTCTGGGATTTTCGGATGGAGACTCTCCAGGGCTCAGGCCATGGAAACGCGCCGGATCCGGCGGAGCTGAGAGAGTTCATCGAATGGACCTCCCGTATGGCCCTATGGCGCAGGCGCTGACCGTCTGGCCGCGATCCGAAGAACCGGTGAGCCTTCGACGCGAACCGATCGGTACTAGCCTCTTCAGCATGGATGCGGCTGATCCTGGCGCGAGGACCCCGAGGCGGGCGCTGGTGCTGAACGCCACATACGAGCCGCTCGCGATCGTATCGACCAGGCGGGCGCTCCTGCTGGTCATCGCGACCAAGGCAGAGCTCGTGGTGCCCACCGACAGGGTCTTCCACTCGGCCCGCAGCGTCCTGCCTGAGCCATCAGTGGTCCGGCTCTCCCACTTCGTCAGGGTGCCACACGAGGGTGTCGCATCGGTCAACCGCCGCACCGTGTTCGCACGCGACGGGCATCGATGCCAGTACTGCGGATCACCCGCGGAGAGCATCGACCATGTGATACCTCGCTCCAGGGGAGGTAGGCACGCCTGGGACAACGTGGTGGCAGCATGCAGGCGCTGTAACACCAGAAAGGAAGATCGGCTGCCACACGAGGCAGGCCTGGTGCTCCACACCCAGCCGGTCGTACCTCGCAGGAAGGTATGGCTGATGGCCGTGAGCGGGGGAGTGCGCGACGAATGGGTGCCCTATCTCGGAGAGGAGTCCCTCACGGCCTGAGGGCACTAGACGCCCTGCGCTGTGCCTACGCCAGCTGTGCCTACGCCAGCTGTGCCTACGCTAGCTGCGTCGACCCGCGGTGCTGGGCGACAGGATGCCATAGAGGCAGAAGCTGACGGCAGCCTCGGCAGCGTCTTCGGCGGGCCTGTTGCCTTCGAGCACCAGGACCCTGGCCAGGTGGTCGGTAACGCCGAGGATCCCCTGGGTGAGCACCAGTGGGTCGTCACGGCGCATCAGGCCGGCGGCGATGCCGGCCTTCACGTGGGGAAGGGCATCTGCGACGGCCTGTTCCTCTCCCTGGCGGATCAGGGGCGCGAAGCGCTCCTCGGTACGGGCGAACTCGAGCAGCACGAAGAGGTGCCTGTGGGTGTCGAGCCAGTTCACCGAGGTCCGGATGCCCTGCTCGATGCGTCGCACGGGGTCCGGCTCGTCGGCTATCGCCTGGCGCTGGCTGCGGCGCAGGTCGCGCTGGGCGTCTATGAGGATCTGTCTGAAGAGCTCTTCCTTCGATTCGAAGTACCAGTAGAAGACGCCCTTGCCGACGCCGAGTCCGTCCACTATGTCGGTGACCGAGGTGGGATGGTAGCCCTTCGTGGCGAACATAGCGGCAGAGAACTCGAGAAGCTGTTGCTGACGTCGCTGGCCTCTGGCGGTGAGCCTGCGGGTCACCTCTGCCTGGATCCTCCGCGACAGGAGGGCCACTCCAGGTCCCCGCCTGCGCGGCCCTCGGGTGCTCGCTCTGGCATGGCACGACGCTAGGGGTAGCAGCGGGCCTGGTCAACCTTCTGGATCATCCGGCGGGCCTACATGGGGCCTCGAAAGAGCGGCTCCGTGCTGGGCCATGCAGGACCTGGTTGAGCTCTCCTCTGCGTCGCCCGGCACGCCGGGAGCCTCTCGCGCTCTGCGTGGGCAGGTGAGCGAGGGGATACCCTGAGCTGTGGCCTACCGGGTGATGAAGCTGCTTCTGAGCCCTGTCCTGTACACCCTCTGGCGTGTGCGGGTGGAGGGCGGGGAGAACCTGCCCTCCAGCGGCCCGGTGATCCTGGCCGCGAACCACAGGTCCTTCTGCGACTCGCTGTTCCTGCCGCTCGTGATGAGACGGCAGGTCACCTTCGTGGCTAAGTCCGAGTACTTCGATTCCTGGCGCACCGCATGGTTCTTCAGGGCTGCCGGGCAGATACCCATGAAACGGGAAGGTGGGAGTGCATCGGCCAGAGCCCTGGCATCGGCCGCCGAGGTGCTCGCCGCAGGGGGGGTTCTCGGCATCTACCCCGAGGGCACCCGATCTCCCGATGGACGGCTCTACAGGGGACGGACCGGGGTAGCCCGGCTGGCCATGTCCACCGGTGCGACCCTCGTTCCAGTGGGCATCGAGGGAACCGCAGAGGTACAGCCCGTCGGGGCTCGCCTGATGCGACCTTTCCGGACCGTGACCATCCGCTTCGGCCGCCCCCTGGAGGTATCTGCACGTGCGGAGACGGCCATGTCGGATGCGCTCGCCGCGCGGGAGATAACGGACGAGCTCATGTACGAGATCCGCGAGCTGACGGGTCAGGACTACGTCGACAGGTATGCCAAGCAGCCGCCCGCCTAGCTGCCGGTTCAGCTTTCGGCTGCTCTGTACCAGTTCCTGGATCGCCCCAGGGCTGCGAGCCACCCCGCGTGCCTGGCATCGGCGTCGGCCCGGGTCGCCTCGGGGGTGAATACCCTGTCGCCCTGCCACAGGGATGCCAGCTCCTCGGTGGACGACCAGATGCCCTCTGCCAACCCCGCGAGCATGGCGGCCCCGATGGCAGTGGTCTCCCCGGAGGCAGCGCGGGCGACTCTCACCTGTGACTGGTCGGCCTGGAGCTGCAGGAGCAGGTCCATGGCCGATGCACCGCCATCGGCCCTGATCTCGGTCGGAGGGGGGATCCCGGCAGCGGCCATGGCATCCAGGACGTCCCTTACCTGGTAGGCCATCGACTCCACAGCCGCCCGCACTACCTGCGCGCGGCCGGATCCCCTCGTGAGGCCCACCAGGGCCCCGCGGGCATCGGGATCCCACCATGGGCTGCCGAGGCCTGCGAAGGCCGGTATCAGGTAAACCCCACCGGCATCCCCTGCCGATTCGGCCAGCGGCCCCGCGTCCGGGGCGCTCGCTATGAGGCCTAGGGAGTCCCGGAGCCACTGGATGGTGGCACCTGTGGAGAACACCGATCCCTCCGACGCGTAGGTGAGCGGTCCATGGCTGCCGAGATCCCACCCAACGGTGCTGAGCAGCCCATCGGCGAGGTCGGGCACGCTGGTACCGGCATTCGCGAGGACGAAGGTGCCTGTGCCGTAGGTGACCTTCGCCATGCCTTCCCTCAGGCAGGCCTGGCCGAAGAGGGCGGCCTGCTGGTCACCCGCGACACCTGACACCGGGGTGCCGGCCAGCTCGGGGGAGATCTCCGCGAGCTGGCCCCTTACTCGCCCGAGGCGCCCGCATGAAGGCCGGACCTCGGCCAGGACATGGTTGGGAATGCCGAACAGCTCGCAGAGCTCGTCGGACCAGCCACCCGCGGCGAGGTCGTAGAGCAGGGTACGGCTCGCGTTCGAGGGGTCGGTCGCCACCACGCCGCCGTCGATGGCACCGGTCAGGTTCCACACCAGCCAGGTGTCGACGGTGCCCATCACCACGTCCGGGCCTGGGATGACCCCAGCGTGCTCGATGAGCCAGCGCATCTTCGTCGCCGAGAAGTAGGGATCGAGGAGCAGCCCGGTGTGCTCCCTCACGAGTGGCAGGTGTCCCTGTGAGATCATCCTCTCGCATGCCGCGGCGGTGCGCCGGTCCTGCCAGACGATCGCGTTGTGCAGCACCTCCCCGCTGCGGCGGTCCCAGCTGACCACCGTCTCGCGCTGGTTGGTGATGCCGACAGCCTCTACCTGCTCACCCGAGGCGCGCATCCTGGCTGCCACCTCGGCTGCCGATGCTGCTATACCAGCCCAGATCTCCCCGGGGTCGTGCTCTACCCATCCTGGTCTAGGGAAGTGCTGGGTGAGCTCGCGGTAGGCGCTGTCCACCACGTGTCCGCCAGCGTCCAGAACCAGGGCCCGCACACCGGTGGTGCCGGCGTCCAGAGCGATCACCACAGCCACGTCCGAACGCTAGCAAGTCCCGCTGGTGATCCTCACGCTGACCTCTCCGGCCCCAGGATCGTTGGCCACGAGCAGCCGCTCGGCTCCGCCAGCCGAGAGGACCCGACCCCCGCTCACGGCCGCGCAGTACCCATGGGGGTAGTGCTCGGACAGAGCCACGTAGACCACCGTGGGTGCCTTCACGGCATCGTTGGCGACGTAACGCAGCTCGAAGAGGCCCGTGGTGGGGTCGAAGCTCATATAGGTGGGCGTTCCCGCTATCGCCTGAGCGTAGGTTTGCGAGAGGACCTTGGCCTTTGGCAGGAGCTTTCCGTTCGACCCCACCAGCGGCTCGTTCACGCTGCCGGTGGGGTCGTCGTAGTACTTCCACATCCAGTAGGTCCAGCCGAGGAGACTCTGGTCTGCATAGGCAGTCATGCGGGTGAGGTCCGAGATGGAGTTGGTGGCTCCGAACTCGCTCATGAACCAGGCGGGGCCACCTGGCTGCTCGGGCGTGGCATCCGCCGCGCGCTCTGCGGCGCGCCTGGTGAATGTGAGCTTCTCCAGCTTGGCGCAGGCAGAGGATTTCCCAGGCTCGATGTCGCCGTTGTCGAGGCGGAAGACGCAGTAGTTGTGGAAGTTCAGCACCAGCCGGGGGTAGGGCATGGGGCCTACGTAGGTAGGCACGCCGTTCGAGTCTATGTCGGTCTCCGGGAAGACCAGATGGTTCGGGTCGGCGTTCTCGATGGCAGCGATCACCCCCTGTGCGGGATCGTCCGCGGGGCAGCTAGGAGCCTGGCCGGCTATCTCGCCGTCAGTGGGGGGGCTCTCGGCTATGGCGGCAGAGTTGACGGTTCCGGGGTTCGCCTTGCCGGCGTAGAAGCACTGGAGAAGCTCGTCGAATGGTGCGTTGTCTATGGCGGTGGAGACTCCCTCGGTCGGCTCGTTGAAGGGGTCGTAGCCGATCACCCAGGGATCGTTCCTGAAGTAGCCGGCCACGGCTGACCAGACCCGGTCGTACTGGCCCTGGAGGTTCCCCACGACGTCGTTGGTGAAGAAGTTCTGGTAGGCAGCCTGCACGGCGGGCTGGGCGTAGTTGTTCGACCAACGGCCGGGAATCGTCGCCGGCTTTATGCCGTCCGTGCAGACCGCCCATGCAGGAGCACCCTCCCCCTCGAAGATGGGGCTGTAGACGTCCTGGTGCATGTCGATGAGGGAGAAGATCCCGTAGTCCGCGAGAATCTGCACGGTCCGGTCCAGGCGGGCGAGGTAGGCGTCCACGATGGCCTGGTTGTACTCATGGGGGTGCCCGGGGGGGCCGGGCGCACAGGTGGCCGGGTCGTTCATGGAGCCGTGCCCGGGCTCTAGCCCCTGCCAGATGATCCCCAGGCGCACTATGTCGAAGCCGAGGCCGGCCATGCGCCTGGCGTCGGCAGCGGAGAAGTTCCAAGGCTTACCAGGTGCGGGCACCAGCTCGTAAGGCGCCCGTTTCTCCACAGCGTTCACGCCGTGGAGTATCACCACCCGGCCGAAGCGGTCGTACATGAAGGGTCCGCCAGGAGCGCTGATGGGACCCACCACGTATGAGGTGTCCGTGGGCGGCGGGGGGGAGTGCCTCGACGCGACATAGCCGACCGGCTGGCTGGTCGGTGTGCTGCTGCACGCAGCGAGCGCGCTGCCGAGGGCAGCTACGGCCAGAACGGCAACGGCGAGGCGGAGAGCGCCTCGCTGAGCGGCCCCGTTCGTCTCCTGTCGGCTGCGTGACAGTGGCATCGCGTGGCGGTGATGAGACCGAGGGCCACCTATCGTTCTTCCCTGCTCCTGCATGAGCCCCCCTTTCGATCCCCATAGCCAACCAGGTGCCGCCTCACGTCGCCAGGCGAGGGGTGGGAGCGTCCCGGATCAGCCACGCGGCATCGCCGGAGGGCCTCGTGAAAGGATGCACGAGTGCAAACCTTCGCGAACGGCTCGTGAACAGGTGGTTCAGGGCGGCGGGAGTGTTGACAGAGCCGTAGTTACAGTGGTGTAATGTACACCGCATCTCGTGGTTCGGGGGATGATAACCACTATATCTTGTGGTTATGTCATGCGAGAGATCACACATCGCAGTACTAGTTTTCGGCTACGAGATGCACATGGCTTGGCAGGTCGGCTAGGGGTTCTGCAGTGGCTCCTCCGTCCCGGCGGCGCAGCGCGTGGCTCGCCTGGGGGCACGGAAGACGTAAGGGCAGACGAGATTGACAGGGTCGGCTCTCAAGGAGTCGGCAGTGACAGGGACGGCAGTGACAGGGACGGCATTGAGAGGAAGGAAGGCTATAGAGATGGCTATCGCTCCACAGAGGACTTCACTGGGGATAAGGCGTCACTTCACGACGGAGGGAGTGGATCCTTACGACGAGATCGCCTGGGAGCGACGTGACGCCCGTATCACGAACTACCGCGACGGCTCGGTGGCCTTCGAGCAGGAGGGCGTGGAAGTTCCCGCGTCCTGGAGCCTGAACGCCACGAACATACTGGCTCAGAAGTACTTCCGCGGCACTCCGGGCACACCAGAGCGCGAGTCCTCCCTTCGTCAGGTGGTGGACCGGGTCGTGGGCACCATCACCCAGTGGGGTCTGAAGGACGGCTACTTCGACTCGGAGGCTGAAGCCTCTGCGTTCCAAGACGAGCTGAAGCACCTCATCGTCCACCAGAAGGCGGCGTTCAACTCGCCGGTGTGGTTCAACATCGGGGTGAAGGGCGTGCCCCAGCAGGCCAGTGCCTGCTTCATCCTGGCCGTGGACGACGCGATGGACTCGATACTGAACTGGTACGTGGAGGAGGGCACGATCTTCAAGGGCGGGTCGGGCTCTGGGGTGAACCTGTCGCGGATCAGGGGATCGATGGAGCTGCTGAAGGGAGGCGGGACTGCTTCGGGTCCCGTGAGCTTCATGCGCGGCGCCGACGCATCTGCGGGAACGATAAAGTCAGGCGGTAAGACCCGTCGTGCGGCGAAGATGGTGATCCTCGATGTAGATCACCCCGACATCGAGGACTTCGTCTGGTGCAAGGCCATAGAGGAGCGTAAGGCACGGGTGCTTCGCGACGCGGGGTTCGACATGGACCTGGACGGCTCGGACGCCTTCTCCATCCAGTACCAGAACGCGAATAACTCGGTGCGCGTCGACGACGCGTTCATGCAGGCGGTGGTGGAGGATGCCGAGTGGCCCCTTCTGTCCCGGACCTCGGGCGAGGCGATACGCACCGTGAGGGCGCGTGACCTCTTCCGGCAGATAGCCCATGCCGCCTGGGAGTGCGCGGATCCGGGGCTTCAGTTCGACACCACCATAAACAGGTGGCACACGGCACCGAACGCGGGCCGGATCAACGCCAGCAATCCTTGCAGCGAGTACATGCACCTGGATAACTCGGCCTGTAACCTGGCCTCGATAAATCTGCTGGCTTTCCTGGGCGCCGACGGCACCTTCGACACAGAGGGCTTCAAGGTGGCGGTGGAGGTGGTCTTCAGCGCCCAGGAGATCCTGGTCGGGAACGCCGACTACCCGACCGAGAAGATAGCGGAGAACAGCCGCCGTTACCGGGAGCTCGGAATCGGCTACGCGAACCTGGGTGCGTCGCTGATGGCCCTGGGCCTGCCTTACGACTCCGACGAAGGACGCGCATGGGCTGCTGCGATCACGGCGCTCATGACCGGCCATGCCTACGCGACCTCTGCCAGATGTGCTGCCCGCATGGGACCTTTCGCCGGATACCATGCTGATTCGGATGCGACCCTGAACGTGCTCAGGATGCACAGGGCAGAGGTGGCAGGGATCGACGAGGAGCTCGTTCCGACCGAGCTGCTCACCGCGGCACAGGAGTCCTGGGATACCGCGGTGGAGCTAGCCGAGGAGTTCGGGGTGAGGAACTCCCAGGCCAGTGTGCTGGCCCCCACAGGGACGATCGGGCTGCTGATGGACTGCGACACCACCGGGGTGGAGCCGGACCTCGGTCTGGTGAAGACGAAGAAGCTGGTAGGCGGTGGAACGATGTCCATCGTGAACCAGACGGTGCCGCGGGCCCTGGCTCGGCTCGGCTATGCACCCGAGCAGGTGGAGGACATAACAGCCTACGTGGACCGGGAGAAGACGATCCTTGGTGCGCCACACCTCAGCCCCGAGCATCTCGCGGTCTTCGCATGTTCGATGGGCGACAACGCGATCCACTACACCGGTCACGTGAGGATGATGGCTGCCGTGCAGCCCTTCATCAGTGGGGCCATCTCGAAGACGGTGAACATGCCCGAGGATGTGACGGTGGAGGACGTAGAGCAGCTCCACCTAGATGCCTGGCGCATGGGGATAAAGGCGATCGCGATCTACCGGGATAACTGTAAGGTCGGCCAACCGCTCTCGATGACGAAGAAGGATGGTGCCGTCGACGGAGACAGCGGGGACTATGCGCCACCTGGGTCTCAGGCCGAGGCCCACGACAGAGAGCTGGCCGCACGCATAGCCGAGCTCGAGACAGCGGGTATGAAGGTCCGTGAGCTCGAGGAGGAGCTGGCGCTGGCCAGACGCCGTGCCCAGGACCCGCTGGTGGTCGGTGCCGTGCGCGAGCGGTTGCCGCGTAGGCGTAAGTCGAGCACCTTCGCCTTCCGCGTGGCCGACTGCGAAGGGTACGTGACGGTAGGGGAATACGACGACGGTCGCCCTGGTGAGGTCTTCATGAAGGTCTCCAAGCAGGGGTCCACCCTGGCGGGGATCATGGACGCGTTCTCGATCTCCGTGAGCCTCGGCCTCCAGCACGGCGTTCCCCTTTCCACCTATGTTCGCAAGTACACCAACATGCGCTTCGAGCCGGCAGGCATCACCGACGATGCCGAGCTACGAATAGCTACGAGCCTGGTGGATTACATCTTCAGGCGTCTGGCACTGGACTACATGTCCCGCACGGAGCGAGAGGAGCTGGGGGTGCTGTCCACCTCCGAGCGGATCCAGCCGACCCTGCCCGGCGTCGAGGAGGCTGCGTATGCCGGAGGCACCATGGATGCTGCGGTTCTCGACGACCTGGACCTCGGAGCGCTACCGGCTGGTGCTTCGGGGCCAGCCGACGAGATGACTCCCGGGAGCCCCCGAGGCGATGCCAGCTCGGGAGTGACCTCTGGGGCGTCTCGGCCCGGGACCAAGCGCTCATCGGGCCCCGAGCCTCGCGCCGAGCAACGAGACGCGCCGCTGTGCTACCAGTGCGGGATGGTGATGCAGCGGGCGGGCTCCTGCTACGTGTGCTCCAGTTGCGGGACCACGAGCGGCTGTTCCTGAGTCGAGCCTTTTGCGAGTTTTCCCGTTTCGGTTTGCGAGTTTTTGCTGACACCCTGGTAGGGGAGGTCGAGGAAGGAACTCACATCGACGAGGGCCACCGGGAAACCGGTGGCCCTCTCTCACGTTCAGATCATGG
>JAJYXR010000016.1 GCA_021801795.1 Actinomycetes bacterium
ATCGCGCACGGGATGCGCAATTTCGAGAACTATCGACTCCGGCTGTTGCTCCACTCGGGGGTCAAATGGGAAACTCACCCAACAGCTCGAATCAGGGGGCGCTCCCCACGCCTGATCGCGTAGAGCCGGTTTCTGGCGCGTTAGATGCGGCTCACGACGGATGATCGCTCAGGAGTGGTGGAGTCAGCGTCGGCCAGTTCCACCGGGCGCTTCCAGTACCGGGTCTGGGCCGCTAGGCCGAAGAACCTGTCAGGAGTCGAGTGACGAGAGCAGGTCAGCGCGCGTCACGTTGGCTCCAGCAGCGTCTGCCTCGGCCCGTTGTCCGTCGACCAGCCTGCCGATGAGCCGCCCGTCGAAGGCATCCACCAGCACCTCGTCTTCTAGCAGTGCCTGCGTAGCGGCATCCAGGCTCCTCGGGAGGTCACGCGGAGCAGACTCCACAGCAGCGGGATCGAAGCCCGCAGGCTCCTCTTCCAGGGGCCGGCCGGGAGATGCACGCTCGGACAAGCCATCATCGATCGCGACGAGAAGACCACCGATGAGTAGGTAGGGATTGGCCGATGGGTCAGCCCCGCGGTATTCGACGCTGGGAGTCCCCAGCTCCGTGTTGGTCATGCGAACCAGGGCAGCCCGGTTCATATGGGCCCATACTGCGGCCCCCGGTGCTTCTGGGCCGGAGTGCAGCCTGCGGTAGGAGCTGACCGAAGGTGCCGCAAGGGCAGACAGCCCTCGCGCATGGCGCAGGATGCCACCGATCATCCAGCGCGAGACCACCTCGGCATCCCCTTCGCTGCCAAGCAGCTCGCCTGGGTGGCGGCCACCCGAGGCTCCCCCGCCCGCCACATTATCTGCATCCGGTCCCGCCACCGCTTTCCCATCCGACTCCGAAAGCGGCCCAGATACCCATCTGGATATGCGAGAGAGATGCTGGTGGATGTGCATCCCTGACCCGGGCTGTCCTGCGAGGGGGCGGGCAACGAACGTGGCCCGGGCTCCATGGCAGATCGCGCTATCAGCCACCAGTGCCTTCGCGTAGGTTATGGCGTCAGCCACCTCCATAGGGGGAAGCGCCATCAGGTCAATCTCGTACTGACCGGGTCCACCCTCGTGGTGGATTCCTGCTACCCGGATCCCGAGGCGCTCCAGGGACTCCGCCGCTTCCATGGCAATAGCTCTTCCCTTGCCCTCCAGGTCAGAGAAGTAACCGCCCCTGTCGATCGGGTCGAGGCTCTCGTCTACCAGATACCACTCGATCTCGACTGCACCGCGCCAAGCCAGGGCTACATCCTCATGAGATCTGCATATCTCCTGCAGGGCTGATCTGGGATCTAGCAGCCAGGGCTCGCCATCCTCCTTCGTGACGCTGCAGAGCACCCTCGCAGTAGTCTCGTCCAGGGGAGCCAGGGTCCGCAGATCGGGACGCAGGACACGGTCAGCCTCCAGTAGCCGGATCCGACCCTCCAGCGCTGAGCCATCGAATATGACGCCCCGCTGCAGCGCGTCCTCGAAACGGGACGAGGGTATCTGGACAGAGCGGAGGGTGCCGAATATGTCGACGAAGCAAAGCCTCAGCCACGAAAGGCCCCCTAGTTCACCGAGATGCGTCCGGGTTGCGCCGGGGTGCCGCGCGTCGGGGTCACCCATCGCGCCGGGGTCCCGCGCGTCGGGGTCATCCATCGCGCCGGGGTCCCGCGCGTCGGGGTCACCCATCGCGCCGGGGTGCCGCTCACGCGGATCGGTGGTGGCATCGCCAGGGCCTGCAGCACCCGAGCCTGCCTCTTGGGTGTCCGGCGAGGAGTCAGCCGGCTCGTTCATAGATATCACCTCGCTCAGAGCAGGGAGCCTTCAGAGCGGCGTTGAACTGCGCCATCGCCATGGTGGCCAGGTTCATCACCGCCGCGTCGGGCCAGAAATGGGGCCAGAAATGGCGCCAGAACCTCGTCAACCGCTCGCTGGAAGGCGTCATCATATCGTCGACAACACTACGATGATGGTGGCCAGCGCCAAGAACGCCAACGCGATCAGCGCAGCCAGGAGGAGCGTGCGCCTGCCTGAAGCCAGGGCAGCGGTTGTTCCAGCACCTATGGGTGGTTCCGGGCTCATGTCGTAGCGCTTCGGATCCAGTGATTCGATGCTGCCCAGGTCCGCCAGGATCTCCGATGCGTGTTGGTACCGGTTTTCCGGGTACCGGCGGATCGCATGGGAGATGATGGCTGAGAGATTCTCTGGAACGTCAGGCCGGACCCGGCTGGGAGGATCGGGGGATGCCTGGAGGTGGGCGGCCATTACGGCTAGCCAGTTGTCCCCGCGGAATGGGACCGTTCCGCAGATCAACTCGTAGAGGAGAACGCCCCAGGCGTAGATGTCGCTGCGCTCGTCGCCACGCTCCCCCTGCACCTGCTCCGGGCTCATGTAGTCGGGCGTGCCGAGCGCCTGGGAAAGATGCTTCCAGGTCAGCCTGCGCGCTCCACGGGCAAGGGCAGTACCGAAGTCCATGATCTTCAGCTCGCGGCCAGGACCTACGATCACGTTCTCAGGCTTCAGATCCCGATGGATGATCCCATGCTGGTGAAGATAGGAAAGGGCCGCCGCCAGCTGGATACCCCAGGAGACGGCGTCTTCGATGCGGCAGGGGCCCGGATGCTCGCGCATCCACTGCCGCAGTGAGGGCCCTTCTACGTACTCGAGCACCAGGTAAGGCTCGCTTCGGCGTGCCCCGTCATCGAGTGCTCTCTGGATGTTCGGGTGGTCGAGGCGACGTGCTATCTCTGCCTCGCGCCGGTAGCGCTGGAAAAGGGCGGGATCACCGAACAGCTCCGGCAGCGGGAACTTCACCACAACCGAGCTCCCGTCGCGCTTGTCCCGGGCTTTCCATACCTCAGCGTAGGCTCCCTCGCCTAGGGGTTGGATCAGCTCGTAGCGATCCACTACCTCCTGCTCTGCGTGCCTCATAGACCTGGAGCGCCAGCGCAAATGCGGGGCCTCGTCGAATCAAGGGGAGCGATCACGGATCCGCTCCAGCTCTACGGGCCAGGCTGCCCAGAGCGCCTCGAAGGTATAAGAGACCCACGCCAAAGGAGAGTATCATCGGGATGATCCTCCAGCTGGTGTGGAGCAGGAAGATCATCGCGATGCCAGCGGCGATCCACGCGGTGGCTATGGCAAGGAGCATCATCGAGGACACCGGCCTCCTTCCGACGCGATAGGCAGTGTCTGCCCTGGCTGCCTGCCCCGGAGTCCTCGACCTGCTGCCAGCTGGGCGCAAGCCACCTGCACCACGCCCGGAGCTTCCGAAGGGTTGCGTTCTTCGAGTCGGGCCTGCCGAGAGCCGTCTGGTCGAGAGCTGCTTTGCAGAGCGCTCTGAAGATCGTCTGGGTAAGCGGCGATTGGTCGTCATCGCCATGAGCCTAGTGTGCGCCATGTCCTGTCCGTCACTGAAAGACAGTATTTCCCGCATATAATAAAGTGTTCACACCGCAGACACGTACTCGAAACATAGCTCCTGTAGCTGGCTATGAGGTGTCAATGATCTTCCGACGAACCTAGTGAATAGGTATCCATCCGACAGTCTAAATAAAGTTCCACACGCGCCGGAGCATCAGCTGGCCAATAGCTGGTCGTATGCGATCGCCAGGCCGCCGCCACAGGCTAAGGGGCCAGAATCCCTCTAGTCCCCCCCGTAGGTCCTCCGGGTGCTCTCCATGCCTCTGCACGGTGGAGTGCCGGGTAGGCTGTCCGGATGTTTCCCGGGGAGGTGCCCGTACGGCGGTGACGACCGCTCCGTGGCACCCTCGGTCGTCTACATTGTGAACGCGCCCGCGCTTGCGCGGTGAGAACCATAGGTTACAATGCCGTTACGAAACCTGCCTTAGATGACGGGCCTCCCCCTACGAGACCAGGGGACCGGTGGGTGGCCCCGGTGGAGGAGCCGAGGGATGACGGATAGGGATGTCGACGAGCTGGGTTCAGCCCAGGACGATGCAGCTCTGGAAGCTGGCGGCGCGCGCTCTGGCCGTATGGCGCTCGTGCTTCAGCGGTCGCGGGTAGGGGCACGCCTGGTGGCGATCTCGCGCTCGGAGCTCGTGGTGCGGGGCAGGGTCTCCGCTGACCGGGCTCTCGACCAGATCGCCCGTTGGGACGAGGCGGTGCGGTCCCGGTGGCCGTTCACGGCCCTGGCTGTTCCCGATCCGGGTCCGGTGGAGACAGCAGGCAGCGGTCGGCTGCTGGTGCGCCCCGCGCTGCTGGGCTTCGTGGCCATTACGGCTATAACGGTCGGGTCATCCCTTCCTAGCTCGCCCTTTGCCCTGAAGATGGCCGGCGCATGGTTCTTCGGCGTGCCGTCGGGCTCCCAGGCGGCCAGCCAGCACGGCCTCTTCCTCGGTCTGGTCCTCGTGTACGGAGGGTTGCTGCTGCTCATGAGGGTCTGGTACGGCCTCGTTCGCACCCTCGCGAAGCGCCCGGGTATCCCGGTGAAGAAGCTCCTGGCCGTGATGGCCCTCTGGGTGATCCCGCTCCTCGTCGCCCCACCGCTCTTCAGCCGTGACGTCTACAGCTACGCGGCCCAGGGAGACATGGTTGCCCACCACATCGACCCATATCGCTACGGCCCCGACGTGATGGGTGCCAGTCCCTACGTGACCCTGGTCGACCCGATGTGGGGTAATGCTCCGGCTCCCTACGGGCCGTTGTTCCTCGAGGTAGACGGTCTGCTCACCACCGTCGCCGGGCACGACGTGCTCCTGGACGTGGTGCTGCTGAGGCTCCTGGAGATAGGGGGCATCGTGCTCCTGGCCTGGGCGGTGCCGGCTCTGGCCCGCTCCATAAAACGAGATCCCTCAGAGGCATTTGCCCTCGCACTGCTGAACCCCGTGACCATGCTCCACCTGATCGGAGGCGCGCACAACGACGCTCTGATGCTCGGCTTGCTGGTCGCTGGGATCGTGCTGGCCCGCAGGGGTAGACCGATCCTGGGGATCCTGGTCTGTACCCTGGCGACGGCGGTGAAGGTTCCGGCTGCGCTGGGAATCGTCTACATAGGATGGGAGTGGATGGGACCGCGCATCCCCTGGCGTGAGCGGATACGTCCGGTGGTGACAGCGGGCCTCATCTCGCTAGGAGCGATGGAGGCCCTGTCGCTGCTCACTGGACTTGGCTGGAGCTGGGTGCTGAACCTGGCCACCCCCGGTACCGTGAGGTCGTGGCTGGCACCCGCCACCGCGGTCGGCCTCCTCCTCGGCCATGGGGTGCACGCGGCCGGGATAGGCGTGCCGGTGCATGTCGTCCTGTCGGTGGTAAGGGTTCTGAGCCTATTGGGTGCAGCGGCGGCCGGACTGTGGCTGCTGTGGAACTCAGAGAGGATAGGGAGCCTGAAGGCCATCGGCCTCACCATGCTGCTGGTGGTGGTGCTCGGACCGGTGGTCCAGCCCTGGTATCTATCCTGGGGCCTCATCCTTCTCGCACCGGTGGCGGTAGGGCGGATCCGGTCCGTGATCATCGTCCTCTCGATATCCTCTGCCTTCATCGGGCTTCCCGGTGGCAGGCAGTTGATAGAGGAACTGCTGCACGCCAACCCGCTCGCCATGGCGGCGGCGCTGCTGGCACTCCTGGGGGTCCTCACCGTGCCTCTGACGCCTTGGGACCGTCAGCGCCTCCTGCCGCCGAGGATGCCGGGAGGGTCTGGCTCGGACTCGGCGGAGCCAGCCCTCAGAGGATCAGTTGCATGATGGTCACGTCTAGCCACTGACCGAACTTGCGCCCTACCTCGCGCTCTATCCCCACTACCTCGAATCCGCACGACGCGTGGAGCCTGACGGAGGCTTCGTTAGAGCTACCGATCCGCGCGACCACCGTGTGGAACCCGTGGTCGCGCGCCAGGGTGACGAGCTGGCCGAGCAGCATCCCGCCGATCCCGCCGGACCGCACCTGGCGCTCTACGTACACCGAGTCCTCCACGGTGGTGGCATACGCGGGTCGATCCCTGTAGCGAGACAGCGATCCGAAACCGACGACACGTCCGGACGCGACAGCCACTACGGCCGGATGCGCTCCCTGGTGCCGCTCCATCCAGTCACGCTGGGCCTCTGCGTCACGCGGCTCGATGTCGAATGTTGCAGTAGAGCCGGTGACTTCGGCGTTATAGATCCGCCGGATGCTCTCTGCGTCCCCGGGCATGGCCAGGCGCACCTCCACCCTCGCACTACCTGGGGGAGCGGTCACGGCGTCGTCCTCGGCCTCACCGTTAGGATCGTACCGAATGGGGGCTGGCCCCTGTTGCGGTGTGGCCCGAGCAGTGAGAAACTGGACCGGCTGGTCCGGCTTGGGCCGCTTGCCTCCTTAGCTCAGTCGGCAGAGCACAGCCATGGTAAGGCTGGTGTCGTGGGTTCGATTCCCACAGGAGGCTCCCCGGCGGCGTAGCTCAGTCGGTCAGAGCACACGGCTCATAATCGTGGGGTCGCGGGTTCGAGTCCCGCCGCCGCTACCAAGTAGTCGAAACCGGGTCGGGCCCAGGGCTCTGTAGCCCCGAGCCCAGCACAGCAGTTCACCAGCACAGCAGTTCAGAGGAGCACCAGGAAGAGGGCAGGAGCTGGTCCGGGCCACCGTGTCCAGCGCCGACGCCATGCCAGTAGAGGAGCAGAGATGGCAAAGAACGAGAAGCGGGTGCAGGTCACCCTGGCCTGTGAGGTGTGCAAGCGCCGTAACTACATAACCGTGAAGAACAAGCAGAACGACCGGGAGCGGATAGAGCTGAAGAAGTACTGCCGCTTCGATCGCGCACATACCCTTCACAAGGAGACCCGCTGAGGCGGCGTTCGGCACCCGAGCCGTCGGTGGTAGGATCGTGCTGGCCACTTGCGGCCGGCAGGTAACCACCGGCAGGCGACCTTGCTAACCCTACGAAGGGCAGTAGCTCAACTGGTAGAGCACCGGTCTCCAAAACCGGCGGTTGGGGGTTCGAGTCCCTCCTGCCCTGCCATCCTGCCAACCGGAGCGCGATAGCGAAAGGCTCTCCAGCAGTGAACAGAGAAATGAAGCGGATGATGCAGCGCCAAGGCCAGATGGAGGCCGATGGCTCGCCCGCGCAGCGCCGGCCACCGACTGGTGCCACCCGACCGCGGCCCCAGGCGCAGGCCCAGGCGTCCATACCGTCCAGAGTGGCCGAGTTCGTCCGGGAGATCCGCCAGGAGCTCCGCCAGGTGGCATGGCCCACCAGGGGCGAGGTGGTGAACTCCTCCACGGTGGTCCTCATCACCCTCGTGCTGCTGGTGGGGCTCATCTTCGTTCTGAACTACACCTTCGCACGCGGAGCTGCCTACCTGTTCACACCTTGAGCGTGTTGGCAGAGCCCCGTTCCCTATGACCAGCGAGTATGGACCCCAGACCATGGAACCAGTGACCGACGAGGACCAGATGACTGCAGCAACCGACATTCAGGACGACATGCCAGTTGACCTGGTAGTCGACGCGACCGCTGGCGGAGGCGGAGGCGATGCAGCCGTTGATGGCGGAGGCGCTGGCGGAGGCGGAGGCGATGCAGCCGTTGATGGCGGAGGAGCAACCGTAGGCGTGGACGTCGGGGATGGGGACGACCTGGACGACGGGGACCTGGACGACGGGGACCTGGACGACGGGGACTTGGACGACGGGGAGAGGCCGCAGCGAGAGAGTCCTTATGACCAGCCAGGGAGCTGGTACGTAGTGCACACCTACGCCGGATACGAGAACAAGGTGAAGTCGAACATCGAGAGCCGCAGGGTGTCGATGAACATGGAGGATCGCATCTTCGAGGTGGTGATCCCCATGGAGGAGGTCGTGGAGTTCAAGGCAGGGAAGAAGGTATACAGCCAGAAGAAGGTCTTTCCCGGCTATCTCTTGACGCGCTGCGCACTCGACGATGACTCCTGGTCTGTCATCCGGAACACGCCTGGGGTTACCGGGTTCGTCGGGCCTGGTACCCGGCCGGTTCCGCTGTCCAGGCGCGAGGTGGAGAGCATTCTCCAGGTGAAGTCCGAGGGCGTGGATGCGCCGAAGAAGAGCAGGCCTAGGCTGGCATACGAGGTGGGAGAGACCGTCCGGGTGAAGGAAGGTCCGTTTGCCGACTTCTCGGGTCAGATAGACGAGATAAACGAGGACCAGATGAAGCTGAAGGTCCTGGTGAACATATTCGGCCGTGAGACTCCCGTGGAGCTCGAGTTCGGCCAGGTAGCGAAGTTCTGACCGGATTGCCTCATCGGGCGTTCGACTAGGAGGGAGATTCCTGTGGCCAAGAAGAAGACGATTGCCGTGGTGAAGATACAGCTCCCGGCTGGAGGTGCGACCCCTGCCCCCCCTGTCGGCACGGCTCTAGGCCCCCATGGGGTGCAGACGATGGAGTTCTGTAAGCAGTACAACGCCGCCACCGAGTCCCAGCGCGGCTCGGTAGTCCCGGTGGAGATCACCATCTACGACGACAGGTCGTTCAGCTTCGTCCTGAAGACCTCGCCCACGCCGGTGCTTCTCCGCCAGGCTGCGGGGCTGGAGAAGGGCTCGCCCACGTCGGGTCGGACCCAGGTCGGCACTGTGACCGAGGCCCAGGTGGAGGAGATCGCGAAGGTGAAGCTGCCGGACCTGAACACCACTGACATCGAATCGGCTAAGCGCCAGGTGGCCGGTACTGCGCGCTCGATGGGCATAACGGTTGCCGGTTGAGGTCCGCCCTTTTAGGAGTATGCGAGGCCTTTTAGGAGTATGCGAGGCCTTTTAGGAGTATGCGAGGACCTTTTAGGAGTATGCGAGGACCTTTTAGGAATATCTGAGGAACAGCAGACCCCGGATCAGCGGGACGGCTGGTAACGGGTTTACTGGGACACTGCTACAGACAGGAGCGATGGTGAAGAGAGGGAAGAAGTACCGCGCGGCGCTGGAGCGCTTCGATCGCGAGCAGCTCTACGGGTTGCCGGAGGCTGTCAGCCTGGTGAAGGACCTGGCCTACGCGAGCTTCGACGAGACCGTCGAGATCGCCGTGCGCCTGGGCGTGGATCCTCGTAAGGCAGACCAGATAGTGAGGGGCACCCTTACCCTTCCGGCCGGAACCGGGCGAACCGCCAGGGTCATCGCCTTCGCCGCCGGTGACGCGGCTGCCGAGGCCCGCGAGGCGGGGGCCGATGCAGTCGGCGCCGACGATCTGGTGGCACGCATAGAGGGTGGCTTCCTCGACTTCGACGTGGCCATAGCCACCCCCGACCTCATGGGGCAGGTGGGAAAGCTCGGCAGGGTGCTCGGGCCCAGGGGTCTCATGCCTAACCCGAAGACCGGAACGGTCACCACCGACGTCGGTAAGGCAGTCGCGGACTTCAAGGGCGGGAGGGTCGAGTACCGGACTGACCGTGTGGGGAACGTCCACGTACGCATCGGGAAGGTCTCCTTCGCCCGCGAGCAGCTCCTGCAGAACGCGGTAGCGGTAATCGACGAGCTAGTGAGGGCCAAGCCCGCCTCTGCCAAGGGCCGCTACCTGAGGGCGGTCACCATCTCCTCGACCATGGGACCCGGGGTGCACGTGGACCCGCTGAGGGCACGCCTGACCGACGAGGAGATGGCTGCCTCGGCCTGAGGGGACTCGCCAGCGCGTCGCTGGAAGTCTGTCCACCATATTGCGTGGTCTCGCGCCGTTAGCTAACATGCTTCGAGCCGTTCGCCACAGACATCCGGTGCGCCGTCCAAGCGGTGCCTAAGAGGCTGCGACAGCCTGCCTGACCAGGCGACATCCATCATCACTCTGCCTGGCTCGTACTGAGCGGCATCGGTGAATGTGTCGGCGGCTGCAGTGTGGTCCCCAGTGATGGTTCGGTTCTGCCGGTGATTCACCAGCGGCTCCGGGCTGATCAGACCAGGACGAGCTGGGCCGAGCCCAGCGTGGCCATGTCTGACGGGAACCCCACCGTGCCGAGCGACGAGCAGAGGAGCCCCGATGGAGGATGCCAGGCCAGAGAAGATGGCGGTGGTGGAGGAGGTGCGCGAGCGCCTGGCCTCCAGCGCGGCTGCCGTCCTCACCGAGTACCGTGGACTCAGCGTCGCGGAGCTAGCAGACCTGCGCAGGTCATTGGCGGAGGCCGGTGGAGAGTACAAGGTTTACAAGAACACGCTTGTCAGGCGTGCCGTATCGGGTAGCCCTCACCAGGCCATCGAGCCACTGCTGGAGGGACCCACCGCCATCGCCTTCGTCTCCGGCGAGATAAGTGGGGTCGCTAAAGCCCTACGTGACTTTTCCAGGTCTAACCCCAACCTGGTGCTGAAGGGAGGCATCCTCTCAGACAGCCTCCTCAGTGCCTCCGACCTGGCGGCCCTCGCTGACCTTCCGTCCCGCGACGTGCTCCTGGCGCGTTTCGCAGGAGCCCTCGCGGCTCCGATGCAGCAGATGGCCGGGCTGCTGCAGGCCCTGCCCAGGAACCTGGCCTACGGCCTGTCGGCCCTGCTGAAGGAGCGTTCGGCTTCTGCCCCCGCCGCTACGGGTGTGGCCGACGAAGGCCCAGCCGCGCCCGAAGCATCTGCTGGAGGCCCAGCCGCGCCCGAAGTGGCCGACGAAGGCCCAGCCGCGCCCGAAGCATCTGCTGGAGGCCCAGCCGCGCCCGAAGTGGCCGACGAAGGCCCAGCCGCGCCCGAAGCATCTGCTGGAGGCCCAGCCGCGCCCGAAGTGGCCGACGAAGGCCCAGCCGCGCCCGACGAAGGCGAGGCCGGAGGCGAGGCTCCGGCAGCAGAGGAGGCGGAACCCACGGAGGAATAGGCAGCCCAGGACGGGCTGCCCGCAGGACAGGACGAATCTGAGACATCTGTTGTACCAACATGATAAGGAGCTGAGTAGAAATGGCTGAGAAGACACTTACCAAGGACCAGATCCTCGACGGCATCTCGGCGTTGAGCGTGATGGAGCTTGCCGAGCTGCTGAAGGACTTCGAGGAGCGTTTCGGCGTGACCGCGGCGGCTCCGGTAGCGGTGGCCGCTCCGGTAGCCGGTGGGGGCGCGTCCGCTGCCGGCGAGGCCGGCGAGGAGGAGAAGGACGAGTTCGACGTGATACTGGCCTCTGCTGGGGAAAAGAAGATCCAGGTCATCAAGGAGGTACGTGCGCTGACGAGCCTGGGCCTGAAGGAGGCGAAGGACCTCGTCGACGCTGCCCCGAAGCCGGTTCTGGAGCGGGTGACCAAGGAGGAGGCCGAGAAGGCGAAGGCCCAGCTCGAGGAAGCTGGCGCCTCAGTAGAGCTTAAGTGACACCGTTCCCGGCCTGGATGCCGGGATCTCAAGCCGCGGTCATGGCAGATCGAACCGGTTAGGGAGCCTGGCATGCCGTCGGGTTGGCCCCCGGGCGTGGGTCCGCTCTCATCCTTCCTGTCGCATGGCGTATAGCGCCTGTGGCATGCGAAGGCAGCCACCTCCTGACCTGAAGGCAGTGGCTGCGATGGCGAGGTCAAGCTGGCGCCGTCTCGGGCTGCCACCACGACGGGCCACCGCTGCGGCAAGCTGGACCGAGACGCGGGCGGCATCGACGCCCTCGGGCGGGGGGATATCCCCTATGAGCACTGACGTGTCAAGCAGGGCTCTCACGATGCAAACGGGTCGAGGATGCCTGCTGGCAGTCGATCCAGGTCCTCCTCGAGGCCCGACTGAGCTTCCGCGCGCCAGACGCGAACAAGCGCCACGCCGTTCACCCAGCTACGTTGCCGCACTGGGCCGAGCTCGGCAACAGGACGACCGGCAACTCTCACAGTGAGGATCTCGCCCGCCTCAGCCCGACGGAGAACCTCGGCGACGTTGTTTCGCAGTTCCTTCTGTGGGATGTTGGTCACAGCTCTAGGTAGGAGAAATGCTACCTGTGGCACTCGAAAAGGTTGACATCCGCCGTCAGGCTGGCGGTCGCTACGGCTGGGGGCTCGCCGTCCTGGTGGAACTCACCTACTCAGACACGGGCACCAGCCAGCCCACGACGTCCACGATCACGTCCGCGGATCCAGCGTAGTTGTAGAGGCTCACCTGCCCGTTCGAGCCGACTGGGAGGACCGCCCCACCGGCCAGGGTCTCGCCCGCCGACCAGTCGAAGATGGAGGTGTCCGGCCTGGTCGCGCCAGTGGGCCAAGCCGTCAAGTACGACGAGGCCGTCGTGTCCGTGGCGGTGATGTTCACTATGACCCCGGTCGCATCTGCGGGCACCCCTCCGATGCCGGCTGCCTGGATGCTTAGCGTGGCCCCAGCATTTAGGGTCTTGCCCTCGCAGTTCGACAGGGCTGCTCCTGAGAGCTCGGAGGGGTTCCCCAAGCGGGTGTCGCAGATCCTCACAGGGGTAGCGGCAGGCACGATGACAGAGCCAGTGGCCGAGGGGTTCGATGAATCGGTGATGTAACCCTCCACGTCGACGGCGATCTCCGGGGCCCCCGAGGAGGAGTAGAGGGACACCTGGCCGTCCTTTCCGAGGGGGAGCACCACGGAGTTCGCAGTGATGGTGCCGGGCGCGTAGCTGACCTGGGAGACCACCGGCAGGGCTCCACCTGCAGGGTATGCCGAGAGGTACCCGCCGGAGTAGGGGTCTATGGCCGTGATGGTGGCGATCACGGCGGCCACACCAGAGGAGGGTACCGGTCCCTCGCCGGCCACCGGGAAGGTCATCGTCCCGCCTGCAGCCGGTGCATCGCCGCTGCAGGGGTTTGCCGGCTGGCCCAGCCTCGTGTCGCAGATTCGAGCAGGCGTGACCGGCACGTAGAGGCCGGTGCCTGGCGTGCTCTCTGGACCCACCCAGCCCTCTACGTCCACCACCAGGTTCGTCCCTGAGGAGTGGTCATAGATGGCAACCTGTCCCGAGGAGGAGAGGCCCACGAAGACCATGTTCGAGCGGATCGTGCCCGCTTGGAAGTTCAGGCTCGACGTGGTGGGGACCGTCCCACCGGCAGGGTAGAGCGTGAGGAAGCCATTGGAGCTCGGGTCCACGACGGTCACGTTCAGATCCACTGCCGTTGCGTCGCTTGGCACACCGGCGAGGCCCGCCACCTGGACGGTGAGCACGTCTCCATATCCGGGGGCCTTGCCCTCGCAGTTCGAGAGCGCTGAGCCCGACAGCCCAGATGGGTTCCCTGGTCGCGTGTCGCAGATGCGAGTCGGGGTGATGGGGTGGAAGCCGGGCGGTATGGCAGTCACGTAGGTGAAGAGGTCCGGAGAACCGGTCGCTGAGGTGCCTCCCGGGGTGACCACGGTGACGTTCACGCTCTCGCCAGCGCTCCCTGCAGGCGAGACGGCGTCTATCTGTGTGGGGGAGACCACGACGAAGGACCTGGCCGGTACGGACCCGAAGTCGACCGATGCCGCGTTCAGCAGGTTGGATCCGGTGATCGTGACGCTGGTGCCGCCTGCCGGTGGCCCCGAGGCTGGTGAGATCGAGGCGACTGTCGGTGCAGGAGGCGCCTGCGGTGGCGGGTTCGTGACGTTCGTGAGCACCACGTCGTTCCCCGTGCCAGCTCCGCCGGTCGGTGATCCGTCGTAGGCGATCTGGAGATCCTGGCCGTCCGCGCTGAACACCTCGCCCTGGCTGAGTGGCGATCCCTGGTAGGAGAACTCCCCGGTGACCGAAGATCCAGAGGTGTTGTGCAGGATGTCGTACGTGGTGCCGTAGGTCGCTGACGCGGCAGCGGTTATGTCGAGCACAGTGCCAGAGACGTTCGCCCCGTCTGCCACGAGCTGGCTGTAGGAGCCTGGCGAGGTGCTGGCCAGGTCCACCTGCAGGGTGGACCCCGAGGCGGAGAGGTTCGCGTAGCCGGTCGAGGTGAGCGTCCCCGGGGCATCCCCTGGGTAGATCGTGCAGGAGCTGGTGCTGCTGCAGCTGTTCGTGGTGATGGCGGGCACGGTCCCGGTGCCCTCGAGGACGCTCCCGCCGTAGAGCGTGACCCCTGCGGAAGAGCCTATGGACCCGGTGACGTCCAAGGTGCCAGCGGTGACGCTCGTCGTCCCGGTGTAGCCGCTCGTACCGGTGAGCACGAGCATGCCGTTCACGCCGCCGGCGCCGTTGCCGAGCTCGATGCCCTGCGAGCCGCTCACCGGCCCGGAGAGCGTGAGGCTCTCGGTCGTCTGGCAAGCAGAGAGCGAGGCCGTGCAGTTCACGTCTACCGGCACCGTGTTGCTGGCGAGTGAGACCTCCCCGGAGATCGTGTTGGTGCCCTCGCAGTTGTCGATTCCCGCTGCACCATTCGTCCCGGTGCCATCGACCACCAGGTCGTTCGGGAGGGTGAAGCTCGATGGCGCGGCCATGCCCGAAGGAAGGCATGACGTGTTCGAGGATCCCGAGGCGAGCTGCAGGGTGGCGCCGGAGTCGACGGTCACGACGCCGCCGCTTCCGGCGCTCGAGGGGTCGCCTCCGAGGGCCGAGCCGTTGGTCACCGTAAGGGTGCCCAAAGCGATGCTGGTGGTGCCCGTGTAGGAGTTCGTGGCGGAGAGCACCACGTCGCCGTTCGTGGTGAGGCCGTAGCTACCGCTTATGTTCCCGGTGACGGATAGGATGCCTCCCGAGGCCGTCCCGAGACCGGCGTTTCCTGCTAGGTCGACCTTGCCGGAGAGAGTGTCCGCCCCGGCGGTGACCGACGGGTTGAATGTGGCAAAGCCGTCGCAGATGATCCCGCCGTCGCAATAGGACCCTCCCGAGATGGTGAAGTCGTTGGCGAGCGAGATCGAGGAGCCGTCCAGCAAGATCGGCGCGTTCCCCTCGTCGGTCACCGGTCCCGTGCCGAGCGCACCCGAGGCCTCGACGACCAGGGTGCCGGCATCAGCGACCGTGGTGCCGCCCGAGTAGTCGTTCGACGAGTCCGTGATCCAGGTGGTGTAGGGGCCGGTGGTGGTGATGCTCCCGGTACCGCCCACCTGACCTTCGAGGTAGAGGTTCGTGTCGTGCCCGGCGTACACGCTCACCGGGCCGTTCAGGGTCGTCGTGCCGCTGACGCTGAAATCGGTAGCAGACGAATAGGACGAGAGGGTTGGCGTGGCGAGGGTCGAGCCGCTCTCCAGCACCAGGTCGTTCGGGAGGGTCACCGAGCTGTTCGTGGAGCCCACCTGGAGGGTGGCGCCGGAGTCGACGGTGACGGCGCCGCCGCTCCCAGCGGTCGAGGCGGTGCCCCCGAGGGCGGAGCTGCTTGCGGCCACGAGGGTGCCGCCGGAGACCGTGGTGTCACCTGTGTAGGTGTTGGTGCCGGACAGGGTGAGAGTACCGCTTCCAGCACTGTCCAGGCTCAGGCTCCCGGTGAGATCGCCTGCGAAGGTGCCCGCAGCGGTGGAGTCGATGGTAAGTGTCGGGCTGCCGCTCGTCGACTCGACGTCACCGATCCCGGTGAGCCCGGCGAGGGTCTGCGAGTGGCCGCCGAGGTTGTAGCCACCATTCACCACTAGAGAGGTAGAGCTGGGCAGGGCGTCGGCGACGCCGTTGTAGAGGGTGCCGTCTGCCACCACGGTCGTTGGATACGAATACGTGGAGGCCTCATCGAGCGTGACTCCGCCGTAGTAGGAGCTGGCGCCGAAGGTGAGGCTGTCGCTGGACGAACCGCCTGAGAGCGCAGCGTCCAGGTAGAGGCCGCCAGCCGACTCGATGGTGGCGCTGCCCGTGATGGAGATATCCCCCTCGGGGGAGCCCGGGGTGCCTATCGAGGCGCTGGTGCTGCTGGTAGTCACGGCGATGGCGACGTTGCCGCTCACCCCGGCCGCAGACGGGTCAAGGGACAGCGTGGTGGAGGTGGAGGTGATGTCCATGGTGTAGCTGTTGTCGAAGGTGATGCTCGCGAGCGCACCAGAGGAGGGCGCGGACTCGTCGAGGTGAGGGGTGAGCGCCCCGCTCACCGAGGGCACGGTCGCCGGGAAGACCACGGCGTCCCCGGCCGCTGGCGGGCCGTTCGATGTCCCCGTCCCGCAGTCCCAGTTCCCAGGCGTGCTCCAGTAGGCAGTGCCGCCGGTGGCAGCCGCGGCCGTCCAGGTGCAGACGGTCGGGCTGGTGGCGCTGGCTGTTCCCCCGCCGAAGAGCGCCAGTGCTCCGGCGAGCACCCCTGCTCCCGAGAGGAGGGCGACGATGCCGACGGCTGCTGCGCGCGCCGTCCTCGCCAGTCTCGGAGCCGCCGCTGAAGCGGCCCTGGACGACGAAGTCGATGACGAGCCGGCACCCGAGCCAGCACCCGAGCCGGCAGACGAGCCGGCACCCGAGCCGGCAGACGAGCCGGCACGTTTCGAGATCGCTCTATTCACAGCAGCACCTCCCGTGGTCGCAGTCGAATCGTGGTCCTGCCGGTGCCGCCGTGGGCCCGGAGGCGACGAAGCGAGCAAAGATGCTAGTGGGCAGGACGGAGCGTGTCCAGGCAGCCGCCAGCGGGCGCCGCAGGCGCCGCAGGTGCCACAGGCGCCGCATGGTCCTTGACGCGCCCTGCCGGGTGCCGTACGCTTCAGGCGAGAGGTTTGCGGGGCCGGGGACACGGGGTCTGCTGGGTCCTGGGCATGCGTTGCTGTGCCTGTTGGATGGCGGGGCTTGCATTGTCATGTCACGGCGCGTAAGATGTACGGTTGCCGTGCTCTCCACTCGTGCCACCTCTGCCTGCAACGCTTGAATGCCGCGCGCCCCTCGCGTCGTCAGCCCCCTTACCAGGGTGTTCAACAGGCTCTCGCGCGGCGCGGGCGGAGGTTGTCACGGCAGGCGAGTTCCCGATGTCGGCATTTAAGTCCCTGTCCCTGTCCGCGTCCTAGTTGGGAGGAGTAGGCCGTTGCCTGCACGCTCAAAGAGCCCCGAACGCTTCTCGTTCTCGAACCTCGACGAGGTGCTGCCCCTGCCCGATCTGATAGCGATCCAGCGCGACTCGTTCCAGTGGTTCCTGGACCAGGGCCTGGCTGCAGCCTTCAGGGACATAAGCCCTATCGAGGACTTCACTGGCCAGCTGAGCCTGGAGCTGGAGTTCGACCCGAGGGACCCCGACCTGCGGCCCCCCCCGAAGTTCTCTGTGGAGGAGTGCAAGGAGAAGGACATGACCTTCGCTGCGCCGGTGTTCGTGCGCGCGAGGTTCATGAACGCGATGACGGGGGAGATAAAGGAGCAGACCGTCTTCATGGGGGACTTCCCGATGATGACGGAGAAGGGCACCTTCATCGTGAATGGCACCGAGCGGGTGGTGGTGAGCCAGCTGGTGCGCTCCCCGGGGGTGATCTTCCAGCCCGGTCGGGATGCGAAGACGATAGTCACGGGGACGATCCACCCCTACAGGGGGGAGTGGATCGAGTTCGACGTGGAGGCGAAGCCGTCGAAGGACGTGACCGCGGGCGCGAGGGTCGCGAGGAAGCGCCGGCTGTCGATATTCGTGCTGCTGCGCGCGCTGGGATATGAGGACGAGGGCTTCCTGGATCGCTTCGTCAGGCACTTCGACTTCCTGGAGGGCCAGTGGGAGCGCGAGCGGGAGCTGGCACCGAGCCGCGACGAGGCGCTGCTGGAGATTTACAAGCGCGCACGTCCGGGTGAGCCTCTCTCCCTGGAGGCGGCGAGGGTCTACTTCGAGAACGCGTTCTTTAACTCGAAGCGTTACGACCTGACGCGTGTCGGCCGGTACAAGCTGAACAGGAAGCTGGGTCCGGAGATGGACCGGATCTCGGAGATCCTGGAGGTGGAGCTGGAGCGCCCGGCACCCGACCAGGGCGTGCTGAGCCCTGCAGAGATCCTGGCGACGGCTACCTACATGCTCCACCTGGCCGACGGGGAGTCGGGTTACAGGATCGACGACCAGGACCACTTCGCGAACCGCCGGATCCGGTCGGTGGGGGAGCTGATCCAGAACCAGGTCCGGGTGGGTCTGTCGCGCATGGAGAGGGTGGTGCGGGAGCGGATGACCACCCAGGACGTCGAGGCCATCACCCCCCAGACGCTCATAAACATCCGTCCGGTGGTGGCTGCGACGAAGGAGTTCTTCGGCACCAGCCAGCTCAGCCAGTTCATGGACCAGAACAACCCCCTCTCGGGGCTCGCCCATAAGCGTCGGTTGTCCGCGCTGGGCCCCGGCGGCCTGTCGCGCGAGCGGGCCGGGTTCGAGGTCCGGGACGTCCACAGCTCCCACTACGGCAGGATGTGCCCGATCGAGACCCCGGAGGGCCCGAACATCGGTCTGATCGGGGCACTGGCGACCTTCGGACGGGTGAACGAGTACGGGTTCATCGAGACTCCCTACCGAAAGGTGGTCGACGGCCGGGTGACCGACGAGGTGGTCTACCTGGCTGCCGACGAGGAGGAGGAGTACGTGATCGCGCAGGCCAACGCCATGATCGGTCCCGACGGCCGTCTGGCGGAGGATAGGGTGCTGGTGCGTCGCGGCCCCAGGGGGGCGGGGGTGCGGGTAGGCGCGACCTCGACCTCGTACGGCACCACGAGCGAGATCGACTACGTGCCGCCGTCCGAGGTGAACCTGATGGACGTGTCGCCGAAGCAGATCGTCTCGGTGTCGACAGCTCTCATCCCATTCGTGGAGCACGACGACGCGAACCGGGCGCTGATGGGCGCGAACATGCAGAAGCAGGCCGTCCCCCTGGTGGTGCCTGAGGCTCCTTACATCGGCACCGGCGTGGAGGCACGTGCGGCGAAGGACGCAGGAGACGTGCTGCTGGCGGAGGGCAGCGGGACGGTGACGGAGGTGACGGGGGAGCACGTGGTGGTGGAGTACGCGGCCGGTCAGCGTGACCGGCTCGGCATGGATCTGGGCCGGCGCACCTACCGCCTGGCCAAGTTCAAGCGGTCCAACCAGAACACCTGCATAAACCAGAAGATCCTGGTCGACGAGGGCCAGAAGGTGGTGGCGGGCGACGTGCTGGCAGACGGCCCCTCGACCCACAGCGGCGAGCTGGCCCTCGGCAAGAACCTGCTGGTGGCCTTCATGCCCTGGGAGGGATATAACTACGAGGACGCGATCATCCTCTCGGAAAGGCTGGTGCGCGACGACGTGCTCACCTCGATTCACATCGAGGAGCACGAGGTGGATGCCCGGGACACGAAGCTCGGTGCCGAGGAGATAACCCGCGACATACCGAACCTGTCGGAGGAGATCCTGGCCGACCTGGACGAGCGGGGGATCATCCGGGTCGGTGCCGAGGTAGGCCCCGGCGACGTGCTGGTGGGCAAGGTGACGCCGAAGGGCGAGACCGAGCAGACGCCAGAGGAGCGGCTGCTCAGGGCCATCTTCGGGGAGAAGGCCCGGGAGGTGCGTGACACGTCGCTGAAGGTCCCCCACGGGGAGTCGGGGAAGGTGATCGACGTGCGGGTGTTCTCCCGCGAAGACGCCCACGAGCTTCCACCTGGCGTGAACCAGCTGGTCAGGGTCTACGTGGCCCAGAAGCGAAAGATCTCCGAGGGTGACAAGCTGGCCGGCCGCCACGGCAACAAGGGAGTTATATCGAAGATCCTCCCCGTAGAGGACATGCCTCACCTGGCTGACGGGACCCCGGTGGACATCATCCTGAATCCCCTGGGTGTTCCGAGCCGTATGAACGTGGGTCAGGTCCTGGAGTCCCACCTGGGCTACGCGGCACGCCATGGCTGGGAGGGGGTGGAGGCGGACCCGTCGGCTCACCAGCCGGCATCGAAGGGACCGAAGACCCGTCCCCGGACCGACCCTGCGGTCTGGGTGGCTACGCCGGTGTTCGACGGTGCCCACTGGGACGAGAAGGACGACGCGGGGCGCCACCCGACCATTAAGCAGATCTTCGAGCGGCTGAACCCGGAGTCCCAGTCCGAAGAGGGCGAGCGCCTCATATCGAGCAACGGGAAGGTGACCCTCTACAACGGTCGTACCGGCGAGGCCTACGATAACCCGATCTCGGTGGGCTACGTCTACATCCTGAAGCTGGCCCACCTGGTGGACGATAAGATCCACGCCCGCTCCACGGGACCGTACTCGATGATCACCCAACAGCCCCTCGGAGGAAAGGCCCAGTTCGGGGGCCAGAGGTTCGGTGAGATGGAGGTGTGGGCACTCGAGGCATACGGTGCGGCCTACGCGCTCCAGGAGCTTCTCACCATAAAGTCCGACGACGTGCTCGGCCGCGTGAAGGTCTACGAGGCCATCGTGAAGGGCGAGAACATCCCCGAGCCGGGCATTCCCGAGAGCTTCAAGGTGCTCATAAAGGAGATGCAGTCCCTCTGCCTGAACGTGGAGGTGCTGTCGACCACGGGCGAGGAGATAGAGATGCGGGAGCTCGACGAGGACGTCTTCCGCACCACCGAGGAGCTCGGCATCGACATATCGAGGCCGGAGCGAGGATCAGACGAGGAAGACGAGCGCCGCGCATCGGAGAGGAGCCTCTAGGCCATGCTGGACGTGAACGAGTTCGACCAGATACGCATAGGCCTCGCCACCGCAGAGTCCATAAGGACCTGGTCCAACGGCGAGGTGAAGAAGCCGGAGACCATTAACTACAGGACGCTGCGCCCCGAGAAGGACGGGCTGTTCTGCGAGAAGATCTTCGGTCCGACCAAGGACTGGGAGTGCTACTGCGGCAAGTACAAGCGGGTCCGCTTCAAGGGGATCATCTGCGAGCGCTGCGGTGTGGAGGTGACGCGCTCCAAGGTGCGCCGGGAGCGGATGGGCCACATCGAGCTGGCGGCCCCGGTGGTCCACATCTGGTACCTCCGTGGCACCCGTAGCTGGCTGGCCTACCTGCTGATGGGCACCGAGGCCCGTGAGGAGCTGAAGGCCAAGCAGCTGGAGAAGGTCATCTACTTCGCTGCCAACCTGGTGACCTGGGTGGACGAGGAGCGCCTCCACGAGGATCTGGACTCCCTCGAAGCCGACCTGGCCGAGGAGGTGAAGGACCTGGAGCGCCAGCGTGACCTGGAGATCGACAGGCGGTTCAAGAAGCTGGAGGCCGACCTGGCAGCCCTGGAAGCCGAAGGCGCGAAGGACACCGAGCTGAAGGCCACCAGCAGGCTGGCCGAGCGTGAGATCGCTGCCACGCGCGAGCGCTTCGATGCCGACATCGACGCGGCCAGGCGGGCCTTCGATGAGGTGAAGGATCTGTACCCGAGGAAGATCATCGAGGACGAGATCCTCTGGCGGGAGCTGAGGTTGCGCTACGAGGAGTACTTCGAGGGCGGGATGGGCGCGGAGACCATTGCGAACCTCATAGACCGTACGGACTTCGACGAGGAGGAGCGGAAGCTCCGGGAGATGATCGAGGGCACCGACGGCAAGCGCGCCCTGTCGCTCCAGCGCCGCCAGAAGGCGATAAAGAGGCTGAAGATCGTCTCCGCGTTCAACCGCCGCGACGAGCACTCCCGGCGTGTGAACGATCCCCGGGCCATGATCCTCCAGGCGGTGCCGGTGATCCCCCCCGACCTGCGCCCGATGGTCCAGCTGGATGGTGGACGGTTCGCCACCTCGGACCTGAACGACCTCTACCGCCGGGTCATAAACAGGAACAACCGCCTGAAGCGCCTCCTGGACCTCACGGCGCCGGAGATCATCATCAACAACGAGAAGCGGATGCTCCAGGAGGCAGTGGACGCGCTCTTCGACAACGGCAGGCGGGGACGCCCGGTCACCGGGCCTGGCAACAGGCCGCTGAAGAGCCTGTCGGACATGCTGAAGGGCAAGCAGGGCCGCTTCCGCCAGAACCTGCTGGGAAAGCGTGTTGACTACTCGGGCCGTTCGGTGATCGTGATCGGTCCCACCCTGCTGCTCCACCAGTGCGGGCTCCCGAAGCTGATGGCCCTGGAGCTGTTCAAGCCGTTCGTGATGAAGAGGCTGGTGGACACCGAGCTGGCCCAGAACATCAAGTCCGCGAAGCGGATGGTGGAGAGGCGCAAGCCTCAGGTCTGGGATGTGCTGGAGGGCGTGATAAAGGAGCACCCGGTGCTCCTGAACCGCGCGCCCACCCTCCACCGCCTGGGAATCCAGGCCTTCGAACCGGTGCTGGTGGAGGGAAAGGCGATCCAGGTCCACCCGCTGGTCTGCACCGCGTTCAACGCGGACTTCGACGGCGACCAGATGGCAGTCCACCTGCCCCTGTCTGCCGAGGCCCAGGCCGAAGCCCGCGTGCTCATGCTCTCCGCGAACAACGTGCTGTCGCCGGCCACCGGTCGCCCGATCACGGTGCCGACCCAGGACATGGTCTTCGGCACCTACTATCTGACCCTCCAGGTCGACGGTGGCAGGGGCGAGGGAAGGGTGTTCCGCCACCCCTACGAGGCCGAGAGGGCCCTCGACGCCGGTGACGTGGACCTCCATGCGAAGGTGCTGTTCCGTCCCGAGCGCGGCAGCGCTCTCGCGCGTTCGGTCGCGGCCGCCCTCGGCGTGGAGCTCCCTGACGGCAGCTCTGCCGGGGAGTCCGGTGAGGGGCACCCCGGGGAGTCCGGTGAGGGCCACCCCGGCGGGGGCCAGGGTGGCGAGGCGGAGCTAGCTATCGAGACCACGCCGGGCCGGCTCCTGTTCAACGAGGCCCTGCCCGACGGGTTTCCCTACGTGAACGACGTGGTGGGCAAGCGGAACACCTCCATCGGCTCCATCGTGGAGGAGGTGGCTGCCACCCAGCCCAAGCACGTGGTGGCCGAATGCCTGGACAGGGTGAAGGCCCTGGGCTTCCGCTACGCCTCCCAGTCGGGGCTGACCATATCCATCGACGACGTCCGGACGCCGCCGGACAAGGCGTCCATACTGGACCGCCACGAGCGTGAGGCGGAGAAGGCGGAGAACCAGTTCAAGCGCGGCATCATCACCGACGACGAGCGTAGGCAGAAGGAGATCGAGATCTGGACTTCGGCCACCTCCGAGGTGGGCCGGGCGATGGAGAAGAGCCTCTCGGAGATAGCCTTCAACCCCCTCGACATGATGGTCGACTCCGGTGCACGCGGTAACCCCCAGCAGATCCGCCAGATCGCGGGGATGAAGGGCCTGGTGTCGAACCCACGGGGCGAGATGATCCCCCGCCCGATCAAGTCCTCCTTCCGGGAGGGCCTGTCGGTGCTGGAGTACTTCATCTCCACCCACGGCGCGAGGAAGGGCCTGGCGGACACCGCCCTCAGGACCGCCGACTCGGGCTACCTCACCCGACGGCTGGTGGACGTCGCCCAGGAGCTGATCGTCCGGGTGGAGGACTGTGGCACCACCCGGGGCATCTGGCTCGAAGGCATCGTGGCGGACCAGCCGGGCAAGCGCTCCTACCTGGAGACCCGCGCGTACGGCCGGGTGCTGGCGGAGCCTGTGAAGCTGTCCGGCTCAGAGGCGCTCCCGGCCGGGACGCTGCTCGACGACGAGCTGGTGGCCCGCCTGCGCGATGACCCCGCGGTCGAGCGGATCAGGGTCCGTTCGGTGCTGAACTGCGAGGCAGAGCACGGCGTCTGTGCGACCTGCTACGGCCAGTCCCTTGCCACCGGCAGGATGATCGAGCTCGGCGAGGCAGTAGGGGTGATCGCTGCCCAGTCGATCGGGGAGCCGGGCACCCAGCTGACCATGCGTACCTTCCACACCGGAGGTGTGGTCGGGGAGGACATCACCCACGGCCTTCCCCGGGTCGTGGAGCTCTTCGAGGCCCGTACGCCCAAGGGTGCAGCCGTGCTGGCGCACCGCTCGGGGGTGGTGCGGATCGAGGACGAGGAGACCGGGCGCCGGATCACGGTGGTCGGGGACGACGGGGTCGAGGAATCCTCGGTGGTCCCGCTGAGGGCCCACCTCGAGGTGGCCGACGGCCAGGAGGTGGTGGCAGGCCAGGCTCTGGTGGAGGGTCCGAAGGACCCGAAGGAGCTCCTGGACGTGAAGGGGATCCGGGACACCCAGCAGTACCTGGTGGAGGAGGTCCAGAAGGTCTACCGGGACCAGGGTGTGTCGATCCATGACAAGCACATAGAGCTGATCGTCCGCCAGATGCTGCGCCGTGTCCTGGTGGCGGAGTCCGGTGACACCGACCTGCTTCCCGGCGAGCGGGTGGACGCGCAGATCTACGCGGAGATAAACCGTGCCCTGGTCGAGGAGGGCAAGCGCGCTGCCGAGGGGCGTCCGGAGCTGATGGGCATCACCAAGGCTTCGCTGGCGACCGACTCCTGGCTCTCGGCTGCATCGTTCCAGGAGACCACCCGGGTGCTCACCGAGGCGGCCATCGAGGGCCGTTCCGACCGACTGCTGGGGCTGAAGGAGAACATCATCATCGGCAAGCTGATACCCGCGGGATCGGGCATGGAGTGCTACCGGGAGATAGACGTCGAGATGCCCGGCGCCCAGGTCCTGGCCGCCCGCCCCCAGAGCGTCGACATGGAGACGGAGGACCTGGCGGAATGGCTGCGCGACCAGGGTGGCCGTGCCGGCTCCCGAGACGATGCAGGCATCGAAGGTTTCGGCCAGCCTGGTGCGGATGGAGACATCCTCGCTGCTCCCGCAGCGTCTGGTGCTCCCGGAGGGGAGCCTGCCGGTACGGACCTCACGCCACCTGCCGGCGAGGTAGCCGACGGTTCGTGATATGGTCACCGG
>JAJYXR010000025.1 GCA_021801795.1 Actinomycetes bacterium
AACGACTCGGGCTCTGCCGACCTGATCGTGGACGTGGTGGGCTGGGCCGTGCCGTCTGGCACCTGAGGATGCCGTGCCGTCTGGCACCTGAGGATGCCGTGCCGTCTGGCACCTGAGGATGCCGTGCATTACGTGCGGACGGCGGTCGCCGGGCGAAAAAGCCACTGGGACGAGGATCCTGCTGCCTGGGTACGCGCCCAACGTCGGAGCGACATCCGCCGGGTGGGATGAGCGTCTTACTCCTCGACACGACCGTGCTTATCGGCGCGGCGCGGCCATAGGCGGCATGCCGTTTGCCCCGTGCTGGCTCCTGCCCTATGATATGTGACTCGCGCCACGCCGTGCCGCAGGGAGCTCCGGGAGCTTTCACCGGGTTACACGGTCGTGCGCGGTGCATCGCTCCCCCCTGGGGCGCGATGTGGAGGTTTTCCGAGCAGTGATCCTACCCCCAGCAGGTCCATTTCCTACGAGGTGTCGCGTGCCGACGATTGAACAGCTGGTCCGTAAGGGCCGGGCTTCCAAGCAGACGAAGACGAAGACCCCGGCCCTACGGGGAGCCCCCCAGCGTCGCGGGGTCTGCACACGCGTGTTCACCAGCACGCCGAAGAAGCCGAACTCGGCATTGAGGAAGGTGGCCAGGGTGCGTCTTACGAGCGGGGTGGAGGTGAGCGCCTACATACCCGGTGTCGGCCATAACCTCCAGGAGCACTCCATCGTCCTGGTCAGAGGTGGCAGGGTGAAGGACCTCCCGGGGGTGCGCTACAAGGTGGTCCGGGGCGCCCTGGACGCAGCCGGGGTACGGGAGCGCAGCCAGGCCCGTAGTCGCTACGGGGCGAAGAAGGAGTCCTGAGATGCCTCGTAACGGACCGGCTACGCGCCGCGATCTCTCACCGGACCCGGTCTACCACTCGGTCCTGGTGACCCAGGTGGTGAACAAGGTTCTCTCCAGGGGGAAGCGGACCCTGGCGGAGCGCATCGTCTACGACGCGCTCGAAGCTGTCCGGGAGCGCTCCGGCAGCGACCCGGTAGCTGTGCTGAAGAAGGCCGTCGAGAACACCCGTCCCGAGCTGGAGGTCCGGAGCCGTCGGGTGGGTGGGGCTACCTACCAGGTCCCCGTCGACGTCCGGCCGCGGCGTGCCACGACGCTCGCGATCCGCTGGATAGTGGGCTTCTCCCGCCAGCGCCGCGAGAAGACGATGGCCGAGCGTCTGGCAGCCGAGGTGTTCGACGCGGCGAACGGCACCGGGGCGTCGGTGAAGCGCCGGGAGGACCTCCATAAGATGGCGGAGTCGAACAAGGCGTTCGCCCACTACCGCTGGTAAGGCTCCCATGGCTGATGCACTCCCCATAAGAGAGTTTCCCCTGGCGCGTACCCGGAACATCGGGATCATGGCCCACATCGACGCGGGGAAGACCACCACCACCGAACGGATCCTCTACTACACCGGACGCAACTATAAGATCGGGGAGGTCCACGAGGGTGCTGCCACCATGGACTGGATGGTCCAGGAGCAGGAGCGCGGCATCACCATCACCTCTGCGGCCACCACCTGTAAGTGGCGCGATACCTGGATAAACATCATCGACACCCCAGGGCACGTGGACTTCACGGTAGAGGTGGAGCGCTCCCTTCGCGTGCTCGACGGCGCGGTGGCAGTCTTCGACGCGGTAGCAGGTGTGGAGCCGCAGACCGAGACGGTCTGGCGCCAGGCGAACAAGTACAACGTTCCCCGCATCTGCTTCGTGAACAAGATGGACCGCGTCGGGGCAGACTTCGACGGGGCCGTGGCCATGATCCGGGACCGGCTCGATGCCCGGCCAGCGGTGACCCAGCTCCCGCTCGGCTCCGAGGCGGCCTTCGCAGGCGTGGTCGACCTGCTGGCTATGGAGGCACTGGTCTGGGACGACGGCATGGGCGACAAGTGGCGCACCGAGCCGTTGCCCGCCGAGATGGCCGACCGGGCGGCCGAGGCTCGCCACGCTCTGGTCGACGTGCTGTCTAACTACGACGACACCATCATGGAGCGCTACGTGGCAGACGAGGAGATCACCGCGGAGGACCTCCGCCGGGCGCTGCGGCGTGCGACCATCGCGGGCGAGATCGTGCCGGTGCTCTGCGGGTCGGCTTTCAAGAACAAGGGCGTCCAGCCACTGCTGGACGCGGTCGTCGACTACCTCCCGAGCCCCCTGGACATCCCACCGACCGCGGGGACGGATCTGAAGGGTCAGCCGGTGGAGCGCAAGGCCGAGGACGCCGAGCCGTTCGCCGCACTGGCCTTCAAGATCATGACCGATCCCTACGTAGGCAAGCTGACCTACCTGCGCGTCTACTCGGGCACCCTGGAGAAGGGCTCTGGCGTGCTGAACTCGACGAAGGACAAGAAGGAGAGGGTAGGGCGCATCCTCCAGATGCACGCGAACCACCGGGAGGACAAGGACGCGATCTTCGCGGGCGACATAGTCGCGGCGGTTGGCCTGAAGAACACCACCACCGGTGACACCCTATGCGACCCAGCACATCCGGTGGTGCTGGAGGCCCTGGAGTTCCCCGAGCCCGTCATACATGTGGCGGTGGAGCCGAAGACCAAGGCAGACCAGGACAAGCTCTCGAAGGCACTCTTCGCGCTCTCCGAGGAGGACCCGACCTTCCGGGTGCGCAGCGACGAGGAGACCGGCCAGACGGTCATCTCGGGCATGGGCGAGCTGCACCTGGAGGTGTTGGTGGACCGGATGCTGAGGGAGTTCTCGGTCGACGCGAACGTCGGGAAGCCCCAGGTGGCCTACCGGGAGACCATACGCAAGCCGGTGGAGAAGGTAGAGGCCCGCTACGTCCGCCAGACCGGTGGCCGCGGCCAGTACGGCCACGTGGTCATAAACGTGGAACCCACCGGTCCCGGAGGCGGCTACGAGTTCCTGGACAAGATCACCGGCGGGGTGATCCCGAAGGAGTACATACCCGCCGTCGACGCGGGCATCCAGGAGGCCCTCACCTCGGGGGTGGTGGCCGGCTACCCGATGGTCGACGTCCGGGTGACCCTGGTGTTCGGCTCCTACCACGACGTGGACTCCTCGGAGATGGCCTTCAAGATCGCCGGCTCCATGGCGGTGAAGGAGGCCACCGCGAAGGCCTCACCGGTCCTGCTCGAGCCCGTCATGGCCGTCGAGGTGGTGACCCCCGAGGACTACATGGGGGAGGTCATCGGTGACCTCTCCAGCCGCCGCGGGAAGGTGGAGGGCATGGAGCAGCGGGGCAACAGCCAGGTCATACGCGCTCAGGTACCACTGGCCGATATGTTCGGCTACGCTACGGACCTGCGTTCGCGCACCCAGGGCCGGGCTACCTACACCATGCAGTTCAGCGCCTACCACGAGGTGCCTGGTTCCATCGCCCGCGAGATCGTGGCGAGGGTGCGGGGCGAGTGATCCAGCAGTCCCGGAAGTACCGGCAGTACCGGAAAGAGCAGTTCCAGTAGTTGAAGCCCACCGCAGCGTCGCCCGAGGGGGCGGCGCCCGATACAGGGAGTAGCAGCGACAGTCATGGCCAAGCAGAAGTTCGAGCGCTCGAAGCCTCACATCAACGTCGGGACGATGGGTCACATCGACCACGGCAAGACCACGCTCACGGCGGCCATCACCAAGGTGCTGTCGGAGAATAACCCGAACGTCTCCTTCACCCCATTCGACCAGATCGACAAGGCGCCAGAGGAGAAGGCCCGTGGCATCACCATCTCCATCGCCCACGTCGAGTACGAGACCCCCAACCGTCACTACGCGCACGTCGACATGCCGGGGCACGCGGACTACATAAAGAACATGATCACCGGTGCGGCCCAGGTCGACGGCGCCATCCTCGTGGTCTCCGCGGCCGACGGCCCGATGCCCCAGACGCGCGAGCACGTGCTGCTCGCTCGTCAGGTCGGCGTCCCCTACATCGTGGTGGCCCTGAACAAGGCCGACATGGTCGACGACGAGGAGCTGCTCGACCTGGTCGAGCTGGAGGTCCGGGAGCTGCTTAACTCCTATGAGTTCCCCGGCGACGACGCCCCGGTGATCCGGGTGAGCGCGCTCAAGGCCCTCGAGGGCGACCCCGAGTGGTCCGCGAAGATCGTAGAGCTGATGGATGCGGTCGACGCCTACATACCCGAGCCCGACCGTCCGGTCGACAGGCCCTTCCTCATGCCCATCGAGGACGTCATGTCGATCACCGGACGCGGCACCGTGGTCACTGGAAAGGTCGAGCAGGGCAAGGTGAAGGTAGGTGAGGAAGTCGAGATCGTCGGCCTGCGTCCCACCCAGAAGACGGTGGTGACCGGCGTGGAGATGTTCCGTAAGCTGCTCGACGAGGGCCAGGCCGGCGACAACGTCGGTGCCCTTCTGCGAGGCACTAAGAAGGAGGAGGTCGAGCGGGGCCAGGTGCTCGCGAAGCCCGGGTCGATCACCCCTCACACTAACTTCGAGGCGAACGTCTACGTGCTCACGAAGGACGAGGGAGGCAGGCACAAGCCCTTCTTCAGCAACTACCGCCCGCAGTTCTACTTCCGCACCACCGACGTCACCGGCAGCATCGAGCTCCCCGAGGGTACCGAGATGGTGATGCCAGGCGATAACACCGAGATGACAGTGGAGCTCGGGAAGCCGATCGCCATGGACGAAGGGTTGCGCTTTGCCATCCGCGAAGGTGGTCGGACCGTCGGTGCCGGACGGGTCACCAAGATCATCAAGTAGCAGCCGAGCGGCACGCTAGACACCCCAGCACGACCGGCGAAGCCTCGCCAGGAGACCAATGGCCGAGAACCAACGACAGAAGATCCGCATACGCCTGAAGGCATACGATCACGAGATCCTCGACCAGTCGACCGAGAAGATCGTCCAGACCGTGCTTAGGACACAGGCGAAGGTCCAGGGTCCCGTGCCCCTTCCCACCGAGAAGCACCGCTACACCGTGATCCGCTCTCCCCATAAGTACAAGGACAGCCGGGAGCACTTCGAGATGCGCGTCCACAAGCGCCTCCTCGACATCGTCGAGCACACCCCTAAGACGGTCGACTCCCTCCAGCGCCTCGACCTGCCCGCAGGGGTGGACATAGAGATAAAGATCCAGAACCTCTGAGTGGCCTTCCCTGCCGGTACCGGTTGCCGGCAGTTGGCGGACCACCTCGATCATGGTGTAACGTCGTTCCTCGGGTCACTGCGACCCTGACCTACTCGACGTCCTCGAGCGCCCGCCGGCTGCATGAAGGCGGGGACCTCGGGGCACCAGATGGCGAGCGCTCCGCTCGGGTCTTCCGGGCGGAGCGTTGGCATGCGACAACAGTCAGCTCATGGGTTCCGCGGCTCACCGCCTGGGAACCGACCGGCTGGCGAACAGGCCCCCGGGCCACCACAGGCAGATCAGTTGACCCCAGACACACCTCCAGGCAGCAGTTCTCGACAGACGAGCAACGGACAGACGAGTAAGGACCGGAACGAACCGTGGCAAGCAAGGCCATTGTGGGCGAAAAGCTCGGCATGACCCAGATTTGGGACGAGCAGCATCGTGCTGTGCCGGTGACCGTCCTGAAGGTCGCGCCGGTACGGGTGGTCCAGGTGAAGACACCCGAGCGCGAGGGCTACTCCGCCCTCCAGGTGACCTGGGGCGTCGGCCGGCGCTCCGCACTCACGAAGCCAGAGCATGGCCACTTCGAGTCTGCCGGGGTGGAGCCGGGCAGGCGACTGGTGGAGCTCAGGATCGACGACACGGCTGGCTACGAGGTCGGCCAGCAGCTCACCGCCGACCTGATGACTCCAGGCGAGCGGGTGGATGTGATAGCGGTCTCGAAGGGCAAGGGATTCGCCGGCGGGATGAAGCGCCATAACTTCAAGGGCCAGGGCGCCTCCCACGGCAACCATAAGAAGCACCGTGCCCCCGGCTCGGTAGGTGCCTGCGCGACCCCCGCCCGGGTCTTCAAGGGGACCCGCATGGCCGGACGGATGGGGGGCCAGCAGGTCACCACGCTCAACGTCGAGGTAGTGCAGGCTGACGCGGAGCGCGAGCTGATACTTGTGCGCGGTGCCGTTCCCGGTCCGCGCGGTGGGGTGGTAGTGCTGCGTGACACCGTGAAGGGCGATGCAGCCCGTGGGGCTGCAGGCAGCTCCGCCTCCAAGGGAGAGTCCAAGTGAGTCCCGCCACCGCCACCCGGCATCCCGGCCCGGCATCCCGGCCGGCAGACGAGATCGTCCGCGGCTCCGCTGTACGCGCGAAGCAGCGCCCGGAGCCTCTCACCAGGACCGCCAGCCGCTATTCGAGCGACGGCAGCCTGCTGGGCACCGTCGAGCTCTCTGGTGAGTACTTCGGGATCGAGCCGAACGTGGCGGTGATGCACCAGGTAGTCACCGCCCAGCTCGCGGCAGCTCGCGCCGGCACGCAGTCGACCAGGACACGCGCCGAGGTGGCTGGCGGAGGTGCCAAGCCCTTCCGCCAGAAGGGCACCGGGCGCGCCAGGCAGGGTTCGACCCGTGCCCCCCAGTGGACCGGAGGAGGTGTTGCCCTGGGTCCCAAGCCCCGCTCCTATCGCCAGCGCACCCCGAAGAAGATGATCCGTCTGGCCCTTCGCTCGGCCCTCTCCGACAGGGCCTCCCTGGGCAGGGTGGCCCTGGTGGACAGGTTCGACTACGAGGTACCGAGGACGAAGGACGCCATCGCCACCCTCGATGCCCTCGCCACCGACGGGCGCGTCCTGGTCGTGCTGTCCCCTGAAGACTGGACAGCCGAGCGCTCCTTCGCGAACCTTCCCCACGTCCAGCTCCTCATCGCAGGCGAGCTGAACGCCTACGACATACTCCGTAACGACTGGATCGTCTTCACCGATGAGACCCTCCCCGGTGGCCTGGGCGCCTTCACCCCTGCACCTGCCGACTCCGGGTCTGCCGACTCCGGGTCTGCCAGCGACCCCGCTGGTGGTGCCGGCGAGACCGATGAGGCCGAGACTGACGTGAGCACCGAAGCAGATCCCGCTGCGGACGGTGCGGAGGAGAGCACCGAGGCCGAGGAGGAGGAGCTGGGATGAGGACTCCCGAGCAGGTGCTCCTGAAGCCGGTGGTCTCCGAGAAGTCCTACGCGCTCATGGACAAGGGCGTCTACGTCTTCGTGGTGGCCTCCGACGCCACCAAGGTGGAGGTCCGCCAGTCCGTCGAGGAGATATTCGGCGTCAGGGTAACCAGGGTAAACACACTGAACCGCCAGGGAAAGAAACGCCGTAACCGTAAGTCGAACACCACCGGAAGGCGTCCCGACACGAAGCGCGCCATGGTGACGCTCGTCGACGGTGACCGCATAGACCTGTTCGAGAGGAGCTGATAGACGGCCATGCCCCTCCGCAAGCGCAAGCCGACCAGCCCGGGACGTCGCTTCCAGAGCGCCTCGGACTTCTCCGAGGTGACCCGATCTACTCCCGAGAAGTCGCTCCTCGCACCCCGTCCCGCGTCAGGCGGCCGGAACAACGCCGGTCGTAAGACCGCTCGACACCGTGGCGGTGGCCACAAACGTCGCTACCGCATCATCGACTTCCGGCGCGACAAGGACGGCGTCCCCGCGAAGGTCGCCTCCATAGAGTACGACCCGAACCGTAACGCCCGCATCGCCCTGCTCCACTACTACGACGGCGAGAAGCGCTACATACTCGCGCCTGCCCAGGTGAAGGTGGGCGACGTCCTCGAGAGTGGCCACGGTGCCAGCATCCGGCCCGGTAACGCCATGCCCCTCAGGTACATACCGGTCGGCTCCACCGTCCATAACATCGAGCTGAAGCCCGGAGGCGGGGGGAAGCTGGCCCGCGGGGCCGGCATGAGCGCCCAGCTGGTGGCGAAGGAAGGCGCATACGCGACGCTTCGCCTTCCCTCTACCGAGATGCGCAGGGTGCCCATCGACTGCCGGGGCACCCTGGGGACCGTCGGAAACTCCGAGGCGGAGCTGGTCTCCCTGGGCAAGGCCGGGAGGAACCGCTGGAAGGGAGTCCGCCCCCAGACCAGGGGCGTGGCCATGAACCCGGTGGACCACCCACTGGGCGGCGGCGAGGGGAAGTCCTCCGGTGGCCGCCACCCTGTCTCGCCCTGGGGAAAGCCCGAGGGTCGCACCCGTGCCCGTCGGAAGGACTCCGACAAGATGATCGTCCGCCGCCGCCGTTCCAGGGGGGCCCGCCGGTGATGACCGTTGCCGAACCCCCTGCATTTCGAGCTGGCCACCTGGCAAGCCCGTCCTGCCGAGCGGTTACCCCGGCTTCCGGCATGTCCTGTGCCGGGGCCAGGTCCACGCACGAGGGAGCCAGATCGCATGCCGCGTAGCCTGAAGAAGGGTCCGTTCGTGGACTCCCACCTGCTCGCCAAGGTGGACACGCTGAACGCCAGCGGGGAGAAGAGGGTCATAAAGACCTGGTCCAGGCGCTCCACCATCATCCCCGACATGGTCGGCCACACCATTGCCGTCCACGACGGCCGCAAGCACGTACCGGTCTACGTGACCGAGTCCATGGTCGGCCACAAGCTCGGCGAGTTCGCACCTACCCGCACCTTCCGGTACCACGCCGGACAAGAGCGCCAGGCGAGACGCTGATGCCGGGGCTGAAGACGAACGAGCAGCCAGGCACCCGCGCCGTTCTCAGGCACTACCGGATGTCCGCCACGAAGGCCCGCCAGGCACTGGACCTCATCCGCGGCCAGGAGGTCGAGCGCGCAGCCGACATCCTCCGCTCGACCTCGCGTGAGGCGGCCGAGGTGGTCGGCAAGGTGCTGGCCTCCGCGGTCGCCAACGCCCGGAATAACGAAGGCATGGACCCCGACGAGCTCTACGTCTCTGCATGCTTCGCAGACGAGGGAACCACGCTGAAGCGCTGGAGGCCCAGGGCCCGTGGGCGTGCCACCCGTATTCGTAAGCGCACCTGCCATGTCACCGTCATCGTCAGCCGCCTCCCCGAGGACCGCCTGGAGCGTCGCCGTGCGAGGCAGGCAGCCTCCACTCCCGCTTCACGCTCCCGCCGTGTGGCCGCCTCACGCCGTCCTGCACAGCCCACCGAGGACACCGCCGCCAGCGCCACGGATGCTGTCGAGCCCGAGGATGCTGTCGAGCCCGAGGATGCTGTCGAGCCCGAGGATGCTGTCGAGCCCGATGAGGCTGTCGAGCCCGATGAGGCCGTCGAGCCCGATGAGGCCGTCGAGCCCGATGAGGCCGTCGAGCCCGATGAGGCCGGCGAGCCCGATGGGACAGGGGCCGAGGCAGCCGATCCCGGGGCAGGTACCGGGGAAGAGGAGAAGGGCTAGCAGATGGGCCAGAAAGTAAATCCCTACGGCTTTCGCCTGGGCGTGACCACTGATTGGAAGTCACGGTGGTTCGAGGACAGGAACTACCGTGACTGCGTCATCGAGGATTGGCAGATCCGGGACTACCTAACGACCCAGCTGGAGTCTGCAGCGGTGAGTCGTATCGAGATCGAGCGTACCCGGGACCGCCTCCGCATCGACATCCACACTGCTCGGCCAGGGATCGTGATCGGCCGCCGGGGAGGCGAGGCTGACCGCCTGAAGAAGACCATAGAGTCGATGACGGGTCTCCAGAACAGGATCCAGCTGAACATCCAGGAGATAAAGCAGCCGGAGCTCGACGCCGCCCTGATCGCCCAGAGCATCGCGGACCAGCTGGTGCGCCGTGTGGCCTTCCGCCGGGCGATGAAGCGTGCCATCCAGACGGTCCAGAAGGCCGGTGCCGAGGGTGTCCGGGTGCAGTGCTCGGGTAGGCTGGGCGGCTCCGAGATGGCCAGGCGCGAGTCCTACCGTGAGGGACGGGTCCCGCTGCACACACTGCGCGCGGACATCGACTACGGCTTTCGCGAGGCCCGTACCACCTTCGGCCGCATAGGCGTGAAGGTCTGGATCTACAAGGGGGACATCCTCCCCTACAAGCTCTCCACCCAGGACAAGATCTCCCGCGAGGCCGCCATGGCAGCGGGGGAAACCTCCGGGCAGTCAGGACCGCGCCGGCTCATAACCGCTGGGGGTGGGAGGCGCCGTGCAGAGCAGGGCGCGCCGGGCAGCGCAGCCAGTGGAGGCATTCCGGCCGACGACGACGCGACCGGCCTGGAGGTTGCCGACGGCGATCTGGCCGGCACCGATCTGGTAGCCGGGCCGGCAGAGCCTTTCGAGGATGCCGGCTACGATCTGGCCGCCGGTGACCTCACGGACCCGATCTCAGGTGCGGTCGCTCCCGACGCAGCGGAGCTCGAGGCGAGGTTGGCCGAGGAAGAGGAGCTGGAGCGCCGTACACGCAGCGAGCACCACGAGGCCCCGCATTTCCGCAAGGAGCCCGACTGACCATGTTGATGCCCAAGAAGGTAAAGCACCGTAAGCAGCAACGCGGGCGGATGACCGGTTCGGCCAAGGGCGGTACCACGGTTAACTTCGGTGACTTCGGGATACAGGCACTCGAGCCCGGATGGCTCACCGCCAGGCAGATCGAGGCAGCACGTATCGCGATGACCAGGCACGTCCGCCGTGGCGGGAAGGTATGGATCAGGGTCTTCCCCGACCGACCGGTCACCCAGAAGCCTGCCGAGACGAGGATGGGATCTGGGAAGGGGAACCCCGAGCACTGGGTCGCTGTCGTGAAGCCGGGCCGGGTGCTCTTCGAGCTGGCAGGAGTCGACCAGGACCTGGGGCGCGCGGCCATGGAGCGGGCCATCCAGAAGCTGCCCTTCCGGGCCCGGTTCGTCGTCCGACCTGGTACCCACGGCACCCCGGAAGTGGAGGTTTAGGAGATGCCCAGGGCATCGGAGCTGGCAGAGCTCGACGACGAGGAGCTGGAGACTCGCCTCGCTGAGTACCGGCGCGAGCTGCTGAACCTGCGCTTCCAGCTGGCCACCGGGCAGCTGGACAACTACGCGCGTATATCCCAGGTGCGTAAGGACATAGCGAGGTCCCTCACCGTCCTGCGCGAGCGCGACTTCCTCGAGGCCGAGCAGCAGGGTGGGTCGCCCGCGTCGCCTGCCAGCCGGGAGCGGATCCACCTCCCTGCCATGGCTTCCATCGGCCTGGAGGAAGCCCCCGAGGTCTCCGAGGAGGAGGACGAAGAGGGCTACGGCGGCGAAGCCTACGAGGAGACCGGCGCCGGCGAGACCGACGACGAGGATGATGCAGTAGAGGCCGACGATGCAGTCGATGCCGAGATGGAGGAATCATGACCCCCGAAGAGCCTGTGCCCGAGCGTTCCACGCGCAAGGTGCGCGAGGGGATAGTGGTGTCGGATTCCATGGAGTCCACCGTGGTGGTCGCCGTGATCGAGCGCGTGCGCCATCCCCGGTACGGAAAGACCGTCCAGCGGACCAAGAAGCTCTACGCGCACGACGACCAGCAGGCGAAGCTGGGTGACCGGGTGCGGGTGACCGAGACCAGGCCGCTCTCGAAGCTGAAGCGCTGGAGGGTGAGCGGGATCGTGGAGAGGGCCCGATGATACAGCAGGAGTCCAGGCTGAAGGTGGCCGATAACTCAGGCGCGCGTGAGGTCCTCTGCATAAAGGTGCTGGGTGGCTCCAGGCGCCGCTACGCGGGGATCGGCGACGTGTTCGTAGCTACGGTGAAGGACGCCATACCGGGCGCCGCGGTGAAGAAGGGTGAGGTGGTGAAGTGCGTGGTGGTGCGCACTGCCAAGGAGCGCCGCCGTGCCGATGGGAGCTACATACGCTTCGATGACAATGCCGCGGTGCTCATAAACGACCAGCTCCAGCCTCGCGGGACGCGTATCTTCGGCCCGGTGGGCAGGGAGCTTCGCGACAAGCGCTTCATGCGCATCGTCTCTCTGGCCCCGGAGGTGCTCTGATGAGGATCCGCCGGGGTGACAAGGTCCAGGTTCTGAGCGGGAAGCACCGTGGGAGGCAGGGACAGGTGATGCGGGCATATCCCGCCGAGGGCAAGGTGGTGGTCGAGGGAGCCAACATGGCCAAGCGGCACACGAAGCCGAGGGGTGCGACCATGCAGGGCGGCATCATCGACAAGGACATGCCGCTTCCAGTGTCAGCCGTGGCCATCGTCTGCCCGAGCTGCGGTCCGACCCGGATCGGGATGAGGTTCGACGAGCAGGGGCGCAAGCTGCGTACCTGCCGTAAGTGCGGAGGAGACCTATGACGCCGCCGGCACCGGCCACCAGCCGCCAGAAGCCACGCCTGAAGGAGCGCTACGACACCTCCATTCGGGCCGCCCTCCAGGCCGAGCTCTCCCTGGCGAACATCATGGAGGTCCCCCGTCTGGACAAGATCGTGGTGAACATGGGCGTCGGCAAGGCGACCCAGCAGCCCTCGCTCGTGGAAGGCGCCGTGCGGGATCTGGAGGTGATCACCGGCCAGAAGCCGATGGTCACCCGGGCGAAGCGCTCCATAGCCGGCTTCAAGCTCCGTGAGGGGGTGGCCATCGGAGCCAAGGTGACCATGCGCTCGGACAGGGCCTGGGAGTTCTTCGACCGCCTCATCTCCATAGCGATCCCGAGGATAAGGGACTTCAGGGGCCTGCCCGCCAAGTCGTTCGACGGTAGGGGGAACTACACCTTCGGCGTCACCGAGCAGCTCATCTTCCCCGAGATCGACTACGACCGCATAGACACCACCCGTGGGATGGACATAACCATATGCACCACCGCCCGGACCGACGAGGAGGGACGCGCCTTCCTGGCTGCGTTCGGCTTCCCATTCCGACAGGAGAATCTCTAGGACCATGGCGAAGAAGGCACTGATCCAGAAGCAGCAGCGCGTACCGAAGTTCAAGGTCCGCGCCTATACGCGATGCAGGCGCTGTGGCAGGCCGAAGGCCGTCTTCAAGAAGTTCGGCCTCTGCCGTATCTGCCTGCGCGTGATGGTGCATGCGGGCGAGGTCCCCGGCGTCACCAAGGCGAGCTGGTGAGGAGGGTCTGCCGATGACGATGACCGACCCGGTGGCTGACATGCTCACCCGAATCCGGAACGCGAACGTGGCCATGCACGACTCCGTGAAGATGCCCAGCTCGAAGCTGAAGGAAGCCCTGGCGGTCATCCTCGAGCGCGAGGGCTACATAGCGGGCTTCGAGGTGATGTCGGATCCGGCCAAGCCCGGCCGCACCCTCGAGGTGGTCCTGAAGTACGCGGCCGACCGCACCCGCGGCATATCGGGCCTGAAGCGGGTGTCGAAGCCCGGGTTACGTGTCTACGCTCGTGCCGGGAAGATCCCCCGCGTCCTCGGAGGCATGGGGGTAGCGGTTGTATCCACCAGTCGCGGCCTGATGACCGACTCCGAGGCCCGCCAGAACCATGTGGGCGGGGAGGTGCTCTGCTATGTCTGGTGACCGCCACCCCGCTGTGGGGCTCGGCGATCGGGCCTCTACGGGAATGCAGCCACTGGAGGCTGCTGCAGGATGCGCCTGGACGGTGACCTGCACGGTGGCCTGGATGCCGGAGGGGAGGGGCTGGCCATGTCCCGCATAGGGCGTTCCCCCATTGCAGTTCCTCCGGGCGTCTCGGTCACCATCGCCGGCGAGCGCGTCAGCGTCAGTGGCCCCAGGGGCCAGCTGGACCGGTCTATCCCGGCCGGTATCACCATCCGCCAGGAGGGAGACAGCCTCATAGTCGAGCGTCCCGACGACGCCAGGCACCACAGGGCACTGCACGGCCTGACGCGCTCCCTGGTGGCGAACATGGTCGCCGGGGTCACCGAGGGCTTCACAAAGGAGCTGGAGATCGTGGGTGTGGGCTACAGGGCTACTGCCAAGGGGCCCGGCAGCCTCGAGCTGGCTCTCGGTTTCTCCCACACGGTCCCCGTGGACGCTCCCGAGGGAGTCACCTTCGAGGTGCCGGTCCCGACGAGGGTGATCGTGAAGGGTATCGACAAGGAGAAGGTTGGTCAGGTGGCCGCGGACATACGCAAGATCCGGAAGCCCGAGCCCTACAAGGGCAAGGGAGTCCGCTATGCCGGCGAGCGCGTGCTGCGCAAGGCCGGTAAGGCGGCGAAGTGACGATGGCATCGACTGCTGGTCGCCAGCGCGAGCTGAGACTGAGGCGCCATGCGAGGGTCCGGAAGCACCTGAGCGGCACCCCCGACCGCCCGCGCCTCGCGGTGTTCCGCTCGGCCCGCCACATCTCCGCCCAGGTGATAGACGACACTGCCGGCCGTACGCTGGCCTCGGCATCCACCCTCGAGGCAGCTCTTAGGTCCAGCCCCGGAGGGAACGTCGCGGCAGCCCAGGCGGTCGGTAGGCTCGTAGCCGAACGTGCTCGTGCGGCAGGTGTGTCGCGGGTGGTATTCGACCGGGGTGGCTACAGGTACCACGGACGCGTCGCTGCGCTCGCAGATGCCGCCCGCCAAGAGGGATTGGAGTTCTGAGCATGCTCGACGCACAGTTCGAGGAACGGACCATACGTGTCAACAGGGTCGCGAAGGTCGTGAAGGGTGGCCGGAGGTTCTCCTTCACCGCCCTCATGGTCGTCGGCGACGGGAACGGCCGCGTGGGCCTCGGGTACGGGAAGGCCAAGGAGGCCGGCCTGGCCGTCCAGAAGGGCATCGAGGACGCCCGGAAGAACATGTTCTCCGTGCCGCTTGCCGGCTCCACCATCACGCACCCGGTGATCGGCCACATGGGAGCCGGTCGGGTGATGCTGAAGCCCGCGGCCCCAGGCACAGGCGTCATAGCAGGCGGTGCAGCGCGGGCCATCCTGGAGATGGCCGGGATACACGACATCCTGGCCAAGTCCCTCGGGTCTTCCAATGCCATAAACGTCGCCCACGCGACCATCGCGGGTCTGAAGTCGCTCAAGCGGCCCGAGGACGTCGCCCGCCTGCGCTCCAAGAGCGCCGAGGAGGTCGTGCCCGGTGGGGTGCTGCGCGCCTACAGGGAGCGCCAGCGCTCCCAGGACCTCTTCAGGGAGGTCGATGCCCCGATGCGATCCTACGGTGGAGGTCGATGATGCCGGGCGAGTCCTACCTGAAGGTGACGCAGGTGCGCTCGGGGATCGGCACGAAGCCGAAGCACAGGGCAACCCTCCGGGCGCTTGGCCTGCGCGGCGTGGGGCGCTCCCGCGTCCTGCCCGATCGGCCCGAGGTGCGCGGCATGCTGGCCAGGGTTCCCCACCTGGTGCATCACGTTCCCGCTGCCGCCGAGGAGGCCGTTAGGCGCGCCGCGAGCCGTGACGCCTCCCGGGAGGCCCGTTCGAGAGCCCACGCCCGGCGCAGCGCCTCAGGTGCCGGCTCCGAGGCCGGCCAGGCGGACCGGCAGGTGCAGTCCAGAACCCCTGGAGGGAGTGGTAGCCGATGAAGCTCCATGAGCTGTCACCGCCGAAGGGCGCCAACCGGCCGCGCCGGCGCGTAGGGCGCGGGATCGCCGGCAAGGGTGGGAAGACCGCCGGCCGCGGCACGAAGGGCCAGGGAGCCCGCGACACCATAAAGCCGGGTTTCGAGGGTGGCCAGCTACCCCTTACCCAGAGGATCCCGAAGCTGAAGGGGTTCAAGAACCCCTTCAGGGTGAGCTACGCGGTGGTCAACCTCCATACGCTGGAGACCTTTGCCGGTGACGTAGCCACCCCAGAGACCCTGGTGGCCGCTGGGCTGGCGAAGAAGGGCGCGCTGGTGAAGATCCTGGGGCGCGGCCAACTGACCCGGAAGATGGCCGTCGAGGCCCACGCCTTCAGCGCCTCCGCACGTGGGGCCATAGAGGCGGCTGGGGGGACCGCCAGGGTGCTTCCACCCCCGTTCGGCCACGGTCGCCCGCCCGCGCGGGGCAACGCCCTCACGAACCGCTAGCCTCGTGGAGCAGAACCCGGCCCCATACCGGGTAGTTTTCTCGAAGGAACTAGCCGAGCCGACGATCGAGGAGGACTGCAGGCCGTGCTGTCGAGCCTGAAGAACATCTTCAAGGTACCCGACCTACGGAACAAGGTGCTCTTCACCCTGCTCGTCATCGGGATCTACCAGATCGGCACGAACGTGATCGTGCCCGGGGTGGACTTCCACCGGGTGCTCCAGCTGGAGACCCAGGCGAAGCAGGCCGGGATCCTCGGCTTCCTGAATCTCTTCTCCGGCGGGGGGCTGACGAAGATGGCTGTCTTCGGCCTCGGGATCATGCCCTACATCACCAGCTCCATCATCATCCAGCTGCTCGCCACGGTGATCCCGAAGCTGGAGGAGTGGCGCGACCAGGGAGCGGTCGGGCAGAAGAAGCTCACGCAGACGACCAGGTACCTAACCGTGGGCCTGGCCCTCATGCAGTCCACCGGTATCGCCTACCTCTTCCACTCCGGGGGCGGCGGCCTGCTCGGGGGCACACAGATAGACCTCATACCCGACTTCACCGTCCCCCGGGTGGCCTTCATCGTGCTCACCATGACAGCGGGGACCGCCTTCGTCATGTGGCTGGGCGAGCTGATCACCCAGCGCGGGGTGGGGCAGGGCATGTCCATCATCATCTTCGCGAACGTCGTCGCTGGCATACCTGCCGGCGGTGGGGCCATCCTGGCAGAGGGAGGAGACCTGAAGTTCGGGGTGATCGTGGCCCTCACCTTCGTGCTGATCATCGCCATCGTCTTCATGGAGATGGGCCAGCGCCGCATCCCGGTGACCTTCGCGAAGAGGGTCGTGGGCCGCCGGATCTACGGAGGTTCCTCCACCTACATACCGCTGAAGGTGAACCAGTCGGGCGTCATCCCGATCATCTTCGCTAGCTCCCTGCTCTACATACCGGTGCTGCTCTCCAACGTCCTGCCCTGGGAGGGCTTCAGGCTGTTCGTGAACAACCACATACAGCCCACCAGCCTCCTCTACGTGGCCGGCTACGGGATCCTCATATTCGCGTTCACCTTCTTCTACGTCTACGTGGCCTTCGACCCCCACCAGCAGGCAGACATCATCCGTAAGCAGGGCGGCTACATCCCAGGCATCAGGCCAGGACCGCCTACCGAGCGGTACCTCGCGCGGATCCTGAACAGGATCACGGTGCCCGGGGGGCTCTACCTGGCGGTCGTCGCGGTGCTGCCCTCCGTGCTCATGGCCCTGTGGAACCTCCAGGGGTACCCCTTCTACGGCACCACCCTCCTCATAGCCGTCGGGGTGTCGCTGGAGACCATGCGCCAGATCGACAGCCAGCTCATGATGCGTAACTACGAGGGCTTCCTTAAGTGATCGGGCAGAGCCCGGCTGCCCGCGGGTGACCGGGGGTGCTACCGGGCGTAAGGCTAGTGGTCCTCGGCAAGCAGGGGGCCGGTAAGGGCACGCAATGCGTGCGCCTCTCCCATCACTACGTGGTTCCCCACGTCTCCACCGGTGACATGCTGCGAGCGGCGGTGAAGTCCGGGACCGCACTTGGCCTGAAGGCCAAGGAGGTCATGGACAGCGGCGAGTTGCTGGGCGACGACCTGGTGATGGAGATGGTCTCCGACCGCCTCTCGGAGCCCGACTGCAGGGTGAGGGGTTTCGTCCTCGACGGCTGCCCCAGGACCGTCGGGCAGGCGAAGATGCTCTCGGCGCTCCTGGCGCCGGTGGACCTCGACCTGGTGGTGGACATCGAGGTGCCCACCAGCCTCGTCCTCAAGCGCCTCGCCTCCAGGAGGGTATGCGTGGACTGCGGAGCGAACTACTCGGTGTCAGCCCCGCCCCGGGTTAACTGGACCTGCGACATCTGCGGCGGCGAGGTGGTTCAACGCGAGGACGACACCGAGGAGGCGATCCGCCGCAGGCTGGAGCTCTACGAGCGCCAGACGGCTCCCCTCATCGGCTGGTACTCCGAGCGTGGCCTGCTGGACCCGGTGAGCGGCATCGGATCCCCCGATGCGGTCCTGAGGAGGATCATCAGGACCATAGAGCATCGCCGCGAGCATCCCCGCGTTCCAGAGCGGCCGGATGGATCGGGGGGTGGGAAGTGATCCGGCGTCCCGACGAGCTGGCGAAGATGAGGAAGGCCGGGAGGGTGGTGGCCGAGATGCACGAGGCCCTGCGCGCTGGCGCGAAGCCGGGGGTGACCACCGCGGAGCTGAACTCCATTGCCGCAGAGGTGATCGAGCGCCGGGGGGCACGGTCCAACTTCCTCCACTACCACGGCTACCCGGCCGTTATCTGCACATCGCCGAACAACGTGATCGTCCATGGCATTCCCTCGGGGTACGTGCTCGCGCCCGGAGACATCCTCTCGGTGGACTGCGGGGCCATAGTGGAGGGATACCACGGCGACGCAGCCTTCACCATGGGGATCGGCGAGGTGACGGCTGAGGCCAGCAGGCTCATGGAGGTGACAGAGCAGGCGCTATACGCGGGTATCGATCGCCTGGTGGCCGGCAACCGTCTCCACGAGGTCGGAAGGGCGGTAGCCGAGGTGGCCGAGGGTGCCGGCTTCTCGGTGGTGAAGGAGTACGTAGGCCACGCGATCGGCACCGCCATGCACGAGGAACCCCAGGTGCCGAACTACTGGCCCGGACGTCCCGGACCCCTGCTGAAGGCCGGCATGGTATTCGCCGTGGAGCCCATGGTTAACGCCGGGGGAGCCGAGACGCTCCTGCTGGAGGACGGCTGGAGCGTGGTCACCGCGGACGGCAGCCTCTCCGCGCATTTCGAGCACACCATCGCCGTGACCGACCACGGCCCCGAGATACTCACCGTGCTCTCCTGAGGGTCACGGGGGCTGCATCGGTACCCATGGAATGCGCGCCCGGGAGCCTGGCAGCGCCGCCGAATGGCGCGGCCGCCCAGAACAGCTATCATGGTAGTTCGGCTCCGCGCTGGTCCGGCGCGGGCAATGTTTCGCGAACCGAGGAGAAGTAACCTGCCCAAGCCCAAGGAGGATGCGATCGTGCTCGAGGGAACGGTTGTCGAGCCGCTCCCTAATGCCATGTTCAGGGTAGAGCTCGAGAACGGTCACAAGGTGCTGGCCCACAGCTCCGGGAAGATGAGGATGCACAGGATTCGCATACTCCCTGGCGACAGGGTGCAGGTGGAGATCACCCCATACGATCTGACGAGAGGACGCATCACCTACCGCTACAAGTAGGTGATCGACAGGTACCAGGTGGCGGGCACGCGAAGGCCCGCACACCGACGATGGTGCATCCAGTAGAGGAGAAAGGCTGTTGCCGTGAAGGTGCGACCGAGTGTGAAGCCGATCTGCGACAAGTGCAAGGTCATCAGGCGTCACGGGCGCGTGGTGGTGATATGCGAGAACCCCCGGCACAAGCAGCGCCAGGGCTGATCTGGCGAGCCGGCTTCCAGGCTAGGGCTTCTGGAGAACGTAGTCATCGGACAGACGAGGCTGAAAGGGCAGGAGAGTATTGGCACGCATAGCAGGAGTCGACATCCCCCGAGACAAGCGTCTCGAGGTGTCGCTCACCTATATCTACGGCGTCGGCAGGACGAAGGCCCGGGAGGTCTGCGAGCAGACCGGGGCCAACCCCGACACGCGGGTGCGGGACCTGACCGACGAGGAGGTCGCGCGCCTCAGGACCTGGGTCGACGCGAACCTGAAGGTGGAGGGTGACCTCCGCCGGGACGTCGCCCAGGACATAAAGCGTAAGATGGAGATCGGGTGCTACCAGGGCATCCGGCACCGCCGCGGCCTTCCCGTCCACGGCCAGCGAACCCACACCAACGCCCGGACCCGTAAGGGACCGAAGAAGACCGTAGCCGGCAAGAAGAAGGTGAGGAAGCACTGATGGCGGGGAAGAACCCGAAGCCCGGCGCCAGGCGTCCCCGCCGGCGCGAGCGAAAGAACGTCGCCTACGGCGTGGCCCACATAAAGAGCTCCTTCAACAACACCATCGTGACCATCGCGGACCAGGACGGCAACGTGCTCTCCTGGGCCTCGGCCGGGAACGTCGGTTTCAAGGGCTCGCGTAAGTCCACCCCCTTCGCTGCCCAGATGGCAGCCGAGACCGCAGCTCGCCGGGCCATGGAGCACGGGGTGCGCAAGGTCGACGTCCTGGTGCGTGGACCTGGGTCCGGCCGGGAGACCGCCATCCGCTCCCTGGTGGCCGCCGGCATCGAAGTAGCCGGGATAAAGGACGTGACCCCCATCCCCCACAACGGCTGCCGCCCCAAGAAGCGGCGGCGGGTATAGCCGGTCCCAGAGGCACAGGAGAGAAAATGGCTCGTTACACCGGTCCCGTTTGCCGCCTATGCAGGCGCGAGCGCACCAAGCTGTTCCTGAAGGGCGAGAGGTGCTACTCCATGAAGTGCCCCGTCTCCGAGGCGGTGACCGACCGCCACAGCCGCGCCTACCCGCCGGGAGAGCACGGCCGCGACCGTATGCGCCAGGGATCCGAGTACCTGGGCCAGCTCCGCGAGAAGCAGAAGGCACGCCGTACCTACGGCGTCCTCGAGCGCCAGTTCCGGAACCTCTACGAGGAGGCGAACCGCCAGGCGGGCATCACCGGCGAGAACCTGCTCAGGATGCTCGAGCTGCGTCTGGACAACGTGACCTTCAGGGCCGGATGGGGAGCCAGCCGTGCCCAGGCGCGCCAGCTCGTCCGTCACGGCCATATCCTCGTGAACGCGAAGAGGGTGACCATACCCAGCTACAGGGTCCGCGCAGGCGACGAGATCTCACTGGCTCCCTCTGCGCGCGAGATGTTCGTCGTCAGGCGTAACATAGACACCCTCGACCGAGAGGTCCCGCTCTGGCTGGAACCGGCCGAAGGTCGCCAGCAGGTACGGGTGGCATCGCTCCCCGAGCGCCAGCAGATCGACGAGGCCATCCGTGAGCAGCTGATCGTGGAGCTGTACTCGAAGTAGCACGCCTTTTTCTGACCCAGCACTGACCGATTCAAGTATCCGAGGAGCCACTTGCATGCTCATCATCCAGCGTCCCACCGTAGAGGCTCTCGGGGAGGACGATCCCTACAGACAGCGCTTCGCCGTTAGCCCCCTCGACCCCGGCTTCGGCCACACGCTCGGCAACTCGCTCAGGCGCACGTTGCTCTCGTCCATCCCCGGTGCAGCAGTGACACAGGTGCGCTTCGACGACGCACTTCACGAGTTCACCACCCTTCCGGGCATGAAGGAGGACATAACCGACCTCCTCCTGAACCTGAAGGACATCGTGCTAAGGGTGACCAGCGACGAGCCGGTGACGCTGCGTCTCGACAAGCGCGGCCCCGGGGCCGTCACCGCAGGCGACCTCCAGCAGAGCACGGATGTCGAGGTGCTGAACCCCGGACTCCACCTGGCCACGCTGAACTCGAAAGGACGTCTGGCCATGGATGTAACCGTGGAGCGCGGTCGGGGTTACGCCTCAGCCGACAGGAACAAGCGCTCCAGTGCCATCGGGGTGATCCCGCTCGACTCCATCTTCTCCCCGGTAAGGCGTGTGGCCTTCTCCGTCGAGTCCACCCGTGTCGAGCAGTCCACCGACTTCGACCGGCTCGTGCTCGACATAGAGACAGACGGCTCCATATCGCCCCGGGAGGCACTGGCTTCGGCCGGCGACACACTGCGGTCGCTGGTGAGCCTGGTCGCCGACCTCGAAGAAGAGCCCCAGGGGCTCGAGCTTGGTGAGGTCGGCACCACCACCAGTGGATCTCCCGATCTCGACCTCCCGATCGAGGATCTCGACCTCACGGAGCGGCCTCGTAACTGCCTGAAGCGCGCCCAGGTGAACACCATAGGTGAGCTGGTCCAGCGCACAGGCGACGAGCTGCTCGCCATCACGAACTTCGGCCAGAAGTCCCTAGACGAGGTGATACAGCGTCTCGACGAGCGCGGACTCTCCCTCCGGGTGAAGGACTAGGGCAGATGCTAGGCAGACCCAGGAAGGGATACCGTCTCGGGGGCAATGCAGCCCACCAGAAGGCCATGCTCGCCAACCTCGTCGCGTCCCTCATAGCAGCCGAGGCGCTCGTCACCACCGAGGCCAAGGCGAAGGCCATGCGCCCCGTGGTGGAACGCTGCATCACCGCAGCGAAGAAGGGAGGGGTCCACCAGCACCGCCAGGTGGTCGCCCTCATCCGGGACAAGGACATGGCGAGCAAGCTCTTCAGGGAGATAGGCCCCCGCTACTCCGACCGACCAGGTGGCTACACCCGCATCCTGAAGCTGGGTCCCCGCCAGGGTGATAATGCCCCCATGGCGCGCATCGAGCTGGTCTGAGCTCATCGAGTGATCTGCCGTTAGGCGCCTGAGAGGCTATGAGGCTGTTCGACCCCGATGGTCTCATAGCCGGCTCACCCGACCCTGCCCCTGGTAGCGCCGCGGGTCCCGGCTCACCCGGCTCCGGCGCCGCCGGTCCCTCCGTCGCCCCAGGGCCCACCCGGCGACTGCGCATGGTGGTGGCCTACGACGGGAGCCGGTTCAGGGGCTTCGCGGCACAGACCGGCGCCAAGCCGCCGAGGACGGTGGCGGGCGAGCTGGCGCGGGCCATCACGAAGGTGGCGGGCCACGAGGTGCGCATCGTCTGCGCGGGACGCACCGACGCCGGTGTCCATGCACGGGGCCAGGTCATCCACGTCGATGTCACCGAGGCCCTGGACCCGGCCTCGCTCGCGCGATCCTTGAACAGCATGCTCGGGCCCGAGGTGGTGGTGCGCTCAGCGGAGCTGGCCCCGGCTGGCTTCGATGCCCGGCACTCGGCGACAGAGAGGAGCTACCGCTACCTCGTATACGAGTCTCCGGTGCCAGACCCGCTACTGGCAGCCATGAGCTGGCATGTGGAGGGCCCCCTCGACCTCCGTGCCATGGCCCAGGCCGCCGACGCGTTCGTCGGCGAGCACGACTTCAGGGCCTTGTGCCGGAGGCCACCAGGGGCCGGCAGGGATGAGCCTCTCGTCCGTAGGGTGACCGACGCCCGCTGGAGCATCGTCGGCGTCCCTCCTGAGTTGAGCGATGCCCGATACGAGGACGCGGTCCCGGCGAGGCTGCTCCGCTTCGACGTCTGCGCGCAGGCGTTCTGCCATCAGATGGTCCGCTCCATGGTCGGCCTCCTCGTGCTCGTCGGGCGTGGTCGCCGGCCAGCGGCGGACGTACCGTGGTTGCTCGCATCGGGCCGCCGCCAGAGCGGTGTTCCGCTCGCCCCTGCGTCGGGGCTCTGCCTGGTGTCCGTCGACTACTCCTAGCGCTCCGCCTTCATCGAGCACCAGGCACGTTACGTCAGACTCGTCGTCCCAGCCGAGCTCACGTCGGAGTCGAGAGCGTAGGCGACCGCGGCTCGCAGGTCCATGGCTCGGCCCTCGTCGCTCAGGGTGTCGGACGAACCTGGCATTCGCGACCGTAGGCGCGAACGGGTACATCTCGATCTATAACTACTTCGGCACCACGGACGTCACCGTCGATGTTCTAGGCTGGTACGCGTAGGGCAGAGTTCCCTTCCTGGCTGGCTTGCCAGCAAGGGCCCGTAGCACGTAACCTTGCCACCTGGTCAGTTGCCCGCAGGCGCACCTGCCGGGCGGTCCGAGGTACAGCCCAGACCGTCCTGGTGGGTGCCCGCAGCCAGACGACCCGACCCGACGCACCGAGAGGACCCAGGTGAGAACCTTCACCCCGAAGCAGAGCGACATAACCAGGTCCTGGTACGTGGTGGATGCCGACGGCCTGGTCCTCGGTCGCATGGCGACCGAGGTGGCCTCCGTCCTGCGCGGCAAGCGGAAGCCGATATTCGCGCCCCATGTCGACACCGGTGACCACGTGGTGGTGGTGAACGCCTCGAAGGTGGTCCTCACCTCCCAGAAGGCCGAGACGAAGGTCGCCTACCGTCACAGCGGCTACCCCGGTGGGCTGAAGGAGAGGACCTACGCGGAGATGCTGGCTACCAGGCCCGAGGAGGTCGTGCGCCGTGCCGTGCGGGGGATGCTCCCCCGGACCCGGCTCGGGCGCCAGCAGCTGGCGAAGCTGAAGGTCTACGCAGGACCCGAGCATCCCCACGAGGCCCAGTCGCCCGAGCCCCTGGAGCTGCCAGCAGCCCGGTCGCGCGCGGCGTCGGCTTCATGACCAGCCTGCGCGAGGTCCCAGCCGCTCTATAAGAAGCCCTACGAGAACCATCCGTAGCATCACCCGAGGAGTCCAGCATTGTCGAAGAAGCCCAAGCTCCCAGCCCCCCTCTGCCAGACGACCGGTCGCCGCAAGGCAGCAGTCGCGCGCGTGCGTTTCCGTCCGGGGCAGGGGTCGATCACCGTCAACCGCCATCCGATCGAGGGCTACTTCACCTCGGCCACCCACAGGATGCTCATCACCGAGCCGCTCAGGGTGACGGGTGCCGGGGAGGGCTACGACATCGACGCGACCATCGACGGTGGCGGCACCTCCGGCCAGGCCGGCGCGTTGCGTCTCGGGATCGCCCGGGCACTGATCGAGCTGGACCCCGAGCTGCGACCCACCCTGAAGCGGGCCGGCCTGCTCACCCGTGACGCCAGGGAGAAGGAGAGCAAGAAGTACGGCCTGAAGAAGGCTCGTAAGGCTCCCCAGTACTCGAAGCGGTAAGACCTCGTGGAGGTCACCTGCTTCGGGACCGACGGCATACGGGGGGTGGCGAACACCGAGCTCAGCGCAGACCTGGCACTGGCATTCGGTCGCGCCGTAGCCCGTGTCCTCCCCTCCGAGGTCTTCGTCATGGGCCGGGACACCAGGCGATCTGGCTACATGCTCCAGTCGGCGGTAGCGGCCGGAATAGCGAGCGAGGGCTCGGACGTCCTCGACGCGGGGGTCATGCCGACGCCGGGGGTGGCCTGGATGTCGGCAGAGCGGAACCTGCCCGCTGTGGTGGTGTCGGCCTCCCACAACCCCTTCTACGACAACGGGCTGAAGCTCTTCGCCGCCGGCGGGTCCAAGGTCCCCGAAGACCTGGAGGCCGAGGTCGCCGGAGAGCTCCGCGCCCTCATGGACGCTGCCAGGACCTCTCGCCAGGCGCCCTCGGGCCACGGCGTGGGGACGGTCATCCACGATCCATCGCTCCGGGAAGGCTACCTAGGGCACCTGCTCGGGGCCATCGAAGGCAGGAGCCTGGAGGGCCTCCACCTCCTGCTCGACGCGGCCAACGGGGCGGCATCCTCTCTCGCCCCCCAGGTGTTCTCGATGGCGGGTGCCGAGGTGACGGCCATCGGCTGCGAACCGGACGGATCGAACATAAACGACGGCTGTGGATCGACTCACCCTGCGGCGTTGGCCAGAGAGGTGGTGGACCACGGGGCGGACCTCGGGCTGGCCTTCGACGGCGATGCCGACAGGCTGGTGGCGGTGGACCACCGCGGTGCAGTCGCCACCGGTGACGAGCTGATGGTCATCTTCGCGTCCGATCTGGCCGAGCGTGACCAGCTCCCGGGCAGGGGGGTAGTGGTAACCGTGATGTCGAACCTCGGCCTCCACGTCGCGCTCGGAGACCTCGGCATATCGGTTCGCACCACCGGTGTGGGTGATCGGCAGGTAGCCGAGGCGCTCGACGCGGCTGGACTGGCCTTCGGCGGTGAGCAGTCCGGGCACCTCGTCTTCCGGCGGTGGGCCACCACAGGTGACGGCATGCTGACCGGCCTGCTGCTAGCGGACCTGGTGAAGCGCTCGGGAAGGAAGCTGGCGGACCTGGTCGCGGCCTCCATGACCCGTGTGCCCCAGGTGCTGGTGAACATCGGGGTGGACTCCCCATCCCTCCTCGACAGCGCCGAGGTGGCCTCCGAGGTAGAGGCGCTGAGAGCAGAGCTCGGCGACTCCGGTCGGGTCCTGGTGCGTCCCAGCGGCACCGAGCCCCTGGTGCGGGTGATGGTGGAGGCCCTCGACGAGGACGTGGCCCGGGCTGCCGCAGAGCGCCTCTCTGCCGTGCTGGTGCGGGTAGCCGCCCAGTCGCCCTAGCCTGTTCATATGTGCGGCATCATCGGGGTGACAGGTGGAGAGGGCATCCTGGAGACACTGCTCGATTCGCTCGGCCGCCTCGAGTACAGAGGATACGACTCCGCAGGCATAGCCCTGGAGAGCCCCTGGCACCCCGATCCCGGCCGCACCAGCGGCGAAGCCACCGCTGGTGACGACCGGGCTGACAGGCTCGGCGCGACCCTCTGGAGAGCCAGGGCAGCCGAGGGCACCGCATCGCTCCAGGCGCTGAAGAAGCTTGCCCAGGCTGCCCCGCTGGAGGCGCTGGCGGGCATCGGCCACACCCGTTGGGCCACCCACGGACGGCCCAGCGAGGTGAACGCGCATCCCCACCTGGACTGCACGGCCAGGGTCGCGGTCGTCCATAACGGCATCGTGGAGAACTGCCGCGAGCTGGCCGATCACCTGCTGGCCGAGGGCCACGAGCTCGCATCGGAGACCGACACCGAGGTGCTCGCGCACCTGGTGGAGGCCGAGCTGGCCCAGGCCCAGTCCACGTCCCAGGCCCAGTCCACGTCCCAGGCCCAGTCCACGTCCCAGGCCCAGGCCGAGGATGGGGGATTGCCGGCCGCGCCGGGCGTGCTGGCCGAAGCGCTGCGCAGGGTGCTGCCGAGGCTCGAGGGATCCTTCGCGCTGGCCGTGATGTGGTCGGGTGAGCCCGGCAGGATCGTCGCAGCTCGCCGGGTGTCCCCGCTCGTGGTGGGCACAGAGTCCACCGGCACCGGTCAGTCGCGGTCGCTCCTGGCATCGGACATCCCAGCCCTGCTCGGAAAGGCCGATCGGTTCTTCGTGGTAGGTGACGACGAGGTAGTGGAGCTCGCTGCAGGCTGCGTACGCGTGAGCGGGGCTGGAGGCGAGAGGATCGATCCCTCGGAGCTGGAGGTGAACTGGGATCTCGAGGCAGCCCAGAAGGGCGGTTTCGACGACTTCATGAGCAAGGAGATGCACGAGCAGCCACAGGCGATCGCGGACACGCTGCTCGGCAGGGTGCTCGGCGACGGGACGCTCACCCTGGACGAGGTGCGGATAAGCGACGAGGAGCTGAGACAGGTAGACAAGGTCTTCGTGGTCGCCTGCGGATCGAGCTACCACGCGGGGCTGGTCGCGAAGTACGCGATAGAGCACTGGGCCCGCCTGCCGGTGGAGATCGACATCGCCTCGGAGTTCCGCTACCGGGACCCGGTGCTGGATCAGAGCACCCTCGTGGTGGGTGTCAGCCAGTCGGGGGAGACCCTCGACACGCTCCAGGCCGTCCTGGCCGCGCGGCGCTCGGGTGCGAAGGTGCTGGCCGTCTCGAACGTGGTGGACTCCTCCATGGCACGCCAGGCCGACGGGGTGCTCTACACCAGGGCTGGGCCGGAGGTGGGCGTGGCGGCAACGAAGACCTACCTGGCCCAGCTGGTGGCCCTCCAGGTTCTCGCGCTGTACCTCGCCCAGCTGAGGGGGATCCTCTACCCGGCCGAGACCGACCGCCTGCTCGGCGAGCTGGCCGAGCTGCCCGGCCTGGTGCAGGTCGCCCTCGACCGCTCGGACGCCGTTGCCAGGGTCGCCGCTCGCTACGAGGGCACGAAGGACTTCTTCTTCCTCGGCAGGCACGTCGGCTTTCCCGTGGCCCTGGAGGGTGCCCTGAAGCTGAAGGAGATCTCCTACCTGAGAGCTGAGGCATATCCTGCAGGGGAGCTCAAGCACGGGCCGATAGCCCTCATAGAGCCCGGGACGTTGGTGGTGGGCGTGGCCACCAGGACGCGCCTGTGGGAGAAGATGATGGCGAACGTGGCAGAGGTGAAGAGCAGGGGCGCCACCGTGGTCCTGGTGGCCAACGACGGCGACGAACGCAGCGCAGCCGAGGCCGACGAGGTGCTCTGGGTGCCACGCACCCATCCCCTGCTCGCACCGGTCATCGACGTGGTGCCCCTCCAGCTCTTCGCATACCACCTGGCCAGACTGCACGGTCACGACGTGGATCGTCCCCGTAACCTCGCGAAGACGGTGACGGTCGAGTGAGCAGATGTGACTGCACCGTGGCTGGGGTCGGCATCGACGTGGTGGATCTCGAGCGGTTCCGTACCCTGCTCAGTCGCCGGAGCGCGGCGCCCCGACGGCTCTTCACCGAGGCCGAGCAGGCCTATGCCAGCTCCAGCAGCGATCCCGCTAAGCGCCTCGCAGCGCGGTTCGCAGCGAAGGAGGCCACCATGAAGGCACTCGGCGTGGGGATCGGAGCGGTTCGCTTCCGGGACATGGAGGTGCTCGGCGACGGGGGGCGACCCACGCTCCAGCTCGCTGGCCGCGCGGCGCGGCTCGCGGAGGAGATGGGCATCACCTGCTGGCACATCTCCCTCAGTCACTCGGACCTGGTGGCGGTGGCCAGCGTGCTCGCAGCGAGTGGGCCAGGGGCTTAGATGATCCCCATCGTGACATCCGCTGAGATGCGCGCCATCGACGCCGAGGCGCTGAGGCGCACCAGCGAGAGCACCCTCGTGGCCAGGGCCGGTACCGCGGTGGGCCACCAGGCGATTCGGATGATGGGCGGCGCCTACGGCCGCAGGGTGTTCGTCCTGGCCGGGAAGGGGAACAACGGTGCCGACGGGCGCTGCGCAGCCCGCCTGCTCGCTGCCAGGGGCGCGAAGGTGAGGGTGGTCCCTCCCGACGAAGCTCCCCTGCGCATAGAGCGGCCGGTGGACCTGGTCGTCGATGCCGCGTATGGCACCGGCTTCCACGGTGAGCTCCATGCCCCGGCCGTCGACCCCGGCATCCCGGTGCTGGCGGTGGACATACCATCTGGCGTCTCCGCAGACACCGGCGAGGCTCTGGGCGAGCCGCTCGCGGCCGATCGGACGGTGACCTTCGGCGCGCTCAAACCCGGCCTCGTCCAGTGGCATGGCCGGCGGCTGGCTGGCAGCATCGTGCTGGCGGGGATCGGGCTCGACGTCTCGCGTGCCCGCATGGGTCTGGTCGAGGATTCCGACGTGGTCTCACGGCTAGCCGAGCGGCCGCTGGATGCCCACAAGTGGTCATCGGCGGTTCTCGTGGTAGCCGGTTCCCCGGGGATGCTCGGTGCTGCCCGCTTCGCGGCCTCGGGTGCCTCGCGCGCAGGCGCTGGCATGGTCCGCCTGGGTGTGCCAGGGTGCCCACCTGGAGACCTGCCCGCTGGCGAGGCGGTGGGCGAGCACCTGGCTGGCGAGGGCTGGGCACCGCGGGTCCTGGAGATATCCCGCAGATGTAGGTCCATAGTGATCGGCCCCGGCCTCGGGCGCTCGGAGGACCTGGCGGCCCAGCTCCGGGAGCTGATCGCGGGCGCCCAGGTCCCGGTGGTGGTCGACGCCGACGGCCTGGCGGCCCTCGGCAGCGGGGCCTGCCTGGCTCAGACGGTCAGCTCCTGCCCTTCCGGCAGGGTGCTGCTCACCCCCCATGACGGGGAGTACGAACGTCTCGCAGGTCATCCGCCTGGCCCCGACCGGATCGCCGCGGCCGTGGAGCTGGCCGGTGCTTCCGGCGCCACCGTCCTGCTGAAGGGTCCCACGACGGTGGTGGCATCCCCCCAGGGGCAGGTCATGGTGGTGACTGCAGGCTCGCCCCGGCTGGCCACCGCCGGCACCGGCGACGTGCTGTCGGGGATGATCGGAGCCTTCCTGGCCCGCTCCGTAGAGCCTCCGCTCGGAGCCGCCGCACTCGCCGCCCACGTCCACGCCCGGGCGGCGGGCCTCGGTATGGCCGAAGGCCTGCTCGCCCACGACCTGCCTGAGCTGGTGGCATCCTGGCTCTCGGCGGTACGCGAGGGATCTCCCGCTGGCGAAACCGGCGCCGCCGGCGTCGCGGGTTTCGCGGGGCTGCCTGTCCCAGGCGGGCAGAGCGGCGAGTGGGGGCGATGACCGGCGTGGTGTCGGGGCGCGGTTGTAGTTCCAGGCCGGCCTGGGCCGAGGTCGACCTCGCCGCCCTCAGGAGGAACGTGGCGGCTCTGGCGGCCTTCGTCTCCCCGGCTCTGGTCTGTGCGGTGGTGAAGGCCGACGCCTATGGACACGGAGCAGTCGCGGTGGCCCGCGAGGCGCTGGATGCAGGAGCGTCGTGGCTGGCGGTGGCTCTGGTGGAAGAAGGGGTGGAGCTGCGCGAGGCCGGCATAGAGGCTCCAGTCCTGCTCCTGTCCGAGCCACCCCCCGGGGCAATGGAGGAGGCAGTCGCACGGCGGATAACCCCCAGCATCTACTCGGCCGAAGGTCTCTCCTCTGTCGCAGCCCTCGCACGCCATCTGGACCGGAGAGTCGGCATCCACCTGAAGGTGGACACCGGAATGCACCGGGTCGGTTCCGACCCTCTAGAGGTCCCGGCCCTGGCTCGCTCGGCACGAGACGCGCCTGGTGTGTACATAGAGGGGCTCTGGACGCATCTAGCGGTCGCCGACGGTGCCTCGAGGCAGGACAGGGAGTTCACCCAGGTCCAGCTCTCTGCCCTGGCCGGGACGCTCTCTGCGCTCAGAGCCGAGGGCATCGACCCGCCGCTCGTCCACGCGGCCAACTCTGCGGGTGCAATAGCCCACAGGGGCTCGCGCCTCGGGATGGTCCGCTGCGGCATCGCTCTCTACGGCGCCCTCGAGCCCCTGGGTGGCTGCGACGAGCCTGGCGCGATGGCACTCCAGGAATCACTCCAGCCGGTCATGTCCCTTCGCGCCAGGGTATCCGCGCTACGTGAGCTGCCTCGTGGTGCTCGCCCCTCGTACGGGCGGCTCCGTCCCCTGGAGCAGGACTCGGTGGTCGCCACCGTCCCCCTCGGCTATGCCGACGGGGTGCCGCGGCGCTGGTTCTCTAACGGCGGTACGGTACTGGTCGGGGGGGAGCACAGGCCCCTGGCAGGCATGGTGACGATGGACCAGATCGTCGTCGACTGCGGACCGGGGTCGAAGGTTCGCGCGGGTGACGAGGTGGTTCTCATAGGCAGGCAGGGAGTCGCAGAGCTGAACGTGCTCGACTGGGCCTCGAGGCTGGGGACCATCAGCTACGAGGTGCTCTGCGGCATAGGGCCCCGGGTGCCCCGGGTGTTCCTGAACGGATCCAGGGAGGACAGGCATGAAGGACAGGACGAAGAGGTTTAGGGGCGGTTCATCTCGCAGGGGCACTGCCAGCCCCGGCCGCAGCTCTGCACGGCGGCACCGGGGGCGCGTCGCTGCCGCCGGTACCTCCGCGGTGGTCCTCGGGGCCCTGGCCATCGAGCACAGGCTCGCGGCAGCCGCGGTGGCCAGCGAGGCCGACATGGAGGCGGCCGGCCTGGTGCTGCCCGACGATCTGGTCCACCACGATGTCCACACCGACGACGGGGGCATGATCCATGTCGTGGAGCGGGGCGAGGGACCTGCCATCATCCTGCTCCACGGGGTGACGCTCACACATGAGACCTGGGTTCACCAGCTGCGCCACCTGGCCGACTCCTACCGCGTGCTGGCGCTCGACCAGCGAGGGCATGGCCGGTCTGTGCCCGGCAGCGACTTCTTCGACGCCCCGGCCAGGTGGCCCTCGGGTCCCGGTGCTCGCGCCATGAAGAGGATGGCCGCAGACGTCGTGTCGGTCATGGACGCGCTGGAGGTGGATCGGGCTCTACTGGTCGGCCACTCCATGGGTGGCATGGTCACCCTGCAGCTCCTCCACGACGCCCCGGACGAGGTCGGCAAGCGGATAGCCGGGATGGCCCTGGTCGCCACCACGGCAGGACCGTTCCTCGGGGTGCCGGGGTTCGCCAGGGCACTGGAGGCGACCACACCGCTTACCAGGCATTCCCTGGAGGCTCTGGACCGGCGCTCGATGAGGCTCCTGCCCACTCGGGACCTCGCCTACTGGTCCACCAGGCTGGCTTTCGGGGCAGACGCCCCTGCGGTGCAGGTCCGGTTCGCTGAGAAGATGATCAACTCTATGTCACCCGGGGTGATGGCACGCCTCCTCGGGGACGTGGCTGGGTTCGACCTCTCCTCTGGCCTGGCGTCCATAGAGCAGCCCGCCAGTGTCGTGGTGGGCACCCACGATCGCCTCACCCCGCCCTGGCACGCGCGCAGGCTGGTCCGCACACTTCCAGACGCCCAGCTCTTCGAGCAGATGAGGTGCGGTCACATGGTCATGCTGGAGCGACCCGGCGAGCTGAACCGCATCCTCGGCGAGACAGCTGCGAAGGTTCTCACCTGAGCCTCGTCCAGGTCACCTGAGCCTGGCCCTGCGCGGCCGATATACGATCATCCCGTGCGAGCGCTGGAGGAGCTTCGGTCTGAGGCCCTCGGCTGCACGCGTTGCGCTCTGGCCGCACAGCGCACCCAGGTGGTGTTCGGAACCGGCGACCCCAGCGCTGACCTGATGCTCGTCGGCGAGGGGCCGGGCCGCGACGAGGATCTGGCAGGTGAGCCCTTCGTCGGGCGGTCAGGGAAGCTGCTAGAGACACTGGTAGCCCAGGAGATCGGGCTCGCGCGTTCCTCCTGCTACATCGCGAACGTCGTCAAGTGCCGTCCGCCATCGAACCGGGACCCCCTTCCAGAGGAGGTGGAAGCCTGCCGTCCCTTCCTGGAGGCCCAGATCGAGCTGGTGGCACCGCGGGTCGTGGTCACCCTCGGGAACTTCGCCTCCCGCCTCCTGCTGGGCACCACCGAGGGGATAACCAGGTTGAGGGGCCGCTCCTACCAGCTCCCGAACCTCGGTGTGCACCTGGTCCCCACCTACCACCCAGCGGCCGCCCTCAGGGCCGGTGCCACGGTGCTCGCCGGCATGAGGGCTGACCTCGTAAGGGCCAAGATGCTCCTCGACGGAGCCTCCTAGTGGTCCCGCCGGCCGCTCCTGAGCATCCAGGGATCCAGGCACGGTCCGCAGGCCTTGGCCTGCCCACGAGCCAGGTCCCGCCGGCCGACGCCGAAGTCGCAGCCTGCTTTCCTGCCCGTGACGCCGGCGAGATGCGTGCTCGGGGACGCCTGCTATCGAGCCTGCTCTGCCCAGGCGACGTGGTGCTGCTGGAGGGGGATCTCGGCGCAGGAAAGACCACCTTCGTCCAGGGAGTGGCCGAAGCCCTGGGCGTGGAGGAGGCTGTCACCAGCCCCACCTTCGTCCTCGCCCGGCCCTACGCATGCGCCCGCGGCCCTGGCGCTGAGAGCGCGTCCGGTATCGATACGCTCTGGCATGCCGATGTCTACAGGCTCGAGCACCTGCGCGAGGTCTGGGACCTGGATCTGGCCGAGCTCGTAGACGAGGACGCGGTGGCCTTCGTGGAGTGGGGGGACAGGGCTGCTCCTGCCCTGGGTGCCGATGCCCTCAGGGTCCTCATAGAGGTGACATCTACAGCCTCGTCCGTCGGCGACCACCCCGAGCGCTCCGTCTCCTTCGTCGCGGCCAGGGGATCCTCATGGGCGGAGCGCCTGGAGAAGCTGGACTCCGATCGCGGGCTGCCTGCAGCTTCTGGCGCCCAGCCCGAGCGCGGTGGGCAGCCCGGATGCTAGTCCTGGGCATCGAGTCTGCGACCGAATCGGCGGGGGTGGCGCTCGCTGACGAGGCGGGGTGCATCGCCAGCTGCTCCGTCGAGCGCGGCCGCAGGCATACGGAGTCGATAGCGCCTGCCGTGGCCTGGATGGTCGAGCAGGCCGGGGTCGACCTCCACGACCTAGCAGCGGTCGCGGTCGACATAGGGCCGGGTCTCTTCACAGGCCTGAGGGTAGGTGTGGCAACTGCCCAGGGGGTCGCCTTCGCGCTCGGCATCGGGGTGGTGCCGGTTGCCAGCACCCAGATCCTCGCCCTCGGGGTGCTGGCTGTCACGGGATCTCTGCCAGGATCTGAAGGATCCGAAGGTGCCACGTCGGGCGTGACCCTGGCTGTGGGTGACCGAGCTCCATCGCCTGCCAGTGCTCCATCGCCTGCCAGTGCTCCATCGCCGGCCAGTGCTCCATCGCCGGCCAGTGCTCCATCGCCGGCCAGTGCTGCGGGCGCCAGCGGCTCGACTGGACCCGAGGTGGTGGCGGTCCTGGACGCGCGCCGGGGGGAGGTCTTCTGGGGGAGGTTCGATTCCCTGGGCCGGAGGCTCCATGCCGATCGGGTCGGTGACCCGACGGAGCTATGTCACGAGCTGGCTGCCTCGGTCACGCAGTCGGTCCTGGTGGGTGACGGAGCACACCGCTACGCCGAGCTCTTGGCCTCAGTCGGGTCGGTGGTGATGGCACCGGCCTGGATGGCCAACCCTCAGGCAAGGCTGCTCGCCCTGATCGGTGCAGAGCGTGCGCTGAACGGCGATCTGGTCGCGCCTGGCGGCCTGACGCCCGTCTACCTTCGGGAGCCCGATGCCCGCATCGGCTGGGAGCAGCGATCAGCTGCCCCCCAGCCAGAGGCCCAGCCAGAGGCCCAGCCAGAGGCCCAGCCAGAGGCCCAGCCAGAGGCCCAGCCAGAGGCCCAGCCAGAGGCCCCACGCGGGGCTACTGCCGGCGAGGTAGGCGGCCGATGAGCGTGAAGCCCCAGTCGCGCAGTGTGGTTGGTGTACTGAAGATCTCACCCATGCAGCGGCGGCACCTGCGCTCGGTGCTTGCCATCGAGCAGCAGGTCTACCCGCGGCCGTGGTCCGCGACCCTCTTCCTCTCCGAGCTGTCCCAGCGCAGCACCAGGAGCTATACCGTGGGCACGGTGGGTCCTCTGGTAGTGGGCTATGCGGGCCTCATGGTGGTCGGGGAGGAGGGGCACGTGAACACCCTGAGCGTCGACCCCGGCTGGCAGCGCCGGGGTGTGGCCACCATGCTGCTGGCCGACCTCGCGCGTACTGCCATGAAGCGCGGTGTACGGCATCTGACCCTCGAGGTCCGGGCCGGCAACGGACCTGCACAGGCGCTCTATAGGAAGTTCGGCTTCGGACCGGTGGGCCTGAGGCGGAACTACTACTCCGAGACAGGCGAGGACGCGGTGGTGATGTGGGTGCGCGACATCGACACCCAGGACTACGTGGAGCGCCTGGCTGGGCTCCTGCGCTCCCTCGAGCCGGCACGAGGATCCAGGCGTGACCCGAAGAGCTGACCAGCCTCCCGTGAGACGGGGCGTCTTCGCGAGCCCCAGCCCCAGCCCCAGCCCCAGCCCCAGCCCCAGCCCCAGCGACACCGATTCGCAGCTCTCCGCTCAGGTGGTGCTGGGGATAGAGACATCCTGTGACGAGACGGCAGCAGCCGTGCTGGCGGCCTTCTCGGCCAGGGATCATGCCGACGTAGTAGCCGTGCATGGCTCTGGCGAGGTGGGGGGGCATGGCTGCACTGGCGACGGTGAGATGCCGGAGAACGCCCACGCTGGCGAGCGCGGGCGCACCAAGGTGCTCTCCTCGGTGATCTCCAGCCAGATCGCCAGGCACGCGCCTTACGGCGGGGTAGTTCCCGAGATCGCCGGACGGGCCCACCTGGAGATGCTGGTTCCGGTGGTGGCCAGGGCGTTGGAGGAGGCGGGGTGCAGCTCCTCGCCGCCGGTGGGAGCTGTGGCCGCGACCATCGGGCCGGGCCTGGTGGGCGCCCTGCTGGTCGGGGCGAGCTACGCGAAGGCCCTGGCGCTCGGCTGGGGAGTGCCCTTCGTAGGGGTGAACCATCTGGAGGGACACCTATTCGCAGGGCTGCTCGAGCACGACGAGGTGGAATGGCCCATCGTGGTGCTGCTGGTCTCCGGTGGGCACACCATGCTCGTGTCGATGGAGGGTCCTGGCCGCTACAGGCTCCTCGGCCAGACCCTCGACGACGCTGCCGGCGAGGCATTCGACAAGGTGGCACGCTTCCTCGGTCTCGGCTACCCGGGGGGACCGGTGGTGGAGAGGGCGGCGCGCTCGGGCAACCCGAGCGCATTCAAGTTCCCAAGGGGGATGATGGCTGAAGGACTCGACTTCTCCTTCAGCGGCCTGAAGACGGCCGTGGTGAACCTGGTGCGGTCCAGGCCCGAGGTGACCAGCGAGGACGTGGCCGCGTCCTTCCAGGAGGCGGTGGTAGAGGTGCTGGTGGCCAAGACGCTGAGGGCGGCCGGTGAAGCTCGAGCGCGGGGCATCTGCCTGGGAGGTGGCGTGGCAGCCAACGGGCCCCTGCGGACCAGGATGGAGGATGGAGCCCACGGTGCCGGCCTGCCGATCTACCTGCCGAGCAGAGCGATGTGCACCGACAACGCCGCGATGATCGCCGCAGCAGGTGCCTGGCAGCTCGCCCACATCGGCCCCACCCCGCTCGGCGCACCGGCCGAACCGTCGATGCGCCTGCAGGTGATCTCCTGATCCGCTGGAGGTGCCCCGGATCCGGTGGGCCCTGCGGATGGTGCTGATGGCGCAGTTAGTACAGGTAGCGCGGATCGCAGTTGCCAAGTGCTCGCGTCGGGGCTATCGTTAGCACTCGCACAGTGTGAGTGCTAACGATTCCCAACAGGAGGCTCAGCTGACATGAAGCTCCATCCGCTCGACGACAGAATCGTCGTTCGCCCCGGCGAGTCCGAGGAGACGACAGCCTCTGGGCTCGTCATCCCCGACACTGCCAAGGAGAAGCCCCAGCAGGGCGAGGTGCTCGCCGTAGGTCCGGGCAGGCGTGCCGAGAACACCGGTGAGCTCATCCCCCTCGACGTGAAGGTGGGTGACACCGTCGTGTACTCGAAGTACGGAGGCACGGAGATCACGGTCGACGGCGAGGACCTTCTCATCCTCTCCAGCAGGGATGTTCTCGCGAAGATGGGTAAGTAGGCCCAGATGCCGAAGATCCTGAAGTTCGACGAGCAGGCTCGCAGGGGTCTGGAGGCCGGCGTGGACAAGCTGGCCAACACCGTGAAGGTGACCCTTGGCCCGAGGGGCCGGAACGTCGTCATCGACAAGAAGTTCGGGGCGCCCACCATCACGAACGATGGCGTCACCATCGCCCGCGAGGTGGAGCTGGACGACCCATTCGAGAACATGGGCGCCCAGCTCGTGAAGGAAGTCGCCACGAAGACGAACGACGTAGCCGGCGACGGGACCACTACGGCCACTGTTCTGGCCCAGGCTCTCATCCACGAGGGTCTCCGGAACGTCGCGGCAGGTGCCAGCCCCATGTCCCTCAAGAGGGGTATGGAGAAGGGCGTCGCCGCCGCAGTCGAGGCCATCGCGAAGCAGGCCAAGGAGGTGGACGCCCGGACCGAGATCGCCCAGGTGGCCGCCATCTCGGCAGCGGACGCCCAGATCGGTGAGGTCCTGGCCGACGCCATCGACAAGGTCGGCAAGGACGGGACGGTCACGGTGGAGGAGTCGAACACCTTCGGCCTCGAGCTCGAGTTCACCGAGGGCATGCAGTTCGACAAGGGCTACCTCTCCCCGTACTTCGTCACCGACCCCGAACGCCAGGAAGCGGTGCTCGACGATCCCTACATCCTGATCGCGAACCAGAAGGTGAGCGTCGTCCACGACCTGGTACCGGTTCTGGAGAAGGTGATGCAGACCGGCAAGCCACTGCTGATCATCGCCGAGGACGTAGAAGGCGAGGCGCTGGCCACTCTCGTCGTGAACAAGATCCGCGGCACCTTCACCTCGGTGGCAGTGAAGGCCCCGGGGTTCGGCGAGCGACGTAAGGCCATGCTCCAGGACCTCGCGATCCTGAGCGGTGGTCAGGTGATCACCGAGGAGATAGGTCTGAAGCTCGAGAACACCACCCTGGACCTACTCGGACAGGCCAGGCGCGTGATAGTCACGAAGGACGACACCACGGTCGTCGAGGGTGCTGGTTCCGAGGACGAGGTAAAGGGACGGATCGCCCAGATCAAGCGGGAGATCGAGGAGTCCGACTCGGACTGGGACAAGGAGAAGCTCCAGGAGCGGCTCGCGAAGCTCGCAGGCGGTGTGGCCGTCGTGAGGGTCGGTGCTGCCACCGAGGTCGAGCTGAAGGAGAAGAAGCACCGCATCGAGGACGCGCTCTCCGCCACCCGTGCCGCTATCGAAGAGGGCATCGTGGCCGGCGGCGGTACTGCGCTCGTAAGGAGCCGGGCCGCTGTGGAGAAGGTCGCGGGAAAGCTCGACGGCGACGAGGCCACCGGTGCTCGCATCGTGGCGCGTGCGCTCGAGGAGCCACTCAGGTGGATCGCGATAAACGCAGGCCACGAAGGCGCGGTCATGGTGCGTAACGTCGAGACCGAGACGGGCTCGATCGGCCTGAACGCGGCCACTGGGGACATCGAGGACCTGGTGAAGGCCGGCGTCATCGACCCTGCGAAGGTCACCCGCTCTGCCCTGCAGAACGCCGCCTCAGTAGCCGGCCTGTTGCTCACCACCGAGGCCCTAGTAGCCGACAAGCCCGAGAAGCAGCCTGATCCCGCCGCGGCAGCAGCCGGCATGGGCGGTATGGGTGGAATGGGCGGCATGGGCATGATGTAGTCCGCCGCAGCTTCGAGCCCCGCCTTGCCCGTTCTCCCACCAGAACCGGCAAAGGCGGGGCTCGTTTCGCGCCGGGGCGCCGGTTTCTGGCGTGGCGAGCGCCCGGGGGAAGTGCGTGGTATCGAGGCACCGACCGTTGACTGGCCCAGCCGAGCCCGGACTCGCAGAGCGCATTCTGGTCAGCAGGCCATCACGGACGCCATGGCAGAGCAGAACTCCGGCCAGCGGGTTGCAGGGACTCGCCCAGCCTCGCGCAACAGGCATTCGACGGGAACTAGCTGGATGTTGTCCAGGTTCGCTACCGATCCTGCCTTTAGGCCTTCTTCCGGGCCCAGCGCGACCTCGGCGGGGATCCCACGGACCGTGCTGGTGACCGGAGCGACGAGGACCCGACGCAACAGCGGTGCCACCCGTGCTCGCGTGATGACGACTACAGGGCGGATCTTGTCCAGATCAGCCCACCAGACCTGGCCGTGACCGAGGTCGTTCACGCCTCTGGCCTTCGCCGACGCGCGGCAGCGAGTCGCTGCACGTCTTCGGGAACCTCGCCGTCGTAGGGAAGGCCGGGAACCTCGGGAGCCTCCCAGGCAAGATCTCCATCCTCGTGGTAGGGCATCGCACCAAGCGCTTGGCGCTCCTGCTCGCCTTCCAGCCGGTCGAGGAGGGAAGCCAGCGCCTGGTCGAGGATCTTGCTGTCGCTCGTGGCGAGTAAGCGACGGCACGCAACGAGTCGATCACGATCAACCGTGGTAGAAATACGCTCACGACCCATGCCGCAGACAATACCATAGCTAATAGCACGACTGCTGCCACAGACCATGCTGCGCGTTGCACCTGGCGCCCATACGATCCAGCGGTGAGCCAGTAAACGGTGCAACGCGTGCGGACCTCGCCATCGTGCCCGTGGGCACGGGCGGCACGGGGCCCGTGGGCACGGGCGGTCAGGTAAGCCTCCACGGGGCCTCGTGGCAGCCGACGTGACCGTGGAAGTGGTCGTCTGCCTGCCCGCCTAGCTGCCCTTTACGGTGTTCAGAACGGTTGATTGGTGGCTCGACTGTAGGCTGTTCTCGTGGATCCTGGTGTTCGTCGCGGGGGGAGGCGCGGCAATCAGGTGACCTCCCGCCCGCCGGGCGCGCGCGCCGGTGGACCCCCTCCGTGGGCTGGCATGCCGGAGGCGGAGCGCCGTGGCATCACCCTGGCCCGGGTGCGTGGCGCGCTCGACCGGGTCGCCAGGGCCGAGGAAGGTGGCGGCGCGCCCGGGGACCCGGAGGCATCGGGCCTGCTGCTAGCTACAGGGGCGCCGTCCGCGGTGCTCGTGGCGCTGTTCGAGGAGGGTGGCGAGGCCCGCGTGGTGCTCACCAGGCGGGCTGCCCACCTGCGGACGCATCGCGGCGAGGTCAGCTTCCCCGGCGGTCGGATCGAGCACGGCGAGGCCCACGTAGCCGCCGCCCTGCGGGAGGCTGCGGAGGAAGTTGGCCTGGACCCTACCGGTGTGGAGGTCGTCGGTGCCCTCGGTCCGCTCCCGACGTTCTCCTCGGCGTCGTGGATCACTCCGGTGGTAGGGGTCTTGCCCGCACGCCCGCACCTGGTGGAGAACCCGGCCGAGGTGGAGCAGGCCTTCGACGTGGCGCTGGCGGATCTGGTGGCCGACGGGGTTTTCCATGAGGAGATCTGGTCGGGCGACGGTACGCGTGCTCGCCCGTTGGGTGACGGGGAGTTCCCGGTGTGGTTCTTCGAGCTGGCGGAGGACACCGTGTGGGGAGCGACCGCCCGCATCCTCGTGGAGCTGATCTGCCTGGCGCTCGGGGTCGGGCGATGAGGGAGTCCGAGAGAGACGGCGTCCTCTGCCTGGCATCCAAGATCGGCCCGGTCTTCGGGCTCGAGGGGCCGCCGGTCGAGATCTCCCGCTACGGAAACGGTCACGTGAACGACACCTTCCTCGCCGTCTACGCGAGCGGGGGTGGCAGGGAGGCCTTCGTCCACCAGCGCCTTGCCACCGTCTTCGCGGACCCGCATGGCCTCATGGAGAACGTGGTGAGGGTCACCGAGCACCTGAGGAGCCATATGGAGGCTCTCGGCATCGACGACCTCGACAGGCGCTGCTTGTCGGTGGTGCCCACTGTAAGGGGATCATGGTGCCACGTGGACGAAGAGGGGCGGCACTGGCGCACCTACAGGTTCGTCGAGCGAAGCGTCACTTACGAGGAGGCCCCTGGACCAGAGGCGATCTGCGAAGCAGGCAGGGCCTTCGGGGAGATGCTCCTCATGCTCGCGGACCTGCCTGCTCCGTCACTGAATGCCACCATCGAGCGTTTCCACGACCTGCCCAGGCGCCTCGACCAGCTACGCCAGGGGGTCGAGGCGGACCATGCCTCCAGGCTGGCTGGGGCCGAGCGGGAGGTGGGAGAGGCCATGGCGCTTCAGCCGGTGGTGAGGCGCTGGGAGCGGCTCGTGGCGTCGGGGGACATGCCGCTTCGCCCTGTCCACAACGACACCAAGCTGAACAACGTCCTCTTCGACGCCACCGAGGAGGCGGATTCGTGGCCGGCCGGTTCGGTGGGCCGCCCCCGGGCGATCTGCGTGGTGGACCTGGACACCGTGATGCCGGGGTGGTCCATATGCGACTTCGGGGACCTCGTGCGTACGAGCGTGTCGGATACGCGAGAGGACGAGGCGGACACGGCGGCGGTGAAGGTCGACCCCGAGCGCTTCGAGGCAGCCCTATCCGGCTGGCTCGGGGCCTCTTCGCCAGTGCTCCACGACATCGAGGTGGAGAACCTCGTCTTTGGCGCGGAGGCCATGGCGACCGAGGTGGCCATCAGGTTCCTCGCAGACCACCTGGCGGGCGACACCTACTTCCGGGTCGACTACCCCGGGCACAACCTCGTTCGTGCCCGCGCCCAGCTCGCACTCGCGGCCCGGCTGATAGAGGCCGAGGGCCAGCTCGAGGAGCTCGTGGCCAAGAGATGGGCTACTCGTAGACCTGGTGCGAGAGGCGCGCTGATGGTCGGTCGCAAGCCATGACTCCCCTCGGCGCCGGATCGGCTACCGCAGTGGACGTAGCTACGGCCCTCGCCAACTGCCCGCTCTTCGCTGGCTGCTCGCCCGAGGATCGCAGGTGGCTGATCGAGCAAAGCCGCGAGCGGCGCTTCGCTCGTGGTCAGGTCCTGTTCCTGGAAGGGGATCCGGCAGAGTGGCTCCTGGTAGTGCTCTCGGGCCGCCTGAAGGTATGCGTGCACTCTCGACATGGCGACGAGCTGATCCTGGACACGGTGGGTCCGGGTCAGGCGGTCGGAGAGATGGGCGTGCTTGCCGGGGCGCGGCGCTCGGCCACGGTCGTCGCCCTGGCGAGAAGCGACTGCTTGGTGGTCGGCCGAGAGGCGCTGAGCGAGCTGTTGGAGAGGCGGCCCTTGGTTGCTCGCGACCTGCTCCGCACGCTCGCCTCGTACGTGCACCGCACGAGTGGTACCACCGCCGACCTCGTGTTCCTGGACCTCCCGCGGCGTGTGGCCAAGTGGCTGCTCGTTCATGCCTCGCCCGAGAGCGGTCTGGTGGGCGTGACGCTCACCCAGCAGGACCTGGCGGCGTCGCTCGGGGCGAGCCGCCAGCGCGTGAGCGCGACCCTGTCGGACCTCGAGCGCCGGGGCTGGGTCACGCGGACCCGCGGCGGATATCGGGTGCGCGAGCCAGCGGCGCTGGCTGCCTTCGTGGGCGAATAACTGAGCAACCGAGCAACCGAGCAACTGAGCAACCGAGCAACTGAGCAACTGAGCAACTGAGCAACTGAGCAACTCGGCAACTTAAGGCGCACCGACGCCGCCTTCCTCGGGACCAGTCGCCAAGAGGACCTCTCGGTTGTCGCCTTCGTGACAGCGGCGCAGTGCCTGTTCCCGCAGGATCGAGGGAGGACCTCGCATTAGGGGCGAGCCAGCCAAGAGGAAGGGGAAGATCATGAGCGATGCTGCCAAGCCGGAGAACGCAGAGAACGCAGTCAAGGCAGAGGAAGTCCTGACCGAGCTGTTCTTCACGAAGGAAGGCCGTCAGGACCCTTACCCCAGGTACAAGCTGCTTCGGGAAATGGATCCTGTGCACTTCAGCGAGGCGATTGGCGCACTGGTGCTGACGAGGTACGACGACGTGGTCGCTGCTACCCGTGACCCACGCCTCGAGCGCGGGTTCGAGCTGACGAGGGAGATCGTCGATCCCTCCTGGCGCAAGCACGCCTCCTTGGTGCACCTCTCGAGATCCATGCTGATGGAGGACGGCGAGCGTCACGCTCGCCTTCGTCGTGCAGTATCCCGATCCTTCACGCCTAAGGTCGTCGCAGCCCTGCGACCTGCGGTAGAGCAGCTCGTCGCCGAGCTCGTGGACCCATTCGTCGCTGCTTCGGGCGGTGACTTCATGGCGGAGGTGGCCTTCCCGCTGCCGGCTGCAGTGATCGCGGCGTTGCTCGGCGTGCCGCAGGGTGACCTGGCACCTTTTCGCGACTGGGCGACCAAGCTGGTGGCCACCCTCGAACTTGGCGCGAGCGAGGAAGAGCTGCTCGTGGCCGACGCCGCGGATGCTGCACTTCGTGACTTCTTCGTGGACGTTGTCGCCGCGAAGAGGCGCAACCCCGGAGACGACCTGCTCTCGGCGCTTGCGGCAGGGGAGGGTTCGGAAGAAGGGCTCAGTGCTTCGGAGTGCATAGGCATGGCCGTGCAGCTGTTGGTGGCTGGCTTCGAGACCACCACCAACACCATGGGGAATGCCGTCCTCGCGTTCGCCAAGCAGCCAGAGCAGATCGCACTCTTGCACGAGGATCCGGAGCGCTACCGGGTGCTTCCGGAGGAGATACTGCGCCACTCCGGATCGGTTCACCTGCTCGGCCGGATCGCCACTGAGGCAACTGTGTTGAACGGCACCGTCGAGGTGCCCGCAGGACAGCCCGTAGTGGCCTTGCTCGCTGCCGCCAACCGTGATCCCGGGCGATTCCCCGATCCTGATCGCCTCGACTGCCGACGGACCGACGTTCGGCCCACCACCTTCGGCGGTGGTCTGCACTACTGCGTGGGTGCTGCGCTTGCACGCCTGGAGCTGGAGTGCTGCTTTGCCCGGCTGCTAGAGCAAGTAGACGGCCTGGAGGTGACGGGTCCGGTGGAGATGCTCGACCGGCTTACTCTCTTCGGACCGAGGGTGCTCCCGCTAGCGGCTATCTCGCGCAAGAGCGACACCAGGGGAGGGATGCCTCGAGCTTCGAGTGTAGAGCTGCCGCCAGGGGAGCAGCCCGGCAGCCACGAGGTGATAGCAGAGGGACGGATTGCTCGTCAGTTGGCGGACGCCAACCCGATCTCGGATGGTCCTTCCCTCCTTCGCATCCGGGGAAGCCTGAAGCGGGCGCGTTTTCTCGCGGGCGCTAGCGAGGATGCTCTCAACCGTCTTGCGCAGAGCGCGTACGTGGCGGTGTTCAGGCCGGGCGAGATCCTCATGAGCGAAGGCGATGCATCCTCGAACTGCTACCTCCTGGCTGAAGGGGAGGTCGAGATCCGAAAGTCGGGATCTGTGGTGGCGGTAGTGGGTGCCGACGAGGTGGTGGGCGAGGTCGGAGCGCTCTTCGGCACTGCTCGATCGGCGACGGTGGTGGCAACCAGCGACGTAGTGGCGTGGTCCCTGAGCAGGGAGCGCCTCTTCGAATTGGGCGAGGAGAACCCAGGGCTGCTCGAGGACATGCGCGCCCAGGCGGCCTGGCGCGGCTTGCTCGAATAGCTCCGGGAACGGATGTGCCATAGTCCCGACTTCGGGCCTCGATTAGGGTGTATCGATGCATGGCCCGCGGGTCCGCTTTCGTATACCACGTGGCCTCCTGTCCTTGCGGCTGCTTTAGTCGGGTGAGGCAGGTAGGGAACGCGAGGATCGAGATGTACTGATGCGCGTCGAGGATCACTGATGGATCGGCCATCAGCTCACAACCCGGGCGAGGAGACCGGCAGCGGCGGGAAAGCGACCAGGCGCATCGTGGCGGTGCTCTTCACCGACCTCGTGGGGTCTACGGAGCTCCTGTCGCGGATGGGAGAGGGCGTATCCGAGGAGGTGCGCCGGGAGCTGTTCGAGCTCTCTGCTGAAGCGATCGACCACTGCGGTGGGACACTGGTGAAGAACCTCGGTGATGGCGTCATGGCGGTCTTCGACGCCACCAGCGCAGCCGTGAAAGCGGCAGTCATGCTCCAGAAGCTGGTCCATAGGCGGAACCGCTCCGCCAAGGTGCCCATCAACGTCCGGACAGGATGCTCGGCCGGAGAAGCCAACGTCGAGGGCGGCGACTACTTCGGTCTTCCAGTCGTGGAGGCAGCCCGGCTTTGTGCCCGTGCCGAGGGAGGGCAGGTGCTGGTGTCGGAGTTGGCCCACCAGCTGGGCGTGGCTGGCTCGGGGGTGGACTGGAGGCTCGTCGGTCCCCTCGAGCTGAAGGGCATCGATGGGCCGCTGAACGTATGGGAGGCGAGCTTCGAGGCGACAGAGGAAGACGCCCCTCCCGCTGGGCTCGTACCGCTTCCCCGTCGTCTGGCCCGTCAAATCTCACCCATCTTCGCCGGTAGGGATGCGATCCTCGCTGAGCTGCTAGGTGTGCTGACGAGCTTCGGGAAGCAGCGGCCAGGAGCTGGCGACCTCGGCGCGCTGTTGGTCTCCGGTGAAGCGGGTGTCGGGAAGACGTCGCTCGTGGTGCAGGCGGCCGCATCACTGAACCAGCAGGGCTGGGCCGTGGGGTACGGTGCGTGCGACGAGGATCTCGCGGTGCCCTACCAGCCCCTTGGTGAGGTGCTCCTGCCGCTCATGGAGCAGGTTCCGGATCATCGGTTCCCCCGGGAACTGCTCGAGTCCTGGCTGCGAGGAGAGGCGCGATTCGACGAGCTAGACGGCGGCGCTACGTACCGAAGGCAGCGCTTCGAAGCGATCGTCACCTTCCTTCGAGCCCTCGGGAGCATCCGACCGGTGATGGTGATCCTGGACGACCTGCATTGGGCCGACGAGGGCACGGTGGCCGTCTTGCAGCACTTGGTCAGGGCCGTAGAAGTAGGTCCGGTGGCGGTAGTGGGCACCTTCCGGGAAGCAGAGGTGCGCTCTGCCAGCGCTCTCGGGGGCCTTCTCGCGACGTTGCATCGGGAGGGGCGCGTCGAGCGCTTCCGGCTCGAAGGACTGGACACCGAGGGCGTTCGTGCCTTCATCCGCGACATGGCGGGCCACGAGCTCGACGCTACGGGCGAGGCTCTGGAGAATCTGCTTGCGGCAGAAACCGGCGGTAATCCGTTCTTCTTGCAGGAGATGCTCCGCCACCTTGCCGAGAGCGGAGCAATCGTGCGCCACGAGGACGGAAGGTGGCAGGCGAACGAGCTGCTTGGCACCGTGGGCCTTCCGGCAAGCGTGCGGGAGGTCCTGGGCCGACGCGTAGGGCGGCTCGGCCCGGAGGTCGCCCGAATGCTCGGGGTCGCCTCTGTGGTCGGCCGGGACTTCTCCCTGCCCATCGTTTCCGCGGTCATGAACACTACCGTCGAGGATTGCCTGGAGCTCTGCGAGGCTGCGATGGCATCGGGACTGCTCGTAGAGCGGGACGAGGGCAGGTTCGCGTTCTCTCACGCTCTCGTCGAGCATGTCTGTTACGAGGAGCTGAGCCGGAGTCGCAGGGCGGTTTTGCACCAGAAGGTGGCCGAGGCGCTCGAGGCTGGCGTCGAGGGCGAGCCAGCTCGCGCCAGCACCCTGGCGAGACACTGGTCGTGCGCCCCAGCGTCGCATGTTGGCGAGGCGGTGGTCCGCTACGCACTCTTGGCTGGGGACGAGGCACTGGCGGCTTCGGCACCGGAGGAGGCGATCAGGTGGTTCGACCAGGCGCTAGAGCGGCTGGACGAGACTCCTTACGGGCAGCTCGACTCGGACTTTCGTCTGCGGGCGCGTGCATGGGCCATCGCCGGGAAGGGCCAGGCGCAGCACTTCCTCGGCTCTCCGAGCTACCTCGCACTGCTGGAGGAGGCGGCGGCGATTGGCGAAGATCTGGGCGACAGGGATCTGCTGGTGCGGGTGGCGCTGGCTGCTACGCGGACCGTCGCCACGCACATAGGCCGTGGGTGGCCGAAGGTGCTGTCGTGGTTGGAGCAGGCAGCGAGGGCGACGGATGGGGAGCGCTCTGCTCGGCGTGCGAAGGTGCTTGCATGCTACGCGAGCGAGCTTTACTGGGTGGACCTCGATCATGCGGCCGAGGTCGCCCGGCAGGCCCTCGGGTTGCTTCCCGAGATCTCGGATCCCGAGACACAGGGTTTCGTGGCCAGGGCGGCGGCCGTGTCGCTGCGCGGCCCAGAATCCTGGAGGGATCATCGCGAGTGCGTGGAGGTCCTCGAAGAGGTGGCTGCCACTACCGGGAGTGTGCCTATCCAGATATCTGCCGCAGCAGAGAGGTGTTTCCAGGATTGCCTCCGGTGTCGTCCCGAGTGGCTCATCGGCCTGAAGAGGCAGGAGACCGAGCGCACCGACTGGCCAGCCGTCTACCGCTGGCTGTTGTTCCTAGGCGTTGTGGTCGGCGCGTACGTCCAGGGCGACCTGGAGCGTGCAGAGCTGCTCGCGGAGGAGGGGCTGCGCCTAGGCCAGGAGTCCGGCGAGCCCGAAGCCTTCGCCTTCTACGTAGCGATGCTGGGGCTGGTCCGCCAGGCACAGGGGCGCTTGTCCGAGGTGGCCGGCTGGCTTGCCGAGACGCGTGATGCGATGCCCGCCATACCTGCCTACCGCTGCGCATACGCCTTGGCACTCGTGTCATCGGGAGACGAGGAAGGAGCACGTCGGGAGATCTCAGGTGAGATAGCCACTGGGGCGCCGAACTTCAGGCGGGATGTCGTCTGGACCAGCACGATGGCACTCTTCTCCGAGGTCTGTGTCGAGCTGGCGAGGAACGACAAGGCTCTTAGGACCCTGCTCCTCGCCACGGCCGATCAGTTGAAGCCCTTCGCTGGCGAGCTTCCTTACAACGGGGTGACCATCTACGAGGTGGTGGACTTCTCGGTCGGACGTTTGCTTCACGCGGCCGGCCAGCTGGACGAAGCGGTTTCCTGGCTGTCGCGTGCTCGCGAGCTCATGGCCGGAATCGGCGCCAAGTACTTCCAAGCAAGAGCAGAAGTGGCGCTGGCCGAGTGCCTCGCTGATCGCAATGGTCCAGAGGATGCTGCACGCGCCCGGACGTTGGCCACGGCAGCGGCGACCTATGCTAGGTCCGGTGGCTACGGTGCCGTAGAGCGCGACGCTCTCGCGCTGCTGGCCAAGCTGGGCTGAGCGAGCCGGAAGCGGCTTGCTCCAATCCGTCACGCGGACCAAGCGCCACGTGTACATTGGCCCGGCTCAAGCCAACGCGTCGCTGGGTATGTCTGGTCAGGCCAGGTCGCGCCTATAGACGAAGTAGACCCGCCCGACCCGTCCGCCCACTCGCGCGTATGGGACGACGGGGGACACCCATAGCACCTCGGCGCGCTCGTAGCCTTTCTCCCTCATCAGGTGGAGAGCACGCATCAGGGCCGCGGACCCCGCGCCCTTCCCGAGCAGGTCGGGCCTGACCGCGACCGGTCCGAGGGTTCCCTTCCGGTTCACGTCGTAGGCACAGAATGCCCGGTAGCTTTCGTCGCCCTCTGGCTCGCGGGTGACCACCAGGGTTCCGCCGGCCAGTGCCCGGAGCACCTCCAGTCTCCAGTCCGGCCAGTGGCGTGCCATCCAGGCGGACATGGCCTCATGCTCCTCATGGCTGGCCACCTCGGCACCGCCTGGGTCAGGGGGCAGCGCGGCCAGGTCCACGTCCATGTTGAAGTTCGCCTCCTCGCGGCGGTAGTGGTGGCGCTCGAGGAGGCAGAGCATGGAGGTCTCCCTCACGTCCACCCCTGGATACAGGAAGTAAGGAGCGTCCGCGCCTACGGTGACGCGCTTGGCGCCCCGGCTGGCCAGGCTGGCCTCCGCCTGGAGCAGGAGCCGGTGGCCCAGACCCTCGCCCCGCCTGGCGGGGTCTACGCAGAGGAGCTTCACGAAGCCCTCCCGGGCGTCTGCCTCGGTGGCCACCACGCCGATGGAGGGATCCCCCTGTACGAGAGCCGGCCTGTCGGGAGCGAAGAGCGCGTCCTCGAGCTCCCGCCCGTCGGGGGGATCGGCGAGCGAGCGGGCTGCCAGGCGAGCCAGTGCGGGGAGGTCATCGCGCGTCAGCTCCCTGGTCAGCCCCAGCTCAGAGGCAGCGTCACCGGGAATCTCCTGGCTTGGCACACCCAGACGGTATCTTAGGTACAGGCCGACGGGCGCGGCACCGACCGTAGGGTCTCGCGACTGCGAGAGCTTGCGGCAGCTGGGCAGTGATGCATTGGGTATCTAGGGAGGAAAAAGGTGGCTGAGATCGAGATCGGCATCTACAAGTCGGGTCGCAGGGCCTACGGGTTCGACGACATAGCCATCGTGCCCTCCAGGCGCACCCGGGATCCCGAGGATGTCGACATCACCTGGGAGATCGACGCCTTCAGCTTCGACCTCCCGCTGATGGCCGCGGGGATGGACGGGGTGACCAGCCCACGCAGTGCCATTGAGATAGGTCGCCTCGGAGGGGTCGGGGTGCTGAACCTCGAAGGCCTCTGGACCCGGTACGAGGACCCCCTGCCGCTATTCGAGGAGATCGCTCTCCTGCCTGACGACAAGGCGACTGCCCGGATGCAGCAGATGTACTCCGAGCCGGTACGTCCCGAGCTGGTCACCGAGCGCATACGGGAGATAAAGGCAGCCGGCGTGACTTCCTGCGCGTCGGTGACCCCACAGCGAACCACCGAGCTCGCTCCGGCGATCCTCGCGGGCGAGCTCGACATCCTGGTGATACAGGGAACGGTGGTGTCGGCCGAGCACGTCTCGAAGACGGTCGAGCCGCTCAACCTGAAGCGCTTCATCCGTGAGTTCGACCTCCCGGTGATAGTGGGAGGATGCGCCTCCTACCAGGCGGGGCTCCACCTCATGCGGACCGGCGCAGTGGGAGTCCTGGTGGGTGTGGGCCCTGGGAACGCGTGCACCACACGAGGAGTGCTCGGCATCGGTGTTCCCCAGGCCACCGCCATAGCCGACGTGGCCGGGGCACGGATGCGCCACCTGGACGAGACCGGTGTGTACGTACACGTGATCGCCGACGGCGGGATGAGCCGGGGCGGCGATATAGCGAAGGCGATCGCCTGCGGTGCTGACGCGGTGATGCTCGGCTCGCCGCTGTCGAGTGCCACGGAGGCCCCCTGCCCCGGCTTCCACTGGGGCATGGCCACCTTCCACCCGACCCTCCCGCGCGGAGCCCGAGTCCGTACTGGCATCAGGGGGAGCCTCGAGCAGATCATCGCCGGCCCTGCCCACGAGAACGACGGGCGCATGAACCTCTTCGGCGCCCTGCGGACCGCTATGGCCACCTGCGGGTATGCCACGGTGAAGGAGTTCCAGAAGGCCGAGGTCATGGTGGCTCCAGCCCTCCAGACCGAGGGGAAGGCACTCCAGCGCGCCCAGAATGTGGGGATGGGTCACTGAATCCCTCCGATGATCCTGCATCCGGCCATCACGCCGAGGGCGGCTACCCCGGGGTCTCCCGCTCGGCAGGACATGGCGCCCTTCCAGCCGATCCAGCTTCCGGTCCAGCTCCCGGTCCAGCCGATCCAGCCGGGGTGGTCGGCCCGGACGTAGACACCGTCGTCGTAGTCGACTTCGGCGCCCAGTACGCCCAGCTCATCGCCCGAAGGGTTCGCCAGGCCCGTGTCTACTCGGAGATAGTCCCACACGACGTCTCGGCTGAGGGGCTTCTCGCCCTCCGGCCAAAGGGCATCATCCTCTCCGGCGGTCCCGAGTCCGTCTACTCGGACTGGGCGCCGACCCTGGACAAGGCCATATACGAAGCCGGCATCCCGGTTCTCGGGATCTGCTACGGGGCCCAGCTCATGGCCAGTCAGCTCGGTGGCAGGGTCGCCCGGACCGGTCGAGCGGAGTACGGGCGGGCGCAGCTAACCCTCGGGGCCCCCTCCCCACTCACGGCCGACTGGCCGGCACCGACGAGACACCTGGGGGCGGACTACGACGCAGATGTGTGGATGAGCCACGCCGACTCGATCACCGAGGTCCCCCCCGGCTTCGTGGCGAGCGCCTCCACGCCGGATGCCCCTGTCGCTGCCATGCATGACGCGGAGCGCTCACTCTACGCGGTGCAGTTCCACCCCGAGGTCGTCCACACCGAGCATGGCCAGAGCCTCATCGAGAGGTTCCTATTCGATGTCTGCATGGCCAGGCCGACCTGGACCCACACGAACATCATCGAGGCTGGCGTGGCGGCCGTGCGCTCCCAGGTGGGATCTGCCAGGGTGCTCTGCGCGCTCTCGGGCGGGGTGGACTCCGCGGTAGCGGCAGCGCTCGTGCATCGAGCCATCGGGGACCAGCTCACCTGCGTGTTCGTGGACACCGGCCTCATGCGTGCTGGGGAGGGCGATCAGGTGGAGGAGACCTTCCGCCGCCAGTTCCAGGTCGATCTAGTCCATGTGAAGGCCGCCGACCGCTTCTTCGGGGTGCTCTCGGGCATAACCGACCCGGAGGAGAAGAGGAAGGCCATAGGGGCGACCTTCATAAGGGTATTCGAGGAGGTGGCGAGGGAGGTGGAGGACGCCAGGTACCTGGTCCAGGGCACCCTGTATCCCGACGTGGTGGAGTCCGGGACGAAGGACGCTGCCACGATCAAGTCCCACCATAACGTCGGCGGCCTGCCCGAGGACATGGCCTTCGAGCTGGTAGAACCCCTGAGGCTTCTCTTCAAGGATGAGGTGCGGGCACTCGGCGAGGAGCTGGGACTGCCCGAGGAGATCGTGTGGCGCCAGCCCTTCCCCGGCCCGGGCCTGGCGGTGCGCATCGTCGGCGAGGTGACCGAGGAGCGCGTCGCCATACTCAGGGCAGCCGACGCGATAGTCATGGAAGAGATCCGCATGGCGGGGCTCCAGCGCGACATATGGCAGAGCTTCGCGGTGCTTCCCGCCGTGCGCAGCGTGGGGGTGATGGGGGACGGCCGCACATACGCCTACCCGATCGTCATCCGTGCGGTCACCTCGGAGGACGCCATGACGGCTGACTGGGCGCGGCTGCCTTACGACCTGCTGGAGAGGCTGTCGAACCGGATCATTAACGAGGTGGATGGGGTGAACAGGGTGGCTCTCGACATCACCTCGAAGCCTCCCGGCACCATCGAGTGGGAATGAGCGGTCCGGACTCGCTGCTCGAGGACCTGAACCCCCCACAGCGCGCGGCAGTGGAGCATCGGGGTGGTCCACTGCTGGTCGTCGCGGGTGCAGGCTCGGGCAAGACCCGCGTGCTCACCCGCAGGATCGCCCACCTGGTAGCCACCGGCGACGCCTCACCGGGGAAGATCCTGGCGATCACCTTCACGAACAAGGCGGCAGACGAGATGCGCTCCCGGGTGGCCGACCTCGTCGGTCCGGCGGCCGAGCGGATGTGGGTATCGACCTTCCACTCCGCCTGCGTGAAGATCCTGAGGAGAACTGCGGATCGGATGGGCTACTCACGCTCCTTCACCATCTACGACGACGCCGACTCCAGACGCCTGGTCGAGCAGGTACTGCGCGATCTCGACATCGACTCGAAGAAGATCCCGCCTCGCTCGGTGCTCTCGGCCATATCTGCTGCGAAGTCCGACCTGGTCGGCTCCGAGACCTTCTCGGAGCGTGCCTCCACGATCTTCGACAGGAGGATCGCCGAGGTATACCGGGAGTACCAGCGGAGGCTTCTGGCCGCCTCGGCCATGGACTTCGACGACCTACTAGTGGTCACCGTCGAGCTCTTCAGATCATGCCCCGACGTGCTCGAGGAGTACCGTGCCCGCTTCGACCACGTGCTGGTCGACGAGTACCAGGACACGAACAGGGTACAGAACGAGCTGGTCCTGATGCTCTGCGAGGAGCACCGTAACGTCTGCGTGGTGGGGGACACCGACCAGTCGATATACCAGTGGCGGGGCGCGGACATCCGTAACCTCCTCCAGTTCGAGCAGGCATTCCCCGATGCCATCACGGTGCGTCTGGAGCAGAACTACCGTTCCACGCGCACCATCCTCCAGGCAGCCAACGCCGTCATCATGAATAACGACACCCGGCTCGCCAAGGAGCTCTGGACGGAAGGCAGCGAGGGTGAGCCCATCTGCCGCTACAGGGCAGACGACGAGCACGACGAGGCCGCCTGGGTGGCATCAGAGGTGGACCGGCTGAGGCGTGCCGAGGGCCTCAGGTACGGCGACGTCGCCGTCTTCTACCGGACGAACGCCCAGAGCCGGGTGCTCGAAGAGGAGCTGGTACGCGCCGGCGTGCCCTACAGGGTCATCGGCGGCACCCGCTTCTACGACAGGCGGGAGGTTCGCGACATCCTGGCCTACCTGCGTCTCATGGTGAACCCTGCCGACGAGGTCTGCGCGCGCCGGATCGTGAACGTCCCGAAGCGTGGCATAGGGGACGCCTCCGTGGAGAAGCTCGCTGCCTGGGCACGCTCCCAGTCCATGACCTTCTACCAGGTACTTTCCGAGGCAGCTGCAGCAGGCCTGCCGGCCCGCGCGGCGGCTGGAGCGACTGGGCTGGCTGTCATGCTCGACGAGCTCCGGTCCATGGCGGCAGCCGGTGAGGCCCCGGCGGCGATAGTGGATGCCGTGATCGAGCGCACCGGCTACGCGCAGGCGCTCAGAGCCGAGGGCACCATCGAGTCCGAGGGTCGCCTGGAGAACCTCGCGGAGCTGGCCACCATGGCAGCCGAGTACGAGGACCTGGAGTCGCTGCTCGAGTCCGTCGCTCTCGTGTCGGATGCCGACGAGCTCGACGGTGACGACTCCCGGGTATCGCTCATGACCCTGCACGTGGCCAAGGGCCTGGAGTTCCCCGCCGTCTTCCTGGTGGGCATGGAGGACGGTGTATTCCCACACTCCCGGTCGCTCGACGACGCGGGGCGCATCGAGGAGGAGCGCCGCCTGTGCTATGTGGGCATCACCAGGGCAGAGCGCTTCCTCTACCTCTCTCATGCCTGGAGCCGCTCCCTGTGGGGGCAGAGCTCCTATGGCGTGCCCAGCCGGTTCCTGAAGGAGATCCCACCGGAGCTGATCCAGGATGCCTCGGGCTCCTTCGGGCTTGGCATGTCGGGCCTGTCGAAGAGGTCCCTCGACCAGTGGTCGGCCAAGCGTAAGGGCAGGATGGCGAAGATGGCCGAGGACCGTCTGGGCAGGTGAACTGCCCGCCCTGTCGGACGGGGCACTCTCGCCGGGAGCAGGTAGCGATCCCATCAGCCACCGTCGTGTGGCGCAGGGTGGGGCCATCGGGCCTACACTCGGTGTCCGATGAGCACGCCTGCGACGAGGTTCCCCTCTGGCCATCGGAGGACTCCACTAGAGCAGTCGCCCCCCCGATCTCCGCGGTGGGGGCGATGATCCGTCCTTACAGGGTCGTCGTCGCCAAGCCTGGCCTTGACGGGCACGACCGCGGAGCCAAGGTGATCGCGAGGGCGCTGCGGGACTCGGGTTTCGAGGTCATCTACACCGGCCTCCACCAGACACCCGACCAGGTGGTCGCCGCTGCCGTGCAGGAGGATGCCGACGCGGTAGGCCTCTCGATGCTGTCGGGGGCTCATCTGACGCTGGTGCCAAAGGTGGTCGACGGCCTGCGTGCGGCTGGGCTGGCCGACGTGCTCCTGGTAGTGGGTGGCATCATCCCCGATGCCGACATACCGGCGCTGAAGGATGCCGGGGTGGCAGAGGTGTTCACCCCCGGCGCCCCCTTGCCCTCGATAGCGGAGTGGCTGGCGACTGCGCTCGACGAGCGCGAACGCTCGCAGGCCGGTGCCTGAGGCCAGCCGGTGCCTTCCAGATAGACGAACGGATACCCCCAAGCGCAGTACCGGGTAGGAAAAGGAGCAATGAGGTGGACCTATACGAGTACCAGGGCAAGCAGTACTTCGCCCGTTACGGCATACCTACATCGCCGGGTGCAGAAGCCGATTCGGTGGAAGAGGCATTGGAAGTCGCAGCCAGGATTGGATATCCCGTGGTGCTGAAGGCACAGGTGAAGGTGGGGGGCCGGGGCAAGGCAGGGGGCATAAAGCTCGCTGCCGGTGCTGAGGAGGTGCGAGAGCACGCGGCGGCGATCCTCGGGATGGACATAAAGGGCCACACCGTCCACCGGCTCTGGATCGAGCGGTCCTCGGAGATCTCACGGGAGTGGTACGCGAGCTTCACGCTGGACCGCTCCGCGAAGAAGCACCTCTGCATGCTCTCCGCCAAGGGTGGTGTCGACATCGAGGAGGTCGCCGCATCCGACCCCGATGCCATCGTCCGCCGCCACATCGATCCCGTCGAGGGGCTGAGCGCGGCCCAGGCCGCGGATCTGGTGGCTCGTGCGGGCCTGGTGGAGGGCCTGGACGAGGCCGAGGCGTCCAGCGTGTCAACCCAGGCTGCCGAGCTGCTGGTGAAGCTCTACACCTGCTATGTCGAGGGCGACTGCGACCTAGCGGAGATAAACCCCCTCATCCTGACCACCGATGGACGGGTACACGCACTCGACGCGAAGGTCACCCTCGACGACAACGCCTCCTTCAGGCACGCCGACTGGGCCGACATGGCCGCCACCGACGACATGGACGAGCGGGAGAGGCTGGCAAGGGAGAAGGGTCTCCAGTACGTGGGGCTCGACGGCTTCGTCGGCATCATCGCTAACGGTGCGGGGCTGGCCATGAGCACCTGCGATGTGGTCGAGCAGGTGGGCGGTGAGCCGGCGAACTTCTTGGACATCGGAGGGGGAGCGAACGCCGACCAGATGGCCAACGCCCTCGAGGTGATCAACTCCGACCCGAAGGTTCGATCCATCTTCATCAACATCTTCGGCGGCATCACCCGTGGCGAGGAGGTGGCCAACGGTATAGTCCAGGCGCTGGATCGAGTAGAGCTGAAGGCGCCGATCGTCATACGCCTCGACGGCACCAACGCCGAGGAAGGCCGGTCGATCCTCGCCCAGGAGGCCGCCGGTCGCATCCTTTCGTCGCCGACCATGATCGAGGCCGCCAGGAAGGCTGCAGAACTGGCCGGGGAACCACGAGTGAGAACCGGCGGGACCAGCCGGGAAGGGAGCGTCAGGTGAGCGTCTTCGTCGACGAGACCACGAAGGTCGTCATCCAGGGGCTGAGCCCCACCAGCCAGGGGCTCTACCACGGGCTGCGTAACCGTAGCTATGGCACCAACATCGTCGCCGGCACCAACCCAAAGCGCGGGGGAGAGGTGATAGAGGGCATCCCGGTGTACGCCACCGTGACCGAGGCTGTGGAGGCCACCGGCGCGAATGCCTCCTTCATCTCCGTGCCACCTCCCGCGGCGGCGGCTGCCATAATCGAGGCGGCCGAGGCCGGCGTGCCCTTCGTCGTCTGCATCACCGAGGGGATCCCCATGCACGACGAAGCCAGGGCATTCAACCTCCTGGCACGAGACTTCCCCGGGACCCGCCTGCTCGGGCCGAACTGCCCTGGGATCATCTCCGCGGGCAAGTGCAACATCGGCATCACCTCGGGCGACATCGCGCTGCCCGGCGGGCCGGTGGGCCTCGTGAGCCGATCGGGAACCGTCTTCTACCAGGCTCTCTACGAGCTCACCCTGAAGGGGATAGGCCAGACCACCGGGGTGGGGATCGGCGGGGACCCCGTGCCGGGCACGAGCTTCATGGATGTGCTCGCCGCCTTCGAGGAGGACCCCGAGACCAGGGCCATCCTCATGATCGGCGAGATCGGCGGTTCGGCCGAGGAGCAGGCAGCGGAGCTGATCCGGGACCGTATCACGAAGCCCGTCGTTGCCTACATCGCCGGGGTGACCGCGCCTCCGGGGCGCAAGATGGGCCACGCCGGGGCGATCGTCTCGGGCACCCACGGCACCGCCAAGGCGAAGATGGACGCGCTCGCTGCTGCCGGGGTGACGGTCGCGGAGAACCCCACCGAGGCCGGAGAGCTCATGGCGGAGGTGGTCGCGAAGCTCGGCTGAGCCCGGCGTGGATGTGGGGAAACGGTAACGGCTTACAGGCGCTTGCCGACCGGCTGTTAGCCTGGCGTCGATGCCCAGAACGCCCCCCCGCCTAGCGGTCCTCGTCTCGGGGAGCGGGACCATACTCGAGGCGATCCTCCGTTCGGGGATAGCGGTCGAGGTGGTGGCAGCGGACAGGGACTGCCGGGGTCTGGAGGTGGCGCGGTCGGCGTCGGTAGCGGCCGAGCTGGTGGACAGGCGCGACTTCGGGGGCTTCGGACCCCTCTTCGAGCGGGACCGCTACAGCGCGGTCCTGGCGGAGGCCCTGCGCGCACACGAGGTCCGGTTAGTGGCCATGGCAGGGTTCGGCACCGTGCTAGGCGAGCCGTTCCACCGGGCCTTTCCCGGGCGGGTGCTGAACACCCATCCCGCGCTGCTCCCGGCCTTCCCGGGCTGGCACGCAGTGGACGATGCACTCGCTGCCGGGGCCTCCGAGACAGGCTGTACGGTGCATGTGGCGACACTGGAGATGGATGCCGGTCCGGTGCTGGCCCAGGAGAAGGTGCCGGTGTTGCCAGGAGACGACGCAGGGTCGCTCCACGAGCGCATAAAGGAGGTCGAGCGGGTGCTCTTCCCGGAGACCATCAGGAGGGTGATGGCAGGCGACATAAGGCTCCCGGCCAGCGGCGGAGCGGCCAGCGGCGGAGCGGCCAGCGGCGGAGCGGCCAGCGGCGGAGCGGCCGGACCGGTGGCCATGAGCGACAGCGGGCGCCGATGAGGGCGCTCATCTCTGTCTATGACAAGACGGGCCTGGAGTACCTGGCGCGTGGTCTCGCGGACCTCGGATTCGAGCTGGTCTCCTCCGGAGGCACCTCGAAGGCCCTCGAGGCAGCGGGGATAGCTCACATGGAGGTATCCGAGGTGACCGGAGCAGCCGAGATGCTGGGCGGGCGGGTGAAGACCCTGCATCCGGCTATCCACGGGGGGATACTGGCCGACCGCTCGAAGCCCGAGCACATAGTGGACCTGGAGGCCCGTGGCATCGAGCTGATCGACCTGGTCATCTGTAACCTCTACCCCTTCCGCTCGGACCCTTCCATAGAGCTCATAGACGTCGGTGGTCCGACCATGGTGCGCGCTGCGGCGAAGAACCACGCGCATGTCGGGGTGGTGGTGGATCCCGCCGACTACGCTGAGGTGCTCGATGAGCTGCGTGCCTCGGGGCACCTCTCGGACGAAACCCGCCTGCGTCTCGCCCGTAGAGCCTTCGCTCACACGGCCGCCTACGACGCGGCGATAGTCGCATGGTTCGATGCCGGTGGACCCGGAGGAGCCGCCGAGGCGCTCCCAGCCACCCTGCATGTCACCCTGGAGCGCGCAGGCAGCCTCCGTTACGGCGAGAACCCGCACCAGCACGGGGCGCGCTACCGCGCTGATGGAGTGGCCACCTGGTGGGACACCGTGAACCAGGTAGCTGGCAGCGCGCTGTCGTACCTGAACATCTTCGACGCCGAGGCAGCCTGGAGCCTTGCCCACGAGCTACGTGACTCTCGGCAGGCAGCTACTGCTAGCTGCGTGATCGTGAAGCACGCGAACCCCTGCGGGGTGGCCCTGAGTGCAGACCTCTCCGACGCCTACCGGCTGGCTCTGGCCTGTGACCCGGTGTCTGCCTTCGGGGGTGTGGTGGCTCTGGCCGGCCGTTGCACCGGCGAGGTGGCGAGGGCGGTGGCCGAGGGGCCACAGGCTGACGTGATCTTGGCAGAGTCATTCGATCCCGAGGCCGTCGAGGTGCTGGTGGCGAGACGGAAGGCCACCAGGCTGGTGGAGGGCAGGCCGCCTGGCCTGCCTGGCCTGCAGCTCCGCTCGGTGGGCAGGAGCGTCCTGGTCCAGGAGCCCGATCTCGTCTCTTCGGGGCGCTCCTCGTGGGAGGTGGCGACGAAGGCCGTCCCCACCGAGTCCCAGTGGTCGGATCTCGAGCTGGCCTGGCTGGTCTGCGCGAGGACGTCGTCGAACGCGATAGTGGTGGCTCGTGACGGCCAGGTGCCCGGTGTGGGGGCCGGCCAGCAGAGCCGGGTGGAGGCGGCGGAGATCGCGGTCAGGAAGGCCGGCGAGAGGGCGAAGGGAGCTGCCGGAGCATCTGACGCATTCTTCCCGTTCCGGGACGGCCTCGACGTACTGGCCCGGGCCGGCGTCGCAGCAGTCATCCAGCCCGGTGGCTCGGTGCGTGATGCGGAGGTGGTGGCTGCCGCAGACGAGCAGGGCATAGCCATGGTGCTCACCCACGAGCGCCACTTCAGGCACTGATCGGCCGTGACCGCTCTCGTTCTCGACGGTGAGCTGCTGGCCGCGAAGGTAAGGGCAGAGGTATCCGAGGCCGTGGGTCGCCTCGCCAGCGACGGGGTTGTCCCGGGACTCGGCACCATCCTGGTGGGCGACGACCCGGCGAGCGCACGCTACGTCGCCATGAAGCACGCGGACTGTGCCGAGGTGGGCATCGCCTCGATCCACGAGCACCTGCCAGCGTCCGCGTCCGAGGCCGACCTGCTCGAGGTGGTCCGCCGCTTCAACGCGGACCCTGCCGTGCATGCATACCTGGTCCAGCTCCCCCTCCCACCGGGAATCGACGAGGAGCGGGTGCTGTTCGCGGTGGATCCTGCCAAGGACGTCGACGGCCTGCACCCCGTGAACCTGGGTCGGCTGGTGATGGGTTCGCCAGGAGCACTGCCATGCACACCGGCAGGCATAGTGGAGCTGCTCGCGGCCAACTCGGTTCCCGTGGAAGGGAGCCACGTGGTCGTCATCGGGCGCGGGCTGACCATCGGTCGCCCGCTGGCACTGCTGATGGCCCTGAAGCGCCCCGGCTGTAATGCCGCCGTTACCGTCGTCCACACCGGTGTGGCAGACCTGGCCGACCATGTGAGGAGAGCCGATGTGGTAGTGGCTGCGGCAGGCAGGGCTGGGCTGGTCACCGCGGATATGGTGAAGCCCGGTGCGGCCGTCGTAGGTGCGGGCACATCCTGGGAGGGAAGGAAGCTCCTGTCCGACGTCGAGGAGTCGGTAGCCGAGGTGGCGGGGTGGATCACGCCGCGTATAGGTGGGGTGGGACCCATGACCCGGGCGATGCTGCTGAAGAACGCGCTCCAGGCAGCTCAGGCCAGCCTCGGCAGCACACCGTAGGCTCTCAGGGCTGTGGGCTGGATCTCCGAGGCGCTCGCACGAGGACGGTGCTTCTCCATCGAGCTGTGGCCGCCGCGGACCCCCGCGAGCGAGCAGAGGCTCGAGGAGGTCCTGGCCGACCTGGCACCCCTACATCCGACCTTCGCCTCCATCACCTACGGCGCGGGCGGCTCCACGCGTGAGCGGACCCACGACCTGGTGGTCAGGCTCCAGCGCGAGGGGGCCATCACGCCGATGGCCCACCTGGTCTGCGCAGCGCACAGCAGGTCAGAGCTGACCGACATACTTACCCGTTACCGTGAGGAGGGCGTCGATAACGTGCTGGCACTGCGGGGCGACCCGCCGCTCGATTCGGATCAGGACCTAGCTGCAGGTGAGCTGGCCCATGCGATCGAGCTGGCGGAGCTCGCCAAGCAGGTAGGTCCCTTCTGCGTCGCGGTGGCGGCACATCCAGAAGGGCACCCCGAGGCGCCGGACATCGCCTCAGACCGCCGCCGTCTCGCCCAGAAGATGGAGGTGGCAGATTTCGCGATAACCCAATTCTTCTTCTCCAAGGACGACTACTGGCGTCTCGTGGACGACCTGGCCGCACTCGGTGTGGACAAGCCTGTCATACCAGGCATCATGCCCATCACGAACGTGCGGACCCTCACGCGCATGGCGGAGCTGTCGGGAGCGAAGGTCCCCGAGAGCATCGCCGAGCGGGTCGAGGCAGTCGCGGATCGTCCCGACGAGGTGAGGCGCATCGGAGTGGAGGTAGCCCTGGAGCTGGCCTCGGAGCTGCTCGCCGACCAGGTGCCGGGTCTGCACCTCTACACCATGAACCAGTCCGCAGCGACCCTGGAGATCGCCAGGGAGCTGGGGCTCGCACGCTGAGGGCGTCCTACTCTCCACAGGCCCGGAGGCTGGGGCGCGGGCCCGGAGGCTGGGGCGCGGGGCCCGGAGGCTGGGGCGCGGGCCCGGAGGCTGGGGCGCGGGCCCGGAGGCTCACCAGGCCCGGCTACTCGCCCTTCCAGTTCGGCTTCCTCTTCTCGGCGAATGCGACGGGGCCTTCCATGGCGTCCTTGGAGGAGAAGACTATCCGCACCGCCTCGGCGTTCAGCTTCCATCCTTCCTCCTCGGGCAGGTCGGCTGCCTGGCGCATCACCTGCTTCGTCCAGCGGACCGCCAGAGGGGCGTTGTCGGCGATGAGGGTGGCCAGCGCCATGGTCTCGTCCATCAGCTTCTCGGCGGGCACCACGCGGTTCACCAGACCGAGCTCGAGCGCGCGCTTAGCGTCTATGGGATCACCGGTCAGTCCGAGCTCCAGAGCGACGGCCATCGGCAGGCGCTTGGGGAGGCGGATGAGGCCGCCGGCGCCTGCGATTAGGCCTCGCTTGGCTTCGGGGATGCCGAAGGTGGCGTGCTCCACCGCGACCACTAGGTCGCAGGAGAGCATGATCTCGCAGCCGCCTGCCAGGCAGGATCCGTTCACGGCAGCGATGATCGGCTTCGGGAAGTCACGCTGGGTGATGCCCGCGAAACCACCGCTGGCACCGATGATCGAACCTCCCTCGCCCGAGGCGAACGCCTTCAGGTCCATGCCGGCGGAGAATGCCTTGTCGCCGGCACCGGTCAGCACCACCACCCAAGCATCAGGGTCGCCGGCCAGCTCGTCGAACGCCTTCGACATGGCCTGGCTCACCTCGCCGTTGATGGCATTTCGGGCTTCGGGGCGGTTGATGGTGAGTATCTCTACGTGTCCTCGGCGCTCACGCTCGACGGCTGCCATGGTGTCTCCTTTGGCTCGTTGGTTACTGGTATGAGTGGCCTCGCTCGGTGGAGAGCTCAGGCGGTCAGTGGACGGCTCAGGCGGTGGTCATGCCAACCGGTACTTAGGCGGGGTCCCCGATACCCTAACGCTCTCGCCGACCAGGTTCCGTCCCGCGAGCTGAGCGGCCTCCTCGCCAGGGGCAAGCGCCGCCGCCACGTGCCGGCCGTCTCGGAGCCTGGCTACGAGGGGGGCGCCCGTAGCGGTGCCGTCAGGACCGTAGATGACGGTCGAGGCGACCACGAGAGCATCCTGCTCGGCGTCGAGGCCTTCTGCCAGCTCGACTTCGCTGGCGTCGATCTCGGCCTGGGCCTGGTCAGTGTCTGCCTGGCGCCAGCCTGAATCCGGTGCCGAGGGACCGTAGATGCCCACCGAGTGCTTTGTGGCGTACCAGCCGAGGCCGGTGACCAGACCGAGCTGGCCGGAGTCCCTGATCTGGTCGACCATGGTGGCGATGGCATGGAGCGTGTAGTTATTGCCCGGTCCCCCGAAGTAGGGGAGTCCACCAGTGACCGTGAGGCCCCGCGGGTCGTCCAGGGCTATGCCCAGGGCGTTCGCACCCAGCTCCACCGCGCAGGGGAAGCAGGAGTAGAGGTCGAAGGCGGCTATATCGTCGATGTCGATACCTGCAGCCCCGAGCGCCCCGGCACCGGCTGCTGCGATGGCCGGGGAGGTTCCCGGGTCTGGTCTCTGGGCGGGGAACCATACGTCGGTGGTGTCGGCACCCGACAGGCAGAAGACCGCCTGGTCCTCCACCCCGGCATCACGAGCTGCAGCCAGCGAGCACACGATCACCGCGGCGCCCTGGTCCACGTTCAGGAAGGCGCACATCCGCTTCGGGTAGGGCTCAGCTACGAGCCTGTTGTCCGGCCCGGTGTCCGACAGCTCGGCAGGCGTCGCGGATTCGGGGAACCATGCGAAGGGGTGCTTAGCGGCGACCTCGGTGAACCGGGCCATCAGCTCCCCGAGGAAGCGGCGTTGCTCGGCGAAGGTCCTACCGGCTCTGGCAGCCAGCACGCTCTCGAAGAGTGGGTAGATGTGGACGGGGGCGATGAGCCCCGCGTTCATCTCCGCGGTGCTCATGCCGGGCCGGTCGTCTCCGGTGATCGGGTCCGGTGGTAGCTCCGGGGAGTCTCCGAGGGATCCACCGTCGGAGCTGCCGGGTGATGCAGAGGCATCCTGGGTGGAAGGATCGTGCTTCTGAGATCGTCGCAGCTTCGAGGAGCGCTGCGCCTCGCCACCTACGATGAGGGTTGCCTGGAGCTTTCCTGCTGCTATGGCCGAGGCAGCCTTGTTCACCAGGGTCTGGGGTGAGTTCCCGCCGATGGTGGTCACCTCGGCGCGCTCGGGTGCCAGGCCCAGGCGTCGCCTGAGCAGGCTGGCCGGAGCCGGGCCGACCCTGGAGAGTATGTTCACCAGCGACAGACGCTGGATCCGGTCACGGAGCGCGGGCACCTGGCTGAGGGCACTCTCGGCCGCCCGCTCGGCCAGGTCGAGCGCGCGGAGCATCTCGTCACGCTCGATCGACTGCCCGGTGGCTAGGACTACCGGTGTTCGCTCTGGGTCGATGCTTCCCATCGGGTTACCTCCTCTAGGGGTGTGGTTACGAGCGGGGCAACAGGCCGTTCAGCAGCAGCGAGACGACGAAGTCGGCCACCACCTCGGCACTGAGCCCGTCGTCTGTCACCAGCCGCCGGTGGGCAATCTGGCCGATAAGTGCCGCCACCGAGAAGGCCACCATCCGAGGTGGAACGTCCACCACCAGGCCGTGTCGCTGGGCCCCCACGACCATCTCCTCGATGTCCTCTATGAAGCCCTCGTAGATGCCGAAGAGATGCTTCTCGAACCTGTCGCCGAGCGCATAGGAGTCGCGGAAGAGCAGCTTCACCAGTGCCCTGTCGGCCTCGAAGAACTCGAAGGTCGCCTGGACTGCAGCCCGGAAGGGAGCGTAGGGGGAGTCCGTGGTGGGAGTGGTGGTGAGCGCCTCGTTCACGTGCACCCGCAGCAGGCTCTCCTCGCTTGCCATGAGCGCATGGAAGAGGGCGTCCTTCGAGTCGAAGTACCAGTATATGGATCCGTAGGAGAGCTTCGCTGCTTTAGCGATGTCGGCGATGGTGGTCGCGTGGTAGCCCTTCTTCGCGAAGACCCGCTTGGCGGCGGCCAGTATGTCGTTACGCCGCTCGCCCTTCTCCTCCTCGCTCATGGCGCGCCGGATCGTGCGTGCTGGCTTGGGGGTCTTCGATGCAGGCGCGGCCGTGGGCATCGTCTCCACCCTAACAGATCGTACAGACTGATGCATCAGTCAGTACCTGGCGGCCCCGGACTCAGGCGGCCCCGGACTCAGGCGGCCCCGGACTCAGGCGGCCCCGGACTCAGGCGGCGTCGAGCATCTCGGCGCCAATGCGGCGCCCGAGACGTATCCACAGCGGGTAGAGGGCGAATAGCCCTGCCGATAGAGCATGGGTACGCGCCCCCACATGCTCGTAGTCCATTCTGAGGAGGCCGGAGTTAAGCATCCAGTCCCTGCCCGACTTCGCCCTGCAGAGCTTCCACAGCCACTTCGTCCAGGGGAGATCGAAGTAGAGGGAGATGGAGGTGACCAGGAAGATGACCACGACGGCCATCTCCACACGTCTGCGGGTGTCCTCGTCGGGTATCACGGTCTCGATCACTGCCCCCGAGCCTACGAGAAGAGGTGGGTCGGCTAGAAAGCTCATGGTTCGGTCCCTCCGTTCGTGTCATAGCTCGGGTGAGAGCTCCTGTTAGGGCGGCTCCGGTAGCGGAGCCTCATGGCTGTGCGGACCAGCCTGGCCAGGTTGCGGGGAAGCGGCAGCCACTGCGGCTCGCGCCTCAGGCCCAGCCGGTCGGAAGCGACTGACTTCGTCTGGGTGAACTCGTAGAGTCCGTCGGCGCCATGGGCCCTTCCGAGGCCGGACTCCTTCGTCCCACCGAAGGGAAGGGCAGGTATGGCGTAGGAGACCATCACGTCGTTCACGCAGACGTTACCGGACTGGAGCTGGCTCACCACCCGATCCAGGACCCTCTTGGAGCGCCCGAACACCGAGGCGTTCAGCCCGTAGGGCGAATCGTTCGCGAGCTTCACGGCCTCGTCTACGTCGCGCACACGCATGATCGGCAGGAGCGGACCGAAGGTCTCGTCCCGCATGGTCGCCATGGTGTGGTCCACATCGACCAGCACAGTCGGCTCCATCGACTCCCTCCCGCCGATGTTCACCTTCTCGCCACCCGCCAGCACCTTCGCTCCCTTCGCGATCGCATCGGAGAGGTGCGACTCGATGATCCTGAGCTGTCCCTCGTGGGTGGTGGCCCCGATGTCGCTGCCGGGACCGGTTCCCTGGCGGACCTTCCCGGTCAGGCGCACCACCCGGTCGACGAACTCGTCGTAGACGCTGTCCACCACGTAGACCCGCTCGGTGGCCATGCAGGTCTGGCCGCAGTTCGTGAATGCTCCCCACACTGCGCCGCGAGCCGCTCGGTCGAGGTCGGCGTCCTCGCAGACTATGAGCGGGTCCTTCCCGCCGAGCTCCAGCAGAACTGGGGTAAGGGTTTCCGCGGCGGCCTTCATCACGGCCTTTCCGGTCCGGACCGAGCCGGTGAAGGCGATCTTCGCCACTCCCGAGCGCACCAGGGCATCGCCCACCTCGCCGCCACCGGTGACCACCTGGACGATGTCCCCGTAGGCGCCGCCGCCTGCCTGCGCGAATATCTCGCCGGCCAGGAGGCCTACGTGGGGGGTGATCTCGGAGGGCTTCAGCACGACGGTGTTCCCGGCGAAGAGCGCCGTGACGACCGGGCTCATGGAGAGCACCAGGGGGTAGTTCCAGGGGCTGATGACGCCTACCACACCGAGGGGCTCGTGGCGCACCTCGGCAGACTTGTGGAGGAGCAGCCCGGGTCGTACCTTCGTCGGGCGCAGCAGGCGAGGAGCGTGCTTCGCGTACCAGCCGATCAGCTCGCAGGTGACCAGCACCTCGTTCACCACCGCCTCCGTGGCCACCTTGCCGGTGTCGGCGACTATGGTCTCGACCACGTCGTCCAGGCGTTCGATGAGGGTGGCCCGCACCTCGAGCAGGTGCCGGGCCCGCCGCGCGGCTGGCAGGGCACGCCACTCGGCCCAGGCAGCCTCTGCGCGGAGCCTGGCCCTGTTCACGTCCTCGGGTGTGGCGTCCATGGGCCTGTGGTCCAGGGCGCGCAGGCTCGCCGTCCCGCTGCCCGCACCAGATCGCTTGGCTGCCACAGACCCGCCAGACCCAGACCCTGCCTGCAGGACGGACCGGGTCATGGTCGGGTGCCTACCTCTGCGTGTGCCGACCCTACGAGGTTCCATACGCGAGCAGTCTCCCACCGGCTGGCGCGGTGCTCCAACACGATGGTCGCGTCTGCCGTCTCGCTGTTGGTGCAGGTGGCGGTGGCACCGTCGGGGTCCACATATCCGATCGCGACTGCCGAGTCAGCGGGTATCCCCACCTCTACGGTGAGTCGCCAGCGCCCGACGGTCCCGCGCACCTGCCAGCTCGGCAGGCCGAGCCTGCACCTGAAGAAACTGGAAGCGACCAGCGGATCGCGTGGCCAGTCCCTGTCGCCGAGGCGTAGCTGCACGAAGGGTAGAGGCGGGAGGTGGTTCAGGCCGGCGTGCCTGCTGGTGGCTGCGACTATCTCGAGCAGGTCACCTCCTCCGAGCTCCGCATGCAGCCATCCCCAGCGCTCGGCGTTCCCGTGGCCGTAGATGTGGGCTAGGTTCCCCCTGGCTTCGCCAGAGAGCACCAGCTTCTCCCGGCCGATGGTTATGGTTCCAGTGCACCGGGCGCTGGCTATTGGCAGGACCTGTGCACCGGGGAGCAGCTCGCGCTCCCATGCCCAGGCCGGGAAGGTGAAGAGCGGGCCGCGTTCACCATCGGCATCCAGGCGCAGGTTCCACCCGATGCTGCCCGCGCTGCCGCGAAGGGATGGAGGGTCGATCACGGCACCCGCGGGGGAGGGGATGGCCTCCGCTGGTCGCGCGGCGGGAAGCGGGTCGGGGCCGAAGTGCTCCGTGACTGGCGGCTTTCCCTGCCTGAAGACGCTCACCCAGCCATGCAGGTAAGGGTCGCCGTTCACTGGGGCCACGAGCTCGTGGTGGACCCAGCAGCCTGACCCGGTGGCAGGGTCGGATATCGTCGCGTACCAGACCTCCAGTCGCTCGGCCTGGCCTTTCCACCGGCAGGCCAGAGTGCCTTCGCTGGTGGGCATTCCGGGCGAGCGTGAAGCCCCCGGGGGACGCGCGACGCGTGAGCTGAGAGGCGTTACCGGCCTCGTCATGCCAGGTGCCGGTGGCAGTGCCTCGCGCCAGGCCGGGCGCGGTGGAGCTTCACGCCGCCTTCCCCTGGCTGAGGCGCCGGGTGCCGAGGGGGTCGATCCTGCCGATCAGATCCAGTGGGTCGACGCGGCTCAGCCTGGCCAGCGGTCCGATGCCCAGCATGTCGAGCCTCCTCAGGTAGCCGGTGGCGAGGCGACTGATGAGATCTGGCGCCCTGCCTAGGCGCAGGAAGGCCACGAAGGAGGGGCCCGACCCTGGGCCGCTCTGTGCCAGGCGCGCCAGCATGCGGGCGGCAGCCCTGGACGCACGGCGCTTCCCGTCGGGGTGGGATGCGATGAGGCGCCGGACCTCCGCGGCTGCCCGGCCCTCGTGGCCCACCTCGTCCTCTATCACCGTGTCGATGAAGGCAGCGGTCTCCGAGTCGGTCACCTTCTTCAGCCAGCCCAGCAGATCAGCGGCGATCCCCTCGCCCAGCAGGTCGCATACAGCGGCTGCAATCTCGTCGGTCTCCGGTGGCAGCGCGTGGTAGTGGTCGAGGGAGGCACGGTATGGAGCCATGGCCTCATCGGGGTCGGCCCCGAGAGCGCTGAGCCTGCGGACGAATCCCTTGTGGTGGCGCAGCTCCTCTGCGGCGATGGTACGCCAGACCTTGCGCTCGGCATCGTCGTGGGCCTCCTCGGCACGGGCCATGGCGCCGTCGTAGGCCTTCAGCTCCCCGTATGCGACCGCGCCTAGAACCTGGACAAGCTCCCTGGAAGCCAGCGTCTCCACCGGGATGGTACCAGCGGATCCGGCTGGCCGGGTCGCCCGAGCTGTGGATCGGCGGGCGGTAGCGGACCCTCCAGAGCGGTTCTGCCCACGCCCGGATCGGCCGGCCCCTGTAGTGCTGGTTCCCGAGCTGTCCATACTAGGGTTTAGCGGCATCTTTCCCCTCCAGGTTCTCGTGCATACAGGCACGGCTTACCGATTGACTCATCAGTTCGGAAGTCTACGCGGGGCAGATCGATCGTGCCATGCTGTTGCGATGAACAGCTTGCTGCCCGAGGATTTCCACTTCGGGGTCGCCATGTCCGGTTACCAGGTGGAGGGGGGGTTCAATGGCCCCGGGGAGCCGGCGAACAACTGGTGCTGGTGGGAGCGCGCCGGGCGTGTCGAGCCCTCTGGCATCGCCGTCGACTTCTGGAACAGGGCGGAGGAATACCTGGACCTGGCTGCCGGAATGGGCTGCGACATGGTGCGTCTCGGTATCGAGTGGGCCAGGGTGGAGCCTGCTGAGGGACAGATCGACGCGGAGGCCCTGGCGCGCTACGCGGCCATAGTCGACGCGTGCACGGAGCGTGGGATGGCTCCTCTGGTGACGCTTCACCACTTCACCCATCCTGCCTGGCTCGGCGAGGATTTCTGGCTCCGGCCGGACTCCGCTGAGCGCTTCGCCACCTGGGCCGAGATCGTGGTCGACATGATGGCGCCACGCTGCAGGCACTGGGTGACCCTGAACGAGATCAACATCGTGTCCATGGGCAGCTACCTCTTCGGCGTGATGCCTCCGGGACGGCGGGGAGCTGTGGGCGACATGGTGGTAGCCGCGGACAACATGCTGAGCGCCCATGTACGCGCATACGAGGTCATACACGACCGCCAGCCTGACGCGCTGGTTACGACCAATAACGCCTCCGCCAGCGTCTACGAGCTGGATCGTCTGCTGGTGGACCTGCTGTTCGCGCGCAGCGCTGGGGTGGACCGGGCCGACATCGGCTCCTGGATAGCCGATCGTCGCCAGGCCTGGTATGCCGAACTGGCCCCTCCCAGCGCCTTCGAGACGCTGGTGCGTGCGGCTACCCGGGCGGGATCGCCCTACGGGTCGGGACCTGGCGGCTCCTCCGGCCGTGGCGTGGGTGCGGGGTGGATCTCCCGCCTGGCCAACGGTGGCCAGGCGCCTTCGCGGTCACTGGATGCCATATACGCGAGTCCCTACCAGCGAACCCTCGACGTGGTGGGCTTCGACTACTACGACCCGGTGGCCACCCACCACGTCCGGTTCCCCGGCCACCGCACTGCTGGAGGGCGATCCTGGTTCCCCGGGAGGATGCTCTGGGACGACGCGCCATATCCCGAGGGTCTCACCGCCTACTGCCGGGCCAATGCCTTCGACGGGATCGGTCTGTGGGTGGTGGAGAACGGGATGTGCAACAGGGTCCGTAACGGCCGTTCCTATGACCGGATGGACGGCTGGACTCGCCCCCGGTACCTACGTGAGAACATGGCCGCGGTGGTCCGGGCCATAGATGCCGGATGGCCTGTCCAGGGCTACCTGCATTGGTCGCTGGTGGACAACTACGAATGGGGGAGCTACGAGCCGAGGTTCGGTATCCACGGGGTGGACAGGGAGAGGGGCCTAGCCATCCTCGGCACCGACGCGATGGGGGAGGACTCTGCAGGGGAATACCGGCGCCTCATAGAGGGCCTCCGGTCGGGTGATCGGTCTGTGCTCGACCCGCCCTGGTGATCAGGTCAGCCGCGCCTGGCCACCTGGTCTGCGATGGCGAGCGCCATCGCCATGATGGAGACCTGGGGGTTCACCTCGGGGCAGGTGGGGAGGACGGAGCCATCGGTCACCCATACTCCCGAAACGCCTCTTAGCGCCCCGGAGGCGTCCACGGGGAAGCGCTCTGGGTCGGAACCCGCTGCAGCGGTGCCGACCGGGTGGAAGGCAGCGAGGTGGAGGTTACGGGGATCTGCATGGGATACCGCCTCGTCCAGCTCGGCTGCATCTCGCACCCGTGCGTAGCCTGGAACACCGGTGAGCACCTCGGTAGCTCCCGCGGCGAAGAGGATCTTTCCCATCACCTCGATGCATTTCACCAGGCGCCTGGCATCGCGCTCGGTCAGGTCGTATCGGATGACGGTCCTGTTCCGCCCGATCACCGATCCTGCGGGGAGGTCCGCCACCATGGCACCGAGGGTCACGAGGTGATCTGCAGCCGCTATCTCGTTGAGCAGCTCACGGCCGTAGCCGGGCAGCACCATGGAGCCCATGCCCGGAGGCGTGGAGGTGGCCTCCACGAGGATCCCGTCGCTCTCGTGGAACTCCTCGACCCCCGCGCTCTGGAGCACACCATGCCAGGGAACCACCTTTTCCTCGAAGCGGCCCGCGGCGCCGAGCGCGGGGTGCAGGGCCAGGTTGCGTCCGAGCCGGCGGTGGCGGCCAAGCCCGCTCCTGCGGAGAAGCGGTGGGGTCTCAGTGGTGCCTGCCGCCACGATCACCCTGGGTGCCTCGATGACGACGCTGGAGCCGTCCACCCGCTCGGCGACGATGCCGGTCGCGCGGCCGTACTCGGTGGTCACCCGCTTCACCCGCGCCTCGGAGACTATGCGGGCCCCAGCGGCACAGGCCTCGGGCAGGGCATTCAGGTGCACGCCGAACTTCGCGTTCCGCGGGCAGCCGATGGCGCACTGGCAGCATCCGTCACATCCCGGTGCGTTCCGCTGGAGAGGACCCGAGCGCCATCCCAGGGCCTCTGCCCCGGCCAGTGCCAGCAGTCCGTTCCGGCCCATCACCTCCAGGGGGACAGGGCCGACCTTCAGGGTGCTCCAGACCTCGTCGAGGTAGGGGTTGAACATGTCCGGATCGCCCAGCGCGAGCCCTGCGTCGTCGCGCCAGGACTTCATCACCTTCTCCGGGGTCCGGTAGCAGGTGCCGGAGTTAACGAGGGTGGTGCCTCCTACCCCCCTCCCGATCGGCAGCACCACCGGTGGGCGTCCGAGAGCAGCAGTGGATCCTCCGTCGCGGTAGAGGCTGGCGAAGCGGTCGAGCGGGTGGGAGCTCCTGAACTCGTCTACGAGGTGGCGGCTACCCTCCTCCACCACCACCACCGAGAGACCGGCACGGGCCAGAGTTCGGGCAGCCATGGCTCCGCCGGCCCCAGATCCGACGACTACGGCGTCGAAGCGGCTGAAGCTCGGCCAGGCCATGGCGGGTGTGACGTCCATCTCCGCGTCGGGCCTGGCCAATCCAGTCTGGTCTACCGCAGAACGGGCCTCGGAAGCGGCCAGCTCCGAGCCCGACACGAGCAGCACGAAGGCCTTCAGGCCATCGAGAGCCGCTGCAGCGTTCTGGCTCCGAGCTATCCGGCGCAACACTGCTTCGCGTTCGGCCGGCTGGTTGGCTACGAGGCGCCTGCCGGTGAAGAGCAGGGACATCGAGTCGATGCCGACAGCCCCTGCCTTTATGGCCGGGCCGATGAAGGGAGGCTGCCTGGTGACGAAGGCAGCGATCCTCCTCGAAAGCTCGTGTGGATCCGGTCCTCCGGCCTCGGGGGGCAGCAGGGCGGCGCAGAGCCCCTCTAGGGCCTTCGAGCCAGAGCCGGCTGCACTGGCGGACCTGGACAGCCTCTCGTCGGATGACCCCGTCATCTTGCCAAGCTGCATGTCCCCAATCTACGACCCCTTATAGCGCGTAGTGCCAATCGGCTGGCCGCGCCGCCCGTGGGAGGCATCGCCCTTGGAAACAGGTCCCATGCGCGGTATCGTGGCTCTCCAGGTGATCGGCTCCGCTGCCGGTGCCCTGGCCGACCCCGCCAGGCCGGTCCAGGTTCCGAGCCTCGGTCCGGGCAGTGGGCACTAGGAGGCTGCAGGGGGCTGTCAGCCTGAGGCAGTGTTCTCGGAGGCGGTCTCCTCATGACGGAACGACGCGCGAAGGGTTCTATGGGGGACATGGCAGGACTCGATTCTCCAGGGGGCAGTGCCGGCCAGACACCGATGGCGGGCCTGCCAGGTGGCGCCAGGCGCCAACGCGCCAGGTCGGCCATTGCCAGGCGCCAGCTATGGGGTCTGGTAGCTCTCGCGGTCGTCGTCGTGCTGATGCTCACGGTGCCCACGGTGAGCGCCACTAATGCCGAGTCGACCTGGGGACAGGTTCCTGCGTCGGTGACGAAGCCTGCAGCACCGGGGACTCCGGGAATCACGGTGGGTGGGTACCGCTGCGGGCCGGGAGTCCGGCAGTTCCCCTGGTCGCATTACGCGCCGATATGCGTACCGAAATGGACCGGGAACAACGGCGGAGCCACCTGGCGTGGCGTGACTGCACACACGATCAGGCTCTCCTACCGGGTAGCCAGCAGCACCGACCTGAAGCTCATCTACGGGATCATCCCACCCTCGGTGATCGGCACCAACAACGAGGCGATCAGGACCATGCAGGCCTATATAAAGGCCTTCAACAAGGTGTTCGAGCTCTACGGCCGCAAGGTGGTCCTGGAGCCATTCACCGGGCAGGGGAACTTCATAGACGAGGACACCGGCACCGGTCAGGCACAGGCGGAGGCCGATGCGGTTACCGCTGCGACGAAGCTGCATGCGTTCGCAGACATGTCCCTCGTGGACTCGAGCGTCATGTACATAACCTCGCTCGAGAACCAGGGAGTGGTCGCTTTCGGCCTCTATCTCCAGGACTACGGCTGGTATGCCCAGAACGCACCGTGGCAGTACACCCCGGGACCGGACTGCACGAAGGAGGCGGAGGCAGCCGGAGCGGTCCTCGGCAAGGAGATGGCGGGCCGCCGGGCCATATACGCGGGGAGTGCCACCATACGGGCAAAGATACGGAAGTTCGGCATCTTCTACCCGAACAACCCGCAGTCGGCCATATGCGCGGACCAGCTGGTAGCCCAGATCCAGCGCTACGGCGGGACGGTGCCGGTGAAGGTGGCCTTCACCTTCAACCTGGCCAACCTGGTGAACCAGGCCCAGAGCGCGGTCGCCCAGATGAAGGCCGAGGGAGTAACCACGGTCATCTGCTCCTCCTGCGACCCGGTCACCCCTGCCTTCGTGCTGCAGGCCGCGGATAACCAGGCCTACTACCCCGAATGGTTCTTCGAGTCCTACTTCGCCGGCGGGACCACCTCGCTGGACCCCTTCGTCCAGCTCTTCCAGAAGGACGCCCCGGCTCAGGTGGGCGGGCTGCTCACCACCGGGGAGCCCAGCCTGCCGCCGAGCGAGCAGGAGGCGCTGACGGCATACAGGAAGGGCCATGACGGGAACCTGGACGGCATACTGCCTTCGTATCCCTTCACATACAGCTCCATCCTCATGTTCTTCGACGCCCTCCAGGCAGCGGGGCCCTACCTGACGCCGAAAACCTTCGAGGAAGGGCTGGCGAACACGAAGGAGCTGCCACCGTCCCTGCCAGGCGGTCAGCTCGGCGGATGGTCCTTCGGACCGGGCACCTTCGACCCGGCCTCTAACTTCGGGATCATGAAGTGGTACCCGAACGTGACCAGCCCCCAGAACGGCCAGCCGGGCACCTTCCTCGCCTGCAACGGCGGCGCTCTCTACTCCTACGCGAAGGCAGGTGAAGAGGTGCCCGCGCATACCCAGCCGGTCTGCCCCAAGCGATGATCACGAGAGCCGGCTCGGAGCCCGTACGGAGGCTCACCACCGCCGCGGTGGTGATCGTCTGTCTGGCCGTGGCATACGTGGTCCTCGACCACGTTCTCCCCAGGCAGCTCCCCGCTGGCGTGGTGGTGAAGGGAGTGGTGCTCGGCGGCCTGTCGTCGCTCATAGCCATGGGGCTGGTCCTCATCTACCGCTCCACCCGGATCTTCAACTTCGCCCAGGCAGCCATCGGGGGCCTGGCCGCATCGGTGGCCACCATCCTCGTCACCGGTTACGGGTGGTCCTACTACCTGGCCGTTCCCATAGGACTGGTGGTCGCGGTAGCCACAGGGTGGGTCATCGACCGAGCCGTGGTCTGGAGGTTCGCCAACGCCCCGCGCCTCATCTTCACCGTGGCGACCATAGGGCTGGCCCAGATTCTCGGCGCCCTGGAGATATACCTGCCCGGCTGGGTGTCGAAGAACCTCTCCGCGGTCACCAAGTTCACCACCCCTTTCCACTTCCATTTCTACGTCTACCCGTTCAGGCTCACCGGTGACTACCTGGTCCCAGTGATAGTGGTGCCGGTCGCGCTCATGGCGCTCATCTGGTTCTTCCAGATGACCGACATCGGAGTTGCCATACGGGCTGCCGCCGATTCTTCCGAGAGGGCGCTACTGCTCGGCATTCCCGTCAGGCGCCTCTCGATGGTCACCTGGATGGTGGCGGCCGGCCTCTCGGGTGTCGGCGCCATCCTCACCGTCCCGATCCTGGGCTCGAACCTCGGGCAGGCCACGGGCAGCACGGATCTGCTCCTCCCTCTGGCTGCCGCGGTGCTGGCAGGCATGGAGTCGCTCCCGGCCACGGTGGGATGGGCTATCGCCCTGAACGTCCTCTACGAGGCAGTCTTCTGGTCCTACAGTAACTCGACCTACGTGAACGTGGCGGTTTTCTTCTTCATCCTCATAGCACTGCTCCTCCAGCGCCGGAAGTCGAGCTCGCGCATCTCAGGCGCCGAGCTCGGCGGATACGTGGCACTGAGGGAGGTGGCGCCGATCCCGGCTGCGATAGCCGGGATGAAGGAGGTGAAGGCAGCTCGTGTCCTCGGCATCGTCCTGCTGGTAGGCCTGGCGGCCGCCGCTCCGCTGGTGCTGAACGACACCTGGCTGGTCACCTTCGCGGACATCGCCATCTACTCCATCATCGGGGTATCCGTGGTGGCCCTGACGGGGTGGGCAGGTCAGCTCAGCCTCGGTCAGTACGCGTTCGTGGGGGTGGGGGCGGCGGTGGCTGGATCCCTCATGGTCCACCTGCACGTGGAGCTGTTCCTGGCCATGATCGCGGCAGCCTTCGTGGGAGCGGTGATCGCATCGCTAATCGGGATACCGGCGCTCAGGATCCCAGGCTTCTACCTGGCGGTGGTGACGCTTGCCTTCGCGGTGATGGTCTCCACCTGGATACTCTCCTCTACCTATTTCCCCTGGCTAGACCCGCCGCGGCTGATAAGACCGGTCCTGTTCCACCGGTTCGATCTGGCTAACCAGTGGGAGTTCTACGAGCTCTGCCTACTCGTGCTCGTCGGCTCGGCATACCTCGCCCGGAACTTCCGCCGGACCAGGGCCGGCCGGTCCGTGGTGGCCGTGCGCGACAACTCGCGGGCTGCCTCTGCCTACGGGATCAGCCCCTTCAGGTCGAAGCTGCTCGCGTTCGCCCTCAGCGGTGCGATAGCTGGCATCGCCGGGACTCTCATAGTGGTGAGCCAGCAGGGCATCGGCTTCGCGGGGTTCAACCCCGGCGAGTCGGTGACGGTCTTCGCGATGGTGGTGATCGGCGGTCTCGGCTCCATCACCGGTGCGGTGATAGGGGCGGCCTACGTCATAGGGCTCAGCCATCAGTCTGCAGCGCTCCAGCTACTGGCCCAGGGTGGCGGGTTGCTCGTCGTCCTCATGATCATCCCCGAGGGAATAGCCGGTTACCTGTTCGTTATCCGCGACCGCCTGCTGGCTGCGCTGGCGCGACGTCGGGGAATAGGTGACATGAGCGCAGGTGCCGACGAGACCCGCGGTGATGGAGGCCCGGGATCCGACGGGTCAGGCGCTGCCGGAGCGGAGGGGGCCATACCCGGCACCCACGCGCCGAGCCCGGTGGCCCACACAGCGGCACTTCGCCTCAGCGCGCTCGAGGATCTGGAGATGCAGGGCCGCCAGGCCCATCCGGAGGCGACTGCTCCTAATGCAGGACCCGTCGACGGGCGTCCGGCACTGGTGTCGGTGTCGGACCTCGACGTGGGCTACGGAGCCTCCCAGGTGCTCTTCGAGGTGAGCCTGGGAGTCGCCCAGGGCGAGGTGGTGGCCCTGCTCGGCACCAACGGAGCGGGGAAGTCCACCACGCTGCGGGCAGTAGCTGGGCTGGCGACCCCCATATCCGGGCACATCAGCTACATAGGACAGGACATCACCGGCTGGAGCCCGGTGGACCGTGTGAGGGCGGGCCTGGTGACGGTGCTCGGTGGGCGAGGCATATTCCCGAGCCTCACCGTGGACGAGAACCTGCGGATCGCGACCTGGGTGGCCAGGCGACACCACCGAGACGAGGCCTTCGTGGCCGCTGCCACCGACCGCGTGGTGGAGCTCTTCCCGCGCCTCGGGGAGCGTCGTTCCCAGCGCGCGGGGCTGCTCTCGGGCGGCGAGCAGCAGATGCTGGCGCTCGCCCAGGCACTGCTGTGCCGGCCGAAGCTCATCATGATCGACGAGCTGTCTCTCGGCCTGGCCCCCGCTGTGGTGAGCGACCTCCTGGCGGTGGTGCGGGCGCTCGCGCAGAGTGGCGTGACTGTGGTGGTGGTGGAGCAGTCAGTGAACGTGGCTACCGCCGTCTCCAGGCGGGCGGTGTTCATGGAGCGCGGCAGGGTCCGATTCAGCGGACCCACACCTGATCTGTCCCAGCAGCCGAAGCTGCTCCGGTCCGTCTTCCTCCAGGCTGCCGCGAAGGCCGAGCGCCGGCGGAACCGCAGCCAAGGCCACGGCGCAGGTGGCCCGGTACCCTCGGCAGACGACGTAGCCGCCCTGCTGGCAGGTGGATCCCCCGCGGCCGGGAGCGCACCGGCCGCACCGGCCGCACCGGATATGCCGGTCGCACCGGCCGCACCGGCCGCACCGGATGTGCCGGCCTGGCCCAGTCTCGTCGTAGAGCCACCCGCACCTAACGGGGCAGGTGCCGGGGTGGCGAGAGTCCCATTCGATGGCCTTACGAGCGCTAACGGCGACGGACGCGCGCCTGGGGCTACGGCCGCATTCGCAGTGGTGGGGGTGTCGAAAGTCTACGGCGGGGTGGCCGCCCTCACAGACGTGACCCTGTCGGTGGCACCGGGTGAGATCCTCGGCGTGATCGGCTCGAACGGTGCCGGTAAGACCACCTTGTTCGACGTCTGCTCCGGGTTCGTCCGCCCTGACATCGGGAGGGTCATGTACTTCGGGCAGGACGTCACCCGTGTGTCGCCTGCCCGCAGGGCAGAGATGGGCCTCGGCCGGGTGTTCCAGGACGCGCGTATATTCCCCTCGATGACCGTCACCGAGGCCCTCGCGACGGCCCTCGAGCAGTACGTGCCGGTGCGTGATCCGCTGGCCTGTGCCCTGCACCTCGGGGCGGTGATCGAGTCCGAGGAGGCCGTCCGCGCACGGGTGGAGGAGCTGATCGAGGAGATGGGTCTGGAGCGCTTCCGCGACAGGTTCATCACAGAGCTCTCCACCGGGACCAGGCGTGTGGTCGAGCTCGCCTGTGCGGTCGCCCACGAACCCCGGGTGCTCCTGCTAGACGAACCCACCTCCGGGATCGCACAGCGCGAGTCCGAGGCCTTGGGAGAGCTCCTGCTCGGGCTTCGGGACCAGACCGGGGCAGCCTTCATCGTGATCGAGCACGACGTGCCTCTTGTCTCCTCCGTGGCGGACAGGCTCGTCTGCATGCACCTCGGATCGGTGATAGCCGACGGTCTGCCCTCCGAGGTCCTGAACGACGACGCGGTGCTGGCTGCCTACCTGGGTGCTGACGACCTCGCCCTGGCGCGTTCGGGTCCCATGCCCCCAGGAGCCTCGAAGGGTCTTCTCGGGGTGGCTGGATCGTGAACATCTACCGCAGCACATCCGCACTCACCCCAGGCCAGGTTCCCGCCGCCGGTCGTCCCAGGCCGAACGCCATGACGGTCATCAGGCGTTACCTGCCCTTCCTGGCAATGATCGTGCTGATAGCCCTTGCGCTCGAGCTCATCCCCACTGCGTCCGCGAAGCCAGCGAAGCACCCGGCACCGGCCGGCTCGGCACCGGCCGGCTCGGCACCGGCTGGCTCGGCACCGGCCGGCTCGGCACCGGCCGGCTCGGCACCTAGTGCTGGTTTTTCGACCTCAGTGTTGAAGCGCTACTCGGGTCAGTTCCTCTTGATCTGGGACCAGGGGATTCCCTTGTCGACCTCTGGGTCACGCGGCAGCCCGAGTATGCGCTCGGCCATCTGGTTGCGCAGCACCTCGGAGGTGCCACCTTCGATGGTGTTGGCCCTGGCTCGGAGGAAAGTCTGAGCACGCGCTTCGGCTGACTTATCATCGGGCAGCCACGCCACGCCGGCCATGCCGCTCGCGTTGACGGCGAAGGAGGAGCGACGCTGGTTGTACTCGGCGTTGAAGACCTTGTTCACCGATCCCTCGGCACCGGGCTGCTGACCTCGCAGCCGGGCGGAGTTCGCCCTGAAGGCGGTGATCTCCTTCACCTCCGACTCTATGTAGAACTGAGCCAGGCGCTGGCGAACGAGCGGATCATCGCGGTTGGGGACCGAGTCCAGGAAGGTCCTCCAGGGATCCCGCCGGGTGCCTCCAGTGAAGGAGACCGGGTCGAGGGATATGCCGGCCAGGGCGGCTCGCTCGTTCATAAGCGTGGTCCTCGCGCACCGCCAACCCTCCCCTACGGCGCCCACGCGGTTCGCGTCGGGGATGTGCACGTCCGTGAAGAACACCTCGTTGAACTCCGAGGAGCCCGTGAGCTGCTTCAGCGGCCTCACCTCGACGCCGGGAGACTTCATGTCCAGGATGAAGTAGGTGAGCCCCTCGTGCTTCGGAGCCTCCGGGTCGGTGCGGGCCAGAAGCATGCCGAACTGGGCGAACTGGGCGAGCGTCGTCCATACCTTCTGGCCGTTCACCACCCACTCGTCACCGTCGCGCACGGCACGGGTGGCAAGCGAGGAGAGGTCGGATCCCGACCCAGGCTCGCTGAATAGCTGGCACCAGATCTCCTCACCGGAGAGGATCTTGCGCAGGTAGCGTTCCTTCTGCTCCTCGGTGCCGTGCTCGATGATGGTGGGACCTGCCAGGCCTACGCCGAGAAGGTTTATCGCGACGGTAGGCAGGCGGTAGCGGACCAGCTCGGAGCGGATCACCTGGGGCATCCAGGATTCCCCGGAGAGGCCCCCATACTCCTTCGGCCACAGGGGAGCGGCGTAGGGGCTGCGGCCTATCGTGCCGGTCCAGGTGAACGGGTTGAAGCCGCTGGCTGCGCGGATCTTCTCGAAGGAGTCCACATCCCCTTCGTCGAGCGCCTTGGTCCAGCCCTCAGGCAGGTTCTCGGCCAGCCATTCCCGGAACTCGCGACGGAATGCTGCCTGCTCGGCGTTGTCCTCGATTTCCCAGCGCATCGTGTTCTCCTTCTCGTCACCAGGCCGGAGGTGTCTCCGGCTCGCTGGAGGCTAAACTGATCGATCAATCAGCTAGGTGCTGTGGACCCAGCATAGGGGAGGAGAGCCAATGACCACCACCGGCGACTCGGGCGCTGCGAAGATCTCGGATGAGGACCAGGAGACCTATCGGACCTCGGTGCCCTCGGTGATGCTGAAGACCCCCTACCTGTCCAGCCTGGGTCTCACCTTCGACCGCTACGAGCACGACGACATCACGCTCAGGCTCACCTTTCGCGAGGACCTGACGAACGACGGGAGCGTGTACCACGGCGGGGTGGTGGCCGCGGTGATGGACACCGCAGGGGCTGCTGCAGCCTGGTCGAACCATGACTTCAACAAGGGCATGCGTGCGTCCACGGTGTCGATGACGATCCAGTACGTGGGCTCGTGCCGGAAGAGCGACCTCGTCTGCCACGCCCGCGCAGTGAAGCGCGGTCGGGAGCTGATATTCACCGAGATAACGGCCACGGATGCCGACGGCACCGTGGTAGCCCACGCGCTCCAGACCTACCGGATCGTCTGAGCTCTTCCACCTGCAGTCGCGCTGGCGCCACTCGGTGGCCCTGGCGACACCGGCCACACCGGTGTCGGCTCGGTTCAGATGGAGCGTCCGGCTCGCTGCCAGTAGGGGTCCCGGAGTCGCCTCTTGAAGATCTTCCCGGAGTCCTCGCGGGGCAGTGCGTCGTGGAAGGTGACCAGCCGGGGGGTCTTCAGCGTGCCGAGCCGAGCACGCAGGTAGGAGGTGACGTCCCGCTCGGACAGTTCCGTGCCTGGCTCGGGCTCCACCGCTGCAGCCAGTGCCTCTCCGAGATCGGCGTCGGGGATGCCGAAGACTGCGCAGTCCCTGACTCCTGGAAGGCTTATGAGGGCCGCCTCGACCTCAGCCGGGTAGATGTTCACCCCACCTGAGATCACCAGCTCCTTCGCGCGCCCACAGAGGTAGAGGTAGCCATCCTCGTCCAGGTACCCGATGTCCCCCGAGGTGATCATCCCGTCTAGCTCAATCGAGCGGCGTGCCTCGTCGTTGCCCTGGTAGGTGAAATCTCCAAGGGCCGGATGGTAGGTGTATACCTCACCTGGCTCGCCCTGGGGCAGCTCCGATCCGTCGGGACCGACGATCCTCACCTGGCCGCCTTCCACTGGCCTGCCCACCGTGCCGGGATGGGCCAGCCACTCGTCCGAGTCGCAGTAGGTGACCGCGCCGCTCTCGGTGGATCCGTAGTACTCGTGTATCACCGGACCCCACCAGTCGATCATCTGGCGCTTCACCTCCGGCGGGCAGGGGGCCGCAGCGTGGACCACATGTTCGAGCGAGGAGTGGTCGTAGCGTGCCCTGACAGCTTCGGGGAGCTTCAGGAGCCTCACGAACATGGTCGGGACGAGCTGGAGGTGGGTGACCCGGTAGGTCTCGATGTCGGCCAGTAGCCCTTCAGCGTCGAATCCCTGGCGGAGCACCACGAAGGCACGGTTCAGCAACGCTCCCAGTGTGTAGGCGTTAGGGGCTGTGTGGTAGAGCGGGGCAGGTATAACCGTGCGCATTCCAGGCCGTATCCCGAGCACGGACTGGTTCATGCTGGCCACCGCTGCCGCTTGACGGGAGTCGAGGGGACGGCGGCGGACGCCCTTGGGGCGCCCGGTCGTGCCCGAGGTGTAGATCATGCTGGCCGGTCGGCGGTGCTTCTCGCGTGCCATCGGTTCGAATCGGTTGGCCCACTCGGCCCAGGTAAGGCCCGTTTCGGGCTCCGGGCACACCTCCGGCTCGCCAGTCGCGGTGGTGGGAACCCGCAGCACCAGCCGGCCGGAGAGATCCAGGCTGCCCGAGATGGCCTCGAGCAGATCCGCGTGTGCGACGAGCACCTTCGCCCCTGAGTCCTCGAGGATGTAGCCCACCCCGTCGGGTCGCTCGTGCCAGTTCATAGGCACGGCGTAGGCACCGACCATCCCTGTCGCGATGGTGGCTTCCAGGAACACGGTGTCGTTCCGCAGGAGAAGGGCTATGGCGTCGCCTTCGCCTACGCCGATGGAGGCGAGACCACTCGCTCCGCGGGCTGCCATTGCGAATACCTCGGAGCGGTGTGTGAAGCGGCCCTCGAAGAGCACCCCAGGCTCTTCACCTGCGACCGGTGCCTCGCTAGTCACCGTTGGCAGGTGAGATCCCGTCGGGGGGCCATGGCTCGGTCCCAGGTTCCAGCGGCACCTCCAGGCTGCGGAGCCACGAAGACACCATCCGCCATGCGCCGATAACGCCTACCAGCTCCAGCAGGATGCGTGCTTCACGGTCGGGATCCGTTCCGGGGGTGGCGCCGGCACCCGCTGTGCTGGAGGAGGCTGCCGTAGAGCTCGGGTCGGCCGGGCTGGAGACCGCTTCCGTGGAATCGGGTCGGCCCTGTTCGGGAGTTTTCGGCTCAGCGCCGAGCGCGCCCACGTTCTCGACGAGCAGGTCCCAGGTGGCCGCCGATATGGCCCCGTCGTCCACCATCTCGTCGGTGGCGGCCAGCACGGCTCGATCGGCCTCCCCGAAGCGCGACGAGGCACGCCAGTCGCGTAGCGCGAGGAGATCCTCCTCGTCTACGCCGAGAGCCTTCGCGATCTGCCAGTGCTGGGTCCACTCGTAGAGCGAATGGGTGCTCCAGCCCACCCGCATGATGATCAGCTCGCGCAGCCGCACGCTGAGCTCGCCGTCGAAGAGCATGACGCCTAGCAGGTCGTTCAGTGCTCGGGCCAGCTTCGGGTGCCTGAGGAACATCTGGAAGATGCTCAGCCTGGCCATGTAGGTGGGTACGCCCACCTCCTCTGCTGCCGACCGCGCCTGCTCGTAGGTGAGGAGGCTGACTCTGCCCTGCCCCTTGGCGCCAGGATCCGGTGCCACCACCCGTCACGCACCCCCCCAGGGTGTAATGACCCCGTGTACGGGTGGTGGTGCACCGGTCCCGGCGATCTCTGGGCTGCCCTCGACTGCCTGGCTACCACCCATTTCAGACAGCAGGTCGGAGGCTCCATCGAGGTCGGCAACGCGCCGCGGCAGGTCCGCGAAGGGATAGCGTCCTGAAGCCAGCAGGTCGATCGCAGCCCTGTAGGCCGGTGCGTCTACTCCGAGGGCTCCCAGCATGCGGAGCTCCTTGTAGACGATGAGGTCTGGCCAGAACCCAGGCGTCTCTGCAGATCCCCGGGTGCCTGCCAGGACCACCGTGCCGGCAGGTCGTGCCAGGCCGATGGCCTGGGCCAGTGCGGCCGGGGCCTTCGCGGTGACGTCCACGACCACGTCGGCGAGCCGTCCCGTCGCCTTCATCAGAGCCTTCACGGGGTCGTCATCGGCCACGTCGACGGCTAGGTCGGCACCGAAGCGCCCGGCGAGAGAAAGCCGCTCGGCATCGCGCGGACCGTATCCAGTCACCATCACGAACGAGGCGCCAGCCTCCTTCGCCGCAGCGCAGGCGGACAGACCTCGGATGCCGGGGCCGAGCACCGCCACCACGTCTCCCTTAGAGGTTCCAGGCACCGTCACCCCCCAGCGGATCCCGGCACCGAGGGGATTGAATATGGTGGCGACTACCGGGTCGAGGCTGTCAGGGATCCGGTGGAGCATGGTGTCGGGAGACAGGTACTGGAACTGGGCGTATCCTCCCCAGAGCCCAGGGGCCTTCGTGGCGGGGATGAAGCCGTACATGTCCCCGATGCCATGGGAGCTGCACCGGCGGTACTCCCCCGAGAGGCAGGCCTCGCAGGTTCTGCAGGACTGGAACACCTCGACGGCCACCCGATCGCCTGACCTCACGCCAAGGCGCTCCGCAGCTCTGTCGCCGATCTGCTCCACCACGCCTACGGCTTCGTGCCCCGGGATGAAAGCGAAACCGGCCGGCAGCACCCCGCTGTACTGCTCGTGGTCGGTGCCGCACAGGCCGCATGCTTCGACCCTGAGCAGGCCGTCATCGTCGCCGATCTCTGGGATCTCGAAGCTCCTGCGGACCAGGTTCCCGGGTGAGTCGAGGACTAGGGCCTCGGCTGTTCTGGTCATGGAAGGAGCACTCCTAGAGCCTTTCTCGTTGGTGGCAACCGGTATATGGAGACGGGCCGCCCGAAAGCGGCCCGTCAACACTGTGCCCCCCCTGCGCCTCCAGGTTAACCCAATGAGACTGATATGTCAATCAGTAAGCCGGGTCCAGCATGCGTGGTCGCCGTTGGTGCGCCCGACGTCGGTGCGCTCGACGCGACCAGCCACAGCCCGATCAGCAGCGACCAGCCAGAGCCCGATCAGCAGCGACCAGCCAGAGCCCGATCAGGAGCGACCAGCCAGAGCCCGATCAGGAGATGCCGCCAGCCGCCCGGAGTGCAGCGCCTCTCGGAGCGCAGCTACGGGGCCCGCGCTGAGTCGGGATTCAGGAGATGGCGTGCAGTGTGGGATGCGAGCCCGGAAGGGCTTGTCCTGCACCCAGCAGGGATCGTCGCGCCAGAACCCGCTCCATGAAGTCGATGCCAGGTGTGAGGAAGCGGAGCACGTCTGCCTGGCTCTGCGGGCGGGCCAGCATCCAGGAGTGCCCGCCGGGCACCCAGACGATGTCGGTCCCCGAGAGGTTAGAGAACTCCTCGGCAGTCGCTGCGTTAGCCACCCGGTCGAAGCATCCCCATACGGCCAGGAGCGGCACCTCGGATGCCGCCGCTAGCCGTTCGACCTCGTCGCTCAGGTCCATTGCCATGAGCATGGAGCCGACGGGGATGGTGCGGCCCAGTGACCTTATGTTCCGGCGGGCGTCGGGCCAGACACCCCTCACGGTGGAGGCGAGGCGTCGGCCGAAGAGAAGGTCGGGGAAATCCAGCGCAACCGCGAGAACCAGGTCGGCTATGCCGGCAATGTCGGGCGCGACTGGTTCGAGCGAGCTCACCAGCAGTCCGTGGCGCTTCTTCCAGGCAGGTGTGGCGGCTCCGTCGCGGTAGACGACGCCCAGCGTCCTGTCGGGGTGGGCCGATGCCACCTTCACGGCCACAGCTCCACCCATCGAGTGGCCCAGGAGGAGCGCCTGCTCTATCTCCAGGTGGTCGAGAAGGGCTACCACCTGGTCGCCAATCTTGTCGATGGTGACCTGCTCCCATGGCAGGGCATCGCTTCCGGCGAATCCAGGAAGGCTCGGGTTCACCACCCGCCACCCCAGGATCTCTGCCAGCTTCGAGCTCTCGCGCCAGTACATGCCACCACCGGCGAAGTAGCCGTGTACGTTCACTGCCCAGATCGGCGGGCTGCCAGGTCCCTCTGGACCCATAGCCCTGGTGTTCCCCGACACCGCGTAGCGCAGGCGCCGGCCTTCCACCTCGAGCACGTCTGGGACCATGTGCACCCTACGCCTGGCCGTGCGCGGGATCCCCTTCAACGGGTCCACGCGACTCGTGCTACTGGAGTGCTTGGAGGGACCCGAGCGTCCCTCGGAAGGGCGGGAGGTGGCTGATGGGGGGCGCGTCACACGGGTCTCCTGCTGGCTGGTGTCTGGTGCGCGATTCGATAGCATGACGATCACGTCACGCTAGCCGCGCGGGTCGGACAAGTGGCGTATTTCTGGATGCGGCGGTCCGGGTCATCTGCGACGGGGTAGGCGAGGGGAATCCTCACGGTGCCGCCTAGTGGGCCCCGGCCGCGTCGGCGACCGTCTCGGCGGCCCTGGTGAGTGCAGCTTCGGCCTCCGCGACGAAACGCAGGACCAGCTCGCCCGCGGGAAGGATCTCGTGAATCGCGCCGACCCCCTGACCGCAGGGGTAGCACTCCTTCGCCGGATCCACTCCGGGGGTCTCCTCGTCGCCGCCGAGGTGCAGGGCACCGTCCTGGGCCGAGCGGGCCAGCTGGTAAGGGAACCGCTTCAGCTCCTCGGGATGCTGGTCGAAGTAGGCGGTGTAGCCGTTGCTCACCACCCGCATGGTCTTGCCGGAGTAGGCCCTGGAGATGGTGGTCCCGTCCTCTCCGGTGGAGATCAGGGCGTCCTTGTAGCCCATCACGCCGCGGGCTTCAGGGGTGGCGATGAATCGCGTGCCCACCCATACGCCATCGGCTCCGAGTGCGAGGGCAGCCGCTAGTCCCCGGCCGTCGACGATGCCTCCGGCCGCCACCACGGGGACCATGTGGCCCACGGCATCGACGATCTGGGGGACCAGGGGCATGGTCGCCACCTGGCCCGTGTGGCCGCCCGCCTCCGTGCCCTGGGCCACCACGATGTCGCAGCCCGCGTCCACTGCCCTGCGGGCGTGGTCGACCTTCCCGCACATGTTCACCACCAGCACCCCGTGGTCATGGCACAGAGACACCACCTCGGACGGGACGCCCAGGCCGGCGACGAACACCGAAGCACCCCCTTCTATTACCTTCTCCACCTGGCTCACCATGTCACCTGGCATCGCGGTGAGAAGGTCTACCCCGAAGGGCTTGGAGGTGCTCGCGCGTACCCGGCGTACCTCCTCGACCATCTGGTCACCGGTCATCGTGGAGGCACCCAGGCAGCCGAAACCTCCTGCCTCGGACACGGCTGCCACCAGCCGGTGGTAGGAAACCCCTCCCATGCCCGCGAGCATGACCGGATGCTCTATCCCGAGCATCTCCGTAAGCCTGGTGCGCACCTTGCCCCTCCGTTTTCGATCTGCCGACAGGCCGGTGCAGCCGCCTCATCCATATGCCGGACAGGTAATGAATTAAATGACTGATTAGTCAGTTTAATCGAGATCAGGCCCGAGCGCCAAGCAGGAGGCCAGCCTATGATCTCGCTCACGATGGCAGCTTCTGAAAGGTCCTCGCTCGGCACGGCACTCCGGCGCGGCGCATTCCTGGCATGGGCCGGCCTAAGGGCAGCAGGTGACTTCGGGCCTGCCACCACGGCGCGCATCGCGGCTGCCACCACGCGCGACGCGCTGGTGCTCGGCTACGACGCGGCGGGCTCCCTTCTCCAGCGCTCCGCGGGCCGCGAGGCCATGCTGCCCGGCGTCATGCGTTCGGTGGACCCCGCCAGGCACGGTGGCCATTTCTCCTTCGACCACGCCGAGCTGGAGGTGGCCTTCCTCGCCCCAGACGTGGTCAGAGTCACCTGGGGTCCAGGACCGGAGCCGCTCAGCTACGCGCTCGGCGAGCCAAGCCAAGCCTGGCAGGTGCCAGAGGTCGTCCTGCGACAGGGTGGCCTCGACGGATCAGATCTCGACCTCACAGGACGCCGCGAGAAGACCTCTGCAGAATGCACAGGTGGGGAGGGATGGACGCTCTCGTCTGGCGCGATGGAGGTCACCGTGTCCGATGAGGGCACCATCTGCTACGCGGTGTCGAAGGCTGGGGTAGTACGCAGGGAGCTCCCACCGAGGCGAATCGGTCGAGGCTGGGAGGTGCGCCATGCCGTTCGTGCCGGCGAAGTGCTGGCGGGCCTCGGTGAGCAGGCTGGCCCGGTGAACCTGAGAGGCACCTCACTGCGCCTGTGGAACCGGGACCCGGGCGGCACCTGGGGACCGGGTTCGACGCCCCTCTACGTCGGGATCCCGGTGCTGGTGGGCATCCATCCCGGCTGCTCCGTGCTGGTCTTCTACGAGAACTCGACAGAGGCCTTCGTCCATCTAGGCAGGTCGGGCGAGACCGGTGCCGACAGGGACAGGGCGTCGATCCGCTTCGACGGAGGATCCCTTAGGTCGTACCTGATGGTGGGGAGCCTGCCGGACCTGATAGCTCGCTACACGGAGCTGACCGGTCGCGCACCGCTGCCGCCACGGTGGGCTCTCGGCTATCACCAGAGCCGCTGGGGCTATAGGACCGAGACGGATGTACGCGAGGTGGCAGAAGGTTTCTCCTCGCTCGGCATCCCACTCAGCTCCATCCATCTCGACATCGACTACATGGACTCCTACCAGGTATTCACCGTCGACCGGAGCCGGTTCAGCGATCTCATGGGTCTGGCCGACGATCTCCTGTCCGACCACTCCACGAGGGTGGTGACGATCATCGATCCAGGCGTGAAGGCCGATGCCACCAACCAGATCTTCGTGGACGGGCTGGCCCGCGACTGCTTCTGTCGTTCGGAGGGCGGCCGTGTTGCAAAGGGCCTCGTCTGGCCTGGCAGGGCTGCGTTCCCGGACTTCACCGATGAACGGGTGCGCTCCTGGTGGGCTGGCCATTACGCGTCGCTCACCTCCCAGGGGATCGCGGGCTTCTGGCACGATATGAACGAGCCGACCACCCTCACGCTGGTCGGTGACAAGACGATCCCGCGCTCTACCCGTCACTCCTTCGAGGGTCGGGGAGGCGACCACGCCGAAGCCCATAACGTCTACGGGCTGCTCATGAACCGTGCCGGCTTCGAAGGCATAGCGAAGGCCAGACCTGATGCCAGGCCGTTCATCGTCTCGCGTTCTGGCTGGGCTGGCATGCAGCGCTATGCGTGGAACTGGACCGGCGACACTGCCGCGACCTGGCCGACGATGCGCCAGCAGGTGGCCACGATCATCGGGCTCGGTCTCTCGGGAGTGCCCTTCAGCGGGCCAGACGTCGGTGGCTTCAGCGGCATCCCTGACGCCGAGCTCTACATCCGATGGCTCGAGATGGCGGTCTTCCTGCCCTTCTGTAGGACCCACTCGGTGGTGGGGGCTCCTGGGCGCGAGCCATGGAGGTGGCCCGAGCCGGCGCGATCGACCATCGCAGAGTGGATTCGATTCCGGTACCGCCTGATGCCATATCTCTACACCATCGCCAGCCAGTCTTCGGCGACCGGATATCCCATGGTCCGGCCCCTCGGTTGGGCGGCCTTCGTGGACCCGTACGCAGCGGCTCCTAGCGATGGGCTGCCCGCCGGTATGTCCGAGCGCGCCTGGGAGGAGCTATGGGCCGTGGACGACGCGTTCTTGCTCGGGGACGACCTGTTGGTCGCACCCGTCTGCGAGCCTGGGGCGCGCTCCAGGAAGGTACTCCTGCCTCCCGGGGAGTGGCGGAGCATATGGGATGGTGACCACGCCCGTGGCTCCGGAGGCGACACACTCGACCTGGCTGCCCCGCTCGGCAGGCCACCAGTCCTCGTCCGGCGGGGATCGGTGATCCCGCTCGACGATGGCTGGGCCGAACCTTCGGGGGCCTGCAGGGTAGACCTCGACCCGGACCAGGCCGGTGCCGGGGCATCAGGGCGTCTCGAACCTTCCCACAGGACCAACCAGCTCTCCATCCACTGCTGGCCCGGCAGCGATGGTCGTGCATCCGGGAGCTGCTACGACGATGCAGGGGACGGATACGGTGCATTCAGGAAGGACATGTTCTGGCTCGAATGTTCCGCCGGGGGACCCTCAGGCCAAGCCGGCAACGCTCAGCCGGCTCGAGGCGCTGGCGCTGGCGCTGGCGCTGGCGCTGGCGCTGGGTCTGGGGATGGCGCTGGGTCTGGGGATGGCACTGGCACTGGCACTGGCACTGGC
>JAJYXR010000024.1 GCA_021801795.1 Actinomycetes bacterium
CCACCTGGGTAGTGCCCGAGTAGTTGAATATGGTCACCTGGCCAGAAGCAGGCAGCCCCACCATCACCAGGTTCGGCACGGCAGCCGCCCCGGCCGGGAAGTTCACGTTCGACACGGTTGGGCGGGCTTCGCCCGCAGGGTAAACGCTCAGATATCCCCCAGCCGTCGGGTCCACGGCGGTGACGTTCAGAGCCACGCCCAGAGCACCCGCTGGTACGCCTCCCAGCCCTGTCACCTGGATGGTCAGGGTGCCACCGGCACCAGGGGCCTTCCCCTCGCACTGGGTGAGGGCCGTGCCAGAAAGCCCGCTCGGGTTCCCGGCCCTCGTGTCGCATATCCGGGTAGGTGTCACCGGCACGTATGCAGAGGAACCCGAGGAACCCGAACCCGAACCCGAACCCGAACCCGAACCCGAACCCGAACCCGAGCCAGAGCCCGAGCCAGAGCCAGAGCCAGAGCCGGAGCCCGAGCCAGAGCCGGAGCCCGAGCCAGAGCCGGAGCCCGAGCCGGAGCCAGATGAGGAGCTGCCACCTACTACTACCGCCTGAACACCGTCGGTGCCGGTGGCGAAGCAGGCGGAGGTACCTGGACATGCAAGCGCGACCAGCCGTTCGGTGCCGGGTACCGGTTCAGCAGACCAGGTGGAGCCCGATCCGGTTACGACGACGCCCTCGGCACCGGAGCTGCCGGTCACCGAACCGACCGCGGTGCAGGAACCAGAGGCGCACGAGAGCGACTGCAGCTCGGAGGTGCCGGCTACGGCGTATACCGACCAGGTGGAGCCAGACCCGCTGGCCAGCACCCCCTGCTCGGAGCTACCGCTGCCCACTTGTCCGGCAGCCACACAGGTACTGGAGGCTGCTGGACAGTTGACCGAGGACAGGTAACCGGTACCCGCCAGGTCTACCTGCTGCCAGGTCGACCCCGAGCCGTAGACCACCACGCCTATCGGGTTGCCCGACTGGATCCCGTAACCCGAGGCGGCGCAGGCCGAGTCCGAGGCGCAGGACACCGAGTAGAGGTAGGAGGCGCCCTGCTGGGTGGTGACCACCGGCGAGGTGCCCGCCAGCCATGCCAGAACCCCGGTGGATCCCGAGCCTCCCGAGAGCCCACCGGCAGCCACGCAGGTGCCCGCGGCCGGGCAGGCCAGGGCCGACAGGGAGCTGGTCCCGCCAATCTCGGAGACGCTCCACGCCGAGGCCGTCCAGGAGGCACCGCTCCAGATGGCCTCCACGCCCTGGCTGCCCGAGGATCCTTCCACATAGCCCACTGCCACGCAGGAGGCTGGTGAGGTGCAGGTGACCGCATCGAGGTCGGTGGTGGCAGGCAGGGCTATCGCCGACCATGCCGAACCGGTCCACTCCGCTACCACCCCCTCCTCTGAGCTGCCCGAGAGCAGGTAGCCGGTCGCCAGGCACTCGGTGGCGCCGGCGCAGTAGGTGGCCTCGAGCGAGGTGGTGTAGCCCACGCCGGCCAGCGAGGACGACCACGAGGTGCCGTCGTAGACGCTGGCGACGCCGGTGGAGGTACCGGCACCCACGGCCAGGCAGGTAGAAGCAGTGCCACAGGAGAGCGCTCCTAGGCTGGATGCACCCTGGGGAAGGGCTCCGGCTGACCAGGTGGAGTCCGAGCCGGGGCTCCCGGTGGCGAGAGCTCCGACAGGGGAGCCCGAGTCGAGCAGGTCGCCTACTGCCTCACAGGAGCTGGACGAGGAGCAGGATGCTCCGTAGAGGTCGCTCGTGGAGGCTACCTGCGAAGCAGACCAGGTGGAGCCCGAGCCCGTAGCTACGACGCCCTCCGAGCTGCCGCTGCCTACGGCTACGCAGGGACCGGCCGGCGCGCAGGACACCGAGTAGAGATCCCCGCTCAAAGAGATCTGGGACGCAGACCAGGTAGTGGAGGTCGCGGTTCCGCTCGCCACCACCCCTACGGCCGGCGTGACAGACGTGTCGTCCCCCGAGGCGACGCAGGAGGAGACTGAGCCACAGGCCACCGACTGGAGCAGCCTGGTCCCCGATACCTCTGCAGCCGACCATGCACCCGAGGTCTCGACTGCCACCACGCCCGCCGAGGCGCCGCCGCCCACCGCCACGCAGGACCCCGCCTGGGGGCACGCGACGGAGTCCAGGTTATCGGTCCCCGATACCTCTGCAGCCGACCATGCACCCGAGGTCTCGACTGCCACCACGCCTGACGAGGCGCCGCCGCCCACGGCCACGCAGGACCCCGCCTGGGGGCACGCGACGCCGAAGAGCTGGGTGGTGCCCGCCAGGGATGTCACGGACCAGGTCGATCCGTCGTAGGTGGCTACCACCCCCGAACCCGACGAGGAGCCAGAACCTATCCCGACGGCCACGCAGTCCGTGCTCGACAGGCACGCGACGCTCGCCAGCGAGCTGGTCCCGGACACCTCGGATGCTGACCAGGTGGAGCCGTCGTAGACAACCGCCACACCTGCCGAGGCGCCGCTGCCCACGGCCACGCAGGACCCCGCCTGGGGGCACGCGACGTCCGATAGGCCGGTGGCCTGGGAGACGGGGGTGACCGACCATGCACCTGAGGTCTCGACTGCCACCACGCCGTCGCCCGCTGCTCCTGAGCCCGCGGCCACGCAAGCTCCTGCGGTGGGACAGGAGACCGAGAAGAGCTGCTGTATCTGACCCGCGTAGTCAGCCGTCACGGCATAGGAGCTGGACGCGCCTGCAGGCCCGGAGGGCAGCCCGAGCGCCATGATGACCGCTGAGGCTAGGAACACCGTGCCCGCAGCCAACGCGCGTGGTCGCCGGTGGTATCCGAGTCCGCTCACGAAGCGTCACTCTACCCCGGAAGCCTCGTCCGTAAGGGAGGGGAGTTCACTCGACCGGAACGGCTGCGGTGCCCCGGAGGAGGAGATGGTCGAGGAGCACCCTGACCAGGCTGCCTACCGAGCAGCCGTCTGCGAAGAGCTCCAGATCGGGTGACTCCGGGGGCTCGTATGGGTCGTCAACGCCGGTCATGCCCACCATGGCCCCGCTGCGGGCCCGCGCGTAGAGGCCCTTCGGATCCCTGGCCTCGCAGACCTCCATGGGGGTGGAGACCCAGACCTCCACGAAGTCGACTCCCTCCTCGGCGTGCCTGCGCTGCACCGCGATGCGGTCCGAGCGAAAGGGGCTCACCAGGCTCACGACCACGAACAGGCCGCTGCGAGCCGCCACTATGGCGACCTCGCCAGCCCGCCTGACTGCCTCGGACCTACCCTCGCGGGTGAAGTCCAGGTCGGAGTTCAGGCCCCGTCGCAGGTCGTCACCGTCCAGATGGACACAGGCCGTGCCCATCTGTTCCAGATGGGCACAGAGCGCCTCGGCGATGGTCGACTTACCGGCACCGGGAAGCCCCGTGAGCCAGAGCGTGGTACCTGTCGCGTCCAACCGTTGGCTGAAGCCAGGGGCCAGAGGGACGCGTCCGGTCACGTCACGCCTCGAAGGCTGGCCGGGGGGGAGGTGGGGCCTCTAAGGGTGAGCGCGCCGAGCGTCGCCCCGCTCGCTGCGTCTACGAGCAGCGCGCATCCGGTGGAGCGGACCCGGGCGTGGTCGTCTGCCCATAGGGGATGATCCGCCACTAGGGTGACGTGCCCGATGTCGTTGGCGCCCAGCGCGCAGGCGCCTGGGTCTCTGTGGAGTGTCGATATGTCGAGACGGTAGTGGACGCTCGACACTCTCACGCCCACCCATCGGGTCGTGTGCCTCATGGTCAGCCTCATCCCCTCCGCTAGTGGCTGATCGCCCATCCAGAACACCATCGCGTCGATCTCGCTCCTCGGCGCGGGATGGTTCAGCGGCCTGCAGAGCATGGATCCTCTCGGAGGCCAGAAGCCACCCTGGTCGGATGCGACGCCGCCGAGGGCAGCCACCACGATGCCAGGCGGCCTCGCCTCGCGAAGCGTTTTGGCGGGTGCTCTGAGTGCCGCCGGTGCGGCCAGCCGGCGGATGGTGACCGGCACGGGCTCAGAGGAGCTCTCGAAACCGCCGAGCACCACCAGCTCCTCCTCGTCGCGCAGCACGCCGGAGAGCACCTGGAGGACCACGCCTGGCTCCCGCGTGCGATCGCCTGGCAGCTGCAGAGGCCTCTCCACGGAGGCCCGCAGATCGACGAGGTTCCGGTCCGAGGAGGTGTGGACCTCCTCCAGGTGGGCCAGCAGCGGGGCCCCCTCGTACCAGGTCATCTCCGCGGAACGGGACGAGACGTTGTCACCGCCGAGGGCGCTGACGGGAACGAAGGCCACATCGGGCAGGTCCAGTCTCTCCGACAGCTCCTCGAAGCTGTCGCGTACCGAGTCGTAGGCATCTCGGGAGAAGCCGACCAGGTCCATCTTGTTCACGCAGACCACCAGATGGGGCACCCTGATGAGAGACGCCAGCAGAGCGTGGCGCCGGGTCTGCTCCACCACGCCATGGCGGGCGTCGACGAGGACGAGCGCCACGTCGGCCCCAGAGAGAGCCGTCACGGCATTCCGGGTCAGCTCCACATGACCAGGGGAGTCGGCCAGCAGGAAGCGGCGGCGCCTGGTCGCGAAGCTGCGATATGCGACGTCGATGGTGATCCCCTTCTCGCTCTCCTCCCTCAGCCCGTCGGTGAGCTGTGCCAGGTCGAGCACACCTGGCCCGCCCAGAGCCTCGATCTCGTCGTCGAAGGCCTGCTTGGCCTCCAGGACCATGCGACCGATGAGGGTCGACTTCCCGTCGTCGACGGACCCCGATGTGGCCACCCTCACGAAGTCGCGAGCCAGGGGAGCCATCAGAAGTAACCGGCCTTCTTCCGGTCCTCCATGGACCAGCGCGACCCCCGGTCGTCCATCCGGGTGGCACCTCGCTCGCTGGTCCTCGTAGAGGCGATCTCGGCCATCACCTCGGGGATGCTCGAAGCGGCTGACTCGATGGCCGCTGTGCAGGTCATGTCCCCGACGGTGCGGTAGCGGACGGTCGCCTCCAGCACCTCCTCTCCTGGCGCCGGCGGGGTGTGAGGACCCACCCCCACCAGCATCCCAGCGCGCCTCACCACCGGTCGCCGGTGGGCGAAGTAGATGGAGGGAAGCTCGATCCCCTCGCGCTCCACGTAACGCCACACGTCCATCTCGGTCCAGTTCGACAGGGGGAAGCAGCGGAGGTGCTCACCTGGCCCGTGGAGGGGATTGTGCAGGTCCCACAGCTCCGGCCGCTGGTGGCGAGGATTCCAGCCACCCGAGGAGTCACGCACCGACAGCATCCGCTCCTTGGCGCGGGCTTTCTCCTCGTCACGGCGTGCCCCACCGACCAACGCGTCGAAGCCATACCTGGCCACTGCGTCTAGGAGCACCGCACTCTGCAGGGCGTTACGCGAGGCGCCCGGGGAGGCATCCTCGACCACCAGCCCGGCCTCGATGGCCTCGGACACGGATGCCACCAGCAACTCCACGTGGTAGCGGGCCAGCGCCGCGTCACGATAGGCGATCACCTCGGGGAAGTTATGTTCGGTATCCACGTGGAGCGCTGGGACCTGGGGCTCTCCTGGCCAGGCAGCCTTGGACACGAGGTGCAGAACGACCGCAGAATCCTTGCCGCCACTGAAGAGGAGCGCGGGACGCTCGCACTCCGACATGACCGCGTGCAGCAGGTGCAGTGCCTCCGCCTCGAGCAGGTCGAGGTCGGTGAACGGCGCGATGGCTGGCGCGGAAGGTGTCTCGGTGCCGGTGGTCTGCTCGGTGGTTCCCACGTGCCGAGGCTAACCGCCAGCCGGACCCGGACGGGGACTCGCGAGACGTCTGGCCTCCGAGAGGACCTCGTCGAGCATCGCCTCGGTGAGCCGTCCGGTGAAGGTGTTCTGCTGGCTCGGGTGGTAACAGCCGAGGATGTGACGGCCCTGAGGGAGACGGACTGGTGAGCCATGGCCGAAGACCGGTCTCGGGCGCACGTCGTAGTGCCGACACAGCGCGTCGAAGGCGAACTTCCCGAGCGCCACCAGCACGCGGGCATCCTCCAGAAGGGCGAGCTCCCTGACCAGGTATGGGCTGCACGCATCGCGCTCGGCCACGCTCGGCTGGTTTCCCGGAGGTGCGCAGTGCACGACCGCAGTTATGTAGGCACCCCGGAGGACCAGCCCGTCGGCGCGCGAGCGGCTCACCGGCTGGCTGGAGAGCCCCGCGCGCTCAAGAGCGGCGAAGAGCCATTCCCCGGAGCGATCCCCGGTGAACATCCGGCCGGTCCGGTTCGAGCCATGTGCCCCAGGTGCCAGACCCACCAGCACTATGGAGGCAGCCGGATCGCCGAAACCCGGAACCGGCCTCCCCCAGTACTCCTCTTCCCTGTAGGCAGCCCTGCGCTCGGTGGCTACCTTCTCGCGCCAGGCGACGAGCCTCGGGCACCTGCGACAGGCTGCTATCTCGTCAGCCAGCTCAGCCAGGCCGGCTGTCCTGGAGGGATCTGGGGACCGAGAGTCCACCCACAGAGCCTACGATGACAGCGGATGCCACCACGCACGAGGTCCGGGAAGAAGCCAGGCGCGAGAGCCGGGAGCCTCGCCATACTCGTCCGCCACGGGCAGACCTCCACCACAGGCCAGGTACTACCGGGACGTGCAGCCGGCCTCCACCTCTCCGAGGGGGGACTGGAGTCGGCCTCTCGGGTGGCCCTGGCGCTGTCGGCCATGAAGCACCCGCCTGCGGGCATCTATGCCTCACCACTGGAGCGGGCTCGCGAGACGGCAGCCCCCATCGCAAGGGCACTCTCGCGACGGGTGGTGGTCGACAGGGGTCTGAACGAGTGCGACTTCGGCGAGTGGACCGGTAGGAGCCTCACCGCGCTGAGCCGGACGAAGGAGTGGGAGTCGGTCCAGAACCGGCCCAACGGCTTCCGCTTCCCCGGAGGGGAGTCCTTCGAGGAGATGCGTGCTCGGGTCTGGGGAACCCTCCTACGCCTGTCCGCACGCCACCAGGGCGAGGCCTTCGTCGCCGTCTCCCATGCCGACTGCATCAAGGCCGCAGTGGCAGAAGCGGCAGGTATCCCCCTCGACCTGTTCCAGCGCCTCGTGGTATCCCCCTGCTCCATAAGCGTCATAGCCTTCGGCGCTAACCGCATCCATGTGGTCTGCATGAACCGCACCACGTCCATAGACGACCTGGCGCTGTCATGAGCCCCGCACACGACCTCGGCGATCTGGACCGCTTCACCACGGATGCCATCGGCCCCGCCGGTGAGCGGGTGTTCCTCATCCAGTGCCGCTCCGGCAGCACCCTGCTCACCATGAAGGCAGAGAAGCAACAGGTATCGGTCCTGTCGGACTACCTAGGACGGCTGCTGGGTGACCTCGCGCGCCCGGGGCACCTGCCCGAGGATCTGGACCTCGAGGAACCGGCCGAGCCCGACTGGGTCCTCGGCACCCTCGGGGTCAGCTACGACGAGACCGGGGATCGGATAGTGATGGTGGCGGAGGAGCTGGTGGGAGAGGACGAGCCCGGCGAGGTGGCCCGCTTCGCCATAAGCCGCGAGCAGGCCGCCGCCTTCGCCATCAGGGCTGCGTCAATAGTCTCCGCGGGGCGCCCGGAGTGCCCGATGTGCGGGCTCCCCATCGACCCGGCAGGCCACGCGTGCCCGCGTACGAACGGCCACCGTCCTGGCGCGCCCTGAGGCCGATGGTCGAGGGGCACCTCCATATGGCAGGGTCTGAGCCTGCCATGACGGCTGCCGAGAAGGCCGAGACCCTCAGCACGCTTCGCTCCGGGGAGATGGAGATACTCGCCAGGATGCCCTGGAGCTCGAACCACACCTTCCTGGTGACAGCAGGGCTCTCCGGCAGGTCTCTCAGCGGTATCTACAAGCCACTGGCCGGAGAGAGGCCGCTATGGGATTTCGACCCGGGCCTGGGTAGGCGCGAGGCTGCAGCATACGAGCTGTCAGAGGAGCTGAACTGGGGATTCATTCCTCCCACCGTCTGGCGGGAGGAAGCCCCGCTAGGTCCGGGGTCGATCCAGCTTTTCGTCGAGGCCGACTTCCAGGAGCACTACTTCACCATCTGTGACCAGCCTGACCACCTCGAGGCCATCGAGGCCATCTGCGCCTTCGACGTCATCGCGAACAATGCCGACCGTAAGGCTGGCCACGTGCTGGTCGGCTCCGGCGGGAAACTATGGGGCATAGACCACGGGCTCTGCTTCCATCGCCAGCCGAAGCTGCGTACTGTCATATGGGAGCTGGCGGGCCAGGAGCTGCCTGAACGGCTCCTGGGGGATCTGGAGAGGATCGCCGCGCTGGAAAGCTCGCTCACCAGAAAGCTCGATAGCCTTCTCGCGCCTGGCGAGATCGCAGCTATCTCTGACCGTGCAGCGTGGCTGGTGCGAAACGGTGCCTACCCGATTCCCGATCCGGAGACACACCACTACCCATGGCCATTGGTCTGACCTGGCCGTGTGATCGAAGGACCGGCGATCCCGCGGCCGAGCCCGACGAGCCGCCCCAATCTCACCAGGGCACCGGGCCAGTCCCCTACGTCGAGCTCGACTGCAGCTACGCAGGAGGTCGGGAACTGCGCTGGAGCCCGGTCGTCTACCAGCGAGGAGACGAGCTGGTGCATCGTGGGGTTATGCGCCACCACCATCACCGACTGGTGTCCCTGGCCGCGAGATGCCACCACAGCCAGCACCTCGTCGGGGCTGGCCCGGTAGAGAGCGGGGTCCACGTCGACCGAGACGCCGAACACCTGAGCGACGATCTGGGCGGTGGACAGGGCTCTGGCGGCCGACGAGCTCAGGATGACTCCCGGTGGCCGCACCCCCGCCGACACCAGGGCCGGCAGCACCCGGTCGCGTAGGTCCTCTGCCTGGCGGGTCCCCTCTGGCGCGAGAGACCGGTCGTGGTCAGGCGCGCCTGGATCTGGCTCGGCAGCCTTCGCGTGGCGGACCAGCCAGAGCTCTTTCAGGAGCGGGCCTTCAGTGCCTCGATGAGCTTCGGCAGGACCTTGTGCACGTCACCCACCACCCCCAGGTCCGCGACGGAGAAGATAGGCGCGTCCTGGTCCTTGTTTATGGCGATGATGTTCTTCGATCCCTTCATCCCCACCAGGTGCTGGGTGGCACCGGAGATGCCGCATGCGATGTACACAGTCGGCTTCACCGTCTTTCCCGTCTGGCCCACCTGGTGGGAGTAGGGCACCCAGCCGGCGTCGACGATGGCGCGGCTGGCACCGGGGGCGCCGTTCAGGAGCTTGGCCAGCTCCTCGACCATCGCGTATCCCTCCGCCGAGCCGAGTCCACGCCCACCCGAGACCACCACGTCAGCCTCGTCGAGCTTCGGACCGGTGCGTTCCTCGGCGTGGCGCGACAGCACCCGCGCTGCGTTCGTGGCACCCAGAGCGGGAACCTGGACTGCCTGGACCTCGGCCGGTGCCCCACCAGAGGACTGCGCCGCGAAGGACTTCGCCCTCACCACGAATATCCAGGGGCGCTCACCGGTGAAGCGCGCAGTGGCGATCTGGGCGCCGCCGAAGATCCCGTGCTTCGATCTCACCTCGTCCCCGCTCACCTCGAGGTCGACCACGTTGGTGATCACCGGAAGGTCCAGGCGCGCGGAGAGCCTCCCGGCTATGTCCCTCCCGTCGTAGGTCGCTGGAACCAGCAGGACGTCGGGGCGGTTACCCGACTCGATGAGCGCGGCGAGCGCCGCGGACACCGGGGCACCCGGCAGGGCATCGCCTATGTCCCCCACCTCGTAGACGACCTTGGCACCGTAGTCGCCCAGGACGGCTGCGCCGGACTGGCCACCAGCGCCCCAGGTGATCGCTTCCACGGTCGCAGCCATGGAAGCTGCCTTAGTCACCAGCTCCAGAACGGTGCTTATGGGAGCACCGTCGGCAGCTTCGGCAAGGACCCAAACCTTCTCTATGGACATCTCTGCTCCTGTGCTCGGTATCAGACGATCTTCAACTGCTCGAGGAAGGCCACCACGCGCTCGTGTGCGTCTCCCTCGTCCACCACTACCTCACCGGCCTTGCGCTCGTCGGCGGCGCTGACATCGACCACCTGCTGGCGGGCCCCACCGGCACCTACCTCGCCTGCCGTCAGGCCCAGGTCGGCGATCGACAACTGGTCTACAGGCTTCGACTTCGCAGCCATGATCCCCTTGAAGGATGGGTACCGAGGCTCGACCACGCCCGCCGTCACCGTGACAACCGCGGGCAGCGGGCACTCGACCTCGTCGAAGCCAGCCTCTGTCTGGCGCTCCACGTGAACTGCCGGGCCCTGAACCGTCACCTTCTTCGCGAAGGTCACCGATGGCATACCGAGCAGCTCGGCTACCTGCACGGGGGTGGTGCCGGTGTAGCCATCCGTGGACTCAGTCGCCGCTATCACCAGGTCGGGGTTAGCCCTGGCAATCGCCTTGGCCAGCACCTTCGCCGTGGAGAGCGCATCGGACCCCGCGAGAAGCGGATCGCTTACCAGGATGGCCTTGGCCGCACCCATCGCCAGAGCCGTCCTGAGGCCGGAGGTCTCTGCATTGGGTGCCATGGACACCAGGGTCACCTCCCCGCCACCTGACTGCTCCGCGAGCTGCAGGCCCATCTCGACGCCATAGGCGTCGGAGTCATCCAGGATGAGCTTGCCATCGCGCACCAGCGTTCCGGTAGCGGGATCGAGCGCCTGGGGGGCAGTCGGATCTGGTATCTGCTTTACACACACGACGACGTTCATGTCCATGATTGTTCCCGACGGAGGCACCCGATCACCAATCCACCACCATCGCTAGCCGCCACCGCTGGGCACCCGCGGGACCTCAGGACCGGCCGAGGCCGGGGGCGAACAGGCCGAGAGCCCTTGCCACCTCGTCCGTTATCACCGCATCTGCGCCCGCCTCGGAGGCGTCGAGCAGCTCTGAGCGCGTGTCGGGCGTCCAGGTCCACACCTCCATACCCCTAGCCCGCGCGCCCGATACGAGCTCGTCGGACAGGAGCGAGAAATGGGGAAGGAGCACCGAGCAGCCGAGCTCGTCGGCCAGCTCCACCATCCCGCCGGCGCCGACCGCAGGGTGAACGAGAAGCCCCGTCGCTACCGCTGTGGTGCACCCCCGAAAGACCCGCAGGGTGGCCGGGGAGAAGGAGCTCACCATGAGGCGCCGGGACCCCTCGCCGGCGATCCGGGAGGCCAGCCAGGACTCGACTGCGTTCGCGAGAGCCACAGCGATTGACTCCTCGGGGTCGTAGGCGGGATCCCCCGGGAGGTTCTTCACCTCCAGGTCCACATCCATGCCTGCACAGGCCCAGAGGGCCGCTTCTATCGTGGGGACCCAATCGGGGAGATCCTCTCGGTCACTCAGGTGGATGGGCAGCGATCCCTCCACCAGCGGGTCGTGGTGGACCACGAGGACGCGGTCGGCTGTCATCCGCACATCCATCTCCACCCCGTCGGCACCCATGCGCGCTGCCCCACGGAATGCCTCTGTGGTGTTCTCACGCCATGGGCCAGGCGCACCACGGTGCGCGACCACCGACGGCACTCTTCGACCTCGGTCGCCGGGGGCGCGATGGCTCTTCACAATCATATATTTCCATTATTTTCTGTATACTTCATTATATCTCCCCTTCATATTCATAAAATAGTGCTTGCCAAAGTGAGCGCTTGAGAGTAGATTCACGAGTCACTGAGACACTTCGACGGCCAACGTCTCGTGGCCAGTCTTGTGAATCAGATCACAATGTATGCCGACATGGGCATTGCCTGTTACCGGAGGAAGCATCGTGGCTCTCATGTGGAACCGCTCGGTGGAGTGGGACGTAGACGACTGGCGCAAGCTTGCCGCGTGCAGGAGCACGGAGCCAGATCTGTTCTTCCCGGTGGGGACCACGGGGTCGGCTCTAGAGCAGATCGAGTCGGCCAAGCGCGTGTGCCGCACCTGTGAGGCCCTGGAGCCATGTCTCGAGTTCGCCCTCGCCACGAACCAGGAGTCGGGAGTCTGGGGCGGCACCTCGGAAGAGGAGAGGCGTCGTCTGCGCAAGTCCTGGCTGGCAGCCCGCCGGCGCGCTGCATCCTGAGGCGAGCACCGCGCCAGCGTTTCTCCTGGCCTGCCTGACCGCGCCCCGCGGTCCCCTGGCTTGACCCAGGCACGCCGCGTTGCCACACCGTCATCTCCGCCGCGCCCGCGGTCCCCTAGCTTGGCCATGGGCCGGGTGTAGTCACGGGTTCGTTCAGGGAAGTCGGCACAGGGTCGCTCATAGAAGCAGTCGGCTGCTCCAGCCACTAGCCTTCCATATGGAGGCAGGCAACGCGGCAGAAGGGGCGGCGATGGACGAACCTGCACAACGCAGTCTCAGAGAGCGCCTCGGCTTCCTCCAGGCAGCACTCGACGCGTCGCCAGACCCGGTAGTCGTGCTCGGCAGGGACGCCAGGCTGGTCCTGGCCAGCCATGCCATGGCCAGCGTGCTAGGGGTCGATCCTTCAGACTGCTCGAGATCCACCGACCGCATGGAGCTGGTCAGGCTCCTCTTCGAGCACCGACCGCTCGACCCGGCCGACCTCTCCGGAGTGAACGACCTCATCGGGCAGTGCCTGGCAGGAGGAATCCCTGAGGGTGGCCTCGTGCTGAAGAGCGCTGGCGAGCTGGGCGTGCGAATCTTCGAGCTGAGGGCACTACCCATATTCTCCGACCAGGCTCAGGAGGATCTGGCCACAGTTCGCTTCTCGGCTGGCTCAGAGGAGTCTCGGGACCAGCGCCATGAGGTCGCCGGGGTATTCGCCGTGATCCGTGACGTGACGGAGTACGAGCAGACCGCGACTGAGCTGCGCCAGGCTCGCGAGGCTGCCGATTCTGCGAACCGGGCAAAGAGCGAGTTCCTGTCGCGCATGAGCCACGAGCTCAGGACGCCCCTGAACGCGGTGCTCGGCTTCTCCCAGCTCCTCCAGATGGACAGCCTGGACATGGACCAGGAGCAGGCGGTGGAGCAGATAATGCGCGCGGGGAATCACCTGCTGAGGCTGATAGACGACGTTCTCGACATGGCCAAGATCGACACCGGTCAGCTCGCTGTGACACAGGAGGTAGTCGACCTCGGAACAGTGCTGGCAGACGCCGTCGCCCTTCTCGAACCGCTCGCCGCAGAGCACTCGGTGCGCCTGCAGTTCGACCGGGCTGGAGTATCGGGACTGAGAGTGAGCGCAGACCGCCACCGCCTGGTCCAGGTACTGCTGAACCTCGGCTCGAACGGGATCAAGTACAACCACAGAGGCGGTTCGGTCTCCTTCGGGGCCCGCCGGGAGCGTCCCGGGACCATCCGTATCGAGGTCTCCGACACCGGCAGGGGCATACCGCCGGAGCAGGTGGGGAAGCTGTTCAAGCCCTTCTCGCGCCTCGAGAGCCCCAGCGGCAAGGTCGAGGGAACCGGGGTCGGGCTCGCCCTCAGCCTCCAGCTGGCCCGCCTCATGCACGGAGACATCGGCGTCTACCCTGCCCCCGGAGGCGGTTCCACCTTCTGGGTGGACCTGCCTACTCCGTCTGGAGCGAACCTCCAGGATCGAGGACCCTCGACCTCGGGGCGGCCTGCCACAGGCGCACCAGGGGACCCGCCTGACTCGGATGCGCCTGGGGACCCACCTGGAGAACCTGCCCCGTCGGGCCCACCCGAGGAGCACATCGGGCCGGAGCCGGCCCGCGAGGATCTAGATGGCCACGTAGTGCCCCTGAAGGTGCTCCATATCGAGGACAACACGTCGAACACTGCCTTGGTGAGCCACGTCCTGGCACGGCGTCCCGGCATAGAGCTCACCTCGTGCGCGGACCCAGGGGTGGGCCTGGAGCTGGCGCGCCAGCAGGTTCCGGATCTCGTGCTTCTCGACCTCCACCTGCCTGGCATCGGAGGTGACGAGCTGTTCCACCGGATCAAGGCGGATCCGGATCTATCGGCAGCTCGAGTGGTCGTCATCAGCGCGGACGTCACCCCGAGCCGGATACGCACGATGTTCGCCCTCGGAGCTGACGGATACCTGACCAAACCGATAGACATAGCCGTGCTGCTACGCCTGGTAGACGACCTGAGGGGCCAGGTAACGGCGCTACATGAGGCACCGGGGAGAGACGAACCACCAAGGGAGGCAGGCAGGTGAGGCTTGACGAAGGACTTCTTCGGGGATCGGACATCCTGATCGTCGACGACGACCCAGCCGGGGTGTCGCTGGTCGAGTCGATACTGAGGAGGAACGGCTTCAGTCGCCTGTCGGTGGTTCCGTCCCCGAGTGACCTGCCCGCCGTCATGGAGTCGAACCCATCCGATCTGGTGATGCTCGATCTCGGCTTCCCGGACCCCCGTGCCATGGATTGCCTGCGTATCCTGAGCGACAGGCGCGCTGAGGACGACTACCTGCCTGTGCTCGTTCTCTCTGCGGACAACAGCCAGCGCGCTCGTGTCGAGGCCCTGGGTGCCGGAGCCACCGACTTCCTGTCAAAGCCGCTTGACGCTACCGAGGTGGGCCTGCGTGTTCTGAACTACCTCGAGACCAGGCGCCTGCACCTAAAGCTGGAGCAGCACACCGAGCAGCTCGACGCTCTGGTGGCAGCCAGGACTGCCGAGCTCGAGCAGGCGCACCTCGACATGATCACCCGGCTGAACCTCGTGAGCGAGCTTCGCGACGACGAGACCCGCGAGCACACCTCGCGCGTCGGCATCTCGGCAGCGCTGCTGGCCCGGGCCGCAGGCGTGGACGAAGCCGGCGCGCACCTCTACGAGCAGGCAGCGCCCCTGCACGACCTGGGGAAGGTGGGCATACCCGACTCGGTGCTCCTGAAACCAGGAAGGCTCACCCCCGACGAGTTCGAGGTGATCCGCCGCCACCCGACCATCGGGGCCCAGATCATCGGCGAGACCACGTCGGAGGTGCTCTCGCTCGCCCGAACGATAGCGGCTGCCCACCACGAGCGTTGGAATGGCGAGGGATATCCCTCGGGACTGCGGGGTACCTCGATACCCCTGCCGGGGAGGGTGGTCACCGTCTGCGACGTCTTCGACGCGCTCACCCACGCGAGGCCCCACCGGGCGGCCTGGAGCACAGAGCAGGCCCTCGACGAGCTAGTGGCCCAGCGGTCCAGGTTCTTCGATCCAGACCTCGTAGAGCTCTTCGTGACGAAGGTAGTTCCTGCGATGCCCTGGCTCGTCGAGACGGACCAGCCACCTCGTCACGACCGCGTCACCTCCTAGGAGGCCTAGGCATTCACCACTAGCGGGCCGGGATCGGCTTGAATAGACACGGAGCGGGCACAGCCAGAGTGCTGAAGTCGAAGCGGTACACAGTTACACGGAGGTGGTAGGAATGGCCGTGCCCGGCCAAGGCAGTTCAGTGCTGTTAGCAGAGGACGACGTGGCCAGCCGCATGGCTACGCGTATGTACCTCCAGCGCCTCGGATACCACGTGGGCGAGACCGCAGACGGTCCCTCCACGCTGCGCGAGGCCTCGCTCGGTCGCTACGACATAGTCCTCCTCGACCTGGGCATCCCCGCTGTCCAGGGTGACGAGGTCCTGACGAAGCTGAGGCAGGACAGCGCCATCCCTGTGATAGTCCTGACAGGCCAAGCCGAGGAATCCGAGCGCGTCCGGATCCTCGATCTCGGTGCCGACGACTACATGGTGAAGCCCTTCTCGCTTCCCGAGATGGAGGCCCGCATCCGCGCCGTGCTGCGTAGAGGGCACCTGGAGAGGGCCGTGGACCGGATCGAGCGACCCGGTCTCCTGATCGACCGGGTCAGCCACCGGGTGGAGATCCAGCGTCGCGTGATCGACCTGACGCCGAAGGAGTTCGACCTGTTCGCCTTCCTGGCATCCTCACCAGGCAAGGTCTTCACCAGGGCAGAGCTGCTGGAGAAGGTCTGGGGTTCCTCGCCCGAGTGGCAGGATCCCGCCACCGTCACCGAGCACATCCGTAGGCTCAGGCTGAAGGTGGAGGACAACCCGCTGAAGCCCTACTGGCTGCAGACCGTGCGAGGGATCGGCTACCGCTTCGCCGAGTGAGCTGCTTCGGAACCGACGGCGCGACTTAGCACCAGGGCGGGCCAGCTAGTGCACTGAGGAGCCAGGGCGGTGGAGCTCAGCCCAGGTCTTCCATCGAGACCGGGATGTCTATCTCGACACAGGTCCCAGAGCGTTCGAGGTCCGCTGACACCCCACGAGGCTCCTCCGGAGGCGCGGCGGGGATCCGGCCAGACCGCATGGTGATGGTGCCATATAGCTGGCTGGTGACCAGATCGCGCACGATGGAGAGGCCCAGGCTGTCGGTCTGGTCGATGTCGAATCCTTCGGGCAAGCCCCGACCGTCGTCGCAGATGGAGACCGACAGCCGTACCCCGTCGTTATGCATTGACAGCTCCACCGAGCCCGCCAGTGGCGGCTCGTTCTCCGTCCCTATCCCGATAGCGAAGGCGTGCTCCACTGCGTTCTGCAGTAGCTCGGCCAGCACCACCGACAGCGGCGTCGCTATGTCCGCGCTGACCTCGCCCGCGTCGCCGACCATCCGGAAGACGACCTCGACGCCGGGTGGCACCGAGTCCTCTGCCATCCTGAGCAGCAGCTCCACTATCTGCTGGAAGGGGACCTGGTCTCCGGGCTCGCGCGAGAGGATCTCGTGTACCACGGCTATCGAACGCACCCGCCGCTCGGCCTCCCGCAGCGCCAGGCGCCCTTCGACAGAATCCAGCCTCCGGGCCTGGAGCCTGAGAAGGGCCGATATCGTCTGGAGATTGTTCTTCACCCGATGATGGACCTCCCTGATCGCTGCGTCCTTCGACAGAAGCAGCCGGTCCAGGCGCCGTAGGTCCGTCACATCACGCACCAGCACCATCGCTCCGGTGACCGAGGAGTCCTCGATGAGGGGTGTGCAGTGGAGCAGCATTATCGCATCGCTGCGTCTCTCGACCTCCTCTATGACCGGCCGCCCCGTGGCAAGCGCATGGTCCACCGCGGAGCTCTCCGCTCCCAGCTCGGCCAGGCGATGCCCTTCGAGAGCGGTGTTCACCCCGGAGCGGTGAAGGGCGTTCACGGCGTTGGGCGACGCGAAGGTGAGCCTCCCCTCCGAGTCCACCACCATCAGCCCATCGCCTACCCTCGGAGCATCCTCGGTGGCCAGCTCCTCACCGGGAAACGGGAAGGTTCCCGAAGCGACCATGGAGGCCAGTCGTTGGTAGAGATCTCGGTACACACGCTCCAGCCTGCCGGGACGGCGTGTCTGGCCGATCGCGCCGACGCGAACCATCACCGCCACCAGGTCCCCTCCAGAGCGCACGGGCACGCACTCTATGGAGGCCTCCGGGGGCACCGCCGGGATCTCTCCCGTCTCGCTCAGATCTGCCACGAGGTCACCGCCGCCCTCCGTTGCAAGCGCGCTGCCGGGTACGTGAACGGGGAGGCTGGCTATCGCTGAGAGCAGCTCACCGCTGGCAAGGGACTCGCCAGCCAGGGGCCAGTCCTCCACAGCGATCATCTGCCCGACCAGGTCAGCCCTGAGAACGGTAGCCGCCGTGGATGGGCGCACCTGGCCCAGCACCACCATGTGGCTCCCTCCCGACCCCCGCACCTCGGCCAGCACCAGCAGATCCGAGAACGAGAGGTCTGCGAGTATTCCCCAGGTACCCAGCAACCGCTGCACGTGGGTGAAGCTCTCCACGTCGAGCGCTGTATGGCGTGCAGCTATCTCGGCAGGAGTGGTCACGACTCCCTCCCGTGATGATCCACCGCCACGTCCCGGCCGGAATCCACCGCCACGTCCCGGCCGGAATCCACCGCCACGTCCCGGCCGAGGCGCCCACGAAACCTCCTGAGGCTGGTTACTCCTACGTCCGCGAGGATGTCCCTCAGGTCCGCGGACCTCTGCGCCACGTCGCCGAGGCTGTGGGCATCCGAGGCAGTGGTGAAGGGAACTCCCCGTTCCACCAGCCGATCGATGAGGCCGCGTGCCGGGTAGGGCTCGCCGGCAGGCTTTCGCCAGCCGGCAGAGGACAGCTCGGCTGCCTTTCTCGAAGCAGCAGCCGCATCGGCTATCCGGTCCCAACATTCGGCTGGAACGCTCGATTCATACCCGGCCACCTTCACCAGGTCCGGGTGCGCCAGGACGTCGCAGGCGTCACTGGCAGCCACCTCCTCGATGGCTTCTGCGTATCGATCCCATACCTGGTCCACGTCGCGAGCCTTCCATTCCGCCATGGACACCGGGTCATCCAGATCGTCGAAACGCCAGGTGCCCAGCCAGTGGACGGATCCGAGCAGGACGTCGAAGGGGTAGCCGCGTAGCAACGCGGCCACCTCGTCCATCCGACCTGGATACAGATCCACTTCCAGGCCCAGCACCACCGGCAGCCCGGCTGCCTTGGCCTCCAGCACGCACTCTACGTAGGCGTCCATGTCGGCATGGGCATGGTGATCCCAGTAGCGCGCCATGGACTGGCGGAGCGCCCCGTCGGGCTCGGAGTCCCAGAATCCTCCCAGAAGGCGGTCGGCCTGCTCGAAGCGGAAGAGGTGCTCCGTGATGGCCACCTCGCTCACGCCCAGGGATGCAGCGCGGTCACAGTAGGACGCCACCTGCTCCAGCGAGGGGGGACGGTCGCGCTCTTTGTGGGGCCAGAGGTGGAGGTGGTAGTCGATCACCTCCCACAGTCTCGCAGAGGTCTGCTCGGCCAGCTAGAAACTGACCGCCTGCCAGCGTGGGATCAGTAGTTATCCCAGAGGGCTGCGCCCAGGTGCAGCAGGCCCGCCAGGTCGACGATGTCCTGGTCGAAGTAGGGAACACTGATAAGCGCGTCCGGCACGCTGGCCAGCTCCGCGCGCTGCTCGGCCTCGCGCTGGGCCACCACGCGGAAGTTCAGGAAGCTCCCGGCCACCTCGGCGAGCACCCTGGTGACCTGGTCCGGATCCACGCCGGGCAGCTCGGCCGCGAGCTCGGTTCCCATGGAGGAAGCGTCGTCGCGCATCCGCTCGGCCACAGCGACCCCGGCAGGGTCGCGTAGGTAGGCAGGAAGGACCTTGTTCAGCACTATGGCACCCAGATGGAGGTCACGGCCCTTCAGCGCCTGAGCGAAGAACTCGGCCTCTCTGAGGGGGACTGCCTCGAGTGTCGATACCACGACGAACGATGTCCGCCTGTCGCCGAGCAGGCGCTCGACCGCCCTCGCACGCTCTACGAAGCCGTCGTACATGGACTGGAAGAGGACGAAGAACTCGGCTATGTCGGTCAAGAACTGCGAGCCGAGTATCCGGTCTGCCACCTGGTAGAACGGACGGGATGCCAGGTTCACCAGCTTCGAGCGATAGGGAACGATGAGCCATCTGAGCAGCCTGGAGGAGAAGAAGTCCGCCATGCGATCCGGAGCATCCAGGAAGTCCAGCGCGTTCCGGGTAGGCGGGGTGTCCACCACGATGAGGTCGTACAGGCCCTCCGAGTGGATCTCGAAGAGGCGCTCCATCGCTATGTAGTCGTGGCTCTGGACGAACCGACCGGAGATGTTCTTATAGAGCGGGTTTGCCAGTATCTGGTCCCGGGTCTTCGCGTCCGGGGCATGACGTCTCACCAGGGCGTCCCAGGACTCCTTCGTGTCCAGCATCGCGGCCCACAGCTCTCCCATGGGCTTCACCCCAGCCTCCGAAAAGGCCTCTGCGGGCACCTGCCGCTCGGTGTTCCCGATGCCCTTAAGACCCAGCGCGTTAGCCAGTCGCCTGGCTGGGTCCACCGTGAGTACCAGCACCTTCCCCCCCAGATGGGCTGCCGCGCTGGCTGCTGCTGCGGCAGCCGTAGTGGTCTTTCCCACCCCGCCAGGTCCGCAGGCGACGACGATCTCGCGTGAGGCCAGCAGGCCGCTCAGGGACCCTGACCTCTCCGACGAGGTCTTTGCCCCAGATCGGCTAGTGGAGGCGCCCTTGTCCTGTGCCTTTTCGGCCGTCTTTCCCGGTGCCCTTTCGGGCGTCTTGGCGGGCGCGGCACGCCCTCTGGAAGCGGCCTTCGCAGGAGCTGGCCTCGTGCCGGCCGGGTCGCCAGAGGCGCTCTTCGCAGGAGCACCCTTCACGGAAGCCCTTCTCGCGGCGGCTCGGTTGGTCGGGGCGCCCTTCAAGTCGGCAGCTCCAGGGTCTCGGGAGTCCGGAGCCGCCATCAGAGCGCTAGCTCCTCTCCGAGGTGGCGCGCCACCTGCCGGGTGGTACGCAGTCCATGGGTGCGGGTGAAGAGCTCGGGCAGGAACATCACCGGCACCGCCGGATCGAGCTCCGCCCGCAGCCGGTCGAGGTGCGCTGCCCGGTTCCGCCTCAGGGTGACCGCGAGCCTGGCAGCCTCCATCACCGGCGTCGGGTCGCCCCCCGCTATGCGCTCCAGGTGCCCGAGGGCTCCCGGGACACAGATCCGGTCGAACACCGCTTCCTCGGACCTGCCGAAGAGCTCCGGAAGGACCCTGTTCACCACCACCGCAGCCAGCTCCACGGTGGTCTCCTTGGCCACCCGGACGGCGAGCTCGAGGGTCTCGTTCACGGGCATCTCCTCCGGGGTCGCGACGATAGCGAGCCCGGTAAGGGCGGGGTCCGAGAGGATGTCGAGCATCCATCCTGTCTGGGAACGGACGAGACCGACGCGTACCAGCTCGTTTATGGCCTGTGGAGCCGCCAGCTGGCCGATGATGTGGCCCGTGGCTGCGGCATCGACCACCACCAGGTCGTAATGCCCCTCGCGGACCTCGTAGCAGAACTTCCCTATCGTCAGTATCTCCCGTACCCCTGGGGCTGCAGTCGCCACGAAGTCGAAGGCCTTCGCGAGCGGACCTATGCGACCCGCCACCGGGATCCGGAGGTTCAGCTTCAGGTACTCCCTCAGGGATGCCTCTGTGTCCATGGACATGGCCCAAAGCCCCGGGAGGACCTCGCGCTCGGCGAACCTGGTCTGCCCTGTCTCCAGGTAGGAAGCTACGTCTCCCTTCGCGTCGACCTCGCACAGGAGAGTCCTGCGTCCCTGCTCGGCTGCCAGCAGGGCCAACGCGGTAGCCACCGAGGTCTTCCCGACCCCGCCCTTGCCCGTGACGAACACCAGCCGGCGGTCGAGCAGGCTCAGCCTGCCGGGTCCGGCATCCTCCTCATGGCTATCCTCCCCATGACCAGAGCCAGGGGACTGCGGGGCTCGTCGTGTCAAGGAGCGCCGAAGCCGACCCGCCGCTCTGCAGACGGAGCGCCCACCTCCACATAGGCGACCCGGGAACCCGGAACGCCCACCTTCCTGCCCTTGCGATCGGTCAGCCACAGAACCCCTCCGGCATCGGAGGGCTCGGCGAGAACCGACTCGATCTCGGATACGAGCTTGTCGCGGTCCGTGTCCTCGGGAAGCTCCACTTCGAGCTCCTTCATGCTCTGGACGATCCCTATGCGCACGTCCACTTCGCTGGCTCCTTCAGGCTCGCTTGGCCGATTTCGTACGGCACCTCACACACGACGTTACAGCCTTCGGGCACACTGGATGTCATGGGAGACTTCCAGGAGCGATCTGGCGTATGGGCGGCGACGATGGCCGGGGTCGACGGTGGCAACGGCCTGGTGCTGGCACATCGTGGCCCGCCCCCGCCATCCACCCGGGCACGACCCGTCACGAGGCGCGCCCGCGAGGAGGCCGAGGAAGCCACTTTGGCAGGCGGCGCCACCCTCGCCCGGGGCGCGGGGAACCGCCTCAGGCCGGAGGAACCCGATCCGGATAGGACCTGCTTCGAACGTGACAGGGATCGGATCCTCCACTCGAGCGCCTTCAGACGCCTTGCCGGTAAGACCCAGGTGTTCGTCTTCCCGGCCGACCACCAGCGCACCCGGCTCACCCATGCCCTCGAGGTAGCCCAGGTAGCCACCGCGGTCGCCCGTGCAGTCGGGCTGAACGTCGCCCTCGTGGAGGCCATCGCCCTTGGCCATGACTGCGGGCATGGACCTGGCGGCCATGCCTGTGAGGACGCGTTCTCCCCCCTCCTGCCGGAGGGTTTCGATCATGCTCCCTTCGGCTCAGACGTGATACTCGCGCCGCTGAACCTCTGCTCGGAGACGCTCGACGGCATCCGGAACCACTCATGGTCCCGTCCGACACCCTCCACTCCCGAGGGGGCGGTGGTGGCCTGGGCAGACCGGTGCGCATACAGCGCGCACGATCTCGAGGACGCACAGCGAGCGGGTATCGTGCATACCGAGGAGCTGCCCCCGGTGGTGAAGGAAGTGGCAGGTACCAGCCGCAGCGCACAGCTGAGAACCTTCATCACCGCTCTCGTCACCACCATCCGCGAGACGGGAACCGTGGGCATGGACTCCGAGACCGCCAGCGCGCTCGGCGCGTTGCGCTCATTCAACTACGAGAGGATCTACACCCGGCCCGAATCCATAGCGCAGGGCGACGCTGTGATCTCGGTCCTGCGTTCGCTCGTCTGCTGGCTGTCAGAGCACCCGGAGCACCTGCCGGAGCCCGCCGACGCCGAGGAACTCGCCCGCCGCTACGAAGACGGTGAGGTGGGTCTCCGAAGGGCGGCTGTGGCATGGGTGGCTGGCATGACCGACCGCTACGCGTTCCGCACGGCAGTGGACCTGCTCGGGTGGGAGCCGGGTCGCCTGCCCGCCGGGATCGACCTCGCGCGCGCCCAGGGGGCCTGAAGTCGGCTCAGCCAGACCACGCCGCTCTGCGGGACGCGGCTGGCGGTTCCATCCCGGCGCGGCGGCATCCGGTCAGCGTATCTTCAGCTCGTTCCTGTAGACGCGGGCCGGTCCCAGTGAAACAATCCTGCCGGCCAGATCAGCGTACGCGGCTGCTGCCTCGGAACCGGGATCCGAGATCGCTGCTGGAATGCCCATGTCCCCACCTTCGCGCACCGCTGGCACGAGGGGAAGCTGAGCGAGGAGCGGCACCTCGAGCTCCGCGGCCAGCTGCGCTCCACCCCCGGAGCCGAAGAGCTCGTATCGCCTGGAGTCGTCTCCGGTGAACCAGGACAGGTTCTCCACCACTCCCCTCACCGGAAGCTTGAGCCGTCTGGCCGCGTACGCGGATCGCTGCGCGACCCGCTGGGCCGCTGGCTGGGGGGTGGTCACCACCAGGATCTCGCTCCGGGGAAGGTACTGGCTGAGCGACAGGGCTACGTCGCCGGTTCCCGGGGGCATGTCCACGAGGAGGAAGTCCAGCTCCCCCCAGTAGGCGTCCACCACGAACTGCTCCAGGGCCTTGTGGAGCATCGGTCCGCGCCAGATCACGGGCTGGTCATCGGGGACGAAGAAACCCATCGACACGCAGCGCACCCCATGTACGACCGGTGGAACGAGGACGTTCTCGATCGCCACCGGGATGCGGTCGATGCCCATCATCTTCGGCACCGAGAAGCCGTAGACATCGGCGTCCAGCAGACCCACCAGGTGCCCCCTGGCCGCCAGGGCCACCGCGAGGTTCACCGTCACCGTTGACTTGCCGACCCCTCCCTTGCCAGAGGAGATGCCGATGACCCTGGTGCGCAGGGAGCCCGAAGCGAAGGGGTTAGTCCTCGCTGGGCTGCCAGGCCCCGCTCGGTCTGCTGCTTGCACCCCGCCGCTGGCGGGTGCCGGTGGGCGGCCAAGTCGCCCGAGAAGGGCCGCCCGCTCGGAGTCGGTCATCTCCGCCACCTCTACCCGCACATCCCTTCCGAAGCCGGCCTCTCGTAGAACTACCGGTATCGCCGAGGAGATCTGCTCCGTGCCAGGCCATCCCTCGACCGGAACCGCCAGGGTCACCACTATGCGCTTGGAGCGCACCGAGACGCTCCGCAGCATACCGAGGCTCTCGAGCCCGCCGAGCAGGTCGGGGTCTACGACCCTGTCGAGGGCCTCGCGAACCTGCGCTTCGCTATCGGGCATCCGTTCCACCTCGCCAGGTACACTAGTGGCGTGGCGCTCAGTGCAGATCAAGAGCCTGCGGAGGTCGCCGACGAGCAGTTCTCCGCCGCCATCTCCGCTCTCACCTCAGCCTTCGGTGATCCAACCCGCCGCGAGATATACCTGCACGTGCGCGCGTCGCCAGGAGCGACCGCGTCCGAAGTGGCGCTGGCCTTCGGACTGCACCCGAACGTGGCTCGCCATCACCTGGACCGCCTCGCTGCTGCCGGATACCTGAGCGTGAGCCTTCAGAGACCTCCTGCAGGGGCAGGAAGGCCGTCCAAGCACTACCGGGCCCTCCTATCGCCGGGCAGCTACGGTGCTCTGGACCTGCTGGCGCGCCGCGACGAGCTGGTCGTCTCCCTCCTCGTGGCGGCCCTGGACCATCTCGGCCCCTCGGAGGCCGAAGCCCTGGCCGAGCAGGTGGGCGTTTCCTATGGGCAGGCCCTGGCAGAGCGGATGTCACCAGGCGAGGGCCAGAGATCACTTCGTGCCGCCATGCATGTGGTGGCCGATGCGCTTACCGCGCATGGGTTCGCGGCCCGTGCCGAGCATCACGGAACGAGCACCGCGGTGGTGTCCGAGAACTGCCCCTTCGGTCCCCTAGCCGCAGAGCATCCCGTCATATGCGCCGTGGACAAGGGCATGGTACGCGGTCTGCTCTCGGTGCTCTGCACGGGCATCGACACCGGCGATGGAGGCGTACAGGTCCTGCTGAAGTCTCGTGCCAGGGGCGACGACTCCTGTACTGCCACCGCCTGAACGCATGACGCTGCGCCACCAGAGCATCTCCAGAGGCTGAACACGTGGCACGCCACTACCTGGACCACGCGTCGACCTCCCCAGCGAGGCCAGAGGTTCTGCTCGGCATGCTGAGGGTGCTGGCCAGCGGGCTGGCACACGCCAACCAGCTCGTCGGCGCGCAGGAGCTCACCGTTCACGAGGAGGCCAGCGGGCTCCTCGATTGCCTGCGCGGCCTCTTGGGCGACCCTGCGGTCATGGGGGACCCCGGACGGGTCCATAGCGAAGGCCGGCTGGCGAGGACCGTGGTAGAGCAGGCGCGCGAGCAGCTGGCCGCCATGTTCAAGGTCCCACCACGCTCGGTCGTCTTCACCTCTGGTGGCACCGAAGCCGTGAACGCAGCATGCTGGGGTGCCTTGGCATCCCGACCTGGACGACCTGTGCTCTGCTCAGCCCTGGAGCACTCCTCCGTAAGGGAAGCCTCGGCCCGCAGCGCCGAGGTGATCGAGATCGCCGCCGATGGCCAGGGACGGATAGACCTGTCACATCTCGACTCACTTCTGGATCGGCTCTCGCGAACCGGTCGCGTGCCGGCGCTCGTCCACTGCCAGCTCGCGAACCACGAGGTCGGCACCATCGAGCCTCTAGGCGCGGTCGCCGCCAGGTGCCACGAGGCAGGAGCCCTGCTTCACGTAGACCTCTGCGCGGCGGCAGGCCACATGCCCGTGGATGTCGGCGCGCTGGGCGCGGACCTGGCGTCGGTGTCAGCGCACAAGTTCGGCGGCCCCCAGGGTGCCGGTGCCCTGCTGGTGCGCAAGGGGTTACGCGTGGAGCCCTTCATCATAGGTGGAGCCCAGGAGCGATCCAGGCGGGCGGGCATAGAGAACCTCCCCGCCATCGCAGGATTCGGCGCCCTGGCAGCTCGGATGACATCTCCGGGAGTGATCGAAGCCGAGGACGCTGCCGCCCGCCGTCAGATAGCCACGATCCTCGACTGTGCCCTAGGCGTAGACGGCGTCAGCCTGGTCGGTGATCCAGACCCCTCGGGGCGCCTCGGCTATCTGGCCTGCCTCGTCATCGAGGGCGTCGAAGGTGAGCCACTCCTGCTCGGCCTGGACCAAGCCGGCATAGCCGTCCACTCCGGCTCCGCGTGCTCCTCGGAGTCCTTCGAGCCGTCCCCGGTGCTGTCAGCCATCGGGGCCGAGCCCAGCAGATCGCTGCGAGTGTCAGTCGGCTGGTCCACCTCAGACGCCGACGTGGAGGCATTCTGCGAGGCGTTCCCCCGAGTTCTAGATGGTCTCCGGTCGCTCAGCGCATGACTGCGCTACAGGCCGATCCGGGCACCTGGAGCCACACCTCGCCAGAGCCGCAGGCATGAGCGCTGGAGGCGTAAGTTGGCCCGAGCCAGCGCAGGTTCTAGCCAGAGCCGAGAGAGGCAGGAACCGGCATGCGGGCCTCGTTCTAGCCAGAGCCGCAGGCATGAGCGCTGGAAACGTAAGTTGGCCCGAGCCAGCGCAGGTTCTAGCCAGAGCCGAGAGAGGCAGGAACCGGGATGCCGGCTTCGCTGAAGGCCTTGGCTACGAAGGGCCTTGCCCGGCTGAGGATGCTCGAGGGCGGGTGGTCGGCTAGGAAGCTCCGGTACTGGGCAACGGAATCTGTCAGGTGTCCTGCATAGAGGTATATGGTGCCGAGATAGAGGTGCCCTGCATAGGACGACGGGGCCACCGAGACCGACTCGGACACCAACTGCTCGCCCTTGGAGACCAGTAGCCGGCTCTTGGCCTGCGTGCCTGCCTCGTACTCGAGCCACCCTGCCTCGGCCAGCGCAGAGGGCTGGCGCGGGTCGGCCGCCAGGATCTGCTGGTAGACGCGCAGCGCCTCGGCATACTGGCCCTGCTGCTCGAGCACTGCGGCCTGGGCCAGCCGCCTCTGGACCAGCTCTCCAGGACTGAGCGTGAGGGACCCAGTCGCGAACTCGCCCGGGAGGCGGTTGGTCAGCTTCAGGGTCACCAGCACCACCGCTGCTACCGAGAACAGCACCACCGCGGACCACACGAGGGTCCGCCTGGCTCGACCGGTCAGGCGGATCCCAGCCTTCTGGTCCTGGAGGTCGGCATCCGGAGGATCCCCTTTCGATCCTCCGCCAGCAGCCTTCGAGTCCACTGCGTCCAGAGCACGCAACACCTCTGCTGCCCTGGCCACGTACACGTCGCGCAGGTGCTCGTAGTCTTCCTCAGCCAGGTCTCCTGCCTCCCGCTCGCGCTCCAGGTCGTCGATGGAGCGCAGCAGGAACTCCCTCTCGTCCTCCAGCTCCTGGTGCCCAGCGGGGACCTCAGAGCTCACCGCGAGGCCTCCAGCTCCCGGGCGACCGGTCCTCTGAGCGGCGTGCTCTGGGAAGGCTCCCGGTGTCTCGCCGGGGGCACAGGGGGCTCACAGCGAGGCTTGCCCGCTGGCATCGGGCGCACCCGGGCCGCCATGGGAGCGCAGTGCGCGCCCGACCAGGTCCCTGTCTGCCGCGCTCGGCATGGGTCTGTCCAGCGAGCGGCGGCGCCAGAAGAACGACACCAGCGCAGCGAGCGCTATCACGCCGAGCAGCACCGGTATCCACCAGACCAGACCCGCGGTGCCCGAGGTGGGTGGGCGGAGCAGGATGCCGCTACCATAACGGCTCACCACGAAGCGCTCGATCTGCCGAGCGGACTCGCCTTCGTCCACCCTGGCTACTATCACCTGCCGCAGGGTGACGGCGGTGGGAGCCGACGAGGTGGCTACAGAGAGCGCCTCGCAGCTCGGGCAGCGTATGTCGCGTTCTATCGCCAAGGCTCGCTCGGCGGGCGACTGGCTCGACGAGCCCGAGGTGAACACGGCCACGGCCAGGCTTGCCAGCACCAACGCCAGGAGGGCGTACGCAGGCAGCCGCCTACGACCTGAGGTGAATGTACGCATTGGTGGTGATAGGTCGTCAGCCATAGGTAGACCTCGCCCGCTCGAGCACCTGGTCGAGGCCCTTGACCGTGAGCGGGCCATCTATATGAGCCAGTATCACCCCGTCCGGTGCTATCACGAAGGTCTCGGGTGGTCCGCGAACACCGTAGGCGAGCGCGATCTTGCCTGACGGGTCGGCCACAGCAGGCCAGGTCGCTCCAGTCGACCGGAAGAAGGCCCGGGCATTGGCTGCAGTGTCGGCGAACACCACGCCCACCAGAGCGGGACCCGTCTGCGAGCGATGCTGGTAGGCGAACTCGACTAGGTTCGGTTCCTCGGTCTGGCAGGGTGGGCACCAGGTGGCGAAGAAGTTCAGCACCACGAACCTTCCTCTGTAGGACGCGAGATCGAAGTGCGCGCCGTAGATGGTGGTCGCATCGATGGCCGGGGCCTCGCGACCGACCAGGGGGCTGATCACCTCGGTGGCCGTCGCCTGTGGGCGCGTAGCGAGTGCGGCGACGAGCCCGGCGGCCACCACCAACGCCACCAGGGCGATCACGCGGATCCGGTGCCTGCTCGGCGCTCGGCCAGGTGATTCAGCCAGGGCGTCGCTGCTCACGGTCTCTCATTCGGCTCGGCCCCTGCGCGCTCGGCTATGAGTACCGGCAAGGCATCCCCGCTGCCGGAACTACCGGATCGCGCCGACGACCCCACGCCTGATAGCGGCCTGGCCGGGTCGCTGCGCTCCGTGCTGGCCGGGTCGCTGCGCTCCGTGCTGCCAGCAGAGCTCACACCGGGGACCGGCGCCGATACGGGGTCCGTCGGGCGACGCCGGCGCTTTCCGGGGATGGCGGCTAGCACGGCTCCCAGAGCCAGCACCGCTCCACCCACCCATAGCCACATCACCAGTGGCTGCACTATCACCCCGAATGTCACTGCCCCATCCCGGCGGACCGGTAGCTCGTCGATGGTGAGGTAGACGTCGTCCACCACGCTCGAGTCGATGGCGGGGGTTCCAACCGCCTCGGTGTCCCTGCCGAAGGTGGTGACCGCGGGCGTGAACACCCCGCCCCCGTCCAGCCGCACCCTCGCCAGGGTGGCGGTCTTCGCCGGGGTGCGGAGCGTTCCGGGTCCCACGTAGGTGAGCTCGTGGCCGTCGAAGCTGGCGGACTGTCCCGGGAGCAGCCGGACCTCACCGCGCTGGCCGAACGAAGTAGCTGCAGCCAGGGCCACCGCTATCATCACCACCCCCAGGTGGACGACCATCCCACCGTTCGCGCGACCGACCAGGCCGCGCCAGAAGCCAGCTCCCTGGCGGTGCGCGTTGCGTGAGGAGAGCACCAGCTGCCTGACGTTGGCGGCTGCAGCGAAGGAGCCGAGACTGAAGGCTGCCAGGTCGGCCAGGTCGCGTATCCCCGCAGCCACGCAGCCAGCCAGCACGAGCGCTCCCACCCAGGCTGGTATCGCCAGCCTGTGCCTCAGGGTCTCCACGCTGCCCTTGCGCCACGGCAGGGCCGGCCCCACGGCCATGAGGGTGAGAAGGGCCAGCCCCAGCGGCATCGTCATCGTGTCGAAATACGGCCTGCCCACCGTCACCTGGGCGCCCGTGAACGCCTGATACAGCAGGGGGAAGAGGGTCCCCAGCAGGACCACGAAGGCAAAAGCGGCGAACACCAGGTTGTTCGCGAGAAAGGCGCCTTCGCGACTGAGAGGTGCGTCGATCCCGGAGGGGGATCTGAGGCGATCCCCCCGCCATGCCAGGAGCGCAAGGGAGGCCACTATCACCACTGCCAGGAACCCGAGAAGCACCGGCCCCAGGTTCGAGTCGGAGAAGGCATGGACCGACTCGATGACGCCGGAACGGGTGAGGAAGGTCCCGAGGATCGTGAGCGCGAAGGTCGACAGCACTAGCGACAGGTTCCATACCCTGAGCAGCCCTCTGCGCTCCTGGACCATGACCGAATGGAGGTAAGCCGTGGCCGTCAACCAGGGAAGGAGAGCCGCATTCTCCACGGGATCCCATCCCCAGAAGCCACCCCAGCCGAGCACCTGGTAGGACCACCAGGCCCCGAGCAGCACTCCAACCGTGAGGAAGGCCCACGCGAATAGGGTCCAGCGCCGGGTCTCCACCTGCCAGCCCTCCCCCATCCTGCCGGTGACCAATGCAGCTATGGCGAAGGCAAACGGGACCGTGAAACCTACGAATCCCAGGTAGAGCATCGGCGGGTGGAAGGCGACGAGGGGGTTGTCCTGCAGAAGGACGTTCGGACCTAGACCGTGGGTCGGTGGAGTACCTGCGAAGGTGCGAAACGGGTTGGCAGGCCAGACCAGGAGACCGAAGAAGAAGGCAGAGACCAGGTAGATGACCAGGGTCGCCCACCCGACCATGGCATCTTCGGCTCTCTTCCTGAACCGCCAGGCCACGGCCGCGGCATATCCGGAGAGGATAAGCCCCCACAACAGCAGCGACCCCGACAGAGCCGACCACAGGCCCGTGATGGTGTATAGCAACGGGGTGGCCCTGCTCGAGTTCTCTGCCACGAACTCTATGGAGTAGTCGTGGGTGAGAAGGGCATGCTCCATGGCGACCACGGCCACCACCGCACCCGCGAACATGAGCCAGCCATAAATACGGCCTGCTCGGAGGGTGGCGGGACTCTTCCTGGCCAGTCCCCATACGATGATCCCTGCGCCTAGAACGGAGGCCAGGAAAGCGAGCAGTACGCCGCTGTGACCGGCAACAGCGTTCACCGTGACCGGACCGCACCGCCAGGGGAGTGGGAGGCCTCCTTCACCGGCGTATATGTCGAGGAATGCTTCTCCATGATCTCGTCGGACCAGAAGTGGTTACCGCTGAAATGCCCCACCAGCACCACGGCTATCCCAGGCTGGAAAATCTGAGATGGAAGCGCGTGGGCGACCACAGGCTCACGGATACCGCCGCCCTCGATGTCGAAGTCGATGCCCCCAGGAACCCTGTGTATGGTCCCTGGCACTACCACCCCATCGAGACGGAAGGTCTTGCCAGCCAGCTCAGCCCGGTCGTGGAGCGCCTGAGGGATGGTGTCGTAGAAGTCGAGCGAGCTCCCCAGGCCCTCCACGAGCAGGAACCCGATGGCGCCCACTAGCAGCACCCCGACAACCACCAGCCTCCAGCGCGTGGCCTTCGATGCCCGTCTCCTCGAAGGCGGGCGCGGAGCGCCGGGGACCTCCTCCTCGCTCACCTCCCCCTACCCGCAGATCGATCCTGGTGAGACTCGCTCGTGACCACTATGCGCTCCAGCCGGCGGCGCCTCAGGGCAAGCCTCATCCCATATAGTGCGAGAACGCCTATGGCTGCTGCATAGCCAGAGTAGATGTAAACCATCAGAGTTCACCTCCCTTGACAGTCGCAGGCATACCGGCACCGACCAGGGTGCCGACCGGAGCAGCCGCCGGCTCCTCGGATTCTGCTGCTATCGAGCTGCCCTCGGCCCAGCGCTCCTCCAGCGCGGCATCCATACCCTCGTCGTCCAGGTAGTCCTCGATGGATGCCGAGCGCATCCGCACGGCGAGCATCCAGAAGAACACCAGGGTGAAGGCCACGAAACCAAGCAGCAGCGTCCAGGCCATGATCCCGTGGATCTTCGGGGAGAGCGTGGGAGTCAGCACAGTCGCCTTCTGGTGCAGCGTCCTCCACCAGAGCACCGAGAAGTGCACGATGGGCACGTCGAGAGCAGCCACCAGCGCCGCCACCGCGGAGCGCCTGGCACGAGACTCCGGATCCGAAGGCACCCGCCTCAGCGCCAGGTATCCGAGCTGTAGGACGAAGAGGAGCGCCGTGGAGGTGAGACGCGCGTCCCATGCCCACCACACGCCCCAGGTCGGCTTGCCCCAGATCGAGCCCGTCACGAGGGTCAGACCCGTGAAGACCGTGCCGATCTCCATGGCAGAGGCTGCCAGCCTGTCGAAGAACGAGCTCCTCGTCCTCGGCCACAGCCACAGCACGCTGGCCACACCCACCGTGCCGAAGGCGACGTAGAGCGCTATCCAGGCTACCGCGGGGTGCACGTAGACCAGCCTCACCAGGTTCCCCTGGACCCGGTCAGGCGGGGTGACCCATAGCCCCAGCCACACCGTGGCAGCCACCCCCACCAGCGAAGCAATGCCAAGGATCCGCACCACCCATACGGTGCGCTCCGACCATGGTCTGAGGCCCCGGTCTCCCATAGCCGGCTGCGTTTCCCCGGCTGTCACGTCAGGCATTCCACTCATGCTGCCTCCTCCAGATACCCATATAGCAACACACCCAGCGACACATACACCAGCGCGAACACCACCAGAACTCCCATCCAGGGATCACCACCGCCGGTGGAGGCCCCACCCGCAGCACCCGGAGGGCTGCCGAGAGCGGCCTGCCAGGCGCGCGTTCCAGCAAGGAGCACCGGCGCCACCACGGGGAGCAGCAGGAAGGGAAGCAGGGTCTCCCGCACCCTCAGCCCTGCTGCCAGAGCGCCGTAAATCGTGCCCGCTGCCGCCAGACCTACGGTGGCCACCAGGCAGGCCGCCACGAGCCCGAGCAACGATCTAACGTCTGCGCCATATAGCACCACCACGCCGGCGCCGAGCACCACCTCGAGTGCACCGAGCTGCGCGGCCACTGCTCCGGCCTTTCCGAGGAACACTCCCGCGGGGTCGAGACCAGCCAGCCTGAGGCCGTCTCGTGCACCATCCGAGGACTCGAGCGAGAAGCTCCGCTGAACCGCGAGCACGGAGGAAAACAGTACCGCCACCCAGAACAGGCCGGGGGCCGCCCCTATGAGCGTCTGGCGCCCCGGCCCCAGGGCCAGGGCGAAGAGCACCAGCACCAGCAGCCCGAACGGCAGCACCTGGTTCATCACCACCCTCGACCGCATCTCGATGCGGAGGTCCTTGGCGGACACCACCCAGGCGTCACGCCACACTGACGGCTCCGTCGTCATGGTGGGCACTGACGGCTCCGTCGTCATGGTGGGCACTGAGGAGCCTCTCCGAGACGACACGACCACCTGACATGCCGACCAGCCGATCCGCGAGCGGCAGGGAGGCTTCCGGCTCGTGGGAAGCGATCAGTACCGCCGCACCGGCCCTGGCAGCCTCGGAGACGAGGATGCCGAGTAGCTGCCTCGTGGCCGCGTCCAGCGACGCGTGTGGCTCGTCTAGCAGCCAGAGCTCCGGCCTGCGGGCGACCAGGACGGCCAGGGCGACGCGGCGCCGTTGCCCAGCAGAGAGCCGACCTACCATTGTCCGGCCCACACGCCCCACCAGGCCCAGCCTCTCTCCGGCAGCCTCCACCTCGCCAGCCGGCAGTCGGGCAGCACGGGCGAAGAACCTCATGTTCTCGGTCACGCTCATGTCGTCGTAGAGGAAGCTCGCATGGCCGAGCATCCCCACGCGCCTGCGGACCTCGCCGCGGTCCTTGAAGAGGTCGAAGCCGAGGACAGAAGCCTTGCCACCACCGGGAGCCATCAGGCCTGCGCAGAGTCGCAGCAGCGTGGTCTTGCCAGCCCCGTTGGGACCTTCCACCACCACCACCTCGCCACGTTCGACGACGAGATCGGCACCGGCGAGAGCCGGGAACCGCCCGGTCAGCGCTATAGCGCTACGGAGGTGGACTGCGGGGACCATGGGAACCGCCCAATGCTAGGGGCATCCGTGCCGGTGGCACCAGGCAGATGCACTGTAGGTGCAGAGCTGGTTACGTCCTCCGCTGGATTTGCCTCGGTATCTCCGCACGGTAAGCAGAGGCCTGGGCCCAGATCAGCTGACGCTGAGGCGCCCGAGTCCTACCGCCCTCAGCAGGTCGGCCACACCAGCAGACACCACATGGAGCTGGCCGGTGAGGAGGAGCGCTCCGAAGACCACCAGCGCTCCACCGCCTACGGTGTCCACCAGCCAGAGCCGGCCCTGCAGCCGCGCAAGCAGTGAAGTGAGCCGATCGGAGGCAAGCCCGGTGAGCACGAAGGGCACGGCGAGGCCGAGGGAGTAGGAAGCCAGCAGCACCACGCCGGAGACCAGAGTGGCCCGGGTGGCAGCCAACCCCAGCACTCCGCCGAGGACGGGTCCGATGCAGGGGGTCCATCCGAAGGCAAAAGCCATTCCGAGCACCAGCGGTGCCCAGGCACCCAGGCGAGCAGGACTCGGGTGGAAGCGGCGCTCACGCATGGCCTGCATGGGCACTCCGATTCCGAACATCCAAAGGCCGAAGAGGACCACGACGGCTCCGGCCACCATGTCGAGACCCCTCTGGTGATGCAGTAGGAGCTGGCCAAGGCTGCTCGCCGCGGCACCGAGCGCGGTAAAGACCAGGCTGAAGCCGACTACGAAGCCGCCGATGCCCTTCATCACGGCTCCCCTCGTGGGGCGGCCGGCGATCAGCGTGCCGGTAGCATCGGGCGATCGGGTGCCATGGCTGGACCATGCCAGCTCCTCGGCGCTGAGGCCCGAGACCATCGAGACGTAGCCGGGAACCAGCGGCAGCACGCAGGGGGACACGAAGGACAGCATCCCCGCTCCGAAGGCGACCAGCAGGCCCAGCGGGTCGGCATGCACCAGCCTTCCCAGGTCCCTTCAGATCCCCGCGGGCGGCCTGGTCATCTGATGCCGTCGCGGACGAGGGCCAGGTCTGCGTCCACCATCATCTCCACCAGCCCCGAGAAGTCCACCTCGGGCTCCCAGCCGAGCACGGCCTTGGCCTTGGCGGGATCGCCAACCAGCAGGTCCACCTCGGCTGGCCTCAGGTAGCGGGCATCCACCACGACATGGTCCTGCCAGTCAAGTCCCGCGTGGGAGAAGGCCAGCTCGCAGAGCTCGCGCACCGAGTGGGTAGACCCGGTGGCCACCACGTAGTCATCTGCAGTGTCCTGGTTCACCATCAGCCACATAGCCCGCACGTAGTCGGCCGCGAAACCCCAGTCTCGGTGTGCGTCTAGGTTTCCGAGGGGAAGCTTCTCGTCGATACCGCACGCGATCCTCGCAACGGCATGGGTGACCTTGCGGGTGACGAACTCCAGGCCCCGCCGAGGGCTCTCGTGGTTGAACAGTATTCCCGAGGACGCGTGCAGCCCGTAGCTCTCACGGTAGTTGACCGTGATCCAGTGCCCGTAGACCTTCGCCACGCCGTAGGGGCTCCTGGGGTAGAAGGGCGTGGTCTCGTTCTGGGGAACCTCGTGAACCTTCCCGAACATCTCGGACGAAGAAGCCTGGTAGAAGCGGATCTCTGGGTCGACCATCCTGATCGCATCGAGGATCCGCGTCACACCGAGCGCAGTGGTCTCGCCGGTGAGCACCGGCTGACCCCAGGACGTCTGGACGAACGACTGCGCGGCCAGGTTATAGACCTCGCCAGGACGGTGCTCCTTCAACAGCCCTATGAGCGATACCTCGTCCAGCAGGTCACCGGCCACCAGGGTAAGGCGATCCTGTATATGGGCTATTCGCTCGAAGTTCAGGGTGGAGGACCTCCTCACCATCCCTACCACCTCGTAGCCCTCCCCCAGAAGCAGCTCCGCGAGGTACGAGCCGTCCTGGCCCGTTATCCCCGTTATCAGCGCCCGCTTCTTCATGGTCCTGTATGGTCGCCGGTCATCGCCCTCGCCAGACTGGCGGGCGCTTTTCCAGGAAGGCGGCAATGCCTTCGGTCGAGTCCTCGGTCATGGTGGCCAGCGTCAGCATCGCGTGCAGGTGAGCCAGCGCGTCCCTGGCAGTCATATCCCATACATCGTAGAACGACTGGCGCCCGAGGCGCAGCAGCGCAGGCGACTTCGATGCGAGCACCGATGCCAGCTCGTCCACCTCCCGATCGAGATCCTCGTGGGGCACCACCCTGTTCACGAAGCCCATCCGCTGTGCCTCGGCTGCCTCCACCACCCTACCGGTCATCATGAGCTCCAGGGCCTGCTTCGGAGCCATGGAGCGGACCATCGGAACCGTGATCATGAACGGCCACAGACCGACGTTCACCTCCGGAGCCCCGAAGCGCGCCCTCTCGGAGGCCACCACCATGTCGCATGCGAGGGCGAGGCCGAAGCCACCTGCCATGGCCCATCCCTGCACACGGGCGATGGTGGGCTTCCCGAGGGCCCAGAGCTCGTGGAACAAGCCGGCCAGCTCTCCACGTGAGTCGTGGAGCGACAGGAATCCCTCGCCCTGCATCCCGCCGAGGTCAGCCCCCGAGCAGAAGGCCTTGTCCCCGGCTCCTCCGAGCACCAGAACCCGAACTGCCGAATCGTCCTTCAAGCGCGCAACCGAGCTCCTGAGCCCGCGTATAACGCCCCAGGACATGGCGTTCCTCACCTCCGGGCGGTTGATCGTGAGACGTGCCACGCCGTCCTCGATATCGCAGAGCAGCTCGGAGCCGGTCGTCGAGTCCCCAGGCGGTGGTTCTTCGTGTGGTGCTTCGGATGGGCTCATCTGAAAGACGCTACTGTCGGAGAAGCCTCCAGAGCGACCGGCAGGGTAGACCACCCCTGGGGTCGCGCCCCGAGACCCCTGCCGGTAAGTGGGTCGACGTGCTCGGAGAAATCCCCACAAACCATTGCACGGAGGGCTGCCTCACGAATGCTCGCGTAGGCGTCCCCATCGCCAGACCTGAGAGCGCCAAGCGCGAAGAGGTAGGTGAGGTGAGGCCATACCGACCCCCTGCCGTATCCAGTAGGGTCGAAGTCCGGTTCACGGCGCGCAAGGGAGCAGGGTCCGAAAGGCGAGGCGAACCTCCCCGGATCCACCAACGCCGCCAGTGCCTCCCTCGCGTGGTCATGGCTGCGCGTTACCAGCACCGGAAGGAGCGCGTCGGCCACCGGTACCGTGCACCTCGTTCCCTCCTGGCAATCCAGGTCCGCCCAGGTGCTCGCCTGGTCGTCCCACAAGAGAGCGTCGATGGCCTCGGCCAGCTCGTCGGCGAACGCGGCGAGCCACTCCGCGCCTCCAGCAGCGGCCAGCTCGGCAGCGTTATAGGAGACGAGGGCATTGAAGGATGCTGCCGCCACCGAGAAGCGGGCGTTCCCTACCGCTCCACCATCGGGCGAGTACTCCAGTGCCCCCAGGAGCTCGATCTTCTTCGCCATCCAGGCCGCCCGGTCGAAGGGATCACCGGACCACTTCCCCCAGCGGGGATTGTCGTCTGCGCCGGACTCCCAGGGATGGGCTATCACGACCAGGCCGCCGGGACCCCGACGGCTCTCGGCGAGGAAGCGCATCGCCTTCTCCGCCGGCTCCATCAGGTCGGCTACCTCCCATCCCGCCTCGGCTAGAACCCGGATCGTGTGGCCGTACATGGGAGGCTGGGTGATGGTAGAGGTCCCCCGACGTCCCCAGAGGCTCACTGCTGCGCCGGGGTCGCGCTGGTAGCCCATGTGGGGTAGGAAACCGTCGGTGTCCTGGTTCGCGAACAGGGCGCGCGTCTCGGACAGCGCCCTCGCGTCTCCGCAGGCTGCCCACACCAGCGCGTGGAAGCACGAATCCCAGAGCCACTGCCAGGGATACACGGCTCGGTTGGGGGCGCAGTAGCCCCACTCCGGCTCGAAGAGACCCTCCAGCACCGCCAGCGCCTGCTCGACGGCCTGCCTCAGCTCCGGCAGCTCCGGCCTTCCACTGCCGTCAGTGTCCACCAGGTGCGGTCGGCTCACTGGTGCCTCGCGGTCTGCCCACGATTGCATCGCGATCGGCTCACGGTCGCGTCGCGGGAAAGGCAGCACCGCCGATTCCGCTGATGGCGGATCGGGCGGGTGAATGGACGGCCGGTCGAGAGCCAGGATCGACGGCTGAACAGATGGCAGCCATGAGAGCCTCTGCGGAGGCACGCGGGGTGTAGGGGGCGAGGGCGAAAGGTAGGCTGCCCGGCTGCGATTCGCCCGCCCTGGATGCAGCGCTGAGCAGGGCTGCGCCGAGGGCAGGCAGGTCAGCCGGATCGACGCATTCGTTCGGAGGGAAGGTCACCTCGGCCAGACCTCCGAGCCCGCTGGTCACGAGCGGGCAGCCGACTGCCTGAGCTTCCAGTGCGACCAGGCCGAGGCCTTCGGGAACTACCGACGGGCAGAGCACCACGCGGGCACGGGAGTAGAGCTCTGCCATCTCGGCGCCCGGACGGCGTGCTTTGGCCAGCTCCACGTTCCCGCCGGCATCCTCCACCAGGGCGCGCAGCTCCAGGTGCTCTGCGGTTGGCACCTGCCAGGGGCTGATGTTGTCCACGAAGACGAACCTGAGGTGCCTGCAGCCGGGTAACGCGGCCAGAGCGAGGGCCACCTCGACGCCCTTCTTCCTCATCAGGCGACCCGGGACGAGCACGGTGGAGTCGTCGGGCCTGTACTCTGTTTCTAGAAAGACCGGGTCGATGGATGGTGGGACCACCAGGCACCCGACCCCGTCTAGCTCTCGGTGGAGATCCACATGCCCGGCCAGAGCACGGCTCACGGCCGCGCTGGTCTGGCATCGCAGGATCTCTCTGGATAGCGCCTGGTCTGCCTCGCTGTCGCAACCCCAGGCATCCGAGAAGTTATGGAACAGATGAAGGGCCTGGGCCGCACCTGGCCTGACCCACCGGCCCCACAGGGGCCTGTTCTGTAACACGACGATGTCTGTCTCGATGGCAGCCAGGCAGGAGCGCATCCCCGTCGCGGAGCCCACCTCGGTTACCTTCCCGGAGACGGACCTGGCCACCTCGCCCGGGACCGGCCCGAAGCTCACCAGGTCCACGCGCCCGGCTCCCCCCATCTCTGACAGCTCCAGTGCCCAGCGCACCACCACGCCTTCGAGGGCACCCCTGACCGGATCGAGAGGGGCCATCTCGGTCCCTGCAAACGCTACCTGCATGCGCGACACGCCTTCTCTGGGCTGGCTCTAAGCTAGTGAGGACCGACATGTGGCGAATCCTCGGCTGGACAGCCGGAGCATAGCTGGCCTCGATCTTCCGATCCTCTAGGCCTCTGGTCCTCGAACCCAATATCGGCGCCTCCTCGAATCCATGCGCGGGCCTCCTGGAGATCGGGTATGGCTGCATCACCACCCGATCGCGTGGCAACCTGTTCGGGTGCATCAGATGCCGCCGTCTCCCATGCCAGCCACTCAGCAGGTAACCCGATGAGTGCCGCCGGGCGTCTCAGCGCCGCTGATCGCCGCCGGCAGCTGGTCGCGGTAGCACTGGACCTCTTCGCAGAACGGGGGTTCAACGCCACCACCATGGACGACATCGCAGAGCGGGCCGGCGTGACCAAGCCATTGCTCTACCAGCACTTCGCGTCCAAGCGCGCCCTGTACCTGGAGCTCGTGGACGGCGTCTCCCACGACATGGTCGAGGCAATAGCCACCTCCGCTGCAGCCGCATCGGGTCCGCGCCAGCAAGTGGAGGCTGGGTTCGCTGCCTACTTCCAGTTCGTCGCCACCAGCACCACCGCCTTCCGCCTCATATTCGGCAGCGACATCCCCGACGATCCCGAGCTCTCCGGAGCGCTGAGGCGGGTGGAGGCCGCAGCCGTCGATGCCGTCGACGTGCTGATCGACGCCGGGCTCGAGCCTGAGCATCGGCGACTGCTGGCCCAGGCGGTGATGGGAATGGCCGAGGCGGCCAGCCGATACTGGCTCGCTAGCACGGATGACTCCGACTTCGATGACCACCAGGCCCGGGTCGCGCAGGCGACCGTCATGGCTCGCCGGCTCGCCGACATGGCTTGGGCAGGCCTGCGCAGTGTGCATCGAGACTAGTGCCGACCGCCCGGCTTCCCCAGGATCACTGGCATCGGGACAGACTGCGACGGCATCGCAGGAAGGCGAACCGGCATACAGCCCAGGCACTCGCCCTGGTCGTAGCTGCGACCATCCTCGCTGGGTGCGCTGGGACCCATAGTGCGGTGCCGCCGGGAGCCCCGCCGGGAGCGCCGGGCATGCGGACAGGTCCGGTCGGGCATGCGGGCAGGTGGCTGGTCGACAGCCAGGGACAGGTCCTGCTGCTCCATGGTGTCAACGTCGTCGCCAAGAACGCGCCTTACTACCCGAGCGCGTTCGGCTTCGACAGCGCCGACGCAGCGTGGCTGGCTAAACAGGGGCTCGACCTGGTGCGCCTCGGGGTCCTTGGATCGGGCGAGATGCCTACCAAGGGGAAGATCGACGTCGCCTACATAGACAGGCTCGTCTCGACCGTCGACATGCTCGCGCGCCACCACATCTACACCCTCCTGGACTGGCATCAGGACGACTACGGGACCTACTTCGACCAGCCGGGCACCATCTACCGAGCCGACGGCTTCCCCGCCTGGATGACCATCACCAACGGGGCTCCGAACGAGCAGGTGGCCTTCCCGCTCGACTACACCTCCGATCCAGCTCTCCAGCAGGCATTCCAGGCGTTCTGGGACGACCAGGCCCTGCCGGGGGGAGAAGGCCTGCAGTCATATGCCATCGCGATGCTCACAGCGGTCGCCCGGCGGGTAGCCGGGAACCCCTGGGTGCTCGGATACGAGGTGATGAACGAGCCCTGGCCGGGCACCACCTGGCAGCCCTGCCTCACCGGCAACGGATGCCCGGAGCTCGACGCTACTGAGCTCGACCCCTACTACGCGAAGGCCGCCAGCGCGATCCGCGCGGTCGACCCGACCCACATGATCTTCTTCGAGCCATTCGTCACCTATAACTTCGGTCTGGCCCCCACCCACATGGCGCTACCGCCGGGAATCTCCGACACAGGCATGGCGTTCCACCAGTACGCCCAGTCTCCGGCCGCTGCCAGGCAGGTATTCGCCTACTCCCTAGCGTGGTCGAAGGCAACCGGCGGGGCGCTTCTGAACACCGAGTGGAGCAGCTCGGGTCCTGACCCCTCATCGATTACCGCGCAGGCCAACGACGAGGATGCCGCCCTGATGCCCTGGACCTACTGGGTCTTCGGCGGCTGCGACATCGCCTGCGCATCGGCCCGCCAGGCCGACCTTGTGTTGCACATGAGCCGCCCGCCTGCCGGGAGCAACCTGAACGGGCCGGTGGTGGACGCGGTGGTGAGGCCGTACCCGCTGGCCGTGGCCGGGACCCCCACTCACCTGGCCTACGACGCTTCCAGCCACGTGATGAGCTTCTACTGGGCACCCGAGCGCGCAGCGCGCACCGGTAGTTTCGGGCCAGGCGCTACCAGCCTATTCGCCGTCCCGCAGATCGACTATCCCTCCGGCTACATCGTGGAGGCCTCCGGGGTGAAGGTGCTCTCGGCTACGAACGCATCTACGCTGGTCGTGAGACAGCAGGGGCACCCCCCCGAGCTTTCGGTACGCCTGACCCCGCGCTGAGGAGCCACTGGCCGATCCGCGCGCTGTCTCCCACCAGCGCGTCATGGCTCAGAGGCGCAGCGGCCGGATGGGCGCGAACACCGCAGCAGGGTCGCCCCACTGATCGGGCCCGAGCACGTCCACGTAGAGCTCTATCTCGTTGCCATCGGGATCCGAGATGTAGAGCGAGTGGGTGACCGTATGGTCACTGGCCCCCTCGATGGCCACCCCGTGGGATCTCAGATGTGCTACCACCTCGCGTAGGTCGTCGTCGTCCTCACCCACCTTCAGACCGAAGTGGTAGAGACCTACCCGGCGCCCGGCAGGGATAGGAGCAGCGTCCTGGCCGACCTCGATCAGTAGCAGCTCGTGGTGGGTCCTGCCGGAGCTGAAGCCGGCCGCCGGCACCCCGAGCGGCACGTCTCCGCCGACCTCGCTCCAGCCCAGTACGTCACGGTAGAAGCGCCGGGAGCGCTCCAGGTCGCGCACGTAGAGGACCAGGTGGCCGAGCTCGTGGACCTTCATCGGTCGCCCCCGCCGTTCGTGGATCCGCCGTTCGTGGCACCACCCAGCCTGTCCGGAGGGATCCGGCCGAGCCGACCGGCCTGGTAGTCCTCGAAGGCCTGAGCGATCTCTGCCTTCGTGTTCATCACGAACGGCCCGTAGTGGGCCACCGGCTCCCGGATCGGCAGCCCCCCGAGCACCAGTACGTCTAGGTTGGGATGCCTCGATTCCTGGGAAACGTCGGCCCCCACGACCAGGTAGTCGCCTCCTGCGAAGACCACCAGCTCCGAGGTGGACACAGGGCGTCCAGCCGAACCGACCCTGCCCTTCCCCGACAGCACGTAGACCAGCGCGTTGAACTCTGCAGGCCACGGCAGCTCCATCTGCGCTCCGGGGCTGATGGTCGCGTGGAGCATGGACATGGGCGTGAAGGTGCTTCCCGGTCCCCTCTGACCCGACAGCTCCCCGGCTATGACCCGTATGAGGGCACCTCCGTCGGGCGTCGTGAGCAACGCTGCCTGCCCTGCCCTGATGTCCTGGTAGCGAGGCGGTTTCCACTTGTCGGCTGCACGGAGGTTCACCCAGAGCTGTATGCCGTGGAACAGCCCGCCGGAAGCCACCAGGAACTCCGGTGGTGCCTCGATGTGCAGTATGCCGGCACCTGCCGTCATCCACTGGGTGTCGCCATCGGTTATCCTCCCGCCGCCACCAGTGGAGTCACTGTGGTCGAATATCCCGTCGATCATGTAGGTGACGGTCTCGAAACCCCGATGGGGGTGCCAGGGTGTGCCCTTGGGCTCCCCGGGGGCGTACTCGACCTCTCCCATCTGGTCCATGTGGACGAACGGGTCGATGTCCGCGAGGTCCACCCCGGCAAAGGCCCTGCGGACAGGAAACCCCTCCCCCTCGAGGCCGGAGGGCGCCCTCGTCACCGACCGCACAGACCGCTCCCGCCAGGCGAGGCGGTCGGGCATCTCGACCCTGGGAAGCACCAGCAGGTCATCCACGCTCACAGCAGGCATGTCAGCCTCCTCCAGCCCCCAGCTTATGCCTCACCCTTCGCGGTCGTGCTGGTGGTGGAAGCGCTCTTCGAACCGGTCTGGGACGATCCGGACGAACGGCGAGACGCCACCGAACTGCTCGTCGTGCGCGATGACCGCTTCGGCGAGGCCCGTGTCGTGGAGGTCGCTGCAGGCACCTTCGATGTCTTCGCAGCAGCCTTCGTAGCAGCCTTGACAGCCGCTGCCTGGGACTTGGCCAGCTGGCTCAGCTGGTTCAGCACTGCCCCGATCTGGTTCACGTCAGCCTGGTATGCACCGAGGTTTCCGGCCTTCAGGGCTGCCTGAGACTCGCCATAGAGGCTGTTTGCCTGGGCGACGAGCTGCTGCTCCTGAGCAGACAGGGCCGACGAGACCGCCCCAGAGCCCTGGCCCAGCGCCAGCGGAGCCGCGAACACCTGCTCGAGTGCCGACTGGAGAGTCGTGCCCATAGCGGCGGTAGTGCCGTACACCGCTATCACGTCCTGGATCTCGGGTAGCGCATTGCGCGACGACTGGACATAGAGGGGGCGTACGTAGAGCATGGACTGGCCCAGTGGGACCATGAGCACATTGCCCAGGATCACGCTCGACCCGTTCGTGTTCAGCAGGCTGATGGCCTTCGATATGGCAGGAGTGGAGGAGATCCGGGCGTCGATGAGAGCCGGACCGTCGATTGCCTGACCCCGCGGCGTCACGTAGACAGTGAGCTGGCCCTGGCTGGTGTCGCCCGAGCCGTAATGGGCGACCATGAACGCCGAGAGCGTCTGGATCTGGTCACCGTTCGATACCGGCACGAAGGCATCGATCAGGTTGAACGAGACACGGCTCTGCCCTGGTGCCTGGAAGGTCTCGTAGAGGGGAGTCATGCGTGCCAGCTGGCCCGTGGAGACCGGGATCCCTTCGGCGTTGGTGGTGTAGGTGGTGGCCAGGGCGGCCTGTGGATTGCCCGCACCCGGGCTCTGGGAGATGTTCCAGGCATCGCCTGCGTTGTAGAAGGCCTCGGCGTTCGTGATGTGATAGCGACCGTACATGGCGGCCTGGACCGTGAAGAGATCCTTCGGGTAGCGCAGGAGCGCCTGCAGGGAGGCCGGCATGCGCGATCCGGGGGTGAACATCCCGGGAAAGGCGCGCTCCCAGGTGCGGAGGATCGGATCACTCGGGTCGGTGGCGTAGAAGGTCATCTTCCCGTTGTAGGCATTGGTCACGATCTTCACGGAGTTCCGGACGTAGTTGAAGGGGCGCTGCAGGCCGCTCGTAGCCGGCAGGGCACTGGTATGCGCGTTCTGCGAGTACGGGTAGTGGTCCGAGGTGGTGTAGGCGTTCTGGATCCACAGGATCTGGCCATGCCATACCACCGGATACGGGTTAGATCCGAGCTGGAGGAACGGAGCCGCCTTCGCGATCCTGGCCTGTATGTCCCGGACGAACATGATCCGCGACTTCGAGGTCACGAGGTTCGAGATGAGCAGGTTGAAGTCGCCCAAACGCATCGCGAACGCAGCCCTGGTCAGGAACGAGCTGAGCTGTACCCCACCGGTACCGGAGTAGTGGCTTTCCTGCTCGGCCCCGCTCGGCAGCTGGTAGTCGATCTCCGGCTGCTTCGTGTCTGCTACCACCCATCCTGAGCTGTCCACCCCGTAATAGACCGACGGCTCGGTGATGACCGGGTAGCCTGCCGACGACACGGGTGGGACATCCTTCACCGCGAAGACCGGGTTCCCGTCGGCCTTCTCGGAGTTCGCCGGAGCGATCACCGCTCCGTAACCATGGGTGTACTGCAGGTGTACGTTCACCCAACCCTGGGCAGGAAGGTCTGACGGGTTTATCTGGCGAACGCCTATGACCACGGGGGTCACCTGCCCGTTCACCCTGTAGCGGTTCGTGGCCAGGGTGTTGAAGCTGTAGTAGGAGCGTATCGACTGGAGCTTCTCGAAGGTGGCGTTCGTGAGCGAGGGGTCCCAGAGCCGGACCGCGTCGAGGTTCGCTGCGTTCGCGTCAACCGCCGTAGGGGTGAGGTTATCCGAGGCAGCGAAGGGCTCCACCTTTATCGAGCCGAGATCGAACGCCGCGCGCGTGGCCTTTATGTTACGGGCGATATATGGTCGCTCCAGGACGTCCTGAGCAGGGTTCACCTTCAGCGACTGCACCAGCGCCGGATAGATGGCACCCACCACTACGGCCACGAAAGCCCATAGCCCCACTGCCACTATAGGTAGAGCCCAGCCGCGCCTCCTTACGTTGAACAGCAGGATGACCGCTGCCGCCAGGGAGATCCAGATGAGCAGCGTCAGTGCGGGCAGCCTCGCGTGAACGTCTGTGTAGCCCGCTCCCTGGACGTATCCCTGGGTGGAGAAGTCGAGGCTGTAGCGCTGCAGGTAGTAGCCGACTGCCTTCACCAGCGCCACGAGTGCCAGGAGGACCGACAGGTGAACCTTCACCTGGGATGCCACCCGCAGGCGGTTTCCCTGGACCCGGATCCCTCCGTTCAAGTAGTGAGCTATCAGGGTGACGATGGTGATGACGATCAGCGAGACGAAGCACCAGCCGACCAGGTAGCTGAGGAACGGCAGCTTGAACACGAAGAAGCTCACGTCCATGTGGAACTGGGGATCCTTCACCCCGAAGGACACCCCGTCTCGGAACAGGATCCAATGCTGCCACTGACCCACGGTCCCAGACGCTGCCAGCAGCGCGATGAGAGCCGAGACGAGGGTGCGAACCAGCACGTTGCGCGGAGCCACCGACTGCTGGTAGCGACGGACCAGCTCGTCCTCGGGCCCGAGTGCCAGATCGGTCGGAGCCAGCCTGTCCACCACCGCGAGGCTCACCCACATGCCGACGAAGAAAGCTGCCGCGAACCCCACGAAGAGCCCCAGCTTCACTGCGAACAGCCTGTTCCAGACCTCGCTCAGGTGGACGGACCCGAACCAGAGATAGTCGGTGTAGAACACCGCCAGCGATCGCAGCGACAGCAGAACGATCACCACCACGATCGCGGCGATGACCAGCCACCGTCTGGTGCCGATACCTCGCCGGCGTGGGGCCGGCCGGATGTCCTCGGGATTGCGCACGACGAGGCAGCCTAGGCTTCCGCTGGCACGATTAGGCAGCGGCAGCCTGGATGAGCAGGGGGATGGGGGTGCCCCGTCGGGAACTGCTCTCCTCGAGGCAGGCTTCCGGCCAGCGCGTTGTCCGCGCAGTCCGGGCAGGCATCCGTCGAAGGATCCACCCTCCAGGCAATGGAGGCACTGTCCGGGATGCGCCAGAGCAGGCCAGTGCTGAAAGCGGCCACCACACTGTCCTCGGCCAGGCGCTCGATACGGGCCCCCTTCCATTCCCTGTACGCGGAACCGACCTTCTCGACTATCGCGTCGTCATCGGGAGCGAGCCTGCCCGCCTCCTGCTCGATCCTCCTCCGCAGCACGCTCACGATCGAGCGTGCCAGCTCGACCGACTGGCCGTCCAGGTCCAACCGCGGGGAGTCGCCCCGCTCCACCGCCCCCCCCGGCACCCCGCAGGCCTCCAGGTAGGCACCTGCCGATGACGCCGCCTTACGGAGCTGGTCCGCAGCCGACTCCGCGAACCTGGCCTCGTGAGCGCGAACCTCACCCAGCAAGCCCGGCTCCCACGCCTTCGAGCTCCGAATCCGGTCGAGTAGATCGTTCTGGTCGTCCTGGAGCGCACGCTTCAGCCTACGGGACAGATCTGTCACCACCGGAGCCAGGAGCTCGTCGCGCTTCGCGAAGAGCGGCTCAGGTGCCACCGCGGCGTCGACCGCGCTACCGACGTCCTCGGCGGGCGTGCCTGGCTCCTCCGTCACCGCGGCGTCGACCGCGCTACCGACGTCCTCGGCTGGCGTGCCTGGCTCCTCCGTCACCGCGGCGTCGACCGCGCTACCGACGTCCTCGGCTGGCGTGCCATCCTCCTCCGTCACGGCCGATGCCTGGGGATGCGAACCGGACCCGACCGATTCCGGGGCCGCCGAGCGTAGGCGGGCGAAGAGCTCGTCTACAGACGCTCGGGGTTCCTCGACGGCAGATGGCCCGGGTTCCTCGACGGCAGATGGCCCGGGCTCCTCGACGGCAGATGGCCCGGGTTCCTCGACGGCAGATGGCCCGGGTTCCTCGACGGCAGATGGCCCGGGCTCCTCGACGGCAGATGGCCCCTGCACCCGAGGCGACGCCTGTGCGGCCGGAGCCGTCTTCCTGGTGGTCGGTAGCGATCTGGAGTCGTTCTCGGCGCGCTCGAGGTCGTCGCCGATGCGCTCAACCGAGCGGCGCACCTCGCCGATGACCTGTGCCAACCGCTGGCGTCCGGCGCGGAGCTGCTCGATCTGAGCGTGGAGCTCACGGCGCCTGGTCGTGAGGTCTGCGAGAACCTTGGAGCGCAGGTCCTGGGCCTCCTGGAGCATCGACCGGCACTCGGACCTGGTGGAGGAAAGCAGCTCCTCAGCCTCGATCCTGGCCGAATCGAGCATCGCGGCAGCTTCGTGCTCGGCACGTCGTCGTAGCTCAGCAGCCGCCGCCTCGGCTGCTGCCATCTTCTCCGCGGCGGCAGCCTGAGATTTCTCGGCCAAGGCCGCTGCTTCGGCAGTGGCCCGGGAGATCAGCTCGTCGGCCCTAGTGGATGCCCTGGACTGGAGGGCATCGGCCTCCGCAGATGCCCGTGCGGAGATCTCCGCTGCAGCCTCGTGCGCGGAGCGCAGCACTCGCGCAGTCTCGTGGCCGAGTGCGCTGGTGAGGGTGGCCTCGTCGACGGAGGGGTTCGCGGCCAGGTCCTCCGCTCGCGCCAGTGCAGCTCTCAGATCCACCTCACGATCGATCGCCGCCTGGATCTCCCGGGCCAGTTGGGCTAAATAGCTGCGAACCTCCGAAGGATCGAACCCTTTCCGGGCCGTAGGGAAGGTACGACTGGTGATCTCGTCGGGGCTAATGCGGGCTAGACCCTGAGCCACGGTGATTCGACGCTCCTCTGGCATGGGACGAGCCTAGGTGCTGTCAGGACCAGGGGTCGTACTGCCACCCTGGAGCTGCTGAGTGACCGCCGGGTCCCGGAGGCGGACCGGTGCCTGCCCTTCCCAGGTGGCCTCCCAGCTTCTTCAGGTCGGCGAGTGCTTCTGACAGGGAGGTGACGGGCATGACATGGAGCGACGGCGTGGCCTTCGCCTCTGCCTTGGCGTACTCCTGGGGGGGCACGAGGAACACGGTCGCTCCGGCCTGCTCCACGGCAATGGTCTTCTCCGAGACGCCGCCTACTGGACCTACGGTCCCGTTCGGATGGATTGTTCCGGTAGCCGCCACGACATGGCCACCGGTGAGGTCGCCACCTGAGAGCTTGTCGAGGATGCCCAAGGTGAAGGCCAGACCGGCGGAGGGTCCTCCTATGCCGTCGTTGGACAGATCCAGAGCGACTGGCAGGCTGTATGCGGGCTGGGTGTAGATGGCGACGCCGAGGAAGGCTCTGCCGGGTCGGCTGGGGTCAGAGGTGAGCCGGAGGGTCTCGTGACCATGGAGGCTGGGGCTCAGTATGCTGGTGAAGCCCAGCTCTACCGCCTCACCCGGCCGCAGGGCCTCTATGGCCCGCGCGAGACCCTCGGCGCTGGTAACCCTCGTGGAGCCCAGGCTGGTGATCACATCGCCGACCGCCAGATGGTGCGAGGCGGGCGTGTGGGGCACCACCTCGTAGACCAGAGCACCGGCGTCGTGCTCTGGCACCGAATAGCCCATCTGGCGCAGAGCTGCCACCTTCGCGGTGAGCTGCGCCTCGGCCATGTCCACCTCGCCCTCGGGTATGAACTGACTGGAAGGCGCGGTCCCGAGAAGGTTGCTCTTCGGTACCAGGGCTACGTTGCTCATGAGCAGGTAGGGCAGGTAGCTGATGAGCCGTACCGGGGCCACGTCCACGTCGGTCAGTAGGACCTTCCCGTGCAATCTGGGAAGATGCGCGTTCGGGACCTGGATCATCCCTGTCACCGGTATCGCATCTCCCGGCATCAACGCGTAATAGGGAAGGCTGATAAGCGACGAGACGACCACCAGGACCAGGACCACGGCGAGCACCACCGCCAGCCGTAGCACCCAGCGCCTGGCGCGCGGGCGCCTGTCGGGACGTTCCGCTAGCCCGTCGTCGGGCAGGTCGGGTACTGTCGAGTCCGAAGAGCTCATGGTTGGTGGGTAGCTGTCAGGTGGCTGGTGGCCGTAGAGGACTGCTGGTCGGTTCTCGTTGGTCGATGTGCGATGGTAGGTGTTGGCCCGGTGGAACCCGAGCGGTACTCGAGGAGAGACTCGGCGGTGAAAGCACTGCGCGGTGCCGTCTTAGCAGGCTACATGCCCCGGAGCGCCATGTCGGGTCGCGCCGAGGAGCTATTTGGTAATCCAGATCCCCGTGTGCGCTCGGCTGCGCTGGGTGCGCTGCATCGGCAGGGCTGGCTCACCCCGGAGCGTGCTGCAGGCGCCCTCGGGGATCCCGACCCGCTGGTGCGACGCAGGGTGTGCGAGCTGGCCGGAGCATCACCGGGTAGCTACCTGGGCATAGGCGAGCTGGTAGGTGCCCTGGAGGATCCAGACCCGCTGGTGGCCGAGATGGCAGCGTGGGCACTGGGCGAGCATGGCGCCGTGGAGGAGGAGACCGGGGAGGAGTCGGTGACGACTGGTCTCTCGGCCATGGCCTCCGGCCATCCCGACCCCCTCTGCCGGGAGGCCGCCGTGGGGGCCCTGGGGGCCCGAGCAGACCCCACCACGCTGGCGACGGTCATATCGGCACTCGAAGACAGGCCTGCGATCCGGCGTCGGGCGGCAGTCGCCCTGGCCGCGTTCGACGACCCAGCCGCCGACGAAGCCCTTCGCTCATGCCTGGCCGATCGTGACTGGCAGGTACGCCAGGTCGCCGAGGAGCTTCTCGCCTAAGAGGTCGCTAGATCCTTTCCGCCCTTAGAGACGGGACTTCCCGGCCCGGCGCTCAGACATCTGCCATAGCGGAGATCCGGCGCATGTCATCGAGCGAGTCCAGGCAGCGCCCTGCACCGAGCACCACGCACTCCAAGGGCATGTCGACCATGTGGACCGGCACCGAGGTCTCGTCGGAGAGCCGGCGAGCGAGACCCCTCAGGAGAGCCCCGCCCCCGAGCAGGTGGATCCCTTCCATCATCACGTCCTGGGCCAGCTCAGGAGGTGCCTCTGCCAGGCAGTCGAGGGCGGCCTTCATTACCTGGCCAACGGGATCCTCCACAGCCTGGCGCACCTCGTCGGCACTGAGCAGGACCGTCTTCGGCATACCGGTCATCACCTCCCGCCCTCTTACCTCTGCACCTTCATGGGATCCCGGATCTGCCCTGCCCGTGAAGCCGATGGCCATCTTTATCTCCTCGGCAGTGCGCTCGCCGATGGCGACCTGGTGAACGCGCCGCACGTAGGCCTGGATCGCGCTGTCCATGTCGAAACCCCCGCAGCGTATGGCCTGCAGGGCCACCAGGCCCCCCAGGGAGACCACCGCTGTTTCCGAGGTGCCTCCTCCGACGTCTACGATCATGTTCCCCATCGGCTCGTTCACCTCGAGCCCCGCGCCGATGGCGGCGGCCAGCGGCTGCTCGATCAAGTAGGCCGCCGATGCACCTGCCTGGCGACATGCCTCCTTCACGGCTCGGCGTTCCACAGCCGTTATCGCCGAGGGAACACAGATCAACACCCGGGAGCGGTTCATGCGCGACACGCCGCATCGGGCCAGCAGGAGCCTGATCATCCGCTCCGTGATGTCGAAGTCGGTGATGGCCCCCTGGCGAAGGGGCCTCAGAGCCACTACGTAGCCTGGGGTCCTGCCGATCATCTGCCATGCCTCGTGCCCCACGGCCAGAACCTCCTGGGTACGTGAGTTCAGGGCTATCACCGAGGGCTCGTTCAGGACTATGCCGCGGCCCTTCGCGTATACGAGGGTGTTAGCGGTGCCCAGATCGATGGCGAGGTCTCTAGCCACCGACCACCGCCCGAAGCAGTTCCGATGCCCTCTGGCATGCCGGGAGACAGGTAGATCGCACCTGCCCATGGTAGGACCTGAGTGGCAGGCCTACGGCGCCAGGACAACGGCCCTGCTCCACCTCGCCAAATGCCTCCGGAACCTGCTTCGACCTAGCTTCGACCTAGCTTCGACCTAGATGAAGGGCGACCTCCCGTGAAGGGTCCGTGCCGGTATCCTCGTCTGTGATGGAAGACGGTGGCCCCTTGGAGTTCGGGAGCCCCTCCGATGAACCCGATGGAGCGGACGGGCCGGAAGGGCCTGATGGCCTGGACGGTCCCACGACGCCCCAACGCGGCTGGATAGCGCCTGACGACCGCCTGTGGCGACACCCGTCGGAGATGTCTGGATCTAGAAGCCGGTCCATGGGCTACTCGGGCGCGGGGAGCTTCGGAAAGGGCTCATGGGGGTCTGCCAGGAACGCCACCGCCGGGACCCCTCGTCACCGGCCCCTCCTGGTGGCAGGTGTGGCTGCCCTGGCGATGACGGCCACCGTTGCTGCAGGCTTCGTGCTCGCAGAGGCGCCTGCCCCGAGCAGCCAGTCCACCTTCGTCGCCACGAACACCAGTGTCTCCACGCCCATCGCTGCGGCGACCGACGTCTCGCATGCCGATGAGAGCCACCTGCCGCCTGAGATTCCAGCGGTTCCAGCCGGTGCCGAGGTGATGCGGCTGGCCTCGGATGTGCGCCCGTCCCTGGTGGAGCTGGTGCTCCATCATGGGAAGGATCCGCTCCTGGCCACCGCCATATCCCTGCCAGGAGGGAACCTCGTGGTCACGGCCTCGACGGTCCTCCAGGGGGTGAGCTCGGTGAGCGCTCTCACCTCCACCGGCCGCAAGACCAGGGCAAGCATCGTCGCCACCGATCCCCATTCCGGGGTGGGCGTGGTGGCCCTCACGGCCAGCGCCCCTGCAGCACGTATAGCAGGTAACGACCTCGCTCCCGGCCAGCTGGCCGTAGCGGTGTGCCTCCGTGCCGAGCCTCACAGCGCCCGGGAAACGGGCCGTGCACCCACACCTGTGGTGTCGGTAGGGGTGGTCCGCTCTGTGGGAGTTTCCCCTTCCTCTAACGGCGGCCCCCCGCTCATAGACGCCATCGAGTCTGACGCCCCACTACCGGGATGCGCCTACGGCGGCGTTCTCCTGGACCGTTCGGGTGCCGTCGCGGGCGTGCTGGCCTGGCAGGACGTGAGGGGTGACGACACCGTCGACGTCTTCACCCCCGCGACGCTCGCAGTCGGTGCCGCAGAGGAGCTCGCTAGCTTCCATCGGGTGGTGCATGGCTGGCTCGGCGTGGTGGGCGAGGACGTACCGGGCGCTCCGGGGGCGCTGGTGGTCAAGGTTCTCCCCGGCAGTGCCGGTGCGGCAGCAGGGCTGGAGCCCGGTGACGTGGTCGAGACCATCGACTCCCACCGGGTCATCTCCATCTCCGATCTCCAGGCTCGTCTCTACGTGCTGAGACCAGGCACCCAGGTGACCCTCGGGGTGGAACGGTCCGGTGTGCTCCGCACGGTGACCCTCGCTCTCGGCAGCCAGCCCGGCTGAGCGAGCGCGCCCCCAGGACTGAGCTGCTCGGCTCGCTGCGGCCATGCCCGAAGCCGCCGCTGGGCCGCGGCGAGCGTGGAGCGTGGAGTATTCGGCCTCCCGCCCGCCTACGATGCATGATTGTGGACTTCTCCGGATTCGATTTTCCTGGCTCGGGCCTACCCGGGTCACCTGGTGGCGGGAACTTCCTGGAACAGATTCTCGGCGACCTGCTCCAGCTGATCGGCAGGGCGTCACCCAGCGGGAGCGGACATCTGGAGCTCGCACGGTCTCTGGCTCAGGGGGTGGCGACCTCGGGCGAGCCGGAGGGAAACGTGGATCCCGGCGAACGGATCGAGCTGGAGGAGCTGACACGCATAGCCGAGCTGCACGTGGGTGAGGTAACCGGGATGGCTGCCACACCCACCGGGGCCGCGCTGGAGATAAAGACGCTTACCCCCGGAGCATGGGCTGCACAGACGGTCGCGGACTGGTCCTACCTGCTCGAGGCACTTTCGGAGACCCTGCCGCCGGGATCCAGCGAGATCTCCGCCGGAGACGGCACTGCAGCGGGCCCAGGCAGCTCGGACGAAACGGATCCTGCTGGCTCGAGCGTGATGCACCTGCCGCTAGAGGACGAGCCTCTGGAGAGCGCGGACATGCTGAAGCGCTGGATGGCGACGATCGGGCCGATGTTCGCCGCTCTCCAGCTCGGTTCAGCCGTGGGTCATCTCGCCCGTAACACGATCGGGCAGTACGAGGTGACGGTCCCCCGAGACGACAGCGGGAGAGTGCTGGTGGTGCCTGGGGCCATACGAGACTTCGCCGACGCCTGGAGCCTCCCGGTGGCCGACGTGCGAATGTGGGTCTGCATACGCGACATGACGATCCACACCGTGCTGTCGCGCCCTCACGTGCAGGCAAGGTTCAAGCGCCTCCTGCAGGCCCTCGCCGGTAGCGTGGCCGAGGGAGCACTCGGAGCTATAGAGCGCCTGGGGGACCTGGACATGTCAGATCCCCAGTCCTTCCAGCAGCTCCTCGAGGATCCGGAAGCTCTCATGGACATAAAGCCCTCCCCTGCGCGAAGACGCGCTGCTGAGGAGCTCGGGGCTCTCCAGGCGGTACTGCTCGGATATACCGACCATGTGCTGGATCTGGTGGGTGTCCGGCTACTCGGGGGGAGGAGCACCATCGGCGAGGCATGGAGGAGGCGTCAGATGGAAGGTGACTCGTCCTCTCGTGCCCTGGAGCTGCTGCTCGGTATCGACAGCAGCCCCGCTCAGGCCGACCGCGGAAGGGCTTTCGTGGACGGCGTGCTGGAGCGCTCCGGCGACGGTGGTCTCGCGCGCCTATGGGCTGGGGCGAAGCTGCTGCCTACCCCGGCAGAGGTGGAGGCACCCGGCTTATGGCTGGAGCGCATCGAGATAGACGACGGCGAAGAGGACGCCCTCAGCTGATCGCCTGGCCGATTTCCCCGGCTTCGTCCACGGCCTGCTCCACGCTCCCGAGATCCCACTCCACGTCGATCCGTTCACGCTCTGCGTCACGCATCACCCGGTCCCTGTTGCGGCGGAACTGGGGGTCATGGGGTGGAAGGAGGGTGAGGCGGGCAATGACGCGATCCCGGAAGGCGTCCATGAGGCCCTTGTCACCCGAGATGCTCTGCACGTCCCAGTGGGGAGCGAACGGACCCAGGTAGATGATGCGTGCCTGACCCAGGATGGGCTCGTCAGGCGATGGCTCAGGGTCTGCATCGGGAACTATGTATGTCATCGTGACTTCCTCTCGGGTTCTGGTCCACTGGGAGACCGGCTGTATCGGACAGGTGGGTCTCACCGTGCTCTCCCGACTCTGAGCCTAGAGACTACCTCGACTCCGGGGGATGTCGGCCATGGCCACGGCCGGTTCCAGTCATCGCTGCACGTTGGCCCTACGACGAGGATCTAGAGCCTCTACAAGTGCAGCCGCTCCCCAGCGCCGTCACCGCGCATCACGCGCCCGCGAACCTACCGGCCGCGGTCGGCTGCGGAGCTGGGCGAGTGTGACCGGACGCGCCCCGTGGGCCCCTGGCTTCACCCATGAGGTCAACGGGCGCGTCTGGCCGCCAGAATGGAACGGGCGTCAGCAGGTTGGTCCACGTCCCATACAGCGTTTCTCAGGACGAGAGATGGCCCCGGGGCCCCAGCCCCGCGAGCATTCAGGCGGCATGCCCGCCCCGATCCTCGAGCCGCTCCGCGATCCAGACCTTGATAACCGACTGGCGGGTAACGCCGAGGCGCTTGGCCTCTCGATCGAGCTGCTCGATCATCCACGAGGGGAAGTCCACGTTCACCCGCCGTGGCTCCAGGCCCGGTCGCCGCGCCCTGGTGAGCTCGAGGGCCGACGTCACATCGCCACCCGCGTCGAAAGCCGCATCAAACGCCTCAGTGCTCATCGTGTCCATAGAGCCTCACCTCTTCCCCGCGTGCACGGCGGACCGAGATGATCCCCACGCGCACCCCCCGGTAAGTGACCACCGCCGACCAGCAAAGCGCGCCGATGCGTCCGACGACGAGCCAGCGGGCCTCGCCAGCGGTACGCGCCGGTACCTCGACGCGATCGGGATCATCCCAAAGCGCCTGTGCCTGGTCGAAATCGATCCCGTGTTTGGCACAGTTGGCTCTGCTCTTCTCGGGGTCGAACTCGAACTCCACACCAGCATGGTATAGAAACTATACCTCAAAGCCCCAGCATGCTCGAAGAGAGTTGAGTCCACCAGAGTGGTGTACGAGGGGTAACCCGACCTGAGGATCCCCCCGACGCGACAGACCGAAACCGTTACTCCCCAGATTGGCCATCATCGATGCGTTGCTCTACCGCTTTATGGCGGGAGTGCACCCGCCTTCAGGCAGAGGTAGTTCACTACCGCCAGGCGGTGGCAGAGCACCTGGAGGCGGCGCTGCTTCTCGAATCGCTCGGCCCCGGTGACATATCCACGGAGCCGCCGTCGTGAGCACTCGGAGGTGGCCATCCCGGCCCTGAAGGGCCGAGTTTGCGCTCACGCAAAGCCGGATCAAACTCCCAGCAGCACTGCGGGGATGACGGCGATCCCGTCGGGACGACGGTACGCGTGGGCGCCGGCGGTGATGACAGCAGCGTCGAGAAGGTCCTCGCCCAATTGCTCACGAAGCCAGAGGAGGTGACGTACGTCGGCCGGTTCCTCTACGCCGCCGAGCTTCACCTCGAGCGCTACGACCCGTTGGTCGCGGCGCTCGATGATGAGGTCAACCTCGTGGTCCCCATCTCGGGTCCGGAGATGGTGCACGGTAGCCTCGTTCACCTGGGCATAGACCCGGGCACTCAAGGTCACGAGCGACTCGAACAGCGCCCCCAGGAGGGTTCCGTCGCGGGGGATGTCGGGTCCAGCGCTCTGCCCCCGCAACAAGGCACCGGCATCCACGCCGACGAGGTGGGCGGCCAGAGCAGGGTCGGCAAGGTGGTGCTTTGGAGCTTGCGTGAGCCTACGTAGGTGGTTCCGGTTCGGCACCCACCCTGGGACCGGGTCAAGTAGCCATAGCTGGGAGAGGACGTCTCGATAAGCGGTCGTTGTGTTCTTCGCTGGCTTAGCGGTCTCCCCGGCCGTAGCTGCATCGAGGAGCGCGTTGTAACTGGTTGTCGTCGCTGTGGCCGCGGCGTACGCGGACAACCAGGCGTGCAACGTAGCGGGACGGCGCACCCGCAGGCCTTGCTCGGGGAAGTCGCGTTCGACGACGCGGGCGAGGTAACTCTCGATCTGGGCTCGCCGTGCTCGGGCCGTCAGCGGCCGGATGCCGGGGAACCCCGACGCGAGGATCTCCTCGACGTAGTCGCGCACCGCCATGTCGCTGTTCCCACTGATAGCCGGTCGCTCGCCGGCGAGCATGGCACCCAGTCCGACAGTTGGCTCGGCCAGACCGCGCTCGGCCAGGCTGAGGGGGCGCATCCGGAGTCGAACGATGCGTCCGGCACCCGAGTGCGCGGGCGCCTCGGTGGGCTCGGCGCTGCCGGTAAGGAGGAACCGGCCTGGAGGAGCCCCGGCGTCGACTCGCCGGCGGACGACGTCCCATATGGGCGGGTGACGCTGCCACTCGTCGATCAGGATCGTGCCGTCGGCGGCGTCGACCATCGAGGGATCGGCCACCAGGACCTCGCGTTGCCCCGGGTCGTCCAGCTCGAAGATCGTGTCAGCTCGCCGGGCCGCCGTCGCCGTCTTGCCGACGCCCCGGGCGCCCTCGAGAGCCAGGGCCGGCAGATCTCCCATCAGGGTGTCCAGTTCCTCGTCAGCGATGCGGCGTTGGTACTCCACGCCTCGCACTATACCATTTGCCGGATCTCTACACTACCGTGTGCCGCCAGTCTGAGCTACCATTTGCCACCCAACTACACTCCCGTTTGCCGGACCCGGCGAGGCCATCACGAGCGCCCGATGAGCACGTTGCCTTGGCTGTCCACCGCCGCGCAAAAGCTCGCCGATGAACACGGCACGGAGGCGAGGCCGCCGCCACGCCTCTGCGGATGCTTAGGGCCCGGAAGGGAATAAGTTGGCTGTTATTAACTACACTGCTGTCGTTCGATCGGGTAGAACCGTGTAGTTCCACTCACCGTGGAAGGCGTGCGGTCGTAGCGGAACCGCCTGTAGCTCTTTATCGGTGATCTCGATGCCGGTGTCCTTGGCGAGCTTGGCCAGCTCCACCTTCGACATCTCTACCGAGCAATTACAGGAGCAAGAGGGCTCGACGCCGGTCTAGATCGCCACTATGCGAACCTTGCTGTCGAGGCGACGGAGGTCGTCGGGGTCGCTGGTGACCACGGCGTGGCCCTGGCGGCGGGCGTTCAGGACCACGCTGGCGTCGATCGGGTCGTAGGTGCCGTGCTGCCCACCGAGCACGCCGGTGACTTTCGCCGTCGGTTCGCCAAGCGGTTGGACGGCGACGTTGGGTAGGCGCAGCGCCTGCGTGAGCCTGCGTGGGTGGTTCCGGTTCGGCACCCACCCTCCTCTCGCTCGCCCCGATGCTTGTTCAGGAAGAACCTGAAGGCACCGAGCTGACTGTCACCCCGAGCGACAGCTGCTCCGAGCCGCGCTGTATGGTAACCGAGACGCGCTCTCCGGCATGCAGGGTAAGCATCTCCCTGATGAGCGCCGAAGCGCTCGAGATCGGCATGGCGTCCACCCGCGTTATCACGTCGCCGACCTGGATGCCTGCCTGGTAGGCCGGACCGCCGGGTATCACCTGTGCCACCAGGGCCCCGCTGTCCACCGAGAGGCCGTCTGCCTTTGCCACCGCGGGAGTCACCGTGGAGACGACCACTCCCAGATAGGCACCTCCAGGGTGAGGTGCCACCGGGCCCGTGCCGCCCCTGGCCAGCAGGGGTATCAACGGTTTCGCCGTGTCTATCGCGATCGCGAAGCCTATGTCCTGGGCAGGCGCGTTACCGCTCGGACTGGCCGCGACTGCGGTGTTTATGCCGATCACATGTCCCGCGGAGTCGACCAGGGGCCCGCCCGAGTTCCCCGGGTTTATCGCCGCGTCGGTCTGGATCAGGCCGAATAGGTGCTCCGGGGTGGAGGTGAGCGGGTCTACGGCAGACAGTTGGCGGTTCTCTGCCGAGATGATGCCCTCCGTAACCGTGGGGCCACCAGCCAGGGCCAGGGCGTTGCCGATGGCCAGCACACTGTCACCTACCTCAGCGCGAGCAGAGTTCCCCAGCACCACCGTCGGCAGGTCGCTCACACCCTCTATCTGCACCAGTGCCAGGTCGTCCGTGGGATCTGTGCCTATGACCTTGGCCGGCCTCGGCGTCGTCTGGCCATAGAGCGTAACCGTCACCGTCGAAGCACCGGCCACCACGTGGTTGTTCGTGAGGACCTCCCCTCCAGGCGTGATGATCATCCCCGTTCCCGCGCCCTCGACGAAGGACCCGCTGAAGAGGCTCTGACCCTGGAAGGTCTCCGTGTCGATCGACACCACCGCCGGGAGGACCTTGGCCAGCACCTCCTGAACGTCGGCCGGATGAGCCAGCACACTGCGATTCGGGAAGAACTTCTCCACGATCGTCCTCTGGCTCGCACGGCCGACTGCAGCGCCGATCCCCGCGCCCACCAGCCCTCCCACCAGAGCTGCACAGACAGCTACGATCACCCACGTCCTCATACCCCGCGGGCTGGCCGGACGGTAAGCAGGCGGGCCTGCATAAGGTGGGTTACCTAGGGGTGGCATGGCACCCCAGCTGGGGGTCCTATAAGGCGGCCAGGCCGGAGGCCCACCTGGATAACCCCACTGGTAGCCGCTGGCCTGGCCCCACGAGGGGTTACCCGGTTGGCCGGGCGGGGGGCCGCTGGCCTGGCCCCACGAGGGGTTACCCGGTTGGCCGGGCGGGGGGCCGCTGGCCTGGCCCCACGAGAGGTTACCCGGTTGGCCGGGCGGGGGGCCGCTGGCCTGGCCGTCAGCGCGGCCAGGATGACTCAGACCGGGGGCAGTGCCTGGGGCACTGGCTGCAGACCCGACAGGAGATCCTGTCCCCTGCGGGTCCGCCGTCGGGGCGGCGCACACGACCCAATGCTAGGTGGTACCGAGAGGCTCGTGCGCGGGTAAGGTGGGTGAGAGCACTGCGGAGGCGCTATGGACACTGAATGGATGAGCAGAGGTAGGTGCAGGGACATGGATCCTGCGATCTTCTTCCCGAACGACGGTGTAGGCGTCCAGGTCGCCCAGCGGATATGCGCAGAGTGCGCAGTGCGGGCCGAGTGCCTGGAATACGCCCTCGCGAACCGCGTGGACCATGGGGTGTGGGGCGGGTCCTCGGAACGGGAACGGCGCAGGCTGCTGAGGCAGCGCCGGCTGGCGAGGGCCAGAAGCTCCACCAGCTGAACCAGCTGGTGAGCCTGGGTGCCCTACCAGCTGAGCGACACGGTGTGGGCTGGGTGCCCTCTCGAGAGTTCTCGCGCCCTACTGCGAGCCTTCGGTGACGAAGCATCATGACCCCCGAGACGCTCGAGTGCGTGGTGAACGTGAGCGAGGGACGCGACCTGGGACTCGTGGAGGAGATGGCCGGTTGCACCGGCAGCTCCCTTCTCGACGTCCACTCTGACCCCTTCCATAACCGGTCGGTCCTCACGCTCGGCGGACCAGAGGTCGAGGACGCAGCCAGGAGCCTTGCCCGGTGGGTCGTCGGCCATCTCGACCTGGGCAGCCACAGGGGGGTCCACCCCCGCATCGGGACATTGGACGTGGTCCCCTTCGTGCCGCTCGGTTCTGATGACCTGGGGGAGGCTCTGGCAGCACGCGACCGGTTCGGTTCCTGGGCAGGCGAGGTGCTCGAGCTGCCCTGCTTCGTCTACGGACCAGAGCGCGAGCTGCCCGAGCTGCGCCGGGAGGCATTCGCCACGCTGGCGCCCGACTATGGCCCACCAACTGCCCACCCAAGGGCTGGCGGCTGTGCGGTGGGGGCAAGGGGGGTGCTGGTGGCCTATAACCTCTGGCTCAGCTCAACGGATCTGGCACTGGCCAGGTCTGTGGCATCCCGGATGCGCTCGCCCGCCATCAGGACGCTTGGCCTCGACGTAGGAGGACATGCCCAGATCTCCTGTAACCTCACCGATCCGCTGCGGTTCGGACCGGCCGATGCCTACGACACTGCCGCGGGCCTACTCGCTGGCTCCGGAACCTCGATAGCGAGAGCAGAGCTGGTGGGGCTGGTCCCACACGCCGTGCTGAGCACGACCCCGCGCAGCCGATGGGACGAGCTGGGCATAGGCGAGGAGCGCACCATCGAGGAGCGCCTCGCACGGCGCTGAGTAGTTCAGGAAGCGCTGTGCAGTTCAGGAAGCGCTGTGCAGTTCAGGAAGCGCTGACCGAGCTGCGTTGGCCCATGGCGCGCGCCCTGCGGACCCTGCGGCGCTCGCGCTCGCTCATCCCACCCCAGATGCCGAACTTCTCACTGTTGGCAATGGCGTACTCGAGGCATTCCTGCTGTACCACACAGCCTCTGCACACCTCCTTCGCCTCACGCGTAGAAGCTCCGCGCTCGGGAAAGAACAGGTCTGGGTCCACCCCCATGCAGTTTGCCTTTAGCTGCCAGCTTCGCTCCTGGCGGCCGTAGAGCAGCGACACGATGTCCACCGGCACGCCTCCCCTCACCACGTTGTGGCATCGATGTAGTTACAGGTGTGATACTTACAACCATGTCATCATGACGCATCAGCGGCCGGAGTGCAAGCAGAATTCGCGCTGATCCGTAGCCGGCGCCCACAGGGCGTGATAGAATGTATGTTCTGATCCCGCGGGTGCTCAGGCGCCGCGGCGATGCCCGGAGCTCGTCCTGCGGCTCTCCAGGAAGTCGACGAGGACGTAGTCCCCCAGCGTGTCAGGGCTGGTGAAGAAGGCCCTGCCTCTGTTCAGCTTGGCCATCTGCTGGACGAAACCGTGGAGGCCCTGGTCGGGATCCAGCATGAAGGTGTTCACGACGATACCCGCCCTGGTGCACCTGGCCACCTCTGCGAGCGTCGCGTAGATGGTCTCAGCGGTCGGGGGGTAGTGGAAGGACACCTCGTAGCCCTGGCCGCTGCTATCGGGAACCAGGTGAGCGGTGGGCTCTCCATCGGTCACCATCACGATCTGGCGTGTACCAGGCCTATGCGCGAGCATGCGGCGGGCCAGCATGAGGCCGTGCTGCATGTTCGTCCCATAGACGAAGTCCCAGGACACCTGGGGCAACTCCTCGGGCGTGATCTCCCGCGCGACCTCCGAGAAGCCCACGATGCCGAGGAAGTCCCGCCTGAACCGGGTGCTGATGAGCGCGTGGAGGGCCATGGCCACCTTCTTCGCCGCCAGGAAGTTGTCCCGCATGGGCATCGACAGCGAGAGGTCCACCATGAGCACCGTCGATGCCTGGGTCAGCGCCTCCGTATGGGCGATCTCGAAGTCCTCTGGAGCCAGCCCTACGGGAACACCGGCCCCGTTGCGCGTAAGAGCGTTACGGACCGTCCGGTCGATGTCGAGACGGAACGGGTCCCCGGCCTCGTAGGGTCTGGTGGTTCCCTCTAGCTCATGGCCTGCCCCGGGCGAGTCACTCCGGTGGGATCCGGCACGGTAAGGAGGCATCCTCGCGAAGAGATCCCTGAGCGCCCCCTGGCCGATATGCCTTATGCCCCTCGCGGTTAGCGAGTAACGCCCCTCGCGCTGGGCTATCAGGCCGGCCTCCTCCAGCTCCGCTGCGAGCCTGGAGAGGTTCTCGATCGATCGCGCCGCATCGTTGCCCAGGTAGCGGCGTACCTGGTCCAGGTCCACCTCTGCCATGGCAGCCGGATTCCCCGCGGCGCGGAGGAAGGCTTCCAACTCCTCCATCTCGCCCAGCCTCCTGGCTGCGTCGGCGGCCTCGGAAAGGGTGGCAGGGTACGACCCCGAGAACCCATAAGACCTCTGCCAGCCGGCGTCGGGAAACGCCCGTCGGAGGTTCGCAGACAGCCGGTCGACCTGCCAGCGCAGGTCGAGATCCTCGAAGAGCGCCGCTGCCAGAGCCTCGAGCTCGGCACGCTGCTCGGCCGACATCGAGGCCAGCGCAGCCTGGACTGCCGCCATCTGAGCTGCCATCTGCTCCAGCAGCTCGTCGAGCGAGCTGGGATTGCCCGGGAACATGTCGGAGAACCTCTCCATGAAATCCTCGAAGCTGGGGTCGATCTCCTCCCCACGCTCCCGCTGCTCGAGCATGCGGTTCAGCGCATCCAGGCACTCCCGCACCCTGGCCTGATGCTCTGGATCGGGGTCCGAGAGTGCTCCGGACATCTGGTCGAACCAGCTCTTGGCCACCTGATCCTTCAGGCGGCCCACCAGCTCCTCGAAGTGCTCGCGCGCCCGCTCGGAGGTGAACTCGTAGGCCTGAAGTCCCCTCAGCCTCCCCGCCAGGTCGGGCGCCAGGAGATCGAGCTGGAGCGAGCGCTCGGCCACCACCTCCTCGGTAACGGCAATGCGGCGCTCGTCACCTGATCTGCGGGCCTCGGCTGCCAGGTCCTCCAGGCCCGCTCGCTCCTCTGCCAGAACCTCGGCCAGCTCGGCCGCGACCTGCTCGTAGGCACCGCCGGCGTCGTAGCGCTCCAGCTCCTGCTCCCTGCGCCAGCGCAACCTCTCCATGAGCTCACGGAGTCCCTCCACCCGGGTCCCGTCGGGTAGGTCGAAGCCAGCGTTCATCAGTCGCCGGAGCGCAGCCTCGGGATCGCCGTGGTAGAGCAGGTCGTCGGATATCCTGCCGAACAGCCAGTCTGCCTCCGGGTCGAATCCGTCCTGCGTTCCGTCCCAGCGCCTATAGGAGAACCTGTCGCTCACCGGCTATCCACCGACCGGCCAGGCTCAGAGGTGCCGACCGGCTGAGCAGTGTTGGAGGACCTCATCGGCTCAGACGTCCCCTGTAGGTGGCTCGGGGTCCCGAGGCCTCCTTGTTCAGGCGCTTGGTCAGGTGCAGCCCTTCGAGCACCAGCTCGACAGCGCTGGCCACCACCGCTGGGTTCTCGCTCCTGGCAAGCGCCATCACCGGGGTCTGCAGGGCCTCCAGTGCCTCGAGGGCCTCCGCATAGGCCGACAGCTCCAGGTCATCTCCGGCATGGACCACCGTGGACTCCTCGAAGGAGCCAGGTATGGCCGCGACGGTCTCGGGGTCCACCAGGGACCGGTACACCGAGAGGACCGCCGACGAGACGAGACCCTGCAGTATCCGCTCCTCACGCCCCTCTTCCAGGGCCTCGATCTCGACCTTCCCCTCCATGGAGGCAGAGAGCGCCTGGAGGTCCGACACACGAGGTGCCGCCTCGGTCTCCCCCAGGCGCAGGGCCCGCGCCAGAGCCACTGCCCCCAGGGTCTCGTAGTTCGCGATGCTCATCCTCACCGAGACCCCTGAGTGCTGGTTCAGGTGGGGGCTCTGGCGCGCGAGCTGAGATATCTCCGCCACGACTGCCGCCATGAACTCCGGCATCTCCACCCTCGGCACACCAGCACCGGCCAGAGCAGGGCGCGCCTCGGCGCGAACGATCTCCAGCTCCGTCACCGCGTCGCGGGGATAGTGGGTCCGTATCTGGGCTCCGAAACGATCCTTCAGGGGGGTGATTATCCGTCCCCGGTTCGTGTAGTCCTCGGGGTTCGCGGTGGCCACCAGCATCACGTCTACCGCCAGGCGGATCGCGAAGCCGCGTATCTGCACGTCGCGCTCCTCGAGTATGCCGAGCAGTCCCACCTGGATCCTCTCGGCCAGGTCGGGGAGCTCGTTCAGGATGAAGATCCCGCGGTTAGCCCGCGGCAGCAGCCCGAAGTGCATGGTGAGCTCATCGGACAGGTAGCGACCCTCTGCCACCTTTATGGGGTCGACCTCCCCGATCAGATCTGCGATCGAGGTGTCCGGCGTGGCCAGCTTCTCGGCAAAGCGCTCCGACCTGTTGACCCAGCTTATCGGGGTGTCGTCTCCTGCGGCCTCGACGAGGTCTCGGGCCTGGCGCGAGATGGGCCTGTAGGGATCGTCACGCATCTCGGACCCAGCCACCGCAGGCATCCACTCGTCGAGCAGGGACACCAGCGAGCGGGCTATGCGGGTCTTCGCCTGGCCCCGCTCGCCCAGCAGGATCACGTCATGACCGGCCAGCAGGGCATGCTCGAGCTGGGGAAGCACGCTGTGTTCGAAGCCGGCGACTCCGTCGACCAGAGCCCGTCCCTCGGCGATCCGCCTGGCCGCGTTGCGTCGCAGCTCCTCGTGCACCGGGACGGACTCCCATCCCGATCTGCGCAGCTCCCCGAGCGTAGAGGCCAGCCCTGCCGGGACGACCGTCCGCGTCCGAGCCGCGCCAGGGGGGTGGGAGTCAGCGGTACCTCCCTCTGCCAGGTCTGATCCTTCCATCTCGTCTGCGGATCTGGTCACGAAGCGATGCTATGCCCGCCAGGCAGATAGCACCTACCGGGTCGGGACGGTCTCCCGGGTTTGGCGCGCGGGCGCCGAAGTGGAAAGATGATCCACCGTCAGCGCCTCGTGCCACGCTCCTGTCCTATGGTGGTCGTCGGCTCGGGTGCCGGCACCGTCCAGCGGTTCGCTCTACGCAGCGCGCCCGGGATGCTCGCGTGCGCGAGGAGCATGTAGGTCATGGAGGCAGGCAGGGGACACGTCCGCTGCCGGTGATCGGACAGGGTAGGAATCGAGCAGGAATGGACTGGGAGGAAATGGCGTGAGCACCTTGGAGGATGTGAAGCCGACGCCGGTCACCCTCGGCGGGACCCGGGGTGGCCCGGCAGTCCGTACCCTGAGACGCGACAGGTGGTGGGTGAGCCCTGCCGTCACGGTCGGGGTGCTTACTGCCTTCGTAGCTTACGCGACCTGGGCGGCGTTCCAAAACGCCAACTACTACGTCGGAGCGGCCATGCACCGCGACCTCATCTCCCCCTTCTACTCACCCTGCCTGGCCGAGAGCTGCGTACCGGGAAGTCACCCGGGCTTCGTCATCACCTGGTGGACGATATCGCCGGCAATCCTCATCCTCATCTTCCCCCTCGGGTTCCGGCTCACCTGCTACTACTACCGAAAGGCCTACTACCGCGGGTTCTGGCAGTCACCCCCTGCCTGTGGAGTGGCCGACGGGCACGCGAGCTATTCGGGTGAGACGCGTTTCCCACTCATCCTCCAGAACGTGCATCGCTACTTCTTCCTCTTCGGCCTCGTCTTCAACGTGATCCTCACCATCGACGCGGTGATGGCATTCCGCATGCCCGGTGAGGGTATCGGCGTATCCCTCGGCACCCTCGTGCTATGCGTGAACGCCGCGCTCCTGTGGATTTACACCTTGTCCTGTCACGCCTGCCGCCACCTCTGCGGCGGGAACCTAGACAAGTTCTCGAAGCACCCCATACGCCACCGCATCTGGAAAACCCTTTCCCCGCTCAACGCCCGGCACATGCTCTTCGCGTGGATGAGCCTCATATTCGTGGCTCTCACCGATCTCTACGTTCGCCTGGTAGCAAGCGGAGTGTTCCACGACCCGAAGCTCTTCTGAGCTTCCCGAGGAGGACGACCTACCACCATGGCAGACACACCGACCAGCACCCTGGACCCGGCAGACATCGAATCCCATAGCTTCGACGTAGTCGTCATCGGGGCAGGAGGCGCAGGACTGCGCGCTGCTATCGAGGCGAAGTCGAGGGGGCTTGCGACAGCGCTGGTCTGTAAGTCTCTCCTCGGAAAAGCCCACACCGTGATGGCCGAGGGTGGTGCGGCTGCAGCGATGGGCAATATCTGGCCCGAGGACAACTGGAAGGTCCACTTCCGCGACACCATGCGTGGTGGCAAGATGCTGAACAACTGGCGCATGGCAGAGCTGCACGCGAAGGAGTCACCCGACCGCATATACGAGCTCGAAGCCTGGGGCGCCCTCTTCGACCGGACGAAGGATGGCCGCATTCTCCAGCGGGACTTCGGCGGACACCGCTACGCGAGGCTGGCCCACGTGGGGGACCGCACGGGCCTCGAGCTGATAAGGACGCTCCAGCAGAGGGCTGTCTCCATGGGCATAGAGGTCTTCATGGAGTGCAAGATCCTCCGCCTCCTGAAGGACTCCGAAGGCAGGGTTTCGGGCGCCGTCGGCTACTGGCGTCCCACCGGAGAGCCGGTGACCTTCAAAGCCAAGGCCATCGTGGTAGCTACGGGCGGTGTCGGACGCTCCTGGAAGTACACCACCAACTCATGGGAGTCCACCGGGGATGGGCAAGCCCTCGCCTTGTGGGCTGGCGCGGACCTGATCGACATGGAGTGCCTCCAGTTCCATCCCACCGGCATGGTATGGCCTCTTTCGGTGCGTGGGATCCTGGTCACCGAGGGGGTGCGCGGCGATGGTGGGGTGCTCAGGAACTCCGAGGGAAGGCGGTTCATGTTCGACTACATACCCCCCATGTTCGCCGCCGAGACAGCCGACTCCGAAGCCGAGGCCGACCGCTGGTACGAGGACCACCTGAACAACCGCCGGCCTCCCGAGCTGCTTCCCCGTGACGAGGTGGCCCGCTCCATCAACTCCGAGGTCAAAGCCGGCCGTGGCAGCCCGCACGGCGGAGTGCTTCTCGACATCGCCTCGCGCCGCAGCGCCGAGTACATAAGGCGACGGCTCCCCTCCATGTACCACCAGTTCAAGGAGCTGGCAGGCGTAGACATCACCGTCGAGCCGATGGAGGTCGGCCCCACCTGCCACTACATGATGGGCGGCATACGGGTGGACGCCGAGACCGAGGCCACCACGGTGCCAGGGCTATTCTCCGCGGGGGAGGTGGCCGCCGGCCTCCATGGAGCCAACCGCCTCGGCGGGAACTCGCTCTCCGACCTCCTAGTCTTCGGTAGGCGGGCCGGCATTGGCGCATCGGACTTCGCGGAGGGATTCACCGGAGAGCCATCCGTGGACCCCCGAGACGTCCTGGAGGCCATCTCCGAGGCAGACGCCCCCTTCCTCCGTGACCCCGGAGAGAGCCCCTATGACATCCAGCACGATCTGCAGGAGTCCATGCAGGCCCTGGTGGGGATCATCCGCACCGGATCCGAGCTCGAGCAGGCTCTGGAGGAGATAGGAAAGCTCCGCGAACGTGCCACGAAGGTCTCCGTGCAGGGTGGGCGAGGGTATAACCCCGGGTGGAATCTCGCCACCGACCTTCCAGCGATGCTCACCGTCTCCATGGCAGTTACCAGAGGGGCCATCGAGCGCCGGGAAAGCCGCGGGGGGCACACCCGCGACGACTTCCCCAACCCGGACCCCGAGATGGGGAAGGTGAACTTCGTGCAGCGCCTGGTCGACGGCGAGCACCTGGTGGTGCCCGAGCCCCTGCCCGAGATGCCTGACGAACTGAAGGCCCTGCTGGAAGAGGAGGCACACTGATGGCCGAGCTGACCATGCGGATATGGAGAGGTGATCCCGCAGGAGGGGACTTCATCGACTACCGGATTCCCGAGGTGGAGGGCGAGGTGGTCCTGGACGTCATCCACCGCATCCAGGCCGGCCCGGCGCCGGACCTGGCCTGCCGCTGGAACTGCAAGGCCGGAAAGTGCGGCTCCTGCTCGGCGGAGATAAACGGCCGGCCCCGGCTCATGTGCATGACCCGCATGGACACCCTGCCCACCGACCAGCCAGTCACCGTAGCGCCCATGCGCACCTTCCCGATCATCCGGGATCTGGTCACCGACGTCTCCTTCAACTACGTCATGGCCAGGCAGGTGCCCCCATTCCGACCCGCCACATCCGGCCTGGACGGCAGCTTCAGGATGGCCCAGGTCGACGTGGACCGCGGCCAGGAGTTCCGAAAGTGCATCGAGTGCTTCCTCTGCCAGGATGTCTGCCATGTGATCCGTGACCACGAGGAGAACAAGGCCCGCTACTCGGGCCCACGGTGGTTCATACGCTTCATGGAGCTGGAGTCCCACCCGCTGGACACGAACGACCGCAGGGAGCTCCTCCGCCAGCGCATGGGTCTCGGGATGTGCAACATCACCAAGTGCTGCACCGAGGTCTGCCCCGAGCACATAAAGATCACCGACAACGCCATCATCCCCCTGAAGGAGCGGGTGGTGGACGCTGCCTACGACCCCGTCGCATGGCTCGGACGCAAGATCCTCCGCCGCTCCAAGAGGTCCGCCGCAGAAGCCCTCGCGGACGCCCCCTCCTATGCAGCCCCTACAGCCGAGGACCTGGCCTCGAGGAAGTCCGCCACAGGCCCCAGCGCAGCTAGCCCCAGCGCAGCTAGCCCCAGCGCGGCAGGCCCCAGCGCGGCAGGCCCCGCTTAGGCCTCCCAGGTGGGCTCCAGCGAAGAAGCTCCGGCGGCTGGGCCGGAGGTCTTCACCCCTGAGTGGGTGCGGGCATTCAACACCGCCCTGGCCGACGTAGCCTTCGAGGTAGATCCCGGGACGAGCCTGGCTGCAGGCAGCGGGCAGTTCTCCATTCGCCAGATCATCCACGGCGCTCCGAGCGGGGTGATCAACACCCTCATCAGCTACTCCGAGGGGCACCTCTCCATGGAGCTGGAGGACCCCCCACCAGAACCGCCAATGCGCGTAGACCCCACCGACGGCTCCGAAATCCCTGCTCCTCCTGCGCCCGCCGCTCCCGCTGCCGACGTGGAGATGCGGCTGGACTGGGATTCGGCGATCTCCATGGCCACTGGCGAGCTGTCACCCGCTCGCGCCCTCTCCGAAGGCCGCATCCGCGTGCGCGGCGACCTCTCTGTGCTGGTCGCCGCCCAGAGTGTGCTGGCAGCGGCGAGAAGCCACCTGGGCGCCCTCCATCCATCGACTGAGAGCGGCTAGAGGCACTCTCGGGCCTGAGTCCCGGTAGTGTCGTCTTACGATGGAGGTCTCCCGAATCGTGACGGGCGTCGAGGCGCCGCAGGGCTACCCGGTACCTGGCTCCGAAAACCGGACCGACCGAGCTGGCATCCAGGCGGGTTCCCCTATGGATGCCGCTGCGCTGTCCTCTGCCTTCGAGGCAGCAGTGGCTAACGTCTGCAGAGTCCTATTCGGCCGCCAGGACGTGGTACGGCTGGCACTCTGCTGCCTGATAGCCGATGGTCACCTTCTCGTCGAAGACCTGCCGGGAGTGGGTAAGACGACTCTGGCAAAGGCGCTTGCCCGATCCGTCGGGATCGGGTTCCGCCGCGTCCAGTTCACCGCCGACATGCTCCCGGCCGACGTGACCGGAGCAGTCGTATACGACCGCGAGAGCTCCGAACTTACCTTCCGGCCTGGGCCGATCTTCACGAACGTGCTCCTGGCCGACGAGCTGAACCGCGCCTCGCCGAAGGCCCAGTCAGCGCTTCTCGAGGCCATGGAGGAGCACCAGGTGAGCGCGGACGGGATCACCAGGCCCCTACCGCTGCCCTTCATGGTGATCGCCACGCAGAATCCGTTCGACGCCGCAGGCACCTACCCTCTCCCCCACAGCCAGCGGGACCGCTTCCTGATACGGGTAGCCCTCGGCTACCCCCCACGCGAGGCAGAGGATCACCTGCTCGCGAACGCCCCCACCCGGCCCGCCGTCGACTCCCTCGAAGCAGTGTGGGGGACCGAGATGCTCGCCGCCATGAACCAGGCCGTCAGCCGCGTCCATGTGGAGCCGGCCATCCGCTCCTACGTGCTCGACATCGTCACGGCCACCCGTGCCCACCCCGACATCTCGGTCGGTGCTTCACCCAGGGCCGCGCTGGCACTCCTGCGCGCCGGGAGCGCAGTAGCCGTCGCCAAGGGCCGCACGTTCCTCACCCCAGACGACATCAAGGTGGTGGCTACCTACGTGCTCGCCCACCGCCTGCTCGCCAGCCCTGCAGCCGAACGCGCTGGAGTAGGGGCAGATGACGTAGTGAGAGACCTCCTCGGTCGCGTTGGTGTCCCCGTGGCCCGCAGGAACCCAGCCGGCTGAGTCCCACAGTGCTCACCCGTCGCGGCATCTGGGCAGTGGCTGCTGGCGTCCTGCTGGCCGTGACGGGAAGGCTGTTCGGCGTCGAGCAGTTCTCCGTGCTGGCAGTAGCCATCGGTGCCACGGTCGCTGCGGCTGGGGTGCTGGCCACTTCGCGGGCACTGAGAGCCGAGAGGAACGCCGTGGTGGAGCTGATACTTCCCCGTCGTCAGCTCGGACTGGGCGAGGACGCCCAGCTACGCGTGGAGATAGGCGGTGGGGGCGATAGGCCACTCCCACCGCTCAGGATCGGCGACCCCCTGGAGAGCTGGACCTGCACCCACCCGGGCATCGGCGCATCCCTACCGGGAGACCCTTCCCCGCTGGGGCACACGCGACCAGCTGGCTCCTGGCCAGGCGACATGGCAGCCGGCATGGCAGGCGCCGACGGGTACAACCGGCGAGAAGGGGGCAACCCGAAGCGATGGAATATCCCCACAGGCATATCGCGCGCCCTGAAGCAGTGGAGGATGAAGAGCAGTTCACTTGGCACCGCCTTCAGGCTTCCCCCGCTCCCCAAGGGGGTAACCGTCCAGGTGCTCTCCGAGGTGCCGACCGAGACGCGGGGGGTGCTCACACTCGACGAGCTGGATATCTGGGCTGTGGATCCCTTCGGTCTCTTCGCCCAGCGGATCGGCTCCTCTGCTCCTGCACACCTCGTGGTCTGCCCAGCGCTGTCAGATGACACCACTGTGTCCCCCGGCTCGGTTCGCCCTCCTCTGGCCACCAGGGGAGGCGGGGACTTCTCCGGCATCCGCCCCTACGTCCCCGGCGACCGGCTCTCCCTCCTGCACTGGCCCTCGCTCGCACGAACCGGCCAGATGGCCGTGGCCGACTTCGCGGACTCCGACGAGGGCACCGGCCGCATCTACCTCGACCTCCGCAGAGAGGTCCACGACTCGGCCTCCCTCGAAGCCGCCATCTCACTCGCCGGTTCACTGGCGGCAGGCATCCTCGCCAGCGGGCGCACCCTGGAGCTGCATACCAGCGACGGGGAGGCCCTGAGGCTGAGCCCCGCTCCAGAGGCTGCCATGGCGGCACTGGGCGCGCTCGCGACGCTGCCGACGATGGCACCCGCGCCTCGCCTGCCTGACCTACCCGACCTGGTTTTTAGCAGGCCACCGGTGGTCCTCGAGGTATACAGCCGTAACCTGTCCCGCATCGGGACCGCCCTCGTGGTCAGCACCACGCTCGGCCGGATCTCGGGAGACACCGATGCCCCGAGCGCTGTGGAGCCGGCAGGCATCGGCGCTGGGAGCAGGTCCGAACCGCCTGCCCCTGCCTGGACCTCGCTGCCATGACTCGGGAGAATGCGGGCACGAGGGGCGGCGCGGTCACGAGGGGCGGCGCGGTCACGAGGGGCGGCGCGGTCAGGAGGGGCGGCGCGGTCAGGAGGGGCGGCGCGGTCAGGAGGGGCGGCGCGGTCAGGAGGGGCGGCGCGGTCAGGAGCTGGCATATCAGGGGCACCCGGGTGGCCGCTGGCGCTGCCCTTCTCGCCACCGAGCTCGTAGCAGCTGGAGGGATGGCCGAGTTCCTGGCTCACCCGACGGCCCGGATCGTGATGATGATCGGCGTCTGCGTGGCTGGCGCCCATCTGGTGGGCATGGCCGCACGCAGGCTGGGCACACCGGTGGCCGGTGCCGTGGCAGTCGGCACCTTGTCGGGGGTCCTGGCTGCGATCTGGATGATCGACCCTGGATCCACTCGCTTCGGCTTTCCCGGCATCTCCACCGTCCATGTGCTGGCATCACAGCTCCAAAGGGCGCACTCGCTGGTCGCCTCTCACCCGACCCCTCTCAGCCCCATACCGGGAGTAGAGCTGCTGCTCTGCCTCGCTGGCACCCTGTGCGCCGCGCTCTCGGCAGGGTCATGGCTATGGCTGCGGCAGTCGCCGAGGACGAGCCGCCGGCCCGCCCTGGCGCTCGTACCCAGCTTCGGGCTGTTCTGCTACGTGGCCCTGTTCACCACTCCCCACTGGCGAACCGCTGCCGGCGCGGCCTATGCCCTGTGCGCCCTGTGCTTCGTCGCGCTGGGCGACCTCTCGGGTGCCAGGGCGCGCCAGGGGTCTCGCCTGAAGGCAGAGCGCGCGGCTATTCGCTCGAAGGCTCCCCTCGGTGCCTTCTCCGCTGCGCTGGCGGTGCTGCTGGCGACGGCTGGCGCGGCTCTCGCCACCGGATCGGTCGCACATGGCACGCGGCTGGCGGTGTTCGTAAGGGGCAATGCCAACGGGAGCGGATCTGGCTCCGGAACAGGGGCGCCCAGCGCCTCGGCACTCGAGCGCTCCCTGGGTCTATCGGCAGACCTGAGGGCCACGAAGATCGACCTGGCAGGCCAGACGATGTTCGACGCGACCTCGCCGGTGCCCACATACTGGCAGGTGGGCCTCCTCGAGACCTTCGACGGCACCAGCTGGCTGCCGTCGCGCGCGACCCTGCGTGCCTACGAGGGCCACGGGTCTGGCTCCAGCCAGCCTCCCCTGGCCAGTCACCGGACGGCTTCTGCCTACCGGGTGACGGTGCACATCAGGCACCTCTCGGACACCCTGGTACCGGTCCCGCCCGACACCATCCGCGTGACCGGCAACCCCGCCATCCGTTACGAAAGGGGGCTGGGCGCGGTGCTGGCGAGCCCGGCTACTCCCGGCACTGCTTACGGCGCCCAGGTAGCCCCGGCCTACCTTCGATCCATGGCCCTCCCCTACTTCTCCACCAGCGTCCAGCCGAGTCCGGGGGGGTCGGGCGCGGACGGCTACCCGCCTGGTAGGACCTTGGCTCCATACCTGCGGCTCCCGAGCCTTCCCCCTGTCCTGCGCTCGCTGGCTTCGAACATCGTCGCCGGTGCCGCCAGCCCGCTCGCCCGAGCCGAGGACCTGGTCGACTGGTTCCGTTCGGGTGCCTTCCGCTACACGCTCTCACCACCGAAGGGCTCCGGCAATCCACTGGTGGCATTCCTCACCCAGACCCGAGCCGGCTACTGCCAGCAGTTCGCGGGAGCCTACGGAGTGCTCGCGAGGCTCTCGGGCATCCCCACGCGGCTGGCCGTCGGCTTCTCGGTGGGCACCAGAACCGGCCCGGACAGCTACACCATTACCGGCGACGACGCCCATGTATGGCCTGAGGTGTACCTCGGGCCTGCCTACGGCTGGGTCTCCGTCGAACCTACGCCGGGCAACAGCCAGTCCCAGACCGCAGCCGAGGACGTGGTCGGTCCTGGCCTCGCGCGGATCACGGGACCGTCAGTCCACCCGGCAGTCACCACAGTGCCCCCGCCAGGCAACCACCAGCCCTCCCCGACCGACTCCCGCCAGGTAGGGCGCGGGAAGTCGGGCCGCTCGGTCCGCTCCGGCGCAACGGGAAGGCACCCAGGGATCTGGATCCTCCGGCCTTCCCAGGAGGTCCTCGGCGCAGTGCTGCTCATGGTGATCCTGGGCATCCTCATCGCATCGAGGCGGCGCCGGCTACGCAGGGGGACTGGTCCGAGGGATCCGGCAGACGAGGTGGCCGCCTGCTTCTACAGGGCCACCTCGCTTCTCGGACACCAGGGATTGGCACGCCGGGCATCGGAGACACCTGCAGAGCACGCCAGGCGAGTGGGCGCGCTCCTGGCCGACCGAGAGGCCGTAGCCGCATACGAGAGCCTCGCCATCCTCGTCACCCGGGTCGCCTGTGCGCCAGAGCCCTGTACGGACCAGGAGTCCCTGATGGCGGCTGACCTCCTGGACACTCTGGAGAACCGCCTCGGGGTCCCGGTTCCCCCGCCGGAGCCAGCCATTTCCCGAACCACCAACCCCAGCTGACAAGCTCCAGCCGAGGCGCTATCGTCGGAGCGGTGGCACCCGCGGGGGTGCCAGAGAAAGGGGAGTCCCATGTCCGTGCCAGGTGTGTTGGACGACCAGGTGCTGCGCCATTACCGCGAGCTCCTAGACGCGGAGGACGCAGCATTCGACGAGCTCGAGCACGCCTACGAGGAGGGCGACAGAGAGCACTTCGAGGCCGACCTCGCAGCTTGGCGCGAAGCCCTTGGACGCAAGCTCGCGTTCTTGGACCGCATGGGCATCGAGGAGCTGGTCCCGGCTCTCCGCTGAGTCCTCTGGAGGGCCCTTCGTCGAGCCGGTGCGCGCCACCCAGGGCGGTCGCCTCCGCTGACTCCCGTGGGCCCCTCTGGAGGCCTACGGGGGGGCGTTCCCAAGGCTGATGCCTCAGGAGACCAGGCCCAGGCTCTTCACCGCGTCACGCTCGGCGACCAGCTCTGCCGTGGTCTGCTCGATCTTCTCGGCAGCGAAGGAGCTGTGGGTCATGCCCTCGGCCACCCGGCAGGTGGTGCCGTCGGAGAGGACCGGATAGCCGAATACGAGACCTTCGGGACGGCCGTACTCGCCATGGGAGACCATCGACAAGGACACCACGTCGCCCTCGGCCGTGGGCGTGCGGATACTCACCACGGAGTCGATCACCGCGTTCGCAGCCGATGCCGCGGATGAGGCCCCACGGGCCTCGATGACCTTCGCCCCGCGCTGCTGGACGGTGGCGATGAAGTCCTCTCTCAGCCACCGCTCGTCGCCTATCACCTCTGGAGCCGCCCGTCCGCCTATCAGGGCATTCTCGAAGTCCGGGAACTGGGTGGAAGAATGGTTCCCCCAGATGGCGATCCTGGAGACCTCCGCGACGGGCACGCCTGCCTTCAGCGCCAGCTGAGTCCTGGCGCGGTTCTGGTCGAGCCGGGTCATCGCGAACCAGCGGTCGTCGGGGATCTCGGGAGCGTGGGACCGGGCAATCAGGCAGTTCGTGTTACAGGGGTTACCGACCACGAAGATCCTGACGTCGGATGCCGCGTGGGCCGCGATCGCCTCGCCCTGGGGACCGAATATGCCGCCGTTTATGCCGAGCAGGTCGTTGCGCTCCATCCCGGCCTTACGCGGCACGGAGCCCACCAGGAGCGCCCAGGAGGTGCCGGAGAAGGCCGCCTTCAGGTCCGAGGTCGTCTCCACGCCGGCCAGCAGCTCGAAGGCGCAGTCGTCCAGCTCCATGGCCACTCCCTCGAGCGAGGGCAACGCTGCCTCGATCTCCAGCAGGTGCAGCACTACCGGCTGGTCAGGTCCGAGAAGCTGACCGGAGGCGATGCGGAAGACCAGCGCGTAGCCGATCTGGCCGGCAGCTCCGGTGACGGTGACGTGTACGGGGGATCTAGTTCCAGGCATGGAAGGAGGCTAGCCGCCTCGCACCGGACCCAGCACGCCGACGCCCGGCCTCAGAGCCTGTCGACGATCGCAGAGGCGAACTCCGAGCACTTCACCTCTGTGGCCCCCTCCATCTGGCGGGCGAAGTCGTAGGTGACGATCCGATCCGCGATGGTCGCGCCGAGGGCCTTCACGATGTCCTGGGCGGCATCCCTCCAGCCCAGGTGCTCGAACATGAGGACCCCCGAGAGGAGCACCGAGCCAGGATTCACCTTGTCGAGACCGGCATACTTAGGGGCAGTGCCGTGGGTCGCCTCGAAGATGCCGTGCCCGGTCACGTAGTTTATGTTCGCCCCGGGTGCGATCCCGATCCCACCGACCTGTGCGGCCAGCGCGTCGGACAGGTAGTCGCCGTTCAGGTTCGTGGTCGCTATCACGTCGATCTCGTCGGGCCTGAGGAGCACCTGCTGGAGCATGTTGTCGGCGATGGCATCCTTCACCAGCAGCTTCTCGCCTGGATCACCGCCGCAGTCGTCCCAGCCGACCGCCTGGTCGGCGAACTCCTCGCGCACCAGCTCGTAGCCCCAGGACCTGAAGGCCCCCTCCGTGAACTTCTGGATGTTCCCCTTGTGCACCAGGGTCACGCTCCGGCGTCCGTTCGCCAGCGCGTACCGTAGGGCTGCTCTGATGAGCCGCTTCGAACCCTCCTCCGAGATCGGCTTCAGACCGAGACCGGTGTTCGGCTTGAAGGACCAGCCGAGCTCTTCGTGGAGGAAAGCAGCGAGCCTCTCGGCCTCCGGGCTGCCTGCCTCGAGCTCGAGTCCCGCGTAGACATCCTCGGTGTTCTCGCGGAAGATGACCATGTCGACCTTCTCGGGATGGCACACCGGTGAGGGAACGCCGGTGAACCACCGCACGGGACGCAGGCATACATAGAGATCGAGGATCTGGCGCAGCGCCACGTTCAGAGATCGGATGCCCCCTCCCACCGGCGTGGTGAGCGGACCCTTTATGCCGATCAGGTGGCTGCGGAACGTCTCCACGGTCTGGTCCGGAAGCCACGAACCGGTCTCCCGGAAGGCCTTCTCGCCGGCAAGAACCTCCTTCCAGGCCACCGACTTGCCATGGCGAGCCGCTGCCGCGTCCAGGACCAGCTTCGCGGCGGGCCAGATGTCCACTCCGGTTCCGTCGCCTTCGATGAACGGGATCACAGGCTCGTCCGGCACATCCAGCTCGCCGTCGGGCCCCATCGATATAAGTTCGGCCATGATCCGGAGCCTACCGGAGCCTGCAGCGCGCGCAGACCCGTCAGCACTCAGTCCACAGGCGGGTCGTCGGCCAGCTCCACCACCACCTCGGGCTCTGCTCCTGGCCTGGTGAGGAGCTCGACCACCCCTCCGGCCTCGCGCAGGTCCCCTTCGGCCTCGGCCAGCAGGGAGAGCCGCTCGGGGCTGTCGACGACCACCAGCCTGGCTACGGGGGCGCGCATCGAACGCTGAGCCTGGGTCTTGGCACGCCGTATAGCTGCCAGCACCGAGGCGGTCACGTCCAGAACCGCGGTGCCCTGCTCTGCACAGGCGTCGGGCAGCTCTCCCGTCGCAGGCCAGGTGGCCCGGTGAACGGATCCCTGGTGCCACCAGCTCCAGACCTCCTCGGCCACGAAGGGAAGGAAGGGGGCGAAGAGACGCTGCTGGACGGAGAGCGCCAGTGCCAGGGCGCTCAGCGCGCTAGCAGCACCCGGATGGTCTGCTGCCTGGTAGGACCGGGCCTTCACCAGCTCCAGGTAGTCGTCGCAGAAGGACCAGAAGAAGGCCTCCGTGCGGTCCAGGGCCCGTGCATAGTCGAAGTCCTCGAAGGCAGCCGTGGAGTCCTCCACGACCTTCCCGAGACCTGAGAGCATGGCGATGTCGACCGGGGAGGTGATGGCCTCCGTCCCCCCTGTGGCACCGTCGAGGCGGCCCAGCACGAAGCGAGAGGCGTTCAGCAGCTTCGTGGCCAGCCTCCGGCCTACCTTCATCTGGGCCTCGTCCACGGCAGTGTCCACCCCAGGATGGCCCCGGGCTGCCCAGTAGCGGACCGCGTCGGTACCGTGGGCCTGGAGAAGGGCCATCGGGGTGACCACGTTCCCCTTCGACTTCGACATCTTCTTCCGGTCAGGATCGAGCACCCAGCCCGAGATGGCGACGTCGCTGAAGGGCAGGCAGCCGTGCTCGAGCTCCGAGCGGGCCACGGTGCTGAACAGCCAGGTCCTTATGATCTCGTGGCTCTGCGGGCGAAGGTCCATGGGGAAGACCTTCTCGAATAGCCCCGGGTCATCCACGTAACGGCCTGCGATCTGTGGGGTGAGAGAGGAGGTGGCCCAGGTGTCCATCACGTCGGGGTCGCCCACGAATCCCCCTGGCACGCCGCGCTGGTCCTGGCTGTATCCCTCGGGTACGTCGTCGGACGGGTCGACTGGCAGGCGCGACTCGTCGGGGACCATCGGGTGGTCCAGGTCCACCGAGCCGTCGGCATCCACGGGATACCAGAGGGGAACGGGGACGCCGAAGAATCGCTGGCGGCTCACGTTCCAGTCGCCGTTCAGGCCCTCCACCCAGGCCTCGAAGCGGTGCACCATGTGGCCCGGGTGCCACCTCAGCTGGCGGCCGGCCTCCAGGAGCCGCTCACGCAGTGGAAGGGTCCGTATGTACCACTGGCGGCTGGAGACGATCTCCAGGGGACGCTCGCCGCGCTCGTAGAACTTCACCGGATGGGTGATGGGTTTCGGCTCCCCCACCAGCGAGCCGCCTGATGCGAGCATCTCGACGATCCGCCTGCGGGCCGCCGCTACGGGGCGACCTTCGAGCTCGCCGTAGGTACTGCGGGCGAGCTCGGGATCTCTGGACTCGAATCCCTCCTCGCCGAAGGACACCGGCAGCAGCCTGCCGTCCCGCCCGACCACGGTTCGCATCGGGAGCCGGAGCTCTCTCCACCAGGTGACGTCGGTGAGGTCACCGAAGGTGCAGATCATGGCTATGCCCGATCCCTTATCGGGCTCCGCGAGCGGGTGGGCCAGAACCGGCACCCGCAGGCCGAAGAGCGGGGTGACCACCTCGGTGCCGAACAGGGGCCTGTAGCGGTCGTCCTCGGGGTGGGCCACGAGCGCTACACATGCTGGGAGCAGCTCCGGGCGGGTGGTCTCTATCTCCACCGCCCCAGGGGTCCCGATCCTCTCGAAGCGCAGCCGGTGGTACGCACCTGGCAGCTCGCGATCCTCGAGCTCTGCCTGTGAGACGGCTGTCTGGAAATCCACGTCCCAGAGGGTCGGGGCCTCAGCCGAATAGGCATGCCCAGCAGCCAGGAGCCGCAGGAAGGAACGCTGGCTGGTACGCCGTGCCTCGGGCGAGATGGTGGAATAGGTGAAGCTCCAGTCAACCGACAGGCCGAGATTCCGCCACAGTTCCTCGAACGCCCCCTCGTCCTCCACGGTCAGCCTGTGGCACAGGGAGACGAAGTCGGGCCTCGACACGGGGACCGGGTCCTTGGAGGGTTTCTCCGGCGGCCTGAACTGGGGATCGCTGGCCAGGGACGGATCGCAGCGCACCCCGAAATGGTTCTGGACGCGCCGCTCGGTGGGAAGCCCGTTGTCATCCCAGCCCATCGGGTAGAACACGCTGTACCCACGCATCCGCCTGTAGCGGGCCACGGTGTCGGTATGGGTATAGGAGAAGACGTGCCCTATATGCAGGGAGCCGGACACCGTAGGAGGCGGGGTGTCGATCGCGAAGACACGCTCCTTCGGAGCGGACCGGTCGAAGGAGTAGGTCCCCTCTGCCTCCCAGCGGGCAGACCACTTCGCCTCGAGACCTTCGAGCGATGGCCTCTCGGGCGTATCGGGCGGAATTTGCGCGTCATGTCCCACGAACGGGCTACCGTACCCGAGTGCTGCGCCTGCATGACACCGGAACCGGCGAGGTACGTCCTCTGGAGCTCCGCGACGAGGGCCGGGTGTCGCTCTACGTATGCGGTCCGACGGTCTACGACACCCCTCACCTGGGACATGGTCGTTTCGCCCTGGTCTTCGACGTACTGAGGCGCTACCTGGAGTGGCGAGGGCTCGAGGTGATCTACGTCTCGAACATCACCGACATAGACGACAAGATCATCGCCAGGGCCGCCAGCGAGCACCGCAGCGAGGCGGAGGTGGCCCAGCAGTTCGAGGCATCCTGGTGGGACGCCATGGACCGTCTCGGCGTGAAGCGGCCCAGCCACACCCCCCACGCCACCGCCTACGTAGACCAGATGATCGAGCTGGTCTCGGAGCTCCTGGGCAGAGGATTGGCCTACGTGAGCCCCGGGGGCGTCTATCTGTCCGTCGAGGCCGTCGACGGATACGGGCTACTCGGACACCAGAGCCTCGACTCACTCAGGTCCGGGGCACGAGTAGAGCCCGACAGCTCCAAGCGCTCCCCTCTCGACTTCGCCCTGTGGAAGGCCGCCAAGCCAGGTGAGCCCTCCTGGGACTCCCCCTTCGGCCCCGGAAGGCCAGGCTGGCACACCGAGTGCGTGGTCATGTCCCTTGGCCTCCTCGGGGAGGACTTCGACATACACGGAGGTGCGATAGACCTGATCTTTCCCCACCACGAGAACGAGCGCGCGCAGGCAGTCGCACTCGGACGCAGGTTCGCACGCCACTGGGTCCACAACGGCTGGGTGGAGGTGGGGGGGGAGAAGATGTCCAAGTCGCTCGGTAACTTCACCTCACTCGACGACCTCCTGGCCCGCACCGACGCGCGTGCCTACCGGCTCCTCGTGCTCCGGTCGCACTACCGGTCCCCCATAGAGGTCACCCCGAGGACCGTCGCCGATGCCGAGGAGGCTCTTGCCAGGCTCGATGGGATCGCCCGCCGGTTCGGGCTAGCCGGCGGCCCACCCGGTGGCCCCCGACCAGCCACAGCGCCACATGGCGTCTCCAGGATGGGGCGCCAGCGCCCGGATGTCCCCGGCGCGGGCACGGCTCTCGAAGCTGCCGCGTCCTACGTCGAGCGGTTCGTCGGGCACATGGACGACGACCTCGACACCCCAGGGGCCCTCGCAGGGATCTTCGAGCTGGCTCGTGCTGCGAACGCAGCTGCCGACGCCGGGGATGGAACCGGCGCAGAGATCCTGGCCAGCACCGCCCAGGATCTCTGCAGCGCTCTCGGCCTGGAGCTGAGCCCAGGATCGCAGGAGGTAGACGCCCTCAGCGCTGGCCTGGCCGCAGAACGTGACCAGGCTAGGGCCAGGCGGGACTTCCAGCGGGCCGACGAGCTGCGTGAGCAGCTGGCGGAGCTCGGCTGGACCGTGGAGGACTCCCAGGAAGGGACCCGCCTGCGCCGCTCCGACCGCCCCGGCGCTAGTTGACCCGGCTGCGCCTGCCAAGAGTTAGCTGCAGAGCGCCCCCGGGCACTGGATTCAGCCATCGGGAACAGTCAGGCGGTGCCGGTCGCCGACCGCTGGTCCCCGAGCCCCGACGAGGCCGTCCAGCCCTGTCGCGGGCTGGCCGGGAAGGCCCCACCGGTGGCAATGGCGCGACGGGGCCGCATTGCTGCTAGCGTTCCGTGCGGAGGAGGCCCGAGGCGCTCTCGGAAGGGCACTAATGCCCGACCGGTCGTTCGGAGGTGTCCCCGAAGGTTCAGTGTTCATTAAGAGGGGAGTACCTCAGTGCCGCAGGGAACTATCAAGTGGTTCAACGCAGAGAAGGGCTACGGCTTCATAGCCCAGCCAGATGGCGGTGTGGACGTGTTCGTCCATCACTCCGCCATCCAGATGAACGGCTACCGCACCCTAGAAGAGGGCCAGCAGGTGGAGTTCGAGCTGAAGGAAGGTCCTAAGGGACTGCAGGCTGTAGACGTCCGCCCCGTGGGCTAGAGCAGCACCCCGTGGGCTAGAGCAGCGGTTATCCCTGGTTCTACCAACGCGGCTTGATCTGGCGGTCCAACTGGGTTACCCTTAGGTAACTGAACCGGACCGGGACCGAGCGTGGCCCGGAACCAATCCTGGAGGACCGTGGAGGTCTCCGGGGGAAGGGGGTAGCGTGTCGACGTTCTCACTGGACCTTAACGAGGACCAGATCCAGATCCAGAAGTGGGTCCACGACTTCGCAGAGAGCGTCGTGCGCCCTGCAGGCCACGAGTGGGACGAGCGCGAGGAGACGCCGTGGCCAATCATCGAGGAAGCAGCGAAGGTCGGCCTCTACTCCTTCGACTTCATCACCCAGTGCTTCTTCGATGAGTCGGGACTCCTGCTCCCGATCGCCAACGAGGAGCTCGCCTGGGGAGACGCGGGGATCGCGCTCGCCATCCTCGGCAGCACTCTCGGCCTGGCTGGCATAGCGGCGAACGGGACCCCGGAGCAGCTGCTCGAATGGGGACCTCAGTGCTTCGGCACGCCCGAGAAGATCCAGATGGCAGCCTTCTGCGTCTCGGAGCCTGACGCCGGGTCGGACGTGAGCTCACTGAAGACGAGGGCGGTATACGACCAGGCTAAGGACGAGTGGGTGCTGAACGGGACGAAGACCTGGATCACGAACGGCGGCATAGCCGACCTGCATGTGGTCGTGGCCTCGGTGGATCCCGAGCTAGGAGCGCGCGGTCAGGCCAGCTTCATCGTGCCCCCGGGCACCAAGGGCCTGAGCATGGGACAGAAGTTCAAGAAGATGGGCATCCGCGCGTCTCACACCGCAGAGGTGGTGCTGGACGAGGTGAGGGTCCCGGGTTCCTGCCTGCTCGGCGGCAAGGAGAAGCTCGATGCCAAGCTCGCAGCCGTCAGGGAGGGGAAGAAATCCAGCTCCCAGGCCGCCATGGCTACCTTCGAGGCCTCCAGGCCCTCGGTGGGCGCACAGGCCCTCGGCATTGCCCGAGCTGCCTACGAGTACGCTCTCGACTACGCGAAGGAGCGCCGGGCCTTCGGAAGGGCGATCATCGAGAACCAGGGCATCGCCTTCAAGCTCGCCGACATGAAGACCCGGATAGACGCCTCCAGGCTGCTCGTCTGGCGTGCAGCCTGGATGGGTCGGAACTCCAAGCCCTTCGAGGCCGGTGAGGGATCTATGTCCAAGCTCTTCGCAGGGGAGACCGCCGTCTGGGTGACGGAGCAGGCCATCCAGATAATGGGCGGCTATGGATACGTGCGCGAGTACCCCGTGGAGCGCTGGCACCGTGACTCGAAGATCTACACCATCTTCGAGGGAACCTCGGAGATACAGCGCCTGATCATCGCAAGGGCGGTCTCAGGAGTCCACGTCCCCTGAGCACGTCCCCTGAGGCCGGCTAGGTGACCATGCCGCCGGCCGAGCATGACGACGGCAGGGCCACCAATGATCTGGTCATCCCCAGGCTACTCGTAGTCTGCACGGGGAACGCCGCCCGCTCGGTCATCGCCGGTGTGGTAATGGGCACGGTAGCAGGAAGCTCGGGGACCCGTGTCGAGGTGGAGACCGCTGGCACCCATGCGGTAGACGGTCAACCGATCAGCTCCCGTACCCGTGACGCCCTGGCCCTGATCGGCTTGAGCGCCCCTGAACCTGCCCACAGGAGCAGCCAGCTGGACGAACCATCCCTGCAGGCAGCGGACCTCGTGGTGGTGATGGAGCCAGACCATGTCCGCTACGTGCGTAGCCGCCACCCCCAGGCGGCTCCTAGAACCGCCACCCTTCCCTACCTGGCGATGCATCTGGACCCCTCCACCCTCCCCCTAACCAGCCGTGTCGCCCGCCTCAGGCTCGCAGAGCTGGACCCGGGCATAGAGGGGGAGGTGGCTGACCCGGCGGGGCAGGATGAAGCGGCCTACGCAGCATGTGCCAGGGAGATCCAGGTGCTCGCCAGCGAGCTGATGCACCGGTTGCTCGGGCGCTAGCTGCACGCTAGCGTTTCGATTCTGTGACAGCTGCTGGCGGGGATCGTCCCACCGCTGCTGCTTCCGGGCTCCTGCATGGGAGGCCACGGCGCCTCCTCGGAGCCTGCGTGGTAGCTCTGTCCCTTGCCCTGCCGACATGGTCGGCTGGCACGGCCTGGGCCGGCGCGCCAGTCTCTCAGAGCCAGTCAGCAGGCCCCGGCAGCCTCGAGTCCCAGATCCTTAGTACCGGACGCGAGCTGCACGGCGTCTCGCTCGCCTATGAAGCGGACACTGCGCGCGTCGCGAGTGCGCGGGTGGCTCTAGCCGGAGCCGACGCAGCCCTGGCTGCGGCCCAGGCACGCCTGGCCCAGGCACGCCTGGCCGTCTACCGGATCGCCATCAGCCAGTACACCACCGGGGGAACACTGGACAGCTCGCTTGGCCTCTTCTCGGGCAGGCCGAATCGCATGGCGGCCCGCGACGAGTACCTGAACGTCGCCACTGGGAACCAGACCGGAGCCATATCGGCCCTCACCTCGGCCATCGCCGGCCTCGCCAGCTCCGAGCAGGCCGATCGCTCTGCTCTCTACGCCGCGTCCAGCGCCCTGGACGCGCTCTCCAGCCGCCGCCAGGTCCTGGAGTCGACCCTCGTGGCCGAGAACGCCCTTCTCGCCAGAGCCCAGGCCGCCGCCAGAGCCCAGGCCGCCGCCAGAGCCCAGGCCGCCGCCAGAGCCCAGGCCGCCGCCAGAGCCCAGGCCGCCGCCAGAGCCCAGGCCGCCGCCAGCGGTCTTCCATCCAGCGTGTCGCTCTCGGTGGTGACCGCCACCGGCGGAGGAGGTCTGGCCGGTGATCTGGCGCGCCTGCGCGCGTGTGAGTCCGGCGGAAACTATGGCGCCGACACCGGCAACGGCTACTACGGCGCCTACCAGTTCTCCCTGGCCACCTGGCAGGGCCTCGGATACCCGGGCCTGCCGTCGTCGGCACCACCGAGCCTCCAGGATCAGGCAGCCACCAGGCTCTACGAGAGCGGCGGATGGTCCTCGTGGCCGGCGTGCTCAGCCATGCTCGGGCTCTGACCAGATCGCGAGCCCCGAGCTTCAGCCCTGGGAACGATGTCAACCCTGGCCCAGACGGTGATAACGGCCTTCCTCCCGGCTGGCCTTTCGCAGCCTGCCCTTCCGCCCGGCTAAGAGGCAGGGCCGACTAGCTCGGGATGCCTGAGAGTGATGTTCGCACACTCCGCGCAGACTTCCTCGGGGATGATCCCCGCCCGCATCAGCAAGCCGAAGATCTTGCACCCGAGGCAGAACCTGAAGGCAGCCTCGAAGAAGGCCGCGGCTCCGAGCAGGCCGATCACGACCCAGGCCGCGGTGTGCAGACCGAAGCCGAACCACAGCACCACCGCGGTCGTGGAGAATGCCGTGCCCATCGCCTGGGCAAAGCGCTTGGGCGGTCCGGCCACCGGGCGCTCCTTGGCTAGCCGCGGAGCCACCACCCGCGATGCCAGCATCCCCAGAGGGCTGAGGGTCGGTCCCGTGATGGTCCTCGCCCAGAACCCGTAGGCGAGCGGCAGGAGTATCCACGGCTCACCGAACACGATGGCTGCCACGCAGGCCAGGACGACGACGGCTGCCACCATGCGGGAAGCCACCTCGTTCACCGGGTTAGGGAAACCGACTACCTTCGAGAGCGCAGACTTGACGGCCATGGCGTAAATATTAGTTAGTCGATCATCTTTATAGCAAATAGGCTGCCCAGGCAGCTCGTGCTGGCAGCTCGTGCTGGCAGCCACGGCATATGTGGTTAGCCTGGGCCGAGGAACTGGAGGGATGGCAGAGCGGACGAATGCACCGGTCTTGAAAACCGGCGGCCCAAAAGGCTCGTGGGTTCGAATCCCACTCCCTCCGCTCGAAGCGAATGCCCGGGCACGCACCTCGAGCGCCTGGCCAGGAACATATCCGCTCGCTGCATATGCACTCAGGGGCCGACGGAGATACCGGCGCTCTTAGCCTGCCTGGCGAACGTACCCGACGCCACGGCAGATGTGGCCTGTAGTGGTTCTCGTCAGGGCTGCCACTAGGCTGGCTGGCGTGGCAGCGGCAAGGCACCTCCGGCAGGCGACGGCAGCCGGGGGTGCAGTGGCTGCCTGGCATCTCCTGCCAAGCGCGCTCGTGCTCGGCTCCTGGACTGGGGCACGGGAGCTACCCGGCATCTGCCGCTGGAGAGGACCCGACCGTCCGCATGCACGGACCGGCAGGGGCACGGTGGCCATCACCTTCGACGACGGCCCCTCCGAGGAGTCCACCCCGATGATCCTCGACCGCCTGGACGAGCTCGGCCTCTGCGCCACCTTCTTCTGCCTCGGCGCCATGGTGGACCGGGCTCCTGGGCTCGTTCGCGAGATCCAGCATCGTGGCCACGCAGTGGGAACCCACGGTTACTCCCACCGCCCCCACCTGCTGAGAAGCCCCGCCTGGGTCCTTCGCGACCTGGCGTCGGCGACCGGGAGCCTCCGCGCGGCTGGCATCACCCCGCGTTGGTTCAGACCTCCCTATGGTGTCGTGACCGGTTCCACGCTCCTGGCAGCCAGGCGTGAGCACCTGGAGGTGGTGCTCTGGTCATCCTGGGGGCGGGAGTGGGCCGATCCATCGGCCGAGAGGGTGCTGGCACGCATCGTCAAGGGCATC